>CAZHZF010000005.1:45020-83180 GCA_964536925.1 uncultured Dehalococcoidales bacterium | reverse complement strand
CCAGCTGGCGCCGCGCGACCTCGACCGCGTCACGCACGGTCGTCTGCCGACCGCTGGCGACGTTGTAGATCGCGCCGGTCGGGGCGCTGCGCGCTGCGCGCAGGTAGGCTTCGACCGCGTCCTCGATGTAGACGAAGTCGCGCGCGATGTCGGGATTCACCAGGGGCGGCAACCGACCCTCCAGTCCGCGAAGGATCAGCGCCGGGATCAGGCGGTTCGGATCCTCGTAGGGACCGTAGATCGAATACAGGCGCAGCGTCACGATGCGCGTCGCCGTGCTCCGAGAGAGGGCCTGCGCGAGCAGCGTGGACCCGCACTTCGTCGCCGCGTACACGCTGGTTGGTTCCAGCGGATCGGCCTCGGAGGTCGGGTGATCTCGCCGGCCGTACTCGGACGAACTCCCCGTGTTCACGAACGTCTCGGCGCCGAAGGTCGTGGCGGCGCGCAGGAGATGGGCCGTCCCCACCACATTCGTCAGCACGATACGATCGAGATCCGTCTCCCACGAGTAGGCGCCGTGCGCGGCGAGGTGGAAGACCCAGCGCGGTTGCGCGGCACGCACGGCCTGTGCCACCGCTTCGCCCTCTCCCAGATCGGCGAGGTGGACCGCGCACCTCGACCAGATATCGCTCAGGCGCCACGCGGTCTCCGGAGTGCGCAGGAGGAGACTGACGGCGTGACCATCGTCCAGAAGACGCCGCACGAGATTGGCCCCGACGAAGCCCGCTCCACCAGAGACGAGGACACGCTCCGACACTGAATCCCCCGATATGGCCACCGGCTGCCCGACTGCCCCTCCCTATGATTGTCGCGATGTCGGGCCGGCAGGTGCGTCGCATCGTGCTCGAGCAGTCCTTCCGCGCCCGCATCGGCCACATCGGCTCCGCGCTGTCGATCGCCGATCTCCTCGCGGTCCTGTACGGCGACGTCCTCCGCGCGTCGGGACCACGCGACCCCCAGCGCGATCGCTTCATCCTCTCCAAAGGGCACGCGGCACTCGCGCTCTACGCGGCACTCCATCTTCGCGGCTGGCTCAGTGCCGACGATCTGGCGGGCTTCGCGGGTGAGGACACACTCCTGGGCGTCCATCCCGAGCACGCTCTGCCCGGCGTGGACTTCTCGACCGGATCGCTGGGCCACGGCCTGTCGATTGGAGTCGGTGCCGCTCTCGGCGCGCGGATGCTTGGGGCTACTCGCCGCGTCTTCGTGCTGCTCAGCGATGCCGAGTGCAACGAGGGATCGGTCTGGGAGGCGGCGATGTTCGCCGCGCACCACCGCCTGGGAGCGCTCACCGCGATCGTCGACCTGAACGGGCAACAGGCCCTCGACTACACGCGCGATGTCCTGGACCTCCATCCAATGGGCGATCGGTGGCGGGCCTTCGGCTGGAGCGTGCGCGAGATCGACGGTCACGACCCAGATCAGATTCGCTCGGCGCTGAAGGCTCAAGGAACGTTGCCCACGGTCGTCATCGCGCGGACGGTGTTCGGACGAGGCGTCTCTTACATGGAGTCGCGCATCCCCTGGCACTACCTGCCGATGTCCGAGGAGCAGTATCACCAGGCGCTCGCCGAAGTCGCGGCACGAGCGTGAGGGCGGCGTTCTTTCGCGCGCTCGCGGACCTGGCGGCCCGGGACGATCGAGTGGTGCTTCTGACGGGTGACCTGGGCTTCATGGCTGTGGAGGGGTTCCGCGAGCGATTTCCCGCCCGCTTCTACAACGTGGGGGTTGCCGAACAGAACATGGTCGGTCTCGCCACTGGCCTCGCGGACGCGGGATTCGTGCCGTTCTGCTATTCGATAGTCACCTTCGCGACGCTGCGGCCGTACGAGTTCATACGGAATGGCCCGGTTCATCACGGCCTGCCGGTGCGGATCGTTGGGATGGGCGGAGGCCTCGAATACGGTCCGGCGGGACCATCGCATCACGGTCTGGAGGACATCGCGATCATGCGGGCGCTGCCGGGCATGACCGTGTTCGCGCCGGCGGACGGTGGGCAGACCGAGACAGCCGTCGCGGCGACCTCGTCGGTTCCCGGCCCGCTCTACCTGCGTCTCGGCAAGGATGACCGAGCGATGGTTCCCGGACTCGAGGGACGGTTCGCGATCGGCCGACTACAGATCGTCGCGCGCGGATCGGACGTGGCGATCCTGGCAATGGGCGGCATCGCGCCGGTCGCCATCGACGTGGCGCGTGCGCTGGATCAGCACGGAATCTCCGCAACCATGGCCGTGGTCGCGTCGATTGCGCCGCCACCGCTCGAGGACCTCGAAGCGCTCCTGCGCGAGCACCCCCTGGTTGTGACCGTGGAGGTGCACGGACCGGTGGGTGGCCTGGGATCGCTGGTCGCGGAGGCCGCCTCAACGATGGCGCGCCACGGCCGGCTGGTGCGCTGCGCGGTGGAGCCGATCGCGAGCGGCAGTACGGGCAGCCAGCGGTTCCTCGAGGCACGCGCGGGCCTCTCGACGGATCGCCTCGTGGCCCGCATCATCGCCGCACGAGAGGCGGCCGGGTGATCGCAGCGCCAGTTCTCTCGATCGTCCTCCCTATCTACAACCAGGCCGACCATCTGGCCGCGATCGTGGAGGAGTACAGGCGGGAACTCGATCGCCTGCGGGTGCCTAAAGAGTTGATCCTCGTGCCAAATGGGTGTCGCGATCGGTCGGCCGAGATCGCCCACGCGCTGGAGGACGCACACGGTGATGTGCGCGTTGCCGAGGCGCCCAGGGCGGGGTGGGGGCACGCTGTCCGATGGGGCGTCGCCGCGGCGCGGGGCGAGATCGTCGGGTATACGAATCTGGCGCGCACATCCGCGGCCGATCTGACGCTCCTCGCGATCTATGCCACCGCCTACCCGGAGGTGGTCGTGAAGGCGAACCGCAAGATCCGCGAGGGGGCGCGGCGGCGGCTCGGATCGCTCCTCTACAACCTCGAGTGCCGCGCGCTCTTCGACCTCTCTTACTGGGACATCAACGGTACGCCGAAGTTCTTCCCACGCCGTTTCGATCGCCTCCTGGCGCTCCGGCGCGACGATGACCTGCTCGATCTGGAGTTCGCCGTCGCGTGCCGTACTGCCGGCTATCCCCTCATCGAAGTGCCGATCTTCTCGGCGCGTCGTCACGGTGGACGCTCGACGACGACGCTGACCTCGGCCATGCGGCTCTACCTCGGGGCGCTCGCGATGCGTCGTGGAACCGGCCCGGTTCCGTGAGTGTGGCCGAGAGCCGCGATGCGCTGTGGGCGCATCATCACGGCGACTGGCGCCATCCCGCGCAGATCGCCGGAGCGTGGTGGGACGGTGGACGCGTCGATCGCTCGCTGCTCGCGGTGCGGACGCGTGGGCCGTGGTGGGATCTGCTTGCCGGTCTCGGCGTCTCCCTCATCGTGTCGCGGGAGTACGAGCACCTCCTTCTGTCGCTGGGAGGACCCACGCCCGCCGGACAGACCCATTTCCCCCTGCCCCACCCGTCGGGGATCGCTCTCGCTCCGGATTGCCGGTCTCTGTTCGTCGCGAGCACGCGCAACCCGAACCAGATCCTGCAGTTCGCGTCGCAGCAGGAAGCGGAGTCGCGGCCGGTAACGCTCGCGCCCTCCCGTACCTGGTTCTATCCGGGCCAGTTGTATCTGCACGACCTCGCTTTCGTTGCCGGGGTCCTCCACGGTAACGCGGTCGGCCAGAACGCCGTGGTGCGATTCGATGCGGATGGGAGCTACCAGCGTTGCTGGTGGCCCGACTGCATCGAATCGTTGGGCGAAGATACCCGCTTCGCGCGCAACTACCTGCAACTGAACTCCATTGCCGCCGGGCCGGATCTCGCGCGCTCGTGTTTCTCGGCGTCCGCGGCCGTCCCCGGCGGACGCCGCCCCGGCCACCGGAACTTCGCGGTGGATGGCCGTGGCGTGATCTTCGATGGCGCGACGCGCGCCCCGCTGGTGCGCGGGCTCACCCGTCCTCATTCGGCCCGATTCCATCGCGGCGCCCTGTGGGTTGATAACAGTGGCTATGGCGAACTGGTGCGTGTGGCGGATGGATCGACCGAGGTGATCGCGCGCCTTCCGGGCTGGACCCGTGGCCTCGCGTTCGTCGAGGGCATCGCCTTCGTGGGGACCTCGCGGGTCCTGCCGCGCTTCCGTCAGTATGCTCCGGGTCTCGATCTGGCGCGAAGCCGATGCGGGCTGCATGCGGTCGAGGTCGCGTCGGGCAGGCTCCTGGCCAGCATCGAGTGGCCAGCGGGCAATCAGATCTTCGCGATCGAGATCGCTCCCGCAGGTTGGCGGTTCCCGTTCCAGAGCGCGCGTGCCGTTATCACGGAGGCGCAGCGACGCTTTTTCTACACTTTCGCGGCCCTGGAGAGGCGCGTGTGACGGAAAGCTTCAGACTGCTGATGATCGGTGCGATGTACGAGAACGGAGGGAATACGACCCACCGATTTCTCGATGGTCACCCGGATCTCGCAGTCTACCCTTTCGAGTCGCAACTGGGCACGCGCTATGTCGATGATCTCCTGGCCTCGATGTTTCCGCTCAAGTACCGATGGCCAGAATTCCTCCTCGGGGCGAGCGCCCACGATGACTATCGCGCCATCATCGATGAGGAGTGCAAGGTCCGGGCACGCACGCCCCAGGTGAGTAAGTTCCGCGATCGGCCCTTCGACTTCTCAGACGACGAACGACGGGAACGATTCGTCGATCTCGTCGCCGGTGCGCCGCGCACGCGCGCGGGGAATGTCGCGGCTTTCTTTCGGGCTACTTTCGACGTATGGCGCGACCACCGCGCCGGGTCCGATCGCCCGATCTACGTCGGGTACAGTCCGATCGTCACGGTCGACTATGAGAAGATCCTGTCCGATCTGCCGGGTGCGCACGTCCTGCACGTCGTGCGCAACCCCTGGTCGGCGTTCGCGGATACCTGTCGTCGGCCGGTTCCGCTGGGCGTTGCCGACTACATGCTCGGTTGGACAACGTGCCAGCACGCCGCGCTGGTTGCAGCCGCCCGCTACCCGGGGCGCGTTCAAGTGCTTCGGTTTGAGGATCTCGTGGCCGACCCTCCCGGAGTACTCGCGAACGTGCTCGCCAGCCTGGGCGTGGCGCCCGCGCCCGCGCTCGCCTACCCGACCTGGAACGGGCAGCGGCTCGACCAGGTGTATCCCTGGGGCACGATCCGCCACGCCACGACGGAGGCGAATCGATCGACCGCGCGAGAGCTCTCTTCGGCGATGCGGTCCGACGTGACGGCTCGAGCCGGTGTATTCCTGGACGCGCTGGATTACCGCTCCTTCCTGTGATCGCCCGGATCGTTGCCCCTCTTCTCGCCATCATCCTGCTGGTGCTGGTGGTGCGTCAGATCGATGTCGAGGAAGCCGTCGAGGTCATCGCCGGGGTTGACCTGCGACTGCTCGGTGTCACCTGGCTGATCGTCGTGCTCAGCCAGGTCATGCGCGCGCTTCGCTGGCGTATCATTCTGGGGGCGAGCGGGAGCACGCCCGCCATTCCGGTCTTCTGGGCAAACCTCGCCGGCTACTGTGGGAACTACGTCTTGCCGGCGCGGGCAGGTGAGGCGATCCGTTCGGCGCTCGCCAGTCGTGCGCTGTCCCGTCCGATTGGGTTCGTTCTCGCCACGGCGATGACGGAGCGGATCATCGATGTCCCGGTACTCGTCCTCTCCGCCGCGGCGGCGGGACTCCTCCTGGAGGCAATGCCACCGGAGATCGGCGGTGCGCTCGGCGCCATGGCGATCGCGGCCGTGGCGGGCGTCGTCGGACTCGCGGCCGCACCGCGCCTTCTCAACCTGGGGCGCGGGATTCTGACCCGCGTGCCCTTCATCTCGCGGCACGCGGTGCGAATCGATCCCCACCTGGAGCGGTTGGGTGCGGGCTTCACCGCGCTCCACGATGGGCGCCGACTGCTCGCGTTTGTCGGCTTCACCGCCGTCGTCTGGTCGATCGACATCCTGCTCGGGCAGGTCCTGGCCTGGGCGATGGGGGTCACCCTGAGCATTCCCCTTACGATCCTGCTCATCGCGAGTCTCGGTCTCTCCAGTGCCCTGCCCTCCACTCCGGGATACGTGGGCATCTATCAGTTCGTGGCTCTGATCGTGCTCGTGCCCTTCGGCCTCACGCCCAGTCAATCCGTCGCGTATGTGGTTCTGCTGCAGTTGCTCGCCTACGCGGTCGTCGTGCCCTTTGGGGTTGTGGGGATGTGGCGCCTGGGCGGAGGGTTCGTGACCGGGCGCAACCTCAAAGAGGTCACGGCCAGGAACTGAGCGGCACGAGTGATTCGAGGGCGAGGAGCCTCTGATCTTCGCCAGGCGGTCGCCATAGCAGGTTCAACTGTCCGCCCACGCGATGGAACCGTTCGACGACGATCTCGTGCTCGCCTGCGTTGAGCCGGGTCAGAGCGAGGATCTCCTCCCGTCGTAGCTCGCGCGGCCGGGTCCAATCGGCGTATGCCGGCCAGACCTGCCGACCGTCGATAAGCATGCGGGCGGGCTGGTCGCTCTGGAGTTCGAACTCATACAGGCCGACCCGTTCGATCTTCAGCGTACCGAGCAGGCGGATGAGGACCGGACGCTCCGCAGACAGTGGCACACCCTCACCGATCGAGTGATCGCCGAACATCGCGTCGAACTCCCGCGCCAGTAGTTGCTGACCATCGCCGCCGCGGTACTCGATCAGCACCCGGGGAGGACCGGGCCAGACATTTGCCCGATCCTCTGGGAACGGCCGGGAACCGGTGACTCCCGTGGCGGTGGATCGCACGGTGGGGGCAGTTGCCGCGGAGGCGACGTCGGCTTCAGCGCGGAGTGGTACGGCTCGCCGAAGCGAGGAGATCTCCACCGGCGGCCGCCCGAGATCGAGTTCGTGGGCCCGGTCGCCCAACCAAAGCGCGACCGGTGCCGAACTCGTGAGAACCAGACTATCCGACTCGGTCCGCCGATCGTCCGGCACGTACCATCCCTGCCAGCGCAGGCGGGCCGGGAACGCCAGATCCGGCGGCCAGCCCGCCGGGGGCTCGATCGCGGCCGTGCGCATCATCCAGCGTCGACCGTCTGCCCCCTCCAGGCTGAGTTCCAGACCTCTGTGGCGTGCCAGATCCTCTTCCGCCACCGAGAACACCGTCCACAGCAGGGGGCTCTCGAACGCCGGATCGCTCGTCACAAGCTCCCTCGGCTCGATCGCCGGGAACGCCGCGCGCGCGACGGGAAACCAGGCGCGCATCGACGCGTTGAACGCGAAGGTGGTCCGGTGCGCGCCCGGAACGGGTTCGATCAACTCCTGGATGGGGCGATACATCATGCGGGTGGGGTTCTTGCGCTCCATCTCCGAGCCGAACGCCAGCGCCAGTCGGGCGCCCTCCGGTCCGGGCATCACGACCAGGCGCTCCCCTTCCGGCAGAGCGGCGACGTATCGCGCGATCGCCCCCTGATACGCATCCGGATCCCGCCGCGCATAGTCCAGGTAGTAGAAAGTGGCCTCCGTCACCGCGCTGGCGATGAGTCCGCCGGCGAGCGCGAACCCGGCGACCACGCTGAGCCACCTGGCTCGCTGGTTCCAGATCGCCACGAAGCGGTCGAACCCGAGACCGATCAAGACGACCGCCGCGACCACCGCCGGCTGGATGCGATGGACCGGAGGTGGGTGGTCGGAGAGAAAGGACAGCGCCACGGTCGGCGCCCAGAACCACAGGGCGACCAGGCGGTAGCGCCAGTCGAGGAGTCGAAGGCTGACCAGCGCGAGCGTGCCGTAGAGAAGCGCCGCGGGAATCGTCGTGAAGAGACCCCGCTCCGGAAGGTAGTGGTGATCCGCGCTCGGAATGACGTTGTACGCCAGGAACGCGCGGTAGGCGTGCTCCCAGAGGGGCCGGAGTGCACCGATCTCCCCCGAGCGCTGATACAGCCCGATCGCCTCGCCAAGCCAGGAGGTAAGCCGCGCGTTGTAGGCGAAAACCGTTGGCTCTCGCGCCAGGGTGACGAGAAGGGGTCCAAGGCCAATTGCCAGACCGATCGCGAACCAGCAACTGCCGACGGCGAGCCACCTGCCCCGGAGACGTGGGTCGAATGCCGCCAGCACCAAAACGACCGCGGCGAACGCGAAGGCCGGCCTGCCGGCCAGATACAGGTACATCCCGAGGCTGAGGGCCAGGCCGCCCAGTGCCAGCCATTTGGGCTCACGGGCGGCAAAGGCGCGCGCGAAGCAGTAAGCCGTCAACAGCCAGACGAAGGATCCCTCGATCGTGATCTCACCGTGCCGGGAGAACGCGAGATGCATCGCCAGCGTCGACAGCACGAGTGCGGCGATGATCCCGGCGCGGAATCCGAACAGCGCCCGTGTCACGAAGAAGACCAGTGCGACCTGGAGTATCCCGACGAGTGCGCTGGGTAGACGATGAACTGTCAGGCTCAGGCCCAGTGTCTCAAAGGCGAGGCGGCGGGGATAAGCGCTGAGCAGGAGCATGCTGCCGATGTCCGCGGAGCGCATATCGAACAGGGGGAATCCGTTCTCCACATCCACCGTCGCCCTCCGCAGGGCGAGTTCGGGGGTTACGTACTCATCGATGTGCGATGCCTGGTGCGACTCCAGGCCGTAGAGACGGAGTGTCGCGGCCAGGATCAGAACCCCGCCCAAGAGCGCCCACTGGCTTCTGGAGAGGCGTGGTAGCGCCGGTCGGGACAGCCAGGCCCCTACCCACAGAGCGATCGACGCCAGCCAGATCGGGGCGAGGGCCCATGCGCGGATGTTGGTGACGGCGGTCGCCAGTCCCACGGCGAACAGGATGACCGCCGCGAGCAGAAGCGCGCGACGTGGCTCAGCGCTCGTCGATCCTCGACCGTGCGCCAGAGGTTCCCCATCCCTATCCCGCGATGCGGGCACCGCGAGCGCGAAGGCGATGCAGATGGCAAGCCAGCCGACGGCTAACAGAACGCCGGGGCGGCGGCCGCCTTCCCATCCGCTCTCGAAGAGCCACTCCACTCCCAGGAGCGCGGTGGCGATCGTCACCGCGGCCAGCGCGGCGAAGCGAGGCGAGCGCAGCATCACGGCCAGGCAAGCGGCCGGAGCGCGTGTGCCGGCACGAGACGGAACGGTTCATTGCCTCGCCGCCACTGCAGATGGATCTTTCCCCCGCTATCCAGGATGCGCTCCACGCTCAGATCGTGATCTCCCGCTGTGAGTGTCACCCGCGCCCGCCTGGACTCCAGCGGCCCACCCGGCGTCTCGAGGCGCTCCGCACCCGGGGGCCAGATCTGACGGGTCCCGATCGCCAGACGGGCAGGTCCATCCGACACGATCTCGAACTCGTATGCGCCAGCCACCACGATCTGGAGCGTGGCCCGCCATGCGACTCGGTAGATGCCGGGGGCGGGACGACGGAGGTTGAAGCGATGATCGGCGATGTGGACATCGAATTCCTCGAGTACCACTGCGCGGGAAGCGTCTTCAGCCCACTCCACTCGCACCCTCGGCGGGCCTGGCCACGCGCTGATGGCCACGCGCCCGGGGACGTCGCCATCGTCGGCACGCGCTCGCTCGATCGAGATCGCGCCCTCGGCGTCCGGTTGAGGCAGGACCGTTCTGGCCCAGACCGGCTGTGGCCCTCGCGTTGCCCTCAGGGTCGTCAATCCGGTTTCCGGGTCGACCGCCCCTCGTTGGGTCCCGAGGGCGAACTCGAGCGGAGCGATGCCGCGATACCGGAGGGCGATCCGCTCCTGGGCGTCACCCGCGAGGCGTGCCCAGCCTCGCCACTCTACGCCGACGGGAAAGGTCAGATCGCCGGGGATATCCGCACCCCGGAGCACGGAGGCGCCGGCGGCTACGATGTGTGTCGCGCCATTCGCGCTGCGCAGCGAGACCGACGGCCCCTCTGGTAAAGCGGCGCTGTTTGGCCGGATCACCGTCCAGCCAACCACGTCGGGCTTGAACCGAGAGCGGAGCACCTCGATGCGCGATCCCGGGTAGGCAGCGGCAACCTCGTCCACCCAGGCCGCACCGGCCTCAGGCAGCATGATCGAGACCTCACCGCTCCGTTCGAGCAGCGGAATCTGCTCCGTCAATCGGCCGAGTGGTAATCCCTGCACACGCTCCTCGAGATCGCTCGCCCACTGGAACGGCTTACCCTCGACATCGAGTTCCATTCCATAGGCGGATATCCCCGGGAAGACCGCGATGGTCGACCCGGCGGGGCGCGCGAGAACGTAGCGCACGAGCGTGTCCTGGGCGGTATCGAAGTCGCGGCGCGCGTAGTCGAAGAAATAGAACGCGGCATCGAGCGCGGCCGATGAGACCAATCCGGCGAGCACGATCGCCGAGGCGCCGCGCGCGAACAGAGTGCCCACGCGCTCAGACGCGCCGATGAGTCGATCCGCGCCGATACCCACCAGGATCGCCGCGGCAGGGAGAACGGGCAGTCCTCGATGCGTGATCGGCGTCGCGTCGGAGAGCATCATCAGACTGGCGGTGCTCCCCCAGAACCACAGACTCACGATGCCGAGGCGCCACGTGAAGGCGTGTCGCAGCGCGAACGCGGCACCGCCGGCGAGAAGTGCCGCGGGTAAGAGGAGGAGGAGCCCCCGATCTGGCAGATAGTGGTTATCGACGCTTCCCAGGACGTTGAAGCCGAGCAACGCGCCTTCGACGTGTCGCAGTATTGGCTGGAGCGCGCCGATCTCTCCGGTCGTGCGGTAGGTCTGGATGGCTTCGCCGAGCCAGCTGGTCTTCTCCGAGCGAAACAGGTACAGCGAGGGGTCCCGGAGGTATGGCGCCAGCATGGGTCCGGCACCGATCACGAACCCGGCGACGAGCATCCCCGTGGCCCGCGCCGTCCACCAGCCCCGCGTCTCGCGGAGCACCACCAGCAGCACGATCGTCGCCCCGACGAAGGCGATGGCGGGCCGGTACGCCCAGTAGAGGAAGAGGCTCAGACTGAGCACGGCTCCGGCACCCAGGAAGTACCGCGGATCCCGGCGCTCGGTTCCACGCACGAGGAGGTAGGTCAGAACGCACCAGGCGAGCGAGGCCTCGATGAGCCTCTGCCCATTTCGTGAGAATTCCAGATGCGCTGCCAGTCCCGCGAGCGTCAGGGCGGCGATTGCAGCCACCCGTGCATTCGCGATCGCTCGCCCGGTGAAGAAGACCGCGACGATCTCCGCGGTCCCGATCATCGCGCTGGGCACGCGTAGCCATGCCAGATCGATTCCGCCTACGCCGAACGCGATGGTGCTCAGATATGTGGTCAGCGCGAGCTGGGAGAACAGACTTCGATCGGCTGCGAAGAGCGAGATGCCCCGGGATGTCAGGAACTGACCGGACGTGATCTCACGGCCCAGTTCGAGTGCGAACGGCATCATCGCCAGTTCATCGATGATCACCGGGCGCGTGCCCAGGTCGACCAGACGCAGGATCCCCGCGACCACCGCGATCGCCGCCGCCGACCATAGGACTCTCCGAGACTCCAGGCCGGGCCGGGGTCGCACAGAGAGGATCAGGCAGACCAGGCCGCCCAGCCACGGGACGGCGAGGTACGAGGCACGCGGTGCCTGCCAGGCCAGGAGCGCTCCGAGCGATGCCAGACCGATGGCCAGGCCCAGGAAGAGAATGCGCACGGGGGGCGCCGGAGAATCGGCCGCCGCCGGGTAGCGTAGCGGCGGACAGGCGAGCGTGAAGAGAATGAGGGCAGCGGCGTAGAGGACCGTCTCGAGGTATCCGATATTCGGGTAGGAGCCGCGCAGGATCATCTCCGCGCCAAGGGGGGCAAGCCCCGCCATCGCGCCGACCAGCGCGAGCGACCCTCGCAGGGCAGGCGGCCACCTCAATCCCAGAACTCCCGATCGGCGATGCGGCGTGCCGTCGCGCGGATCGTCGATCTCAGCCCAGGCTGGCCAGCGAGTGGAACCGCAGCGTGCTGCCGCCCCACACGTAAAGCCCGCGGGAACCGACAGGAATGCCGCCGGGGATCTTCCACTCGGGAATCGGTTGCGAGTTCACCCACAGTTGAACCGCGTCGTTCACCACCTGGACGCGCACCTCGTGGATGTCGCGCCCCCAGAACTCGAGTTCCGGAATGGGGTGATTGGGACCGATCAGGCGTGACTGGCCATTCTGGGTCGTGACGAGGCCGACGAAGGGGCGATCGCGCTGGTAGCTGTCGGTGAAGAACTCCAACTTCAGGTGATCGTTTGTGCCGCGATGGGAGAGCACGATACCCCAGATCGGGGCTGCCGAACCGCGTCGAAGAAGCACCTCTACGCGGGCGACCATCGTGTACACCGGTGGCGCCTGATCGATCAGGAGAATCTTGTCCGACGGCAACTGATGGACCGGATTGGGGCGCGGGGGACCGTCCACAATCCAGCCGGACTCGAGTTCGCGAAACACCGCGGGCGTGGCGGTCGGAGTGGGGAGAACCTGCGTGGGGGTGGCCGGCGCACGCGTTGGGAGGACCGGGATCGACGCCACGGGCTGAACTGTCGGAATCGGCGTCGGTGCTGGCCGTAGTGCCGCCGTCGCGCCCAGGCCGACTCCTCCGAGCACCATCACCCCGAGGGCAACAGCCCCCCCCACTCGCACGGGCAAGGGCACGAGGGCGAGCAGCGGCGCGATCCGAGCGGCGACCGGGGCCGCCAGCGGTCCCACTCTGGCGACGAGCGGTCCGGCCACGCCGGACACCAGGGCGATGGCGCCGGCAAGGAGAGGTGGTCTCTGGACCGGGTCGCGAGAGGCGTCATCGCCCGCTTCCTCGGTCGCGCCGGAGGTCCCTGACCCGACATCATCCAGGGACAGATCGTCGAGATCGTCGACATCTTCATCATCTGGAACGTCCGGCAGATCGAGATCGAGGTCGGGAATATCGCGCGTGGCCACGCTCAGATCCCGCCGGGTATCTCGAGGATGACCACGTGATTGAGCGTCACATCGCCCACCGCGAGCCGATCGTTGCCGATTATCGCCAGACCCTGCGGCCGCTTCAGATCCTCGGAAGCGATGACCGCGCGCGTCGTGCCGTCGGACCCGATGACGTAGATCCGCCCGCTCTCGGGGTCGGTCACAAGCACTGTGCCCTGGGAGGACACGGCGACCTTGGGACCGTGAAGGCTGCCTGACTTGGGGATCGCGATCTCGACGTCAGCCGAACCGCCGCTGCCGAACCGGACGAGCTTGGAGTTTGCCGAATCCGCAACCCACACGTTGCCGAACGGATCCGGTGATGCGCCGGTGGGCTCGGCGATACCTCCCGCGCCCGTTCCTCGTGAGCCGATCGTTCCGAGTTGTTCGCCGCGAGGGCTGAACTTGACGATCCGGCTCCCGCCGGTGTCCGCGATGTAGACGTTGTCCTGGGCGTCGAGGGCCATGCCGCGGGGGTGGTAGAAGCGTGCGTCCGGCCCGCCGAACTGGGCGATGATCGTCCCATTCGGGTCGTACCGCTTGATCCAGCCCGGCAGCGAGTCGAGGACGACGAGGTTCCCCTCGCTGTCGGCCGAGATCGCCAGAGGCTCCTGAAGGTTGGTCTCGTCGCCCCACGCCAGCAGGAACTGGCCATCGGGCCCGAACTTCTGGATCCGATGATTCACCGTGTCGGCGACATAGACGTTGCCGTCGCGATCTGCCGCGACGCCGCGAGGTTGATCGAACAGACCACTCGCGGTACCCGGCGCGCCGATCCGCACGAGCGTGTTCGCGGCGATCACCGGAACGTTCGTGGATGGGCCCGGCCGCGAGGCGACCGGCTTTGCCGGAACGCTGGAGGCGGGCTGGGCCGGCTGAGGCGGCTCCACGGTTGCGGGCCGCACGACCGGTGGCGGCACGACGCGGTCGGGGTAACTGCCCAGCGGTGGAAACAGGTATTCCGTCGGAATGGGCTCGCGCCCCCGACCAGGTGGCGTCCAGAACACGTTGATGTACGTGTGCCCGGTCCTGTCGACGTAACGCACGCGAATGTCGTGGAATCCGCGTGTCAGCACGAGGCCGCCCTCGCCGTAGTTGCCGACGTTCCGTGAATTGTCAACGATGAGTTTCTCGTCGATGTAGATCCAGGACTCATCGATCGAGGACGCTCCGAGTCGATAGGCGCCATCCGCCGGGATGTACAGCTTGCCGGTCCATTCGACGCTGTACGGCCGCGGGAGGGGCAGAAGGTGGAAGCGGAATTGGAGCCCGGGATCGATCTGCTGGAGGCCCGGTTCTCCGCCCCACTCCGTGCCGCGGTAGTACTTGCCGAGCAGGCCGTTGTTGGAGACGGGCGCGCGGAACAGGAACTCGCGCGGGATCGGCTGGAAGGCAGCATCGGTCGGCGATCGCCACAGCAGCCTGACCTCGCCGTTCTTGCCGTCGGGCAGGTCGATCGATAACTGGTGGTTACCGCGCGCGAGGATAGCTCCCTTCTCACTGCCGCCACGGATCAGTTCCGTACCGTCGATCTTGAGGGACGCCGTGGCCGGCCCCTCCAGCTTGAAGGCATAGAGGCCGTACTCCGGCGCGGCCACGATCGAACTCCATTGCAGGAGGTACGGCGACTGGGGGAATCCGCCATCGACGAACTCGCCAGGGCCTGTAGTCACCGTCCGGCGGAGCGGATCACCACCCGCGACGGTGCCGGCCCAGAGGCTGACGTCCGCGCCCTGCACGCGCGACACGACCTCGGGAGGCACGAGGATCTCGTGGAGGACGATCGGCCCCCCGGCGGGGTTGCGATGCTGCCTCAGCATGGCATCGGGATAGAGACGCAGCACTGTCGCGACCTGGTTCGATGCCTCCGCGTTGACAAAGATCGTTGCGCCGTTGGCGTCTCGCAGGGGCAGCGATGTCGCCGGGTCGAACCGCGTGTTCGGAATCGACGTCGGCGCGATCAGTCGGATGGACGGGTGGTCCATGAGCGTCTGATCGATGTAGGGCTTGCCGATGGCCGCACCAGAGGCGATCTGGCGCGCGATGATGGTCTCAGGCGTGGAGTGCGCGGCCCAGACGCCGGAGTCGCGTGCCTGGTGCACGAAGTAGCGTTCCAGATTCGCCGGCCAGATCGCCGCGCTCGCGAGGACCAGGACGGCTCCGGCGATCACGGCCGTGAACCGTGGCGTCAACATCATCGAGCGGCCGGCGAGCGCCACTGGCATACGCAGCCGTGCCTCGCCGAACAGACGTCTGACTCTTTCCAGCACCAGCGCCAGCGGCAGCGCGGCGAGCAGGGCCGAGGCGACCGTGTTGTCGATCGTGCGATATCCCTGCGGTGCCTCGAAGGCGAGCGAGAGGATCCCCGCCAGCAGCATCACCGCCCACCACAGGAGAGGCGCGGCGTACTCCGGCCGCCGGGCGCGCATCAGCGCGACAATGAAGCCGAGGAGGGCGAGCGCCGCGGTCGTGCTCTCGAGCATCGGACTACCCGGGAGGTTGTGGCGCCCATTTGCATCGCCATGAACGTTGAACATCTGCAGGTGCTTCCGAACGTTTTCGATCAGCGGCGCGTAACTCCCCGCCTGCTCGATCTCCCGGAAGATCGTGACGTTCTCCGTGCGCTCGTTGAAGAGCCGGGGATTCTGGTAGGCGAGCAACGCCAGCGGACTTACCGCCAGCCACGTGAAGAGCGCGAAGATCAGCGCGTTCACGTACTGAGCGCGCAACCAGGAGAGCCGCCCCACGATCAGGTGGTGGACCCAGACAAGCGCGATGACGAGAGCGAATAGTCGCGCCGCGAAATAAAACTGCAGGCTCAATCCCAGAGTCAGGCCAGCCGCAGCGAACAGCGTCCGACGACCCGACTTCAACGCATGCATCAGTAAGCCAAGCGCCAGGGTGTTCAAGGTCGTCGAGTAGATGCCCTGCATCGCAATCCGGCTGAAGGTGACGTGCCATGCCATCGTCGCGAGGATCGCCGCGGAGAGCAGACCGTAGGCCGTGCCGAACAGGGCGCGACCGAGCAGGAAGATCGCGACGGTCCCCACCGACCCGAAGAGCGCGGGAACAAACCTCAGGACCGGCTCCCCAGGGCCGAACAGGGCGACCAGCGGCGCCGAGAGATACCACGCCATCGCCGGCAACCCCTGTACCTGGCCGGCCCCCGCGACCGGTCGGTAGCTCGGTTCGCTCAGAATCCTCTGGATCTCGAGGCCGGCGAACGCCTCGTCGGCCCAGAGGCCGAACGGGATCTCGCCGAGGCGGAACATTCGCGCGCCGAGAGCCACCACGAAGAGAAGGCCGATCGCGAGGGCGACCCATCGGTTGCGCCACAGCATCGCGCGCAGACTCGGTCGCGCGTCCAGGACATAGGCCCCCGCGAGAGCCAGCGGTAGGCTCGCCGCGTAGAACGCCCAGGCGATCGTCCCGCCGTTGCCGGAACCGAACAGGACCAGACCCACGCCGTTGAGCGCGAGTCCGGCGCCGATCAGCCCCGTTCCGAGGAAGAACGCCCTTCCGCTGCTCGGTCCGGGCAGCGGGATCGGCGGATCCGGCGGGACCGTCGGATCCGCGTCGCGGAGCGACCTCCCGAACACGATTCCCACGATGACGAACAGGACGATCGCGTCGTAGAGGAACGTCCGCCCCTCCAGATACCCCTGGGCGGCCAGGGCGACAGCGATCGCCACCAGGCTCCAGAAGAGGCCGACGATCGCCTTCCGATCGATGCGGACGATCGGGCGGGCGCGCCGCCTCCCGGCCAGCGCCATCTGCACGCTGCTACTCATCGCATGGGCCACCGTGCACTGTCAATGTCGTACGGGAACTATCGGCGTCACGCGGCACCCCTTCAGTCTGCGGGAACGAGGCGGTCGCCGACCAGTCGGACGATGCGCCGCCCGGGGAACGCCGCGCGCAACCCAGTCAAATCGACCGAGGGCCTATCCCTGGCGTAGATCACGTCGTTGTCCAGAAAGGGGGAATTGGCCGAGAACACCATCCCGTAGTTCCACCATTGCTGGGCCGGGCCGGGATCGATCAGCACGATCGCGTTGCTGATGCCCGAACGCTCCACGACGTTCACCGGGCCTCGGTGAACATAATTGTAGCCCTTTAGCGCTGCGACCCACGGGGGCAGGTAGAGCGCGGTGCCGCCGGCAATCAGAACGACCAGCAACGTCGGAGCGAGCACGCGACCCGGCGCGGACCCCGCCTGCACGAGCACCTGCAGACCGCGTCCGCTGAGAAGGAGTAGCGGGCCGATCGCCTCGAAGTAGAACCGCGGCCCGTACATCACGCCATCGGCCCACCAGAAAAAGTAGCCGACCATGACGCAGGCAGCGCTCGCTAGCAGCAGACGATCCCAGCGTGTCGCCCGACCGAGGGCGAACGGCACGAGCGCGAACGCGAGTGTGAAGGCGGCTGGCCACCCGAAGAGATGGCGGTTCAACTCGCCCATGTTCCTGAGCGTGTTGAGCAGTCCCCCGAACGGTGTATGACCGGCGAGTCCCCTGTCCGGCCCGAAGCCGAGCCGGTCGAAACTCCACCACAGTTCCATCGTGTTGTGGAGCGGGCCGCCCGCCATCACCGTGTTGTAGGCGAGCCAGAGACCCACGAACGGCGCGGCGCCGGCCGCCAGCAGGGCTATCTGGCGCATCGATCGGCGCCCATCGTCGGCGAATCGGTAGGCCAGGTCGATCGCGAATGGCAAGACGAACACGATCGCGGTCCAGGGCCGTATCAGAAACGCCATGCCGAAGGCCGCGCCAGCCACGAGCGAGGCGCCGCGCGATCCGCCTTCGGAATGGACGTATCCCAGAAGGAAGAGAAGCAGGAAGGCGAGCCCCGCCGTATGCGCCATGAAACTGCCGTTCAGACCCAGAGCGAACGGGGAGATCAGGAACAGACCGGCCGCGACGACACCAGTCATCGGCCGATCGATGGCCGAGCCCAGCCGGAAGAGCATCAGGCTCGATAGTCCAGCCAGAATCGGATTCACGACCCACGGAAACCCCGCCAGGACGCCGAGTGCGAGGACCATCGGGAATCCGGGCGGGTACTTCGCGAACCAGCGCGCCTCGTCCATCACGATGAATTCGTGCCAGAAGGCGTCGGGCACCGCGGGGAGCGGCGCCCACAGGCGCGCGGCGGCGAACACCTTCGCCTGAAACAGGTACCCCACCGAGTCCTGCACGTGGGGGATGCGTTCGAGCAGGAGGTCGGCGACCAGAAGCGCGCTGATCGTGGTGGCCGCGGCGATCGCGACCGCGGTGAAGAGTGCCGCCGGGTTTGACCTCGGGCGGTTGGCCGCGTCGTCCGGGGGACCCTGTCGGCGGGCGATCTGCCAGAGATAGCCGAGCAAAAGGAAGGACGTCCCGACGACCAACGCGATGAGGTAGGGGGAGAGGAGATGACGCAGCAGATCCTTCACCACGCTCAGCCACGGGCGCGCATAGGCACCGCCGCCGAGCGGCCCCTGCCAGTGCCCCTCGTCGAGGCGCCACAGGATGACGTCTCGGTGCTCGGGCCGTACCATGACGAGGGCCCCGCCATCGCGCCCGTCGCCCCCCACGACGACCGCGCCGGTGCGTCCGCGCGTGAGAGTCGCCTCCACGCGTGCGCCATCGGGCAGATCGACCAGCGTGGTGCCAATGAACCCGGTCAGCGGAGTTGCGGCCACCCCGTCGGGCGTCAGAAACCAGGCCCCGCCCACCGCCGACCATCCGGACGTGCCCTGGCGCGCGAAGTCGTGCTCGAAGAGGGTTGCGCCGGAACGATCGAGGACGCGAATGTGCCGCCAGCCCTGCGTCGCATCGGCGGTCTGGATGGCGCGCGCCACAGCCAGGTATGGCCCGGGCAGCGTGCTGTCTGTCAGGCGCGCCGCCGGAAGTGTCCCATCCAGAGAGAGGCCGATCCGAGGTTCCATGCGCTCCGGCCGCGCCATGTGAAACGCATCGTCCTCAACTTGCGCTACGACGAACACGCCATCGAGAGCGACTGTCACACGCTGATCGTCGCGATAGGCCCACACGAGAATGGCGAGCAGTACGAGATTGAGGACGACGACGAGGACGGAGGACGGAGCTAGCGGACCGGGGCGAACCGCAGCACCCGATTGTTCTGGCTGTCGGCGACGAGCACCTCGCCATTAGGTGTCACAGCCAGACCCGTCGGGAGCGCCAACGATGCGAGGTCTCGACCTGGCTTGCCAAACACCGCCGTCACCTGCCCCGCGGGCGAGAACTTGATCACGCGCTGTCCCTCCGGGTCGGTCACGTACACCGAGCCGTCGGCATCCAACGCGAGGCCCGGTTTGTTGACGACCGACTCAGATTCCCAGCCGAAAACGAGCCACTGCGCGGCGTACGCGCCCCGAGGATCGAGTTTCTGAACGCGGTGATTCCATGTGTCCGCCACATAGATGTTCCCGGTTCGATCGACCGCGATGCCGACAGGCTCTGCGAGGAGACCCTCCCCCGCGCCTCGACCGCCATACGCGCCCATGAACTGTCCGGTCGGTGAGAATCGCTGAATCCGGTGGTTGCCGGTATCGGTGACGAGAACCTGCCCCTGGGGGTCGACCGCAATGCCTCGGGGGCCGAAGAAGTCCCCCGGCGCCTCGTTGAGGGTCGGAACGAGGCGGGAGTTGCCCCACTTTGCCTTGTAGGCGCCGTCGGCCGTGAAGACCTGCACCCGATGGTTCCAGGTGTCGGCGACGTAGATGTCTCCGTTCAGTCCGACCGCGATACCCCACGGCTCCTTGAGTTGCCCATCCTGGTTTCCCTCGCCGCCAAAGGCCATCAGGAATCGACCGTCCTGGGCGTACTTCAGGATTCGGTGGTTGAAGGTATCCGCGACGAAGATCGAGCCATCGCGGCCGAGCGCAACGGCCTTGGGATCGGCCATCTGGTTCTCGCCGGACCCGCGCGTTCCGCCCAGCGCCGCGGTCGCCGTCACCTGACGGGTGGCTCTCTCATAGGCGGCCTCGTCGATCAGTTGCTGAGAGGCAAGCGGCGCGGCCCACGCGCCCGAGGCGAGTTCGCGCCGTACGAACATCACGAAATCGGTCGAGCCCAGCGGATTCAGCGTCTCGCGGAACATGAAGTAGCGCCAGATCCGTGCCCGCGTTCGCGGGTCTGTGAAGAAGCTCTGAATCGATTCGAGCTGGATGCTGCGATAGTCTTCAGGGAACCACCAGCGCAATCGGTAGCGCTGACTGACATAGCGTGTTCCCAGTTGCCGGCGCACGGCTTCGTCCCGGCCACCCTCGGTGCCGATGATCATGATCGGAGCGTCCATTGCCGAACTGGGAACTGTTCCCGCGCCGATGAACACGCGACCGGGGTAGTCCCTCAGGTACCACTCGAACGGCCACGAGACGCCACTGTCGTAGACAATCTTGACCTTCTCCCGTCCCTGGCCGGTCCGGAAGGCAACGCGGTCGACCTCGTCCAGTACCTGTCGCACGTCCGGCGACGTCTGGGTGTAGACCAGCATCTCGACCGGGACATCGCCGTTGTAGAAGTTGACCTGCCATGCCGTCCGCACCGAGAGCGGCACCAGGACCAGGAGCGCGCTGAGCGCGACGGTCCTGAGCGCCAGGCCCAACCCGAGCCGCGATCCCAGCGTGACGGTGACGGTCAGGAGCACGCAGCCTGTGGCCGTGATCGCCAGCCCCTGGAAGAGCCGTGTCACTGCCGCTGGGGGCGCCTGTCCAGCGAAGATCGCGGAGAGAGCCGCGAGGGGCGATGGGTCGCTGGAAAGGTTGGCGATGCCGCTCACCAGAGCCGCCCCGGTGAGGAAGAGAGCGAGGACGAACGTCCCGAGTCGCTGCCAGGGTGGCTCGAGCGCAACGACGCCCTGGATCAGCCGGGCGATGGCGACAGCGGCCAGGAAGGCGAGCGGGATGGCCATATGGATGACCATCCAGGGCATCTTCTCCGAGGCCCAGCCATAGAGGAGCAGCGCGCCGAAGGCCCAGTAGACCAGCAACAGATGGAAACGCCGGACGGGGGTCGCGGCTCCGACGCGATGTTTGACGAGGATGTATGCCGCGCCAGCCAGCCCGAAAAGGACCGCCACGAACTCGTAGAGCGGGAGGAGGATCAGGTAGTAGAACCAGGGCTGATTGCCGCGCGCGACGCCCTGCTGGTCGATCCAGTACTTCAGGCCGCCGATCGCGCCGCTGTAGAACCCGCCCGGATTGGAGAAGAACGTCGTATAGAGCGCGACGAAGATCCCCCAGAAGATCACTGCCGCCATGACCCAGATCTGGGCATTCCACCGGGTGCCCACCAGGGCGCCCACGACCGCCATGATGACGAAGATGGCCGACAGGTAGATGTTGGCGCGCGCGGGATCGACCGCGGTATGGAGGAAGATGTACTCAAAGCCCCCGGCCGCCAGAGGCAGGCTGATCGTTCCGATCAGTAAGGAGACCTGAGCGACCGGGCTAAGCGTGGGTACCGTGCCGCGCCGAGTGACGGATTGCACGATCAACTGTCCGATCGCGGGCAGGTCTTTCCAGGAGAGGGCGATGAGCACGAATGCCAGGTAGAACAGTTGGAGGTAGGTGTCTTCCTTGGTGCAGAACGCCAGTGAGAGGGAGGTCACCACCAGCCAGAGGTCGCCGCGCCTTTGATGGGCGATGTAGCGGTAGATTCCCAGCAGAAACAGCAGTTGGAACACGGCCAGATAGATGTCGTGTCGCTGGAATCGCGAGTAGTAGATGATCGAGGGCCCGAACGCGAGGAACGCCGCGGCGATAAACGCGGCTAGGCGGCCAATGAACTCGCGCGTCATCCATGCCAGGCCGACCAGCACGATGCCGAAGAGGCTGGTGCCCAGCCGCGCAACCGCATCGGTCGCGCCGAAGAGGAAGTAGAGCAGTGCCCCGATCTCGAAGAGGAAGGGACCGTGCATCATCGGGTCGTGGACATACCCACGGCCGTTGAACAGGTAATACGAGTAGAGGGCATGGAGCGATTCGTCGTGATGGAGCATGCGGGGGCCCAGGTCCCACAGCCGCAGGATGGCCGCGGCGACGATCAGCAGTCCGTACGCGAGCTTCTCACCGTTGATTGGCAGGATGCCGAAGAGTGGCCGCTCCAGCATGTGCGCCAGCGGATCCGCGCGCTCTGTTCGGTGCCCATCTGACATCCCCGTGACGACGGCCATCCCCTACCTCTCCCGTTGTTGCGCCAGATTGTGTGGCGCCGAAATGTCCGGAGCCGTACAGAGCTTGCGAGACTGTTTCACTGCGCGCGGACCCAGAGTTTTACGTCGGTCATCGCCGGTGCGTCCGGTGTTTCCCGATAGCGTAACCACCGCCAGACCTGTTTCGCATTCTCGAACCGAAAGCTGCCCGTCAGCGACAGCTGATACTGCTGAGCGGCATAGCGCTGGTTGGGCTGCTGTTCCGTCGCGGGGAGCAGCCTGATCGCCGGCATTGCCGTGGGGACATCGGTGCGACTCGGATTCAGCGGCTTGAGATACCAGTCGACGACATCGCTCACGTCCGGCCGGACGATGAAACTCCGGTCCTTCCGGTTGATCGTGAGGACCTGGATGACCTGGTGCGCATCGGCCGCGAGTGCGCGAACGTCCACGGACGTCTGTTGGGCGCGGGGCAGCTCCGCCAGGTTCCCCACCACGCGGAAGGTGAGATTGGACATGACATGCACTTCGTTTGCGACGAGCACGACCGCGACGCCGATGAGAAGGCTGCTCCAGGCCGCGCTCGCCGCGACCTGCCGGAAGTAGAGCACCGCCAGAAGGACCAGAACGACGGGGAAGAGGATCAGGGCACGCTCGGCGGACATGCGGAGATCCTCGTCGGTCGTTCCCAGGAATCCCAGCGTGCGGAATGCGGCGCCGACGTAACGGATCGCGACGGGATCCTGAGAGGTCACGTGCCCGATCGCGAGTGTGAAGAGGAAGTACGCCCAGCAGACGATGGCGACCCCCGCCAGGACCATCGCCCGTGAGTGGTGCGCCGCCACCGCGATCAGCGACGCGGCCGTGCGAGCGCCGAGTACGGTCATGGGAACCACCGCCATCGCGGCGTGGTCCGGCGTGCCCCTGAGGAGCGTCGCGAGGATCGCCGTGGCCGACCAGACCAGCAACATCGCCGTGAGGTCATCCACGCCGAGGGCGGATGGTCCGCCGCGCCAACGGAGGAGCATCGTCACGAACGAGAGCGCCGCGATCGTCGGGAGGAGTGCGTAACCCACAAAGAGGAGCATCCCCAACCGCGGCGCATCCGGCGCCGGTGCCGTGGTGAGCGAGGCTGCCCAGTGGCCGAGCGGTTCGAAGACCCCCCGGCCAAGCGCCGAGATATCCGTGAAACCTCCGGTCGCCAGACCCAGGAGCGCACCAAGCCCCAGCAAGATGGTCTGCGCCGACACGGACGACGCGGGGCGCCGTCCCCCCTCTCCGGCGGATGCGGAGCGAGAGGTGATCGCCCATACGATCGCGGCCGCGGCGAGAGCGTGGAAAACTCCGGTGCCGCTCACGAGCGCTACCGCGATCGCGAGCATCAGCACGGTCCACGACATCTGCGGCTCGCGCGCGCGTGCCATCAACGCGACGACGAGGAGTCCCGATAGCGCGGCGATCGCGACGCCACCCGCCTGCCGGGCTTGATCCACCAGGAGTGGCGCCACGGCCAAACCGAGCGCGGCCACCACAGCCGCCGTCCGGCCGATCAGCGGTCGCAGGGGGAGAACCGCGAGCGGGATCAGCGCGCCAAGGACCGCGGGGACGATGCGGACCACCGCGTCAGATCGTCCGCCGAGTTCCACCGACAGGCGAATCCCGAACTCCTGGAGGGAGCCGATCGTCGCGGGCATCACATCCATGGCGCCCAGTGCGATGCGAGCCTCCGCCGGAGAGAGTGGCATCGCCTGGAGATCGAAGAGGCGGAGTGCCAGGGCGGCGATCAGTGCCAACGCGTAGAGCAGGATCTCAACCGTCAGGGCTCGCAGAGGGGCTCGCCCGTCTCCGCTCGCGATCGCGCCGATTTCCCCACCGGCGAGGTCCGGAAGAGATGCGACATCCGCGGGGGTCGTGGCTCTACGCGAGCGGGTTCCGGTGCGAGCGCGACGCTGTGGGGCACTGCTCACGGGACGCGCACTCCTCGCACCTGGTAGATCGTGACGTCGCCCGATTGGAACACGGGGTCCATGAATCGCGCGAAGCGGCTGAGATCTGCTCCCTGAGGCGCGTACACGTCGCGTTCGGTTCTGCCCACGAACACGTACCGGGCGCCGTACTTCGCGAGGATCGCCAGCACCTCCTGATCGTTCGGCGAACGGTAGATCGCGTCGATGTCCGGCTTCCGAGGCCCCGCGAAGGCGAAGGTACCGCGCCACTGCTGCTCGTGGAACTCCCAACCGAGCAGAGTCGGCAAGCCGGTCATGCTGGAGACCCGGCCGAACTCCTGCCGGTACGAGCCACCGGTTGCCTCGACGATGACGGGCCGCCCTCGGACGTTCGCCGATAGCCAGGCGATCGCCCTCCCCTCATCCGGTCGGAACCGGCCCCAGAACGCGATCCCATCGAGATTCGGCGAGCGGGAGAAGCCGTCGGTCTTGTCGAGCACCGCACCCACGGGGTAGAGGAGCGTGAGGGCAAAGAGCGTCGCGACGATCCCCGTACCCGTCGCTACACCGATCCGCCGCGGAATGGACGGGTGCGCCGCGCGTGCGCGCTCGAGAAGAACCGGTATCGCGAAGCCGACCACGATCGCAAGGAGCGCCCACGCCTGGTAGTACAGCTTGAACACAGTGTTCATCCGATTGTTGAACAGATCTCGGATGAAGACGACCTCGCTGCCAAAGAGCAGGAGAAACGCGGTGAAGGCCCCCTCGAGCGGGGCCACCGCCGCCGCTGAGCCGCCGGCGATGGGAGCGGCCTCGCGCGGCGCGCGTGCCTCCGGCCGAGACTCGATGCTCGACGGCGACTGGCTCCGGGCGACCCGGCTGGCGCACGCGACCGCGGCAAGGCACAGCGGAACGATGAGCGCGACCGCTGGCGCCTCCACCCAGATCGCGATCCCACACAGGACGACGGCCATGAGCCACACCGCCCTGGAACGGGTCCAGTCCTGCGTGTCGGCTGCCCGCCAGGTTCGCGCGAGTTCGACGACGAGGAAAGTCGCCGCGACGATGAGCACCGGCCCCCAGAACAGCAGGAAATGGTGTAGCTGCGATTTGATCGTGACGAGCCCGAGGCCTGCCGCCTGCGATCGGAAGGTCAGATAGAACGGCGCGTAGGCGAGGAGGGATGCCACGAGTCCAATCGCGCCGAACTCGATCGTGCGGGCGAGCGGCGCGCCCGTCCCCGGCGATCGCAGGAGCGCCAGCGCGTACGCGCCGGTGACGATGAAGAGCACGGTGGGGAGATCCCAGGTATTGAGGAAGCCGAGCGCGCCCACACCGACCGCGAGCGGCCCGAGGATCCACGGATCGCGCCACAAGCGCGCCGCGTCCCGGCGGTGTGCCTCTGCAAGGACCGCGAGCGCGAACGAAATACCCAGCAACACGAAGGGCAGCGCCAGGACGTGCGGGTGCATGTCTCCGAGAACGAAGCTGAAGAACGGAAACTCCGTGATCGTGTAGTCGGATGCGCGATCCTGCCCCGGCAACGCGGGTGTGCCGATGACGCGTGTCGCCCGAAACCACCACCAGTTATCGGAGGGGAAGAACCCGGGTGCCTGGTAGGCCACCGGCATATCCTTGATCGCGAAGAAGGCCCGGACGCCCTCTGGCAGGGCCCGGCGGGCGTTGAGGACCTCCAGCACCGGCTCGAGATTGCTGACGATCAGCAAGCACCCGCCGGTCAGCAGTCCGCCTCCCATCGCCTGCCGGTCCGAGGCTCCACGGGCGAGCGCCAGAGCCGACCCGATCCCATACGCGCCGACGGCCGAGAGGGCGAACAGAGTCGGGAGCATGAGATTGAAGGCGATCGACGCCGGCGTGCTGGTGGACATCGCGAGGATCGCCGTCAGCAGGTAACCGAAGTAGTAGTAGCTGATGGAGAAGCCGCTCAGCCACGGATCGATCGGGGGGAAGGACTCGCTGCGCAGGACGCCGTTGAGGAAGAGCAGTTCCATCGGTTTCTCGGTGGCGGTGATGTCCGGATCGAATGCCCGCACGGTCACCCACAGCAAGAATGCGCCGTGGAACAGAACCTCGCCGCCGACGATCAGCGCCCGGCGCTCGCGCAGGAGGGTGCGCGCAGTCGGCAGGGGTGAACCCAGCAGAACCCACGAGCCGAACGTGACGGCGATCAGGGTGCCAAGGATCGCGCCCATCCCATTCGTCAGCCACCCGAACGTGCCACCCAGCCAGTAGGGGTAGCCGAGCGCCAGGAGACCAACGGCGCGCGCGACGGTCCAGCCACGATCCGGCAGCCGTCGGAACACACGAAATGTGAGGGGCATCGCGGCGAGCGCGATGACCTGGAGCGCGAGCCACCACGCCAGAACGTGGAATATCTGGCTCACGCACCACTGCCGCGAACGCGGTAGATCTTCACGCCATCCGCGTCATAGACGACGTCGAGATCCGTCCCCGCCATCCGATCGAACTTCGCGAGCCCGCCGGGTGGATAGTACGCGCGCTCCAGATCGCCCACATAGATGTAGGCGACGTTGTACTTCTGAAGGAGACCTCGTGTCCGCACGAGATCCTCGTCCGAATACAGAGCGCGGACATCGCGGACGCGCTCCTCGATCATGTGCCGGAACCCCCACCTCTGCTGGGTCTGGTGCCAGTCCCAGCCAAGGATCGTGGGCAGTCCCGTATAGATCGAGATACGCGATCCCCACCGATAGAGTGGCACGTTCGCCTCGGCGATGACCGGCGACCCGTCCACGTTGTCCCAGATCCATTCGATGGCACGCAGGTCGCGCGAGAGGCGTAACTCGGTCACCCGCACGGTGGTGGGGTGATCCTCACGATAGATCGCCGTCTCCATGTAGGCGGTGCCATCGAGCGTCGGAGGGATGGTCCGATCGAACCGCTCGGCGGCCTTCCCGGGCGTGGAGACGATGGGGTACACCGCGGCTGCTACCACAAGGACGATCATGGTGATTCCCCAGGCGCGAGATGCCCCCGTTCGCACCACGGCGAACAGTCGTTCGCGCATCGCCACCGCCGCTGCCGCCGCCGCGATCGACCACATGACCCAGACCTGCAGGTAGAACTTGAAGACCGTGTTCATCCGGCCGACGTCCCCATCCAGGGCGACGATCTCCACGGCCGCACTCAGAGCCAGCCCCGTTCCGAAGAGAAGCAGCACGAACGCGCTCTCGTGGCTTCGTGGACGGAGCAGCATTCGCCAGACGACCAGCGCCAGCAGGCAGAGCAGGATTGCGGCGAGGACGTACTCGAAGACGATTCCCGCTGCGATGACTACCAACACGATCGCCGCGACCAGGTTCAACCGACTGATGGTCTGATCGTCCTCGCGCACCAGGCGGGCGCGGAGCGCGAACAGGTGCGGGAATCGATCCCAGCGGCGAAGGAAGCTCTGGATCGACCGCCATACGCCGCTCGCACGGGATGCTGTCGAGAGATCCGCCGCCACGTAGCTGATCAACAGGAAGAGAAAGAGGCCGTGGATCACGGCGTAATGCACCGGGGAGGACTGATCGGGTGTGGGCCGAACGCTCGAATAGAAGCTCACGAAGGTGGAATGGAAGGGGAGGAGGAAGAGGTAACTCAGAGCGACGATCGAGCCGGCGCGGATGACTGCTGCGCCGAACGCGCGTGGGTCACTCGGTGCGCGCAGGTACCACGGACCCAGAGTCGCCGCGCAGATGAGCCCCAGGTAGGTCGGGAAGTCCCAGGAATTGATCGGCCAGAGCGCGCCTATCGCCAGCGCCGCCACGCCGATGGGGACGACGCGGATCGGTATGGACCGCGCTCCGAGGTCCAGGGCCTGTCGCACGCTCTCTACTCGCCAGGCCGGACGCGGCAGCGCGAGGGGGAAAGCGAAGTGCAGGCTCTGTCCCATAACGGGCAGGCGAAGGGTGGGGAGCCGGGTGGGCGCGGCCAGCATCGCGTTGGTCGCCACCGCGATCGCCAGCACGGTGAAAGGGAGCGCGATCGCGTGGGCGTGCAGGTCCGCGTAGAGGAACGTGAAGTACGGGAACTCGTTGATCGTATTGGGGATGACGCGCGTGCTCGGCCAGTACCAGTCCACGGGCACGTCGTACGGTCTGCGCAGAACGATCCAATTGAACAGGCCGATCGCGACGAGCACGAGGTAGTTGACGCCGGGAACCAGGCTGGCATAGCTGGTGCCGGCCAGGCGGATCAGGCCGTCGAAGAGCTGGATTGCCCCGCCGAGATTGCCGAGCGTCGTCGCGAGTGCGGCCGCGAAGATGCCCCCGCCGATGGCGTACCTTTCCGGGACCACGCCCCCCCGGCGGCCCAGCGTATACGCCACGGCATAGGCGCCCGAGGCGGTCATCGCGTAGAGCATGGGTAACGCCAGGTTGTAGGCCGTGGTGGGGATGATCCCCGACACCTTGATCGTCTGGGCCACGATCAACTGCCCGTAGTAGTAGTAGTTCAGGATTCCGCCGGCGAACCAGGGGTCATAGGGCGGGTAGGTGGCCGACTTCACCGCTGCCATCAGGTAGGCGAGGTCCATCGGTTTCTCGCCACCGTGGGCCGAGTGCCACAGGTCGGGGTTCAGAGCCCTAATCCAGACGAAATAGAGGAAGGCGATCCAGAACAGCCCCTCGCCGATCCCGAGCGCCACGCGCCGTCGGGAGGCAACCTCGAGGATTCGCTCCCGCACGCTGCGGAAGAGCACCGCGCTGAGGAGCGCCGTCAGGATCAGGCCGAGGAGTGCCGTGGCGCGGACCGCGGGGATACCCGTGAGCACGACCGACATCCAAGCGATCCATGTCATCAGCAGGAGCGCGATCGGCCGGGCGAAGAGCAGACCTCTGTCCGGCATGTTCGGGAGCGCCGCCACCGCGATGGGCGCGCCCACCGCGGTCAGCACCACCAGAAGGAGGATCCAAACCGGCAGCGGGAAGGTGTTCGCCACGTCGGCTCGATTGAAGAGATCGCGGAACGTGCCCCCTGCCCGCTGTACGGCCGCGAGTTCCGGAGTCTGCAGGATCGATCGGTACACCGGCGTCCCGGGCGCGACATCGCGGCGTGCCTCCGGTAGCGCGGGTCGAAGCAGATCGCGGATCTGCGTCTCGTTCAGAGGAGTGGACTTTCGGAAGATCAGGATCTTGGGGTGGTCGTACACGCTGAACGATTCGTCGGCTCGCCCGAGATTCAGCGCGATTGGGGTCCTGGTGTTCAGGTGGTCGCGATGCCGTGCCGGCTCGGGCAATCGAGCGTCGCCGAGCGTGTCGTCGACAAACGTGACACCGAACAGCGAGGGGTACGCGGAGAAGACCTCGACGAGTTCGAAGCCGAGTCGTTCGCCGAAGAGTAGTTCGTAGTACCGGGATGTGAGCGGGTAGCGCTGCGGTAGTCGCGGAATGGTGCCGTACAGCCGGTTCGAGAAGAACAGGACGTAGTCGGTGCGTGCCAGCGTGGAGGCGATGTGCTGGAGCTTCCGCTCGTCGTCGGCCTCATAGAGATTGAGGGGCACCTGGCGAAGCCCGAACCGCCCCATGTCCAGTTGCTGGCGCGGATCGGACAGCGAGCGCACCGCGACGGGGAAGCCCTCCTCCCAGTGCTCGTTCGCCAGTGTCGAGCCCCGCGGCACGTTGTCATAAATCCAGCGCGATGCCTGGACCGCGGTGTGCTCCCCGGCGTACACGCCCTGATACGCCAGCCCGTAGAACACGCTGATGCCCAGGACGAGCGCGATGACCGCCAGGGCACCCTGGCGGGGGCGCGTCCACGCGCGGCCGGCCTCGTGGAACTCCAGGTCCCGGCGCGGGATCGGCGCGGGCGATCGCTCCGCGGGCGCGATCGGTTGCTCCCTCGGCGCCATGGCCGCGGGCGCGGGCGCGACTTCCTCGACCGCGAGTTCCTCGAAAAGCGACAGCCCCTTCAGTTCGGCCCAGCGCCGCGTCTCCTCGTCGACGACCAGAACGTGAGCGCGCGTCTCTTCGGCCATCAGCCCGAAGAGACCCAGGCCCTTGGCTTCGGCCCAGCGCCGCGTCTCCTCGTCCAGCACAGCGATCTCTTCCGGCTGTGACTCGACCTGGGCCGTCACCGCGGGTTCCGCGATAGGGGCTGCGGGAATCCGCTCGGGCGCGATCTCCTGGTCGTCCTCCGGCACCGTCTCCGCCTCGGCCAGGGCGCGGGGTGCGCGCATCGTCGCCCACCGATAGAGGCTCCAGAGAGCGAACGAGGCCGCCACGGCCAGAACCGGGGTGATGGGCAGCATGTAGCGCAGGAACTTGGCGTGGAAGTTCCCCGTAATGAGGAAGTACGGGACGATCAGGGAGAGCAGCAGGAGATCGGCGTTCGTGGGCTGGCGAATGGCTCGCCAGATGAGGTAGCCGAGCCCGGCGAACATCGCCAGTCCCAGTCCGGGCCCGACGCCGAAGAACAGGAGATTCTCGATGAAGTACCAGTACGCGGGGCGATCGGCGTACTGACGTGTGTACGGCACATCGGCCGCGCCGCGCACCATCGCGTTCTGCTCGAAGATGTTGGCGAGGAAAGTCCTGGAATCGATGATCGCGTACGGCTGGAAGATGATGAACGCGGCCAGCGCGATCAGGAACAGGGCGATCGCACGACTGGCCACGGGGCCGACCGAGCGCGTGGCGCGAGCGACCCAGGACCAACCGGGCGCGACGGTGTCGTCAGGTCGGACGATACGGAGCGCCTGAGCCAGCAGGACCGGCGCGAGCACGGGTGACGCGCTGATCTTGGTCGCGAGCGCCATCCCCGCGATGAACGCCGAGCCGATCGTATGCCTGCGCGCGCCGGAACGCAGCCCGCGCGCGGCGAGAAGTACCGCGCACGTAACCAGGAAGGTCATCGGCGTGTCGGACGCGTAGAAGTGACTCAACTGAATGTGAATGACCGAGAACGCCACGAACGCCGCCGCCAGAAGGCCGACGCGACGACCGTACAGTTCGCGTCCCAGGAGGTACGTGAGGGTCACCGTGCCCAGGTCGAACAGGCCGGAGAGCGCTCGCCCGACGAAGCGAAGCCCGAAGACGTCCGCGTTCAGGGCCAGTGTCTCGGCGAGATTCAGCAGATCGGCGATCGCCGAGACGAGCCAGTGGACGAATCGCAGGGCATAGAAGATCAGCGACCCATAGGCGAACGAGCGTGGGTTGAGCGAGCTCTCCGGCGTGAGGAGGTTGCCCACGTCGATGGGGAACGACAGGCGGACGCCGTCTGTGACCATGAAGATGTGACGTTCGTCCGGATGGAAGAGATGGCCTCCATCCCAGTTGAGATCGGAGAACCGCAGCATCGCGCCCACAATCAAGATCAATGGGAGCGCGAACGGCGCGAGATGGGTCATGACGTCGCGACCCGAGCGAGCCCAGAGGGGCATGCGCGAGCGATTCCTCCTAACAGGCGTCAGCGATCCTAGCACCTCGCCATAACTGCACAGAATGCGCTCTGTCACGCGCGTGATACACTGGATAAGTTGGTGCGCCCGATCCGCATTACCGCTGGTTCGGTCAGCGCCGTTGCCAGCCTCAACGACTGCGGCACCGCGACCGCGATCTGGAGCGCCCTGCCGATTCGGGCGCGCGCGTCAACCTGGGGGGACGAGATCTACTTCGGCATCCCCGTGAATCACGCGGAGGATGGCGCCGTCGAGACCGTGAGCCTGGGCGATCTGGGGTACTGGCCTCCCGGTCACGCGTTCTGCATCTTCTTCGGGCCGACGCCCGCGAGTCGCGGCGATGAGATCCGCCCGGCCAGTCCGGTGAATGTCGTCGGGCGGATCGAAGGCGATCCAACCGTGTTTCGTTCGGTACCATCCGGCGCACAGATAACCATCGAGCGCGCCTGATCGGAGGGGTTGTGGCAGTCGACGGTTTGCGGTTCGAGCGACAGTATCGTACGTCCCATTCCGAGGGCTACCTGATTCTCGATGGCGAGGATCGGTTCGGTCGCATCGAACTGCACTTCACGGCCAGCGTCGTTTACGGCACGATGATCGCCGAGCGCGACCTGGCGGAAGATGAGATCCTCGACGTGATCGAACAGATCGACGACGAACTCGTGATGACGGCGGATGTCCCGCGTGATGACTTCATCGTCACGGTCTATCAGGGGCGCGACGCCGGTACCTACAGCGACGACTATTTCGACGACAACGAGGAAGACGAGAGCGGGTCGTGACTCTGTCCGATCCCCTCGGCGCCGCGGCGGCGCGGTTTGGACCGGACCTCGATCGCGAACTCCGCGAGGCGGTGCCGGATGAATCGAGGGGGAGGATCTATCGTCTCGTCCGGTACCACCTCGGCTGGGCGACCGCGGAAGGTGTCCCGGCGCGTGCCGAGCCCGGAAAGCGGCTGCGGCCCTACCTCCTCCTCCTCACGTGTGAGGCCGCGGGAGGCCGCGCGGACCGCGCCCTACCCGCCGCGGCGGCGGTGGAACTGCTGCACAACTTCTCCCTGATCCACGACGACATTCAGGATCGCTCGCCGCAGAGGCGCCATCGCGCGACTGTCTGGAGTATCTGGGGCGATGCGCAGGCCATCAACGCGGGCGACGTCCTGCACGCGATCGCGTCTCGATGGTTCCTTCGCTGTGCCGAGCGCGGGGCGTCTCTCGAGGCCACTCATCGTGCACTGGCTCTCTTCCACGAGAGCTGTTATCGCCTCGTCGAAGGTCAGTATCTCGATCTCACGTTCGAGTCGCGCGCCGATGTGAGCCCTGCGGAGTACCTTGGGATGGTCGATGGAAAGACGGGCGCGCTCATCGCCGCCTGTGTGGAGATCGGTGCGGTGCTGGCGGGGCGCGATGGAGAGGCCTGGGGCGGCGTCGGCAGGGCGTTCGGCCGCGCCTTTCAGATCGTCGACGACGTCCTCGGTGTGTGGGGCGACCCCACGGTGCTGGGCAAGTCTGTCGACGACGACATCCGTTCGGCGAAGAAGTCGCTGCCGGTTCTGCTGGCTCGGGAGTCGCTCTCCGCGAGCGATCGCGCGTGCCTCGACGCGCTCTACGCCGCTGACCATCGGTCCGATACCGACGTGGAGATGATCCGGAGATTGCTCGACCGATCCGGCGCGCGCGAGATGGCACTGGATCAGGCGCGCGCCGCTTCGGCGGAGGGCGAAGCCAGTCTCGCGGCGATCCTGGGGCGAGGCGCGGCGGGTGTCCCGTTGACTTCCCTGCTGCGTATCCTCTTGGAACGGCATCGATAGGGCCACGGGCGACGTGGCCCGCGTGGAACACGTTAGAAATCCATCGGCGAATCCCGGTCGCGGCGTGCGGTGAAACTAGAATCGGCCTGTTACGGTCAAGTTAGCGGATGATCGATCGGCGGCAGCGGGCCCTGGTGGTTGGCCGCAACCTGCCATCGATCTGGCGGCTTCAGTCGGTGCTCCTGAGGGCGGGACTCTTCCCGCGCGCGATGCAGATCGACGGGGCCGACCACCCGGGCGACGAACCCACCGATCTCGTGCTCTTCGATCGCGACATCAGCGGCGCCGAGGCGCTCCGGGTGCTGGGTCGCATCACGCCCGCGGACGGCGCCGCGATCGTGCCCGCAATCTTCCTCGGCGGCGATCGGCCGGACTCCGCGACCGAGCGCTCTCTCCCGCCAGGGGCGGACGATGCCGCCATCCGTGGCGCGATCGCGGATCTCGCGATGCAGCGTTCTGTCCCCAATCCTCGCAATCTCGGATCCAGTGGCGAGAGCGGCCTCGACCTGACGGCAGAGGAGGCGGCGGTCCTCATGCCGCGGCGACGAGAGGCGCGTTCATCGCTCGCCGCGCGCACCCTGGTGGCCGCGCTGATGATCGGAGCGGTCGCTGCCGTGTACTCCCTGGGCATCGCTCCCTGGTCGGCGAACCAGGGTCCGGGCGACCCGGCGGCACTCGCCACCGGCGCCGAGCCGCCAGCCCCGACCCCCGTGCCCACCAGACCATCGCCCGATCCCACCGCGACCGTGCCTCCAACCGTCGTGCCGACGGCGATGGCGCCGGGCACGCCCAACTTGCCAGCCCTCGCGCTGAATGATGCGGCGACGCCAACCCCGCGCCCGACAGCGAGCATCGTGGTGCCGACGATGACCGCGGTGCCGACCGTGTCGCCGCCGCGATTAGGTGCCATCGAGGGCCGCATCACCGATGCGCTGGGGGCCGCCGCGATTCCCGGCGCCCGGGTTCTGATCCTCGGCGCCGCGCGGATCGAGACCACAACCGGCGGTGATGGTCGCTACCACGTCTCCGATCTGCCACCGGGAAGTTACGAAGTGACCGCGGTCGCGCCCGGTTACATGCGAGCGGCAAACCGCACCGCGATTGTCGCCGCGGTGACCACGACGGATAATCTGGCCCTGGAACCGCTCGCGGGTCGCCAGCCTGGCGCGGCGCGCAGCGTGGCCGATGCGCGCACGGGAAGACTCGTGCCCGTGTATAGCTACGAGGTCCGTCCCGGTGATACCCTCGCCGATATCGCCAGTCGCATCGGAGCCACGCCCGACGATATCCTGGCGCTCAACCGGCTCGACCCGCCCGGTCGGCTTCCCGTGGGCCTCGTGTTGAACCTCCCGGCGTCGACCTTCGGCGAGAAGTAGGAAACGATCGATGAGTGAGGAAGCCGACAGCAGGGTTCAACCGGTCGCCGGAACCTCCGGCTATGAGATCGAGATGGCTTCCGCACTTCAGGCGGCGGATCTGGATCGGGACTGGTCTACTCGCCGGCTCGAGATCTACCGCGCGCTCGACGCGGCCGTCCAGCAGTCGGTCGCGAGCGTTCTCCAGGCCGCCGCCGAGACGCGCCAGGCGATGGAGGCGGAGGCGAAGCAGGTACTGGACCGGCTCCGACACGAGCGATCGCGCCTGATCGAAGACATCCGTGAATACCGCCGGCAGCGCGACGGCCTGTCCGCCGAGATCAGCGACGCACGGCGTCGCGCCGAAGAAGAGGCCGCTCGTATCAAACGCGCCGCCGAGGCGGAGAAGACCGGGATGCTGCGGGATGCGGAGAACCGGAAGGTGGAACTGACCGCCGAGATCCAGCGACTCGAACAGCAACTGGCCGACGTATCTTCTGGTATTCAGTCTCTGCTCCAGGAGCAGATCGGCCGAGTCCGGGCCGAGGTCGGCACCCCCGTCCGACGTCCCCCCGAGCGCCCGGCCCGCGCCGCGGAACCGATGCGGCCCCCGCCGAGCAGTCGCGCGCCGTCCAGTCCCACCCCCACCGAGAGTTCGGCGCGCGAACCGGAACCACGGCCGACCGCACGCACTCCAGCGCCACCACCACCCGCCGAGCCAGTCGTCCGCGCGTATCGGTCGGCCGGGGACATCGCGGAGGGCGCCGACGATCGCCCGAACGTCGGCACTCATCGCGAGTCGCCGGTCGCTCCGATCGCCGCATCGACGGCAGAGTTCGCGCCGTCCAGAGTCGCGCCACCGCCCGCGATCGTGAGAGAGGCACCGACACCTCCACCGTCGACGTTGTCTGCCGCGCCCGCTTCGCCGCCTGCGCCGCCCGCGGCCGCCGGCGGTCCGGTGCGCATCGAGGTTGCTGTCGCGAACACGCCGAGCTTCGCCCGCGCCCTCGAGTTCCAGCGGGGAGTCCAGCGCACCGAGGGGGTGCGACAGGTGCAGGCGCTCCAGTTCGAGGGCGGCCGGCTGGTCCTCGCGGTAGAGCACGATGCCGCACTGGACCTCTCATCTGCCGTGAGTCGGCTGCCTGGGCTCGGCGTCACCCTCGTCGGTCGCGACGCGACGCGCCTCGAGTTCGCCTTCCCCGGGACGACCTGAGGCAACCTCCTCCGTCAGGCAGACGCGGGCTCACGGCTCGCGCTCAGGACTCGGGCGAAGACCTCATTGCCGAGGAGACGTCCCCGGGCGGTCAGCGTGACGCGTGAGCCGGATCGCACCACGAGCCCCAGTTCAACGAGAGCATCGAGCGGTTCGGCGAGGCGGCACACAGCCGCGCCAAACCGCTCCCGCAGGGCGCTCAGATCGATCCCCTCGCGGAGGCGGAGCCCGAGCATCGCCGTCTCGCCCAGTTCCAGGTCCGCGGGGATCGCCTCGCTCTCCTCCACCGTCGCCTCACCGCGTTCGACCTGTGCGATCCAGGTCGCCGGGGCGCGCGTCGCGACCGTTCGGACGCCGCCGTACCAGGAGTGCGCTCCCGGGCCTATGCCGATGTACTCCTGATTGCGCCAGTACCGGAGGTTGTGGCGAGACGCCAACCGCACATCGCGCGCCCAGTTCGAGATCTCGTAGTGGATGTATCCCGCTTCGCCGAGCATCTCGGCAGCGAGTTCGTACTGGTCGGCCATCTCGTCCTCAGTCGCCGGAGCGAGGGTGCCGCGACTGCGTTGCAGGTGGAACAGCGTCCCCGGTTCGATGGTCAGCGCGTACGCGGAGAGATGCTCCGGCGCGAGGTCAATCGCCCGGCGGAGCGTCTCCCGCCACGTCGCGAGCGATTGTCCGGGGAGGCCGTAAATGAAGTCCAGGTTGACGTTTTCGAACCCTGCATCGCGCGCGAGCCCACGCGCGGCCACGGCCTGTTCGATCGAGTGAATACGACCGAGTTGCGTGAGAAGGGCCGCGTCGAAGCTCTGGATCCCGAACGAGATGCGATTGACGCCCATCCCTCGGAGGGCGACGAGGCGGGCGGCAGCCACCGTTCCCGGGTTCGCTTCCAGCGAGATCTCGGTATCATCGGCGACGGCCGCGCGGTCGCGCACCGCGTCGAGGATCGCCCGCACCTCGTCGGGGTCGAGCAGGCTGGGTGTGCCCCCGCCAAGGTTGATGGTCTCCGCCGCTAGATCGACCTCCGCCGAAGCGCCGAGTCCCCCCGGTGCTCGCCGGATCTCGCGCGCCGCCGCCCGGACGTAGGGACCGCGCAACCGATCCAGCCCGGCGAAGGAATTGAAGTCGCAGTAGTGGCACTTGGCCGGGCAGAACGGCACATGGATGTACAGGCCGACAGTTCGCCGCACCGCCACGACTATACTTTTCACGAGCTCAGGGTCCTTCGCGGGAGAGGTTGTGGACGATCTTCGTGCGCGCCTGATCGAACTGCGCCAGCGGGTGCAGGGGCTTGAGGTGCGGCTTTGACCTTTCCGGAAAGACGAAGCAACTCCACGCTCTAGAGCAGGAGTCCTCCGCCGACGGCTTCTGGTCCGACGCCGCGGCCGCGTCCGCCCACATGCGGCGCCTGACCGAGGTGCGCGAGGAGATCGACCAGTGGAGCGGCCTGGCACGCCGAATCGACGACGCCATCACGCTCCTCGAACTCGCAGCCGAGGAGAATGATGAGGCGACCGTCGACGAGGTGGGCGCCGAGACGGACGCGATGGAGCGCGAACTCGGTCGGCGCGAGTTCGATCTGCGGTTCAGCGGTCCGTACGATGGACGATCGGCGATTCTGGCCATCTACGCCGGTGCGGGAGGTACCGAATCGCAGGACTGGGCCGAGATGCTCACACGCATGTACGTCCGCTGGGCGGAACGAAACGGTTTCGGGGCCGAAGTGCTCGACTCCTCACCCGGTGAGGAAGCCGGGCTGAAGAGCGTCTCGCTGGAGATCTCCGGGCGCAACGTGTACGGAAACCTGCGTTCGGAGCACGGCGTGCACCGCCTGGTGAGACTCTCGCCGTTCGACTCCGCCCACCGGCGCCACACGTCGTTCGCAAATGTCGAGGTGCTGCCCGAGGTGGAGGGCCTCAACGAGGTCGTCATCGCGCCGGACGACGTCCGGATGGATGTCTTCCGATCCTCGGGGGCGGGCGGACAGAACGTCCAGAAGACGAGCACCGCGGTACGACTGACGCATATCCCCACGGGCATCGTGGTGACCTGTCAGAACGAACGCTCCCAGATTCAGAACCGCGAGACCGCCATGAAGATCCTCATGGCGCGGCTCACCGCCATCGAGGCGCAGAGGCGAGAGGCGGAGCAGGCGGAATTGCGGGGCGAGCGGGTCGACGCCGGTTGGGGGAACCAGATTCGATCGTACGTCCTCCACCCCTATCGGATGGTCAAGGACCATCGGACCGACGTGGAATCCAGCAACACGGACGCCGTGCTGGATGGCGACCTCACGACGTTCATCGACGCGTACCTCGCGTCACGCATAGGGAAGAACTGACGCGTCCGCCAGGGTCCCTGGTGCGTCTTGCGGTC
>CAZHZF010000005.1:0-44920 GCA_964536925.1 uncultured Dehalococcoidales bacterium | reverse complement strand
CCGGACGCCTGTTCGGTTGCGCCCGCCGGGTGCTGCCGCCCAACCCCACCCGCCGGACCGCTACGTCGCGGCGTCCTCCTTTGAGACCTCGACGATGAGGGGTTCCTCCAGCACGGAGAAGCGGTTGCCGCCGATGTGATGGAGCGGGCGGAGGTCCCGTTCCTTGAGCAGGTACGTGCTGTCGAAGGACTCCTCCTCTGCGCTCGCGTGCACGATCTCAGCGATGAAGATCGTGTGGTCGCCTGGCGAGACAGCCTCGGTAACCGCGCACTCCAGGTGGGCGATGCATTCCTCGATGAGCACGGGACGTACGACGTGAGGCCCCTCCTCGTGGAGCCCCATGACTTTCAGCTTGTTCTGATCGCGACCCGACACGGTCCCGCAGTAGAGAACCTGCCGCATCAGTTCCACCGTGGGGATGTTGAGGGCGAACTCGCTCGATCGGCGGATGAGTTCGTGGGTCATGGTTCCCTGGTGGACGCTGAGGCCGATCAGGATCGGCCGATAGCTGACCGGGGTGAGCCACGACCCCGCCATCACGTTCATGTCGCCCCGGTAGTAGGAGGTGACCATCGTGACCGGTCCGCAGGCCAGGAGGCGGTAGGCGAGTTCGCGAGGGATCTCTCGTTTCGGCATGGGGAAACTATTATCCATCCATGGTCGTCGTGGTGGACTACGGGGCGGGGAATCTCCGCAGCGTCGTGCGGGCAGTGGAGCGCGCCGGAGTTCGGCCGGTCGTCTCGCACGATCCGCGTGACCTCGACCGGGCCGACGCGGTGATCCTCCCTGGCGTTGGGGCGGCCGCGGACACCATGGCCCATCTCGGCGCGTATGGGTTAGTGGAACCGATCCGGGCGTACATTCGCGGCGGCCGTCCATTCCTGGGGGTCTGCATGGGACTCCAGGCACTCCTCACCGGCAGCGAGGAGGGAGGATGGCACCCCTGCCTCGACATGGTGGCCGGGCGGGTCGTGCGCTTCGGCGAAGGTCTGATCGTGCCTCACATGGGCTGGAACACGGTGCATCAGCGGGTGCCCCATCCGGTTTTCGAGGGAATACCGAGTCCCGCGTTCTTCTATTTCGTGCACTCCTACTACTGCCAGCCGAGCGACGCCGCAACGATCGCGGCGACCACGCCCTATGGCGGCGACTTCGCGAGTGTGCTCGCACGCGATAACTGGGTGGCGACGCAGTTTCACCCCGAGAAGTCCGGCGATGCCGGCCTCCGGCTGTACGAGAACTTCCTGGTCTGGGCGGGTGTGCGGGAGCGGGTCGCCGCCTGAGGCCTACGCGTTCACGGGGTGCGGCGCCTTGCCGTTCGCGCGCGGGCAGGAGTGATGCGTACCCGGGGTGATCGGTGTATTGCAGAGTGGGCACCGCGGCCTCCCCGCGGAGACGACCGCGGTGATCTCCGCGCTCACGCGACGCATCTGCCCTCGCCCGGCGAGCATCTGGATGGTCGGTGGTCCTTCGGGGTCCGATTCCTGATCGTGAGCGAGGAGCGAAAGCGCATCGCGGTTCTCGTCGTAGCCGAGGCCAAGGCGGCCGATGCGGAACTCGACGGCCGACTGAGCCGGAAAGTCACCGGACTCGGCCGAGGGCGGCATCGGCTCGGCCTGGCCGACGCGATTGGCCCGCAGTTGAGCCAGGATCTCATCGATCGCCATCCCGAGCGCCTGAAGTTGCTCTTTCTCCAGCCACAGCGTCGCCGAGCCCGCTGCCGAGACCGCGCGCAGGCGGAACGTCCGCTTCCCGGGCTCGCCGATCGCGTCGGCCTTGATCGCATCTACCCTTCCCAGATCCGCTCTTTCCGTCACGAGGCCGCGTCCCCCGTTGACGGGCCGTCACCGATGCGGAGGTACTCGCGGAGCAGCCCGTAGAGTCGCTGGCGCTGTGCCGGATCGATCGGCTGGATACCGAGGTGATTGATGAGCCGGAAGGACTCGTCTCGCCACTCCTGCCAGCAGTCGCGACACACGCGCGCCAGAACCTCTCGCCCCAGCGCGCCGCCCAGTGGGGCGCGTTCCAGCGCCTCAGCCGTGCGCGCGCAGCGGGCGCACGTCACCTCGGCCATCGTCCGGCTCAGTCCCCGGCGAGCCGTGTCGCGATGAGGCGTGCGACGCTCTCGCGCAGAGCCACCACGTCGTCGAGGCCGTCACGAATGATGCTCGCCGCGAGGCGGGCCGATGCGGGATACGGAATCAACCGCCGCCGCCCGATCGTGAGGTCGCCATCGGTACGGTCGAGATCCGCGTACGCCTCGGTCGCGGCGAGATCGCCCGTCCACCCGCGCAGATTTCGGTACACCCGTTCCCGCGCGTCACCCGATCCCGCCAGAGGCCTTCGCGACCACCAGTGGACGTAGTAGCCGGTCGGGGTTGCCTCCACACTCAGGCCATCCCGCCCGTCATCGACCTCCACGACGAGCGAGGCGACCTCGGCATCCTCGACGACGCGAGCCTCGGTGAAGAAGGGGCGCAGTTCATCGATCCGTGTACGATGCAGTCCGGCGATTCGGTAGACCATGACGTCAGCGCTCCGGTTTCCGAGGCAATTGGCCGACTATATACCCGCGCAATGAGGTGGGGAGCGGCCTTACTCGGGGTGTTGCTGCTTTCCTGTGAGGCGGCAGCCGACCTTTACGCGCCGACGGCGGTCGCGGGTCCGGGGCAGCCGATCGTGGTGGAGTCGGCCAATCGTGGCCAGATCCTCACTGCCGTGGTGAGTCCCCGCCCAACGCTGACGCCGACGACCGCCGCCATTGCCCAGGTGGGTCCCAATCCACCCTTCTCGCAGTTCACGCCGCTGGTCCCGTTCCCCGGACTCTTCCCGACCCTGACCCCGCGCCCCACTGGCTCTCCCACGCCGACGTTGACCATTCCAGGCACGCCGACTCCCCGACCGGCGCCGACGCTGCCCACCGGTTCGCGGCCGCCGATTCCGACCGACACCCCCGAACCCCCCGCGACCTCGACGCCGCGACCCACGGTCGATGTGGAAGCGCTGGAGGAGACGCGCGTGGCATCGCTGAAGCCCAGTCCCACCGAGATTCCCACCGACGATCTGGAGCCGAACGACACCCCGGCCCAGGCAACGGTCCTGGGCCTCGACGAGGAGTTGAGCGGCGCGTTCATCTCGACGCTGGAGGATGTCGACGTCTTCGCGATCGAGGTCCTCGAGCCGAAGGTGGACATGATCGTCACCGTCAGCGGATCGGCGAGTTACAGCGTGACCATCACCAATCCGCGCGGCGAGAACGTGGGGCGACAGCGCTTCGAGGGCACCACGGCCGTGCGATCGATCGCTGCGATCGGATCTGATACAGGCATCTATCACGTCGCGGTGCGCAGCCTCGGGCGCAACCTCGCGCCAGGCCCCTACGCGATCGTCGCGACGCTCGCGCTGCCCCTGGAAACGCCCACCCCCCTTGGTGGGTAACTCCCGTTCGGGTGCGTTTGAGTACGGCGCTCCGTCGAAGCCGGTACCGGGCTGTGTTGACACTCACCTGACGCGGCGATACAGTCTCATTCACGCGGTGGGCCATCGGGCCGCCGCGGTTTTTTGAGTCTGACCGGACTCGGGAGCCACGAAATTGGCGACACGTACCCGCCGCCGCGAGGTGGAGCCAGCGCCGCCGTCACGACTGGCGCGCATCCCGGTTCTCCGCACGCTGGCGAAGGCGGCCGACCGCGAGAGTCGCATCCGCCGATTTCTTCGCGATATTCGGTCGGAACTGCGTAAGGTTACGTGGCCGACCCGCGATCAGGTCACGCATCTGACGATTGTCGTCTGCATCGCTTCCGGCATCGTGGGGGCTCTCCTGGGCGGCATCGATTTCGCGTTCGGTCTCCTTTTCCGTTACTTGTTGGGGCGGGGGTTGTAAGTCATGGCGTCAGCATCGACCCGGGCGACCGCGGCGCAGGCGGTGGCCGCGCCCGTTGAACCGATCGTCATCCACTCGGGGGACCCGGATCGTCACTGGTATGTCATCCACACGTACTCGGGCTACGAGAACAAGGTCAAGACAAACCTCGAGCACCGCATCCAGACCATGGATGTTGGCGACCGCATCTTCCAGGTCGTGATTCCGATGGAGGGTGAGGTCGAGGTCAAGGACGGCCAGCGGCGCACCGTGCAACGCAAGGTGTTCCCCGGCTACGTCCTCGTCGATATGAAGCTGGATGACGAATCGTGGTACGTCGTGCGCAATACGCCGGGCGTGACCGGGTTCGTCGGGTCCGGCACCCGGCCCATACCGCTCGAGGAGGCGGAGGTCCGCAAGATCCTCAAGCAGATGACGGCCGAGGCGCCGCGGGTCAAGATCACCTACAGCAAGGATGAGAGCGTCCGCATCATCGATGGCCCGTTTGCCGATTTCATCGGCGTGGTCAGCGACATCCTGCAGGATAAGGGCAAGGTGCGCGTGATGGTTTCGTTCTTCGGGCGTGAGACGCCGATCGAACTCGACTTCCTACAGGTGGAGAAGCTCTAGCCCCCATGGCCAAGAAAGTCCGCGCGATCGTCACTCTCCAACTTATGGCCGGCAAGGCGACGCCCGCGCCGCCCGTCGGCCCCGCACTCGGGCAGCACGGTCTGAACCTGATGGCGTTCGTCAAGGAGTACAACGAGCGGACCGCCGGTCAGGCCGGGTCGATCATCCCGGCTCAGGTCACCGTCTTCGAGGATCGCTCCTTCACCTTCATCCTCAAGACGCCGCCGGCGGCGGACCTTTTGCGGAAGGCAGCCGGTGTCGAGCGCGGATCGGGTAAGCCGAATACCGAGACGGTGGGAACGGTATCGCGGAAGGCGCTGCGCGAGATCGCCGAGAGCAAGATGCGCGATCTCAATGCGATCGACATCGAGGGCGCCGAGAAGATGATCGCGGGGACCGCGCGATCGATGGGCATCAAGATCGAGTAAGTCGATCGCCCTGGCGAGGGCATGGATCGGGCGGGAGAGGCGTGCAGAGCGCCTCGCGAGGACCGCGATGGAGGATCACAACGTGACACGCGTGCGCGGCAAGAAGTATCTCGAGGCGGCCAAACTCGTCGATTCCACCAGGCAATACGCGCCCGACGAGGCGATCGCCCTGGCCAAGAAGGGGTCGTACACGGCGTTCGACGGTACGATCGAGGCACACCTGCGCATGGGTGTCGATCCGCGGCACGCCGATCAGCAGGTGCGCGGCGTCGCCTCGTTGCCGAACGGGCTCGGGAAGAAGGTCCGCGTCCTGGTGTTCGCGCAGGGTGACGCCGTGCGCAACGCCGAGGCCGCCGGGGCAGACTACGTGGGCGCCGATGACCTGATCAAACAGATCGAGGGAGGCTTCCTCGACTTCGATATCGCGATCGCGACGCCGGACATGATGGGTCGCGTTGGCCGTCTCGGGAAGATTCTGGGTCGGCGTGGCCTCATGCCTAACCCGAAGTCGGGGACCGTCGTACAGCCGCAGGACATCGTCCGCGCAGTCAATGAGGCGCGGAAGGGGCGTGTGGAGTTCCGCCTCGACCGCACGGCGATCATGCACGTGCCGATTGGCAAAGCCAGTTTTGAGGATGGAGCTCTGCTGGAGAACCTCTCGGCGCTGGTCGACGCGGTGGTGAAGGCCCGCCCGAGCGGCGCGAAAGGGCAGTACATCCGCTCGATCGCGGTGTGCGCGACGATGGGGCCCGGCGTCAAGCTGGACATCAACGCGACAACGGCGCTGGCGACCGCGAGTTAGCCTTCTCTATACTGAGCGGAGTCCGCCAGAGACAGCGGGTGCGCTCCAGTGAGCGCTCAATATCCCGCCGAGGTGGGGACCGGTCGGCACGGCTGCCCATTTGGGAGGCGTGGCGCTCTCACCCCTTCCTCGCGCGTGGGCAGGGGGGCAGCGAATGCCGACACAGCGCAAGTCAGATCTCATAGGCGAGATCGCCGATCTCTTCGCGAAGTCTGAGGTGGCGATCCTCTCGGACTACCGCGGTATCTCGGTTGCGCAGGTGGGGCAATTGCGGGCGACGCTGCGCCCAACTGGAGCGCGCTTCCGGGTCGTCAAGAACACCCTGACGCGGATCGCCGCGGCCCGGGCGGGACTCGCCGGGGTGGATGAGGTGCTCGCCGGGCCGACCGCGGTCACGTTCACGGGTGAGGATGTCGGTGCGTCGGCGCGCGCCCTGCGCGACGCCCTGCGCACCATGCCCATGCTCGAACTGAAGGGGGCGATCGTCTCGGGTCGTCTCGTTCCTGCCGAGGCGGCGCGGCAACTCGCTGACCTGCCGGGCAAGTCGACCCTTCAGGCCGAACTCGCGGGCGCGATTCAGGGCCCGCTGACCAAGTTCGTGGGCGTCCTGAACGGCGCGATCTCGAGCCTCGTCTATGTGCTTGAGGCGCGTGCCGAGAAGCTGGAGTCCGCGGCCTGAGTAGCACCATTCCGGGCGATTGAGAGGAGACGAAACAATGGCAAGTGAGAAGGTCCAGGCGATCATCGACCAGTTGAACACGCTGAGCGTGCTGGAGATCTCGGAACTCTCCAAGGCGCTCCAGGAGGCCTGGGGCGTCACGGCGGCGGCGCCGGTCGCGGTGGCCGCGGTCGCCGCGGCACCGGGTGCGGCCGCGGCCGCGCCGGTGGTCGAGGAGCAGACCGAGTTCACCGTGATCCTCAAGGAGATCGGCCCGAACAAGATCAACGTGATCAAGGTCGTGCGGGAACTCACCGCGCTCGGGCTGAAGGAGGCCAAGGACTTCGTCGAGGCCGCGCCGAAGAATGTCAAGGAAGGCGTGAACAAGGACGAGGCCGAGGCCACGAAGAAGAAGCTCGAGGAAGCGGGAGCGGTCGCCGAGATCAAGTGATCTCGAATGGGAACCCGGCCCACGCCGGGTTCCCGACGTCAACCGCTCGTCCCTAACGACTCGGGCCCGAACGACTCGGGCAAGAGGGTCGCGAGCGATACGGCCCGTCTGCGGCCATCAGTCGAAGCGAGAAGGATTGGCAGGTCGGGGGCGAACTCCCGGACGACCTGCCGGCATGCCCCACACGGCGGTGTGAGTGTGGGCGCGGCGGTCACGACGGCCATCGCCGTAAAACGCCGATGTCCGGCGGCGATCGCCGCGAAGATGGCGGTGCGCTCCGCGCAGTTGGTGAGACCGTACGATGCGTTCTCGACGTTGGCCCCCGTCACGATCGACCCATCCTCGAGGAGGAGGGCCGCTCCAACGAGAAAGCGAGAGTAGGGCGCGTACGCGCGCAGCCGTGCCTCAGCCGCGGCGTCCACAAGACGATCGAGCGCCTCCTGCGGCAGGCGAAGGCTCACCCGGGATCGGGCGAGGTTCCGGCGGCCTCGGTCGCCGTTGGGCGGATCCGGATCTTCCGCACCCGACGCCCGGCGATCTGATCCACGCGCAATTCGGCGCCGTTGATTTCGACCACGTCGCCCTGAGCCAGAAGCCTACCGAGCCGCTCCGACATCAGCCCACCGATGGTATCGACGTCCTCGCCGCGCAGATCGAGATGCAGGGCCTCGTTCACCTCGTCGATCGATATCGAGGCGTCGACGAGGGTCTCTTCACCTCCGAGGCGGATGATCTTCATCTCCTCGTGGTCGAACTCATCCTGGATCTCACCGACGATTTCCTCGAGGAGGTCCTCGATCGTCACGATCCCGGCGGTGCCGCCGAACTCGTCGATCACGATCGCGATGTGCACGCGCTGCCGTCGCAGATCGCGCAGAAGTTCGTCGGTCTTCTTGGACTCCGGCACAAAGAGTGCCGGCCGGACCAGGTCGCCAATCGGGCGAGACATCGCGTCGGCATCGAGGTGCTTGAGGAGATCCTTGGCATACAGAATGCCGGTGATCTCATCGATCGATTCCCCATAGACCGGTAGTCGCGAGTACCCGGCCTCCGAGATGACGCTGAGCGCGGCCGCCACTGTCGTGGACGCCGGAAGCGCTGTGACGTCAACCCTCGGCACCATCACCTCGCGGGCCTGGGTGCGATCGAGCTCGATGATCGAATGGATCATCTCCTGCTCCTCCGGCTCGATCGCCCCGGCCGCAAGTGCGGCCGTCGCCTGCGTCTGGAGGTCGTCCGCTGTCGGCGGCAGGGGAGCGTCATCCTGCGGGATCCCGGCTCCGCGGAAGATGGGGCCGGTCAAGCCACCGAGCACGAGCGCGAGAGGGCCGGTCACGACGTTGACGACCTGATAGAGCGACGACGTCGTCGCCAGAGTACGTTCCGGACTCGTCAGGGCGATCGCGCGGCCGAATGCCTGGGCGGTGATGAGCAGCAGAATCAGTCCGATCACGGCGGCGGACTGCGAGACGGCGAAGTCCACCCCCTCCATGGGCACGCTCGAGGCGCTCAATCCGGCAAAGACAGTGGCCACGGCAGCGAACGTCCGCGCGATGTGAGAGGAGAAGAGGTGACGCCCGGGATGCTCGATCATCATCGTGACGCGTCGCCGCTCCCCCTCATCACCCGTCCCGCGGGCAATGGCGCGACCGCGGCTCAGCGTGGTCAGCGCGGTTTCCATCGCGTAGAGCGATGCTCCCAGGGCGACGAGAAGAAGCGCAGCGACAGTCGCGATCATCGTCCGCGCCGGTTCATCGACGCAGTGCTCGGCGCTGCCAGGCGATGCGCATCGCGCGATCGGCTGGCGGAACCTTGGTCGTCCGGATCCACCTTCACTCCGCGGCGACGCAACCTTCGGTCGTCCGCGCGAGGAAAATCCTAGCCTCAGGGATCATCGCGGTCAACCGGCTGGCAACAACCTGCGCTTCGGCGAGATCATCGAACCCCGTGAAGAGGGTCGGCCCGGCGCCGCTCAGACGAATCCAGCGCGCGCCCGCGCGATAGATCGACTTGCGGAACGCGGCGAGGCCAGGGAACAGGCCGTCCGCAATCGTCTCGAAGGCATTGGGCGCGTCACTCAGGGATTCGGTACGGCCGAGGGCAAGTTCTCGGGCGATCTCCTCGGTCTGCCGGCCCGACGTGTGCGCTTCGATCGCGAGGAGGCCGTATGCGCGAGCAGTCTTTTGCGGAACCGCATAGGGGGGCGTGACACCCACGATCCACAGGCGGGGAGTCCGGATGGGACTCAGCGCGTCGCCGGTGCCACGGGCGAGCGCGGTTCCGCCGCGCAGCAAGAAGGGCACGTCGGCGCCGAGTCCTCGCGCCAGGTCAACCAGCGCGCCACGATAGGCCCACAGTCGCGCGAGCCCGCGCAGCGTGGCCGCGGCGTCGGCGCTCCCTCCGCCGAGGCCCGCGGCCACCGGAATCCGCTTGCGAACTTCGATCCGGGCGGCGGGGTCGGCCCCCGTGCAGCCTGCCAGGGCATACGCCGCGCGGACGACGAGATTGGCCGGACCATCCAGGGTCGCGTCGTCGATCGCCAGACTCAGGGTCGGCGCGCGGCGCAACGCGATGTCGTCCACGAGGTCAATCGTCTGAAAGATCGTCGCGATCTCGTGATACCCGTCGGCTCGACGCCGCACGATCTCGAGCGCCAGGTTGAGTTTCGCCTCGGCGCGCTCCCGGATGATCTCCATCACAGGGCGCCGCGGGCCACGAGGACGCGCGTCAGTGAAGCCCACTCGGTGAGGCTGACCGTCTGCGCACGGCGCGCGGGATCGATCCCGGCCTCGGCGAGCGCGTCGAGCGCGCCGCCCGGCGGAAACCAGATCGCGCGGGCCAGCGCGTTGTGCAATTGCTTGCGTGGCATGGCGAAACCGGCCGCAACGGTCTTGAAGAAGGGGTCCGGCGGTACATCGACGCGCGGTTTGGGCAACACGTCGACGGTCAGAATGGCGGAGTCGACGTCCGGCTTCGGGTAGAAAGCGTCCGCCGGGACGATTCCGGCGATGCGCGGATCGCCGTAGTACTGGACGCTCACGGCGAGCACGCTGAGCCGAGGGGGTTGGCTGACGATGCGCTCGGCGACCTCACGCTGGACCATCACGGTGATGCGCTCCGGTGGCGGCCGGATCTCGAGGAACCGACGCAGCAGGCTGGAGGTCAGGTAGTAGGGGATATTCGCGACGACGTGGTATGGCGGGGCGAGGAGATCCGCGACCTCGATATGGAGCGCGTCACCCGGAACGATCTGGACGCGGGAATCATCGCGGAAGCGATCGCGGAGCAGGCCGACCAGGCCGGTATCCAATTCGATCGCGACGACGCCGGCACCTGACCTGGCCAGCGCCTCGGTGAGGATGCCCAGGCCGGGCCCGATCTCCAGGATCGGAATGGCGGGATCGATCCTGGCCGCAGCGACGATCTGCCGCAGGACCTGCGTGTCGACCAGGAAGTTCTGCCCCAGTCGCCGATTGGGCGCCAGTCCGTGTCGCCGAAGGAGCGCCCGCACCTCGCCGGAGAGGCCGGCGCCGCCCTCATCGGCCGCGCCAGCCCGACGGGACTCGACCGGGCGTCGCGCCCCCGCGCGAATTCGAGGAGTCAAAGAGTGGCCGTGCACCTCCCGTCGATCGCGTCTCGCGGTGGCGTGCGCGGTAGCTCGCTCAGACTGGGTTGCCCCACGACACCCGGAAGTGACCGCTTACCGTTGCTTCCTTCCGAACCTGGCGGGGTTCACAGGCTTCCGCCGCGTGGGACCCGATCCTCAACACTGCTTGCCGTACACGTACCTGGAGCGTTTGACCTCGGGGAGGAATTCAACCCCGCTATAGCGGATTTCACGGGTACAGGGTACCGCTAATCCCCGTCTAGCACGGCCGAGTCAATGGTACGGGCGAGTCGCTCCGCCGAACAACGTCGCTGCCCGCTCGTACTCCTCCGGCGTGTTGAGGTTGACGAGAACGAGGGGAGAGTCGATCTCGACATCCAGGATCCACGCGGCATGGGCGCGCAACAGCGACTTCATCCCCTCTTCGGCCTCGCTCACCGCGGCGAGTTCGCTCAGGAGTGAACCGGCGAACGCGGTCGGGTGGCCATGCACGCCGCGATGGACGGCTCGCGCGATTCGGGCCTGTCGGGCGCTCCGCGCGGTCAGCACCTGACGGTGAATCCCGAGGTCGCGTGGCTGATCGACACTGCTCACCAGGATCGCGCTCGTGGCCGGGTCGATCGCGCGCGCTGCCGCGGCGATACTGGTCGCGCGCCCCTCGCGGTAACGCTGGTTGAGCACGATCTGGACGGGATGAGGCTCGACGAGCGGTAGGAGGCGCTCCGCCTCGGCCCCGAGGACGATGTAAAGGCGGTCGACCGCCGCGATCAAGCTGCGGATGCAGTCCTCGATCAGCGTCGTTCCCCGCCACGGCAGGAGCGCTTTGGGTCGCCCCATGCGCGTGGACTCGCCAGCGGCGAGAAGGACGCCCGCCTCCATCCGCCGATTCTAGAATCGTCCTCTGTGCGCCCCGTATCGGCGCCGGCCCGTGTCCTGGATCGGATCGGCTCGGCCTTTCGCGCCCGGCGCGTCCCGATCTATCTGGTCGGCGGCTCGGTGAGAGACGAGCTCCTCGATCGGGTTCACGACGACCTGGATCTCACCACCCCGGCGGAGCCGCCACGTGTCCGCGAGATCCTGCGCGATGCCGCGCCGCGCGCGATCTTCGACGTGGGCGAGCGCTTTGGCACCATCGGCGCCATGTTCGACGATGAGGACGGTCCGATGAAGGTCGAGGTGACCACCTACCGATCGGACAGTTATGTGCCGGGGTCACGGAAACCGGGCGTCACCTTCGGGACGTCTCTGGTCGACGATCTGGCGCGGCGCGACTTCTCCATCAACGCGATGGCCCGCGCCGTCGGCGAGGACGAGATCATCGATCCCTTCGGTGGACAGATCGATCTCCGAGCGCGGCGCGTGCGCGCGGTGGGTGAGGCCGCCTCTCGTTTCGCAGAGGATCCGCTGAGAATGCTGCGCGCCGTCCGTTTCGCGGCGCAACTCGGGTTCTCGATCGAGCGCGAGACGGCCGATGCGATCGTGCAGAGTGCGAAGACCCTTGCCACAATCTCCCGGGAGCGAGTCGTCGAGGAGATGCACCGCATCCTCCTCAGCGATGAGGTGGCCCGCGGCCTCGAACTGCTCGTCGAGTTCGGCCTGATGGAGTGGATCATCCCCGAACTGCTGGCGCTCCTGGAGACGCCGGACGGAAATCGCACCAAGCACGTGTTTGCCCACACGGTGCGGGTGGTGGAGAACGCTCCTCCGGTCCTCGTCACCCGCTGGGCAGCGTTGCTGCACGATATCGGCAAGCCATCCACCCGGGTCGTGGTCGATGGAGAGGTGCACTTCCCCGGACACGAGGTCGTGGGCGAGTCGATCGCCCGGGCCGTGCTGCAGCGCCTGCGGCTCGAGGGCGATCTGAGCGAGCGGATCGCCCGTCTCGTCGGACTCCACATGCGCGTGAACCAGTACTCGGATGAATGGACCGACGGCGCGATACGGCGGCTGATGCGAGAGGCGGGCGATGACTTCGGCACGCTCCTCGACCTCTCCGCGGCGGATGTCACCAGTGCCCGCACCCACCGCGTCGCTCGCGCGCGAGGCAGGGTGGCTGCGCTTCGACGACGAGCCGACGATCTCGTCGCGCGAGAGGCGATCGGCGATCTGCGCAGCCCGCTCGACGGAACCGAACTGATGGCGCTGTTCGGGCGGCCACCTGGTCCCTGGATTCGACCCATCAAGGCGCATCTGCTGGACCTCGTCCTGGATGGCAGCCTCGCGACCGCGGACAAAGAGCGAGCGCGCTCCATCGCGCTTGCCTTCGTCGAGCCCGACCAAGAACAGGGGGCCTGAGTGGCGCGCATTGAGATCGAGCGTGCGACGCGGGTCTTCCGCGGCGGCCGTGCCGTTGCGCTCAGCCAGGCGCGGGCGTTCGAGGCGATGGACCAGGGAACCGGAGTGGGCGATGCCCATCCTCCCGCCGCGGCTCCCATCGCCGAGGTACGGGCGCTCGATGGCATCGACCTCACGATCGAGGATGGCGAGACGGTCAGCGTCATCGGCCCGTCGGGTTGCGGGAAGTCGACCCTCCTGAAGGTCATCGCCGGCCTCGAATCGCTCGACGCGGGAACGGTGCGGTACGACGGGGTCGACATGACCGACGTTTCGCCGGGTGACCGCGGCATCGGCATGGTGTTCCAGAACTACGCGCTCTATCCGCACATGGAGGCGCGGAAGAACCTCGCCTTCTTCTTCTGGGTGCGCAAGCGCGAGATGGAAGTGAACGAACGGGTCCGCATCACCTCCGAGATCATGGGACTTGGCTTCGAACAGTTGCTCGACCGCAAGCCAAAGACGCTCTCGGGCGGGCAGCAGCAGCGCGTCGCGATCGCGCGCTGCATCGTGCGCGACCCCCGCTTGTTCCTGTTCGACGAGCCGCTCTCCAACCTCGACGCGAAGCTCCGCGCGCGCACGCGCGTGGAAGTCAAGCGCCTCCTCTCACGATTCCGCATCACCGCGGTCTACGTCACGCACGATCAAGTCGAGGCACTCGCCCTGGCCGATCGTGTCGCGGTGATGCGCAGCGGACGGATCGAGCAGATAGGGACCTACGCCGAGGTCTATCACCGACCGCGGAACGCGTTCGTGGCGGGTTTCGTCGGCGCGCCCCCGGCCACGTTCTTGCCCGGCGAAATCGCGGATGGCATGGTGCGGGTGGCAAGTTTCCGGATCCCGCTCTCCGACGCCGCCCGGCTCGCCGCGGGATCACGCCGCCGCGTGCTGGTCGGCATTCGGCCCGAACACCTGGGTGCCGCCCTGGAGGATGACTCCGCGCCGCGCGGCCTCGTTGAGGTCGTCGAACCGCTGGTCTCCGAACGGGCGCAACTCCTTCACGTGCGGCTCCCCACCGACGAGGAGCTGGTCGCGCGGATCGATGGCGGAATCGCGGTCAATCGGGGGGATCACGTTCCCCTGGCGATCCGTCCGGACCGGCTGATGCTGTTCGATCCAGAGACGGAGTTGACGCTGACCTGACGCTCTGCTCGCTCTGCCACCCCTCATAGATGTCGGCGAAGACATCGTCGATGGGCACGGGGTGCGACTCCACGTCGACGATCGGCGCCGATGAGGCGAACGTATCCAGCAGCGCCTGAATCGGCATCCGCTGCGCGTCGTACTGGTAGGTGTGGAACTCCCCGCGCGACTCGACGAGGCGCGCACCGTCGATCGCCGGTGGAGTGGCGACCGGTGATTCGACGGTGATCCGCCGCTGGCTCCCATGGGCGCGTCGTAGTTGCTGGAAGCTGCCGTCGAACGCGATGTGACCCCGGTTGATGAGGATGGCGCGCGCCGCCAGTTGCTCCAGATCACCCATGTCGTGACTGGTTACGAAGATCGTCGTGCCCTGCTCCCGATTGATCTGCTTGAGGAGGCCGAGGATCGATCGCTTGGCCAGGACATCGAGTCCCAGCGTCGGCTCATCGAGAAACAGGATCTCCGGCTCGTGCAGGAGCGCGAGTGCAAGATCGGCCCGCATGCGCTGTCCAAGACTGAGTTCCCGTGCCAGCGTGTTCCACGTCTCATCCAGTCCGAGCGTTCGGCGGACGACGGGGAGCATTCGCCGATAGGTGTCCTGGCCGATGTTCCAGACGACCCGGCGCCATTCGAAGGACGCCGAGATAGGCTGATCCCACCAGAGCTCTGTCCGCTGACCGAAGACGACGCCGATCCTGCCCACGTACTTCGCGCGATCGTCCGCAGGGTTCACCCCGAGTGACCGGACTATGCCGCGGTCGGGTATCAGCAGACCGGTGAGGACCTTGATGAGCGTGCTCTTCCCTGCGCCGTTCGGCCCGGCGCAGGCCACGATCTCGGCGGCATCCACCGTGAAGGTGACACCCGCCAGCGCGTGGACGATCTCGACCTTCGGCCGAAAGAGCGCGCGCAGCGTGCCGCGGATATCCTCGGCCGGCCGCCGCTGTCGGTACGTCTTGTGGACGTCGCGGACACTAACGACGGTGCCCAAAGTCGGTGTACCTCCACGAACCCGTGCGCAGATAGTGACGCAGGCCCAGTCGCAAGCACAGTATCGCGACCGTGGCGAAAGCGACCGCGGCCACGGGCGTCGCGACCAGCGCCTCGACAGGCGGCTCCGACGCCGTGAGGACCCTTGCCGGCATCCATCCCACGAAGCCAGCCGGCGCGACCGTGAGCAGGGCGACCGTGAGCGCGCCGCCGAGGCGATCGAGAGGAAACCCCTTCAGTCCGGTCACCACATCGAAAGCGGCGCTGCTGATCTCCTCGGCCCCGCGCGGCGACCAGAAGGCGAGTGTCGCCCAGATCGTCGAGAAGCTGACCGCGATCGCCGTCGCGGCCACGACGTGAACGCAGAGAAGTCCCATCCAGAGCGGCGTGATCGCGAGACCGAGACCGTTCGCGGCGATGGACAGCCCGATGATCCCGGTCAAGACGCTGCCAGACCCGCTCAGCGGCGCGAACCCCTCGGTGAGCAGGCACTGCCGCAGTGGCTGCGGCTGGAGCAGACTGTGATCGAGCTGGCCACGGCCAATACGGCGGGAGAGAAACGCGACGTTGAACTGAAAGAAGCTGGCGACCACACCGTCGACGAGGACGCCGAATGCGCCCAGGAACAGAATGCGCGAGGCGCTCCACTCTCCGATTGACTCGAACCGGGTCGCGAGGAGAACCACGCCGGCGACCGCTGAACTCGCGATGATCCCGTCTGAGACGATGTACACGATCGCGCGCTCCGGGCTCCGCAGGACGAAGATGACGTCGAGGAACAGGTGCACCCGCCAGAGCGCGAGGACCCGGCGCAGGCTCACCTCATCCCCCCAACGCGCTCAGCCGCGTCCGGGATCTCGCCCACGCCCATCCCGCGATCAGCCACAGCGTGACCGCCCAGAAGGTCTGTAGTGCCAGGGTGCCAATAGCCTCGCTCGTCCCGACATAGAGCGTGAGCGGCGCGCTCGCGACCGAAGCGAACGGCGACCATCGCAGTACGTCACCCAGTCCCCACGGCAGCAGGGCGAGTGGGATCATCTGGCCCGAGAGCAGCACGACCGTGGCGCCGCGCAACTGCTCGATGACCCAGACATTCGACCGGGTTCCGATGATGATCGAGCCGAAGATGAACTCGATCGCCAGGCCTACGCTCACGGCGAGGACCAGGGAGAGGAGCACGACCGGCAGCGGCGATACCGGAGCGATCAGGTGCCCGGTCGCGGCGCCCAGGACGAGCGCGATGGGTCCAAAGGTCAGGAACCGGAGCGACCATCGGCCGAGCGCCTCGGCCGTATAGGTTCCCACGAGGCCGATCGGCTGGAGAGCCCGGCCGACAACAGACCCGTTCCAGATCGTATCGCGCAGTTCAGTCCGCGCGGCGAGGGGCTCGGCGAACACCTCGGCAAGGATCGTGTAGGTCGCCAGCGCGACGAAAGAATAGGTCGCGACCTCGCCGCCGCTCTCGGCGAGAGTCCGCCACAGCGCGATCAAGATGAAGACGCGCAGCCCGCTGAGTGCGAAGCCGAAACCGTAGAAGATGCCGCCATCGGCGCGACTCCGCGCAGCCATCCGCATCGTGGCGAGGTACGCCCGACGCGATGGCGCGTCGAGCGTCGGGCGGATCGACACGGGCGCATTCTAGGAATCGCCTACGCTTCGCCCGTGCGCACGGTCCAGTTCCTGGTGCTCGCCGCGGCGCTCCAGATTCTCACCGCATACGGGCCACCCGCCCTGGTCGAGGAACCGTTCGGCAGAGCACCGATCACCACCGCGACGATCGCGGCCCTCGATCGCGTCGGCGCGCCATCCGTTCAGGCGCGCGCGGCGATCGCGTTCGACGTGACCACGCGCACCGTTGCCTATGCAAAGGAACCGGACGCCCGCCTGCCCAACGCGAGCACGACGAAGATCGTCACCGCGCTGGTGGCGGTGGACCTGCTCGCACCCGACGCCCGCTATCCGGTGACTGTGGCGGCGGAGGATCTTCCCGGGCATTCGATCGCCGGGCTTCGTCGGGGCGATCGCCTTCTCGGAAGAGATCTGCTGTACGGCCTGCTCCTCCCGTCTGGCAACGATGCGGCGCTTACCATCGCCGATGGCGCCTCGGGGTCTGTGGCCCGATTCGTCGCGCAGATGAACGAGCGAGCGGCGGCGCTGGGGATGCGGAATACGCGTTTCGTGAATCCGCACGGCTTCGACGCGCCCGATCACTTCAGCAGCGCGCGGGACCTCGCCCTGGCGGCGGCAGCGCTGCTCGCTGATCCCCGTCTGGCACCGATCGTGCGTGCGAGGCAGCACACCGCGCTCGGGACGTGGCGCTATGACTGGACGAACCTCAATCAACTCCTGACGACGCGCGGCGACGTCACCGGAGTCAAGACCGGGACGTCGGACCTGGCCGGGCCGTCGCTCGTGGCGAGCGCCCGACGAGGCGATCGCGAGGCGATCGTCGTGCTGCTTGGCTCTCCCGACCGCTATGCCGAGGCGGGACGTCTGCTCGACGCGCTCTTCGAGCAGTTCGCGATCGTGGACGGCCGTGCGCCTGCCTCGCCGTTCGCGGGGAACCACGGTCCCGCCGCGCCGGCACGCCTCATCCCCGCGTGGCAGCGCCCCCTCTGGTGGGTCGACCTGCGCATCCCCGCGGAGCAGGGTGGACCCGCGCTGATGCACGGCGCAGAGCGGGTGCAGGTGCCCGATGCCTGAGGACCCGGTCGTTCAACCCGGCGAGCGGCTTCAGAAGGTGCTCGCGCGCGCCGGTGTCGCGTCCCGCCGCCACGCGGAGTCTCTCATTCTCGGTGGGAAGGTGACGGTTAACGATCGCGTCGTCGCCGAACTCGGCACGCGCGTGCGGCCCGAGGATGCGATCGCGGTCGATGGCCGCCCGGTCCCCCGCGAGGCGGAGCGTGTCTGGCTCGCGATGCACAAGCCGCCGATGGTCATCGCGACGGTCCGGGACCCACGAGGTCGAACGACGGTGGTAGACCTGCTGCCGCCAGGCCTCCCTCCCCTCTATCCGGTCGGGCGCCTCGACTGGGATAGCGAGGGGCTGCTGCTACTGACGAACGATGGGGAACTCGCGCATCGGGTCATGCACCCACGTTATGGGGTGCCGCGAGAGTATCACGTGCTCCTGCGGTCCCCGCTCGATCCATCGGAGGTGACCCGTCTCGAGGCGGGACTACCGCTCGACGATGGCCCCAGCGCGCCGGTCCTCGTGTATCCCCTGCGCACCACAGCCCAGGGGCACTGGCTTGCGATCTCCATGCGCGAGGGGCGCAATCGCCAGGTCCGGCGGATGTTCGCCGCGCTGGGGCGCGAAGTGATCCGCCTGGTGCGAGTTCGTCACGGCCCGATCGATCTGAGCGGCCTGGCGCCGGGCGCGACCAGAGGACTCTCCCGGGCGGAGGTCACTCTGCTTCGGCGTTCCACCGGCCTCAGATCCGCGGCGACTACCTCTTCACCAGGCCCGCGTAACTCTGCAGCAGTTTCTTCACGCCGATCCCTGGGAACGCGACCGTGATCTCCTCGTCGCCCTTCGCCAGCGCGGCGGACACGACGATGCCCTCGCCGAACTTTCCGTGGTGGACTCGATCGCCGGGCCCGAATGATGGCGCCTCGAGCGCGACGCCACTCGCGGAACCACCTGATGCGCCCGCATCGATCGCCGGCCGCGCAGCTCGGCTGACCGCGACCTCGCCGAGACCTGGCCCGCGGGCGACCTCGCGCGGAATATCGAGCAGGAAGCGGGAGGGGGCGTTGCGCATGGCGCTGCCGAAGAGGGCTCGTCGCGCCGCGTAGACCAGGCTCAGCCGTTCTCGGGCGCGCGTGACGGCGACGTAGGCGAGGCGCCGCTCCTCCTCCATCTGCTCCTCGTTCTCGAACGATCGGCTGTGCGGGGAGATGCCCTCTTCCATTCCGATCATGTAGACCACGGGGAACTCGAGTCCCTTCGCGGCGTGGAATGTGATGAGCGAGACGGCGTCGTTGGACTCGTCCACTCCGTCGGTATCGCTGACGAGCGCCGTCTCCTCCAGAAAGGCCGCCAATCCTGCCTCGCCGTCCAGTCCGGTGTACTGGTTCGCGACCGTGCCGAGTTCCTGCACGTTGAGCCAGCGTTCCTCTCCCTCGGGCGTTCCGTCGCGGAGGTGCTTCTCGTACCCGGACTCTTTGAGCAGCAGGTCGAGCAAGCGTGCGACATCGAGCTCCGAGCGGGCGGCGCGCACGCGGTCGACGATGCCGACGAACTCGTGGAGCGACCGCTGGGCACGCGGCGTCAGGATGACGCGCGGCGAATCGAGGGTCGTGAGACTCTGGAGCAGTGCGAACCGGGCGATGCCCCGCTCGGACGCAGCGCGTCCGATCTCGGTCACCGACTTGTCGCCGATCCCGCGTGGGGGAACGTTCAGGACCCGTTCGAGCGCCGCGTCGTCGGCCGGATTGTGCACCAGACGGAGGTAGCAGAGGACATCCTTGATCTCCTTGCGCTCGAAAAAGCGCACACCCACAACGGTGTGCGGTATCCGATACCGCACCAGCGCCTTCTCCACGGCGCGGGACTGGGCGTTGGTGCGGTAGAGCACGGCGAAGTCGCGATAGGCACGACCCTGCGTGACCTGCCGCTGGATGTCGTTGACGAGGTATGCGGCTTCCTGATCTTCGTCGTACGCCTCGAAGATCCGCAGCGGCTCTCCGCGTCCATTGTCCGTCCAGAGCCGCTTGGCCTTCCGTTGCGTGTTCGGCGCGATGATCGCCTGCGCGGCGTCGATGATATTGCGAGTGGAGCGGTAGTTCTGCTCGAGCATCACGACCCCGGCGTCGGGGAAGTCCCGCTCGAAGTCCAGAAGGTTGCGGTAGTTCGCGCCGCGCCACGAGTACACGCTCTGGTCCTCGTCGCCGACGACGCAGAGGTTGCGATGCTTCCCCGAGAGGAGTCGCACGATGTCGTACTGGGCAGCGTTCGTGTCCTGGAACTCGTCGACCATGACGTGGTGGTAGCGCTCCTGGTAACGCTCCAGCGCGGGTATCTGGTCGCGAAAGAGGCGAAGCGTCTCGATCAAAATGTCATCGAAGTCCAGGGCGTTCCTCTGGCGCAGCGCGTGCTGGTAGCCTCGATACACCCGCGCGACGATCTCATCCCAATACGATCCGACCGCGCGCGCCGCGTCCTCGGGGCTCTTGAGATCGGTCTTCAGGCGGGAGATGCTGCCCAGGATGCCGCGCGGCGGGAATTTGCGGTCGTCCAGATTGAGCTCTTTGAGCGCCTCGCGCACGATCGCCATCTGATCGGTGTCGTCGTAGATCGTGAAGTTGGAGCTGATACCGATCGGTTCGCCGTCGCGTCGGAGAATGCGCGCGCAGACCGCGTGGAATGTTCCGACCGTGAGGCCGCGAATCTCACCATCGAGCAGCGCGCTGGTGCGCTCGACCATCTCGCGCGCCGCTTTGTTCGTGAAGGTGACCGCGGCGATCTGGAAGGGAGAGACGCGGGCGCGCCGAATGAGATGGGCGATCCGGTGGGTGATGACGCGGGTCTTTCCCGAACCAGGCCCGGCCACGATGAGCAGGGGCCCTTCAACCCACTCGACCGCCTGCCGCTGCATGGCGTTCAGATCGGCGGCCAGCGATAGCGTCGTCACCCGCGAACTATACTTTTGGCCTCGAGGTGCTCTAGTGGAGCTGGCGAGCAGCGGTCTGCTGCTCTTGGTCTTTATCGCGGGCGCCTACGCCGTGACGCGATTCCTCAACCAGCCCAGACTCATGTGCACGCGTTGCGAGGGCACCGGGCTCGTCGACGAGAAGTGGCCCGACCCGTCGAAAGAGGGCGGGTGGCACCGTCTCGAGGGCAAGTGCCCCAAGTGTCGCGGTAAGGGCAGGGTCTCCGGACGCTGATCGACCAGATCGTGCGGCGTCTGCGTGTCCTGTACGGTATCGATGCTCCGGAGATCCGTACGCGCGATCCTGTCGAGGCCCTCGTCGCGACGATTCTGGCGCAGAGTACCAGCGACGTGAACGCGGGCCGGGCGATGCGGAGCCTGCGCGACCGCTATCGGGACTGGCGGGTTGTGGCGCGTGCGCCGCGTGAGGAACTGGCGCGGACGATCCATCACGGCGGGCTCGCCAACATCAAAGCACGGCGCATCCAGGAGGCCCTGAACGCGCTCTTCGCGGCGCAGAGCGACGTAGGCCGCGACGACGGGGACTTCGCCGGGATGACCGCGGAACAGATCAGTGCCATCCTGACCGCTCTACCCGGCGTCGGTCCCAAGACTGCCGCCTGCGTCCTTCTGTTCTCGCTCGGAATGCCGGCCGTACCGGTGGATACGCACGTCCGGCGCGTCGGGATCCGCCTCGGCATTCTGCCGGAAGGGGTCACTTTCGGGCGCGCCCACGCCCTCCTGGCCGACCTCTGTCCACCGACCGACGCCTACGTCCTGCACGTCGGCCTCGTGCGGCACGGGCGAACGACCTGTGTGGCGCGGCGTCCGCGCTGCGAGGTGTGCGCGCTGTCCGATATCTGCGCGTATCGGATCTCTTCCACAGGAGTATCCCATGGCAATTGATGGTCTCGCGGATCGGCTCACGCGCGCTCGGACTGCTATGGCGTCTGCCGGTGTGGACGGCTGGCTCCTCTACGACTTCCAGGGCAAGAATCCCATCTTCTGGCAGCTCCTGGGAGTTACCCGGCACGCCACCCGAAGGGCGTACGTTCTGGTTGCCGCCGATGGCGAGGCGACCGTTCTCTGTCACGGGATCGACGTCACGGCGCTGGCACCGTTCGGTCTTCCCCTCCGCACCTACACCACCTGGCGCGAACTGAACGATGCGCTGCCGGCGTTGCTCGCATCCTGTCGCCGTGTGGCCATGGATTATTCGCCCGGGTGCGTCCTCCCGGTGGTGTCGCGGGCCGATGCCGGGACAGTCGAGTGGGTCCGATCGATGGGCATCGAGGTCGTCTCATCGGCCGATCTCGTGCAGGCGGCGGTAGCGCGCTGGTCGGCGACGGACCTGACCGATCATCGTCAGGCCGCGCGGGAACTCATGGCCTCGCTCGATGCCGCACTGGCGCACATCGCGAAACATCTGGGCCGCCCACTCACCGAGGACCTGGTCGCGGAGTTCCTGAGAGAGGAGTTCGGACGCCGAGGCCTCGTGACCGAGGATGCGCCGATCGTGGCGGTGAATGCACACGCCGGCGATCCGCACTACGAGCCCAGCGCCGAGCGTCCCACGCCGATCCGTGCTGGCGACTGGCTTCTCATCGACCTGTGGGCACGGGTCGATCGGCCAGGCACCGTGTATGCCGACTCGACCTGGGTGGCGACGGTCGGACGCGAGGCGCTCCCCATCGAGGCGAAGGTCTTCGATGTGGTGCGGCGTGCCCGCGACGCCGCGGTGGATGCGGTACGTGCCGCCGTCACGTCCGGGCGCTCGATCGCAGGCTGGGAAGTCGATCGGGCCGCTCGCGCGGTGATCGAGAATGCTGGCTACGGTGCTGCTTTTACGCATCGCACCGGCCATTCGATCGGCCAGCAGGTGCACGGGCCAGGCGTGAATCTCGATGATTTCGAGACGCGCGATGTCCGTACACTCACGCCCGGCGTGGCGGTCACCATCGAACCGGGGATCTACTTGCCCGAGTTTGGCGTGCGGTCCGAGATCAACATCGTCGTCGGCGAGGGGATCGTCGAGGTGACGCTGCCCGAGCAGGCGGCCATCACGCGGATCGGCTGACGTGGCGACGTTTCAGGATAATGAAGGGAAGGTGGCGATCTTGACGCAGGCGGTCTTTCTCGGAACGCGCAAGGGCCTGTTCATCGCGCGCTCGGCGGATCGTCGCGCGTGGGCGCTGGATGAGCCCGCCTTCTTCGGACAGACCATCTATCACGCGGTGCAGGATCCACGCGATCCGCGGAGCGTCCTGGTCGCCACCCGAACCGGACACCTCGGCCCCACCGTGTATCGCTCGGCGGACGGAGGAGCGACATGGCAGGAGGCCGGGAAGCCGCCCGCCTTTCCTCGGGCGGCGGAAGGCAAGCCGGCTCTGAGCGTCGCCCACGTCTTCTGGCTGACGCCCGGCCACGCATCGGAACCTGGCGTCTGGTATGCGGGCGCCTCTCCCCACGGGCTATTCCGTAGCGAGGATGGCGGTGCGACGTGGGAGAGCGTCACCGGGTTCAACGAACATCCGAACTACTGGGATTGGTCCGGCGACGAGCAGGCGTCGCCGCCGGGCGGGAAGATGACCCATTCGATCATCGTCGACCCTCGTGACCGACACCACCTCTATCTGGGCCTTTCGGGCGGAGGCGTGTTCGAGAGCCTCGACCGCGGCGCATCCTGGTCGCCGCTCAACCAGGGGTTGCTCGCTGACTTCCTACCGGAGAAGTACCCGGAATACGGCCAGGATCCGCACTGCATACGCCTGCACCCCCAGCGACCGGATCGGCTCTACCAGCAGAATCACTGTGGCATCTATCGTCTGGACCGACCGGACCGCCGGTGGGTGCGCATCGGCGAGACGATGGACCCGGCGGTTGGCGATATCGGCTTCCCCCTGGAGATTCACGCGCGGAATCCGGATGTCGCCTGGGTCTATCCGATGGACGGCACGAGCGTCTGGCCGCGCACCAACCCCGAGGGGCGCCCGGCCGTGTACGTCACGCGCGACGCGGGCACCTCGTGGAGACGGCAGGATCGCGGTCTGCCCCGCCGAGCGTGGTTCACGGTGAAGCGTCAGGCGATGACGACCGATGCCGCCGATCCGGTCGGCGTCTACTTCGGAACGGGCTCGGGCGACCTCTGGGCGAGCGCCAACGAAGGCGACGATTGGGCCTGCGTCGTCTCTCACCTTCCGGAGATCTACTCCGTGGAGGCGGGAGTCTTCCCGTGACGGAGGTGTGGTTCTCCACCCACCTCCGTCATTACACCGGTGGACCGACCGTACAGGCCGAGGGCGCAACGCTGGCCGCGCTGGTCCGAACGCTGGACGAGCGGTTTCCGGGCATCGCCTTTCGCATCGTCGATGAACAGGAGCGCATTCGCGAGCACATTGCCATCTTCGTCAACGACGTGAAGGCGCGTTCGCTCGATGTCAGTGTCCGACCGACCGACCGCGTCATGGTGGTGGGGGCGATCTCCGGAGGTTAAGCGCCGGAGACGTTCACGATCCGAGACACGCCGCCCTCCTTGCGGACGTCGATGCGCACGGGAAACGCATCCTTGAGTTCATCGACGTGGGTGATCACCAGCACTTTGTCGAACTCCTCGGCGATGACACCAAAGGCCTCGACGATGCGATCCCGGCCGGTCGCATCCTGGGTACCGAACCCCTCGTCGACGATCAGCATCCGAAGCTCGGCGCCCGCGCGCTGGGCGAGCACGCGACTCAACGCGATGCGGAGGGAGAGATCGATCCGAAACGCCTCGCCGCCGCTGAACATCTCATAGGAGCGCGTGCTCGCTCCATCGCTAACCCGTATTTCCAGCGTGTCCTGCGTTGCCCGGCCGCCCTGAACCGGGCGCTGGAGTTCGATCGCTAGCGTCAGTTGACCGTTCGTGAGGCGATGCAGGAGACGGTTTGCTTCGTCCTCGATCTCCGGACGGGCGGCATCGATGATCGCAGCCTGAATGCCGTTGCGCCCGAACGCCTCCTCGAGGACGGAGAAGAGGGCGGCGTCCTCGCCGATGGCCGCGGCCTCGGCGAGCAGTGCGGTGCGCCTGTTCGCGGCATCGTCGCACTGTGCGAGTTTCTGGGTCAGTGCGCCGAGCGCCACATTCGCCGTGTCGATCGCACTCTGCGCCTGGGCGCGGCGCCCCGTGAGGTCGGTGATCTGTTTCTCCACCGCCGGAAACCCCTCTAGCTCCCGTCCGAACCCGTCTATGCGCGCAAGGTGTTCCTTCAGCATGGCGGCCCGTTCGGCGATGGATGCGTCGACGGCGTCTCGCGTGCGGCGATCGCGTTCGAGAGCCGCCGAGGCAGTCTGAAGGCGTCCGAATTCTCGCTCGACCTCGACCAGCGACTCGATCTCCGCCCGTATCTGCTGGTGTTGCTGGGGGTCATAGGCGAGAGTGGCGAGGGCACTCTCGGCGCCGCGGAGATCGGCCAGAGCCTCCGGCGCATACTCCTCTCGCGTCAGGCTCTCGCGATCCCTCTCGATCGTCGACTCCAGGCCGGGCAGGCTCTCACGCGCGGTGCGGGCCGCGTCGATCTGTGCGTCGAGACGGCTCACCTGTTCCGACGCCTGCACGGCGGCAGCGATCTCGCGATCCACGGCCCCGATCTCCTCGGTGAGGCGAGGCGTGTCCGCGCCGATCGCGTTGACCCTCGCCTCCGCCGCGTCGCTGCGGCGGCGCATCTCCATGCCTTCCTCGATCAGTTGCTGGCGGACGCGCGCGCGCGACGCACCCGTCAGCGCCCCACCGCAGATCGGGCACAGTGCGCCATCTTGAGAGATCAGGCGCACCTTGTTCCGCTGACCCTCTATCGCCGTCTGCAGGTCATCCCGTTCTCGGACGAGGCTGGTCCGCTCCACCTCCAGCGCGTTCCGCTCCCCCAGGAGCGCGTCGCGGCGCTCTCTGAGCCCGGAAAGATCCGCGGCTCGCTCGGAATGCTCCGCACGGACGCGCTCCAGGTCGGGCAGGAGCGCGGCGACCGCACGGACGCGCTCGATCTCCGCGGCGCGCGAGGCGATCTGTGCCTCGATCCTCCCCCGCTCGATCTGTACGCCTTCGCGCGCGCGCTCGCGCCGCTCGCGGAGTTGCCGCTCCTCCGCGGCAACGGTGTCGAGCGCCGCGTTCTGCTCCCGAAGTCTCTGGAGATGGGCGACGCTCGCATGAATCGCCTCGGAACGGGCGAGGAGCCCCTCGACCTCGGCGATCGTCGCATCGAGCCTGGCGCGCTCCTCGCTCAGTCGCGCGCCGTCCCCCTCCATCTGTCGCCGCGCGCTTACCGCCTCCGTGTGCTGGGCGCGAATACCCTCCAGCCTGGCGAACTCGGCGCGTAGGGCCGTCAGCTGTGCGTCGATCGTGCCTCGGACCTGTTCCGTCTCTGCGAGGATGGCGCTCGCGCGAGCGTGGGTCACTTCGTGGGCCGGCCGTTCGCTCAGCGTGCGATCGGCGTCGGCGACCAGACGATCGACTGTGGCGCGCTTGCCGGAGAGTTCGCGCGCGCGTTCTCTGGCACGCTGTTGCAGATCGTCGTATCGATCGAGGCCGAGCAGCGTTCCCAGAATGCGTTTGCGCTCGGCGGGCGTCTTGATGGTGAACTCGTCGGCGTGGCCCTGGCGCACGAATACAGAGTTGATGAACGTCTCGTAGTCCATGCGGATGAGGCGCCGCACGAGGTCCTGGGTTGCATTCATGGAGTCGCCGGTGATCGGGACGGAGCCATCGCCGACCACCTGCTGGAGCTCCAGCGCCCCCGCGCCCCCGCGGTTGCGCAGCGACCGCTTGCGGATGAGAAGGTACTCGTCTCCACCGACGCGGAACGCGAAGTCGACCTGCATATCCTGGCTTCCGGCGTGGACCAGTTCGTTCTCGGTTCTGGCACGGCTGCGGCCCCAGATCGCCCAGGTCATCGCGTCGAGGAAGGTGCTCTTGCCGTGCCCATTGTCGCCGCACAGGCAGGCGATGCGGAACGCGCTGAAATCGAGTGTCGCTCCCTCGTCGCCGTAGCTCATGAAGTTCCGCAGGCGCAGGCGCAGCGGTATCACGGGCGATCGATCTCCGCGTCCAGTTCGGCGGCCAACGCGCGCAGCCTGACCCGTCGATCCGCAGCGACATCCCGTTGTGCCAGATAGTGGTCGAGCGCGTCGATCGGTGTCAGCCGCTCGAACTGCGGATTCCCGCCACGCCGGTCTGGGCGGCGGACCTGGGGGATGATGCCGGCAATGGAGAACGCCGGGGTCAGCGCGGCCCGAATCGCGGCGCGGTCGATCTGTGGATCGAGGTCGGGATCGGTGTCGTAGTACAGGCGTACGATCGACCCTTCGATTGGGTGTCGGCGAATCTCGTCGAGGATCGAACCGGTGGGGTCCAACGGATTCGGCGCGGCCCGGATCGTCACGAACTGGCGTGCCGGCAACGCGCGGAATTGCCATGTGGCGCGACCACCCTCGAGGCGAAGATCGACGAACCCCTTTGCGTCATCCTCTTCACCGAAATCAACCCGGTCGATCGAACCGGCGTACACCACCGGCGGACTCGACTGGAGTACCTGGTGCTTGTGAATGTGCCCGAGTGCGACGTAGGCAAACTGAGGACGGGCGATGGTCGACCGGGTCAGCGACACATCGTCGCCCAGGATCGCGCTCCTCTCGTTGCCCAGCACGGCGCCATCGACCGTCAGATGGCCGCAGAAGATCGCCGGCAGCGCTGGATCGAGTTGCTGACAGGCCTCATCGATGTAGGCGGAGGCGATCTGCTCGAGCCCCTCGCGGATCTCCTGAAGCGAGCGATCGCGATAGGCCGGCCACGCCTGGATGGCCGACGGCCGAAGCCAGGGCAGTGCGACGATCTGGAGCGGCCCCGCGGCGCGGGTGCTCACGATGTAGATCTTCGGGATGTCGCCGACGGTCACCCCCTCGACTCCGAGGGTCGCGTAAATGTCGACCGAGGTCGCCCGGCCCGATGCCGCGGCCACATCGTGGTTGCCCACGAGCAGGAAGAGCGGGATACCCGCCTCCGATAGTCGGCGAATGCGGCGCGCGAACTCGCGCTGATGCGTCGGCGATGGGTCGCGACTCTTGAACGCATCTCCGGCGAAGAGCACGAGATCGACCTCGTTCTCGATCGCGAAGTCGACGATCTCGTCCAGCCGCCGCGTGAAGTCGAGGAGCCGGGTGTTGAGCAGCGTCTCGGGATCAAGGCGCCCGTGCAGTTCGGTGCCGATGTGCGCGTCCGCGAAGTGGACGATTTGCATGCGAGAGAATTGTCTATGACAGAATTGGGGCGGCGACGGGGGGCAGTGGGAGTGAGAAGTCCGGGTCGGGCGCTTGTGATGATCGTGGCGCCGATCGTGATCGCGCGCATTCTGGCGCTCTTTCTTACCAGCCGCGCCGGCCGGAAAACGATGTCGGCGGTGGGTCAGGGCGACCTGGCAACGGAGCGCGGGGCGGAACTGGTCGGCCGGTATGTTGGCCCGGGAGTGACGAGCGTCGCCGGTGCAGTCGATGCGGTCCGAGGTGACCACCTCACCGAGAAGCCCGTGACCGCGGCAGCGATCGCGACCGATACGGCCGAGTTGCTCCTCGCCGCCGGAGCCGTCGTGCGGACGCTCGCGGGATTCCTGCAGGCGCGCGAGAAGTTGCGGCTGGCTACCCGAAGAGCTTCCTGATGCGCGCCGCGCCGTCGCCCTCGGGTGTACCGGCGCTCGGGGCGCTGAGTGCCGCGTAGAGTTCCTCGCCGTAGTCGCGCGTCCGGATCACGACGGGCATCGGCACGGCGTGGCCCAGAATCATCGCCTGCTGCTGGGTTTCGAGGCGCGAGAGGACCGAACGCAACGCGCTTGCACCGGAGATGCCGCCCAGCACTGCGCCGACATCGGCATCATCATCGAGGAGGCACGTCACCCGGGTGCCAATCTGCGACATCACCTCCGGCTCGATCTCGCTCGGGCGCTGGTCGACAACGAGCAGGGTGACCGAGTACTTCCGGAGTTCGCGGGCGATGGTGCCGAAAATGGTCTTGCTTGCGATCTCCGGCGCCAGGAACTTGTGCGCCTCCTCGATCGTGATCACGAGCGGTCGCGGTCGAGCGGACCCCTCCGCGAGCGCGAGATTGGTTTCCTCGACATAACTCTCGTGGATTTTCCGCGTGAGGATGTTTGCCACGAGGATGTAGGCGTCGAGGGAACTGTGCCGGCCGAATTCGAGAACGACGTTCCGGCCGCGCTTCAGCGTCTCGAGGATCTGTCGCACCGAGTCGGCGCTCGAACTGGTCTTCATGAACGGCAGGCGGCCCAGGCGCTCGATCTTGCGGTGCAGCACGTTGAGTGTGCCCGCGTTCAGGCCGAACTCGGCGGCGAGTTGCTCCCGCTCCGATGCCTCGGAGCCCCGGAACGTGGTCAGCCATTGCGATCCCAGCCGATTGAAGAGGCGATGGATCGATTCGATCTGCGCGGTCGTCATGTCGAGGGCGTCGCGCAGTAACTCGAAGTCATCCGGTTCGACCTCGTTCAGCCCGATCTCCACCAGGTGGTCCGGGGCGATACCGCGCTGCCGAGAGTGCTCCGCATCCAGGCTGAAGACGCTGACCCGCGAGCCGAAGAGCTGCTTCAGCCCCTTCACCGACTGCTGGGTTCCCTCGGCGACGCCGGACCATCCGTATTCCGAGTGCATGTCGAACACGAGATTGACCGCGACGCTCTTCTGGATCATTCCCGCGAGCAGGAGGCGTGTGAGGAAGGTCTTGCCCGTCCCGGACTTGCCGAAAATGCCGCTGGACCGCGCCACGAACCGTCCGAGATCGATGCAGATCGGCGTGGCCATGTCGAGCGGCTCCCCGATGTGGAAGTGGGTGTCATCCTCTCGCCCGAAGACCTCCTGAACGTCCTGGTCGGTCGCATCCCGAACTCCCGCGAAGTGCGCCGGGATCGTCTTGACAGGTCTTGGCCCGGCCAGTTCACCGGTCGTCGCCGATCGCGGCAGCGCGAGCATGGGCCGGACTTCCAGGACGCAGAAGGTGCTCCCACCGGCGAGGATCTCGCCGAGCAGCGCATCATCCGCCTCACCAAGATCCGCCAGGACACGCGGATGGGCCGCCTCGAGCCGGACGTCGGTCACCATGCCGAGGTACCTCTGAACCACCCCCTCGACGACCACGTAGCGCCCCACCGCCATGTCTTCGACCGAGATGTCCGGGTGCAGGCGCACCTCCAGGCCGCGGGTGAGAGACCCCCCGTTGACCCGGCCGATCCTCCGGCCGGAGAGGTGATGGATCACCGGGTGGCGTAGCCCAGGATCGCGCGCAGGCGGCCGATGTCGTGCTCGAGGAGGGGCGCGAGTGTTCTCCCGGCCCGGAGGAGGTAAGTCCGCTGATCGCCCGAGGCCTCGGCGACACGACGAAGCGCGGTACCGATCAATTGATCGGAACGGGCGGTCTCATCGGCGAGCGGACGGACGAAACCCGGGTCATCGCCCAGCGCTGCGATCTGCGCCGAGGAGGCGGGGTAAACGAAGCTGTGCAGGCGCGGGGGCCGCGGCGGGTAGCGGAGCCAGGCCCGATCGTCCTGCAAGTACCCGATGATGCGCGCCTCGAACTCCGTCCGCAGGAGCAACTCGAGTTCCGGGTTACTGGTCCAGACGGCGCCGGCGTCGGCGTGCTCCTCGCCCCGCGCGATCACCCGCCGGGAGCCATCGATCGGCCCGGTGGTCACCCGCGCCACGACCGCCAGAACGATCACTCCGTCCACGTCGGTGCGCACGAAGGAGGCGAATGGCGGTGCCTCGTCGAGTGCGTGGCATTGGGCGGAGAACGCCTCGGTCGACGTCGCGATCACCTCGCCAATGCGATCTGTGGCCCCGGACGAGTCCGAGCCACTGGTGAGCGAGAGCATCGCCGGGAGTCTACTCGCCTCGGACGCGCGCCTCGGACTCTCCGGCGATCGCGGCGCTGCGCCGCGTGATGCGGGGAGTTGCCCGGTAGAATCGGTCGCGGTGGCTTCAGAGAGCGAGTCCGCGGGACTCGCCGCGCGGGCGCGGGCACTGTCCTTCGATCTCCTGATCCTCGCGCTGCTGGTGTCCCTGCCGTTCCTCCGCTTCTGGCGTCTGTTCACCGCCAACCGCGCCGACGCGATGACGATCGTCACCGGGGACTTCACCGACCTGCACTTCCCCTACCGATCGTGGGCGGTCGAGTGGCTGGGGCAGGGCGTCATACCGACGTGGAATCCGTTCGTATCCGCGGGCCATCCGTCGCTGGGAGACATCCAGTTCGGGCTTCAGTATCCGCTGACCTGGCTGACCGCGATGCTCGCGCGCGGAGATCTCAGCGTTCTCCACCTGCAGGCGCACGTCGTCGCCCACCTGTCGATCGCGTCCGCCGGTCTCTACCTGTTCCTTCGCGCGCTGGGACGCCAGCATATCGGTGCTCTCCTCGGCGCCCTGATCTTCACCTACGCCGGCTACCTCATGACGTTCCCGATCCAGCAGATCATCATCCTCGAGACGTTCGCCTGGTTCCCCTGGATCCTCCTCTCGATCGAACTCACCCTGCGCCGACGCAGTGTCGTTGCCGCGATCCTGTGCGCGGGGTCGGTGGCGCTTGCCTCCCTTGTCGGCCACCCACAGACACTCGCGACGACGCTCTTGTTCGCCAGTGCCTTCGGCCTCCATCGGGCGTTCGCTCTGCGGACGCTGCTCGGGTCGCTGCTCGCGCTGGGAGGAGCGGCGGTCGGGCTCGGCCTGGCCGCGCCGGCGCTGCTCCCGGCATTGAGCCATCTCGCGGAGACAACGCGTACGGGCGTCGGCTTCGAGTTCACGACCGTTGGCCACGAGGCGCACGAACTGCTTGGCCTGATCGTCTGGACCGATCGTGTCGGCTTTCCGCTGTACGTGGGGCTGTCGGCACTTCTGCTCGCCGCGATCGGTTACTCACACCGTCCATCGGGGGGCGCGTTCTGGGCGGGAACCGCCGGGTTCGGGTTGATCCTTTCGATGGGTGGCAACACCTTCCTCTATTCCGGCCTGTACGTCCTCATTCCGGGCCTCCAGTACTTCCGCAACCACGAGCGCGTGTCCATCCTCGTCGTCCTGGCGGTCGCGGTGCTCGCCTCGGCGGGAATCGATCGCATTGCCCGGGGCGCTCGATCGGACCTGCGCGTCGACCGGAGGATCGTCCTTGCCGGTGGCGCGATTGCCGCGCTGTTTGCCGTGGCGACCCTCGGGGTCGACTTCGGCATCGCGATGAGCGAGGGCCTGGCGCGTTCTCACTTCACCTGGCTCTCCGATCGGTTCGGGCTGGTCGCGATCTTCGGGGGGTTCACCGTCGCGATGCTCGGCGGCACGCGGAGAGCGCATGCCTCCGCGCGACTGATCGCGATCGGCCTGCTCCTGGTGGTATCGCTCGATCTCTTCACGACCCCCGGCTCGACCAACCTTCGGCAGGGCGTGCCCGGCGACGGAGTGGCGCCGACGGCCACCGTGCGGATGCTCCGGGAGCAACTACGGCCCGGTGAGCGGATCGCCAGCGAGGGTCTCCTGCCCGGCAACGGCAACGCCGGTGCCCTCTTCCGTCTGCCCGATGTGGTGGGAAACACGCCGCTCGAACTTGGTCGGTATCGCCACTTCGATCAGATCGTTCCCGAGGTCGATCGGTGGCGGCTCCTCAATGTGCGCTTCGTGCTCACGCGGCGCGCTCTCGACCACCCCGCACTTCGCAGGGTATCCCAGGAAGGCGAGGTGATCGCCTACGAGACAAGCGCGCAACTCCGCCTTCCATCGCCGCGACTTGTCCATCGAGTCCTTGCCGTTGCCGACGATGACGCCGCGCTCGCGGCCATCCCGACGCTCGATCTGCGGAACGAGGTCGCGGTCACCGATTCGCTGCCGCCGCTCGACGGCGGGACCGTGGATGAGTTGTCGCGGGTGCAGGTCGTCCTTCGGCAGGACGAGCGACTGGTGATCGATTCGTCCTCGCCGCGGGATGCGGTGCTGGTTCTCGCGGAACGCGACTACCCGGGCTGGACCGCGACGTTGGATGAGATTCCCGTGCCGATCCACCGCGTCAATGGTCTGCTCCGTGGTGTCTACGTCCCCGCGGGAGAACGGCGGGTGGATCTGCGCTTCGTTCCACCGGGCCTGGCCGAGGGGCAGAGAGTCCGCGAGTTCGCTATCTCCATTCTTGTCGTCGCGCTCGGCCTCCGCCTGGTTCTGGGCCTGCTCAGGACGGTTGCGCGAGGGATCGGTGGTATACTGCGAACCCGCGTCCGCGCGCGCGAACGTGCTGAGAGCCCTGGTGCCGGGCCTGAACGTCACGCCGAGTAAGGGGGCGAAGCAACCGGTCGTGCTGCTCGGTGACTACCTGCCGATCGTTCGCCGTCGCTGGTGGATCGTGGTCGCGGTGACGGTGACCGCGCTCGTGGCGAGTTTCGTCTTCTCGCGGCTCCAGACACCTGTGTATCGCGCCTCAGCCAGTCTGACGGTCTCGCCCTCGCGGATGGACTACGGGCAGACGCTCGTCATCGAGAACCTGATTCGCCAGTACGCGCGTGAACTCCAGACCGAGCGCCTTGCCGAGCAGGTCAACGACATCCTGAAGCTGGACCTGCCGATCCCGCGCCTGCGCGAGAAGATGAAGGCAAGCCCGGTGATGGATGACCTGACCCTCCAGCTTCAGGTGGACGACACCGATCCTAACCGGGCGCGGGACATCGTCTTCGAGTGGAGCCGGGAATTCGTGAAGTTCCACCAGAACCGGATGGCGTCGGTCGATCCACGCGATCGCATCGAGGTCAATCTGCTCGATCGGCCTCCGCCCGCTGAACTGAACTGGCCGAAGCGGACGCAGATCATGCTCGCGGCGGGCGTTCTCGGCCTGTTGGCCGGGGTGTTGCTCGTCCTCGCGCTCGAATACGTCGATCCCACGGTCGCGACGGCGGATCGTCGCGGTGCCGGAACAAGACCTCGTCGCGCCGACGGGAACGCCGAGACACCCGCCGACCCGATCGGCGCGCGATCCGGGCCCCGGCTGGAATAGGGCACATGCCCACGATCGGGCTGATCGACCGCCAGGGCGCCGCGGGGCCGGTGGCGGACGCCTATCGATCTCTCTTCGCGACGTTGAGCCCGTCTCTCGCGGCTGACCGCGCGCGCTCTCTCCTGGTGACCGCATGCGACGCGCGCTGCCCACGCACGGCTGTCGCGGCGAACCTGGCGCTGGCGGCGGCGCGCGCCGGATATCGCGTGCGTCTGGTCGATGCCGATGTGCGGCAGCCCGCGCTCCATATCCCCTTCGGTGTCGCAAACATGGCGGGTTTCGCGGATCTCCTCAGCGGCGCGCCGCCGGAGACGGTGCCGCCCACTGAGGTCTCCGGCGTGAGTTTTCTACCGGCCGGGCGTGCGGCCGAGACCGAGGGGAGCGCGACACTGCCTCTGCGCGAGCGGGTCGACGCCGTACTGCGAGCGCTGTCCGACGGTGTCGCGCTGCTGATCCTCGATGTCGCGCCGATCCTTTGCTCTCCGGACGCGGTCGTGCTCGCCGGAATGGTCGACGATGTTCTCGTCCTGGCCGAACCGGGTGCGACGCGCCGTGACGACGCGCGCCGGGCGCGTGCGCTGCTCGATCGCATTGGGGCGCATCTCGTCGGCGTTGCGACGATCGAATCCTCGGCGCACCTCTCCGGTTCAGCGGCATGAAGGGGCTCATCCTTAGTGGCGGCAAAGGGACCCGCCTCCGTCCGATCACGCATACCGGGGCGAAGCAACTCGTGCCGCTGGCGAACAAACCGATCATCTTCTATGTCATCGAGGATCTCGTCGCGGCCGGGATCGAGGATATTGGCATCGTCGTCGGCGATACCGGGGAGCAGATTCGGCAGGCTGTCGGAGACGGGTCGCGCTGGGGTGTGCGCTTCACGATCGTGGAGCAGTCGCGCCCGGGCGGCCTCGCCCACGCCGTCAAGGAGAGCCGCCCCTTCCTGGGCGACGATCGGTTCATCCTGTGCCTCGCCGACAATGTCACCCAGGGCGGGGTCAACGATCTCGTGCGCGAGTTCCGCGATGGGACGATGAACTGCTCGATCGTTCTCACCGAGGTGAAGGATCCCTCCGCTTTCGGTGTGGCGGTGCTGGAGGGTGATCGCGTCGTCCGCCTGGTCGAGAAGCCGCGCGAACCGATCAGCAACCTCGCGCTCGTCGGCATCTATCTCTTCGACGCGACGGTCTGGCCGGCGATCGAGTCTCTGAAGCCATCGTTCCGGGGCGAACTGGAGATCACGGACGCGATCCAGTACCTGGTTCAGCACGGCCACGATGTGCGCCCGCACATCCATCGCGGCTGGTGGCTGGATACGGGCAAGAAGGACGATGTGATCGAAGCGAACCGGATCCTTCTCGATCTGATCGATCCGAAGATCGAGGGCGATGTCGATGAGGCGTCGTCGATCACGGGCCGCGTCGCGATCGGCGCAGGCGCGCGGATCATCCGCAGCGTCATTCGAGGTCCGGCCGCGATCGGCGAGCGCGCCCATATCGAAGACGCCTATATCGGCCCGTTCTCCTCGGTCTCGGAGGACTGTCAGATCGTCAACGCGGAGATCGAGCATTCGATCGTGATGAGCGGCAGCCGCATCGTGGGGATCGCCGGACGAATCGAGTCGAGCCTGATCGGCCGCAACGCCGAGATCGCGGTGGCGCCGTCACTGCCCCAGGCGCATCGCTTCACGCTGGGCGACCACAGCCGTGTGGAGTTGCGCGGCTAATCCGTGCGAAACCGGGCGCGGATCCACGCGCTCGCGAGGGACCTCAGGTCGCCCCCTCGTCGGGCGGCATCGGCCAGTGCCTCCAGATCGGCGTTCCCGAGGTCCCGTACTGCCTGTTCCGCCGCGGCGTCCCGAATCGCCTGGCGCACGCTGGCTTCCAGGCGGTCCGTCCGATCCAGTCCAGCGCCCCGGGTGTCGATCGCCTCGCACAGCGCCGCGACGCCCTCCCCCGTTCGGCCGCTGACCAGAAACGCGGCGACGCCTCGGCGCTGCTCCTCACCGAGCATCTGCAGGAGAGTCGCGTAGGCCGCCTCCGCACCGGGGAGATCGCCGCGGGTGACGACGATGAAGTCCGCCATCTCGCGGAGGCCGGCCTTGAGCGTCTGAATCTCGTCGCCGGTCTGCGGCGCCTCGACGAGCACCACGCTATCGGCGATCGCCGCGACGCCGATCTGATCCTGACCCGCGCCGATCGTCTCGATGATGACGACCGCGAATCCCGCTCCTGCCAGCGCGTCGACCGCGGCCGCGGCCGCCGGTGCGACGCCGCCGCGATCGCCGCGCGCGGCCATGCTCCGTATGTACACGCCCGGATCGCCGCTGTGCCGCTCCATACGCACGCGGTCGCCCAACAACGCTCCCCCGGTGGCGGGACTCGTCGGATCGATCGCCAGAACCGCCACGGTCCTCCCCGCGCGGCGCCAGAACGCGATCATCGCGTCGATCAGCGTGCTCTTGCCAGCCCCGGCCGGGCCGGTCATGCCCACGCGGAGGGCGCTCGCCTCCGAGGCGCCGCGGCGTGTGTCAGGCGGCGCGGCGTCGCCGCGTTCGATCGCGCTCAGTGTTCGGGCGAGATCTCGATGGATGCTGCGCGTTCCGCCCCGGGCACCCGTCCGTTCGGGATCACCGCTCACGGCGTGCGCGCTCGCGAATGAAGTCGACGATCGTCTGGAGGCGCTCACCCGGGCCGAAGACGCGCGCGACCCCGGCGGACTCGAGCGTCGGGATGTCCGCGGGGGGGACGATTCCCCCCACGACCACCAGCGCGTCCCCGACCTCGTGCTCGCGGAGCGCCTGCACCACGCGCGGCACGAGCGTCAGGTGGGCACCGGACAGGATGCTGAGGCCGACGACATCGACATCCTCCTGCGCCGCCGCGACCGCGATCGCCTCGGGCGTCTGCCTTATTCCCGAATAGATCACTTCCATCCCCGCGTCGCGCAGTGCACGGGCGACGATGCGGGCACCCCGATCGTGACCGTCGAGTCCCGGCTTGGCGACGAGAACCCGAATCGGCTTCACGGATGCCGCGAGCCTCGTTCGTACAGTTCGATGAGGACGCCCCTCGCCGACCGCGGGTGGACGAAGGCGAGTCGCTCCCCGTGCATCCCCCGGCGGGGCGCGCGGTCGAGAAGTTCGTAGCCATCCGCGGTGAGGCGGACGATCTCGGCATCCAGATCGTCCACCTCGAAACAGACGTGGTGCATCCCCTCGCCGCGCCGCTCCACGAAGCGAGCGACGCCGGTATCCGAGCGCGTCGGCTCGATGAGTTCGACGGTCGTCGCACCGCCGGACTCATCCGGCGCTCGCAGGAAGGTGATGCGCACGCCCTCCCGGTCGTGCTCCACCGTCGGGTCAGGACGCAACCCCGCGAGGGCGCCATACAGGGCGATCGCCGCTGCCGTGTCCGACACCGCGATGCCGACGTGATCGACCCGGCCGTTCACGACTGCCGCCCGTGCTGGTGTTCGCCGAGCCGTTGCCGCAGGACCTGACAGATCTCGCCGGTGGTGCAGCCCGCCTCGACCGCCTCAACGATCGGCTCCATCAGATTGGCGGCGCCGCGCGCCGCATCATCCAACCGCGCGCGTGCGCGTTCCCACGTGCCCCCGTCGCGGTCGCGCCGCAACTGGCGCAAGCGCTCGCCCTGGCGGTACGCGACCTCCTCGCGAACGCGAAGGATCTCGACCTCGGTCGTGTCCGCCTCAGCGAAGGCGTTAACCCCGACGATGACCCTCTCGTGCCGGTTGATCTGTATCTCGTAGTCATACGCTGCTCGGTGGATCGCGGCGGACTGGAGGCCGCGCTCCGTCGCGCGGACGGCGCCGCCTGAACGCTGGATCTCCTCGATCAGGTCGTTCGCACGCGACTCCAGTTCGTCGGTCAGCGCCTCCACATAGTAGGAGCCACCGAGCGGATCGATCGTCGCGCCGACGCCGCTCTCGTGCGCGATCACCTGCTGCGTGCGCAGCGCCAGCCGTGCCGCCGATTCGCTGGGAAGCCCGAGTGCTTCGTCCAGGGCGTTCGTGTGGAGTGACTGGCACCCGCCCAGCACCGCGGCGAGCGCCTGGATGGTGACGCGCACCACGTTGACATCCGGTTGCTGGGCGGTCAGCGACGAGCCGGCGGTCTGAGCGTGAAACCTCAGCGCCAGCGAGCGAGGGTCCCGCGCGCCGTAGCGCTCCCGCACCAGACGTGCCCAGAGTCGCCGCGCCGCCCGGTACTTGGCCACCTCCTCGAGAAGGTCGTTGTGGGCGTTGAAGAAGAAGGAGAGCCGGGGCGCGAAGTCGTCGATGGGAATCCCTCGCGCCACCACGGCATCCGCATAGGCGAGCCCATTTGCCAGGGTGTAGGCGATCTCCTGGATCGCGGTGGAACCCGCCTCACGGATGTGGTATCCGGAGATGCTGATCGGATTCCAGCGCGGAGTCTCTCGCGCGCACCATTCGATGATGTCCGCCGCGATCCGCATCGAGGCCGCCGGTGGGAAGATGTAGGTTCCCCGCGCGATGTACTCCTTCAGGATGTCGTTCTGGACTGTCCCGCCCAGGCTCTCACGGGCGAAGCCATTGCGCCGCGCCACCACGACATACATCGCGAGCAGAATCGCCGCGGTCGCGTTGATCGTCATCGACGTCGTGACGCGATCGAGCGGGAGCCCCCTCAGCAGATCCTCCATGTCGAGGATGGAAGAGATCGAGACACCCACCTTGCCGACTTCGCCCTCGGCCATCGGATCGTCCGCGTCGTAGCCGATCTGCGTGGGGAGATCGAACGCGGTGGAGAGGCCCGTCTGCCCCTGCTCCAGCAGATAGCGAAAGCGTTCGTTCGTCTCCTCGGCCGTGCCGAAGCCCGCGTACTGGCGCATGGTCCAGAGGCGGGCGCGGAACATCGTCGACTGCACGCCGCGGGTAAACGGTGGCTCGCCGGGAAACCCCAGTGCCTGCGCGTAGTCGCGGTCGCTGGGCCCGTAGAGCCGCGCGATCTCGACGCCGCTCGGGCTGGTGAACCGTGCCGATCGCTCCGGCACTCGGGTGAGCGCCGGGGCGACCGCCCGTGCCTCCCAGGCGTCGCGCGCCTCCTCGAAGGCCGACGCCGACGACATCGTTTCAGTATAGGGAGCGCTCACCCGGACCCGATGATCACGAGCGCGGCGTTTCGCTCAACCTTGTCACCCACCGCGACGAGCACCTGGAGCACGACGCCATCGCGCGGGGAGCGGATCTCATTCTCCATCTTCATCGCCGAGAGAACGATCAACCCGTCGCCGCGCTTCACGTGCGCGCCCGCGGCGACCTCCGCGGCGACGACCGCGCCCGGCATCGGTGCGCGAACGATCGTCTCGCCGCTTTCTGCCGCGGCGCGCCGCTGGATGTTGGCCAGGCGCCGTTCCCACTCATCCTGGACCATGACCTGGAAGAGATCGGCGCCCACCGTGATCTCCACGCCCTCGGCGGTCGATTCCACGAGGATCTCGTGCGAGCGGTTGTCGACCAGCAGTGAGTAGACGGCATCTTCGCTCACCGAGGTGACGTCGATCGCGTGGGTCGTACCCTCGATGGTCGCGGTATAGCCCGCCGGCGTGTCCGAGAGTTCGATCTCGACGAGCTGTTCCTCGATCGTCACGTAGTACTTCACGGCGCGAGGTGCCGCGGTCGGGTGGAGAGACGCCATGCCGCGGCCCTGGCATCGTCCGCGGTGTCGCGCACGGGAACCCTGGCGGCTTGCCTTCGCCGATGAGTCACGACCGCCGCGGCGATGGCGGCGATCCGCGCGTTCTCGGACGTGGCCTCGCCGGGACTGAGGACGCCCCGTTCCAGGAACCGTGTATCGATGCGACCGGCGATGAAGCTCGCCAGTTCCATGACCCGGTAGTGGAAGGGGATGGTCGTGCGAATGCCCAGAATCCGGTACTCGCTAAGCGCCCGTCGCATCCGCAGGATCGCCTGTCCCCGCGTCTCCCCCCAGACGATCAGTTTGGCGAGGAGCGGGTCGTAATAGAGGGTCACCTCGTGTCCCTCGCCGATCCCACTGTCGACGCGCACGCCCGGCCCGCTTGGCTCGCTGATCGTGGTGATGCGGCCCGTCGAAGGCATGAAGTTGTTGTACGGATCCTCGGCCGAGACGCGACACTCGATCGCCCAGCCGTTCATCGTCAGATCCTGCTGTCGGTAGCGCAGGCGGCGGCCTGAGGCGATCCGCAACTGCTCGATCACGATGTCGATCCCGGTAACGAGTTCGGTCACGGGGTGCTCGACCTGGATGCGCGTGTTGACCTCGAGGAAGTAGAAGTTCCCCTCCCTGTCGAGCAGGAACTCCACGGTACCGGCGCTCTCGTATCCGACTGCGCGGGCCGCTTTGATGGCGGCGTCGCCGAGCTTCGCGCGCAGAGTCTCATCGACCGCTGGCGACGGAGACTCTTCGATCAGCTTCTGGTGGCGTCGCTGGATGGAGCACTCGCGCTCGCCCAGATGGACGACGTTGCCGTGCGCGTCGGCCAGCAACTGCACCTCGACGTGGCGAACCTGGTCGAGCCGCTTCTCGATGTAGACCGCGCCGTCGCCGAATGCGGCCTGCGCCTCGTTGGAGGCCATCCGCAGCGACGGTTCGAGATCCTCCTCCCGCTCGACGACGCGCATGCCCTTTCCGCCGCCACCCGCGGTCGCCTTGATCATCAGCGGGTAGCCGATACGCCGCGCGACCGCGACCGCCTCGTCGAGCGAATCGATCGCCCCGGCCGATCCGGGAACGACCGGGACACCGTGCTCGACCATCGTGCGACGGGCGGTCAGTTTGTCGCCGAGCGCGCGAATCACCTCGGGCGGCGGCCCGATAAAGGTGATGCCTGCATCGCGGCACGCGGCCGAGAACTCCGCACGTTCCGAGAGGAATCCGTAGCCGGGATGAATCGCATCGGCACCGGACCGGCGGGCCACGTCGATCAGGCGGTCGATCCGCAAATAGGACTCGCGGGCTGGCGCAGGTCCGATCGGATACGCCTCGTCGGCGTACCGGACGTGGAGCGCGGCCCGATCCACTTCGGAGTACACCGCCACGGTCGGGACGCCCAGCTCGCCGCAGGCGCGGATGATCCGCGCGGCGATCTCTCCCCGATTCGCGATGAGGACTTTGCGCAGACGTTCCGGTCGGGTCGCCACTAGAGCGGCATGTTCCCGTGCTTTTTGGGCGGATTCGCATCGCGCTTGTTCCGGAGCATCTCCAGCGACGCGACGAGCCGCGCGCGCGTTTCCGCCGGTTCGATGACGTCATCCACGAAGCCGCGCGCCGCGGCGACGTATGGGGTCGCGAACCGCTCCGTGTAGTCACGGATGAGAGACTGACGGGTGCCCTCCGGATCGGCGGACGACTCGATCTCCCGCCGGAAGATCACGTTCACCGCCGCGTCTGGACCCATCACCGCGATCTCGGCGCTGGGCCACGCATACACGATGTCGCCGCGGACGTGCCGCGAGTTCATCACACAGTAGGCGCCTCCGTACGCCTTTCGGGTGATCACCGTCACCTTCGGTACGGTCGCCTCACAGTAGGCGAAGAGCAGTTTCGCCCCGTGGCGAATGATGCCGCCGTGCTCCTGGGCGACGCCGGGCAGGAAGCCCGGAACATCCTCGAACGTGATGATGGGAATGTTGAAGCAGTCGCAGAAGCGCACGAATCGGGCGGCTTTGACCGACGCGTCGATGTCGAGGACGCCAGCGAGGACGTTGGGCTGATTGGCGACGATGCCCACGCTGCGTCCGGAGAGTCGGGCGAATCCAATGAGGATGTTCCCCGCGAAGTGCTCCTGGATCTCGAAGAAGGATCCCGTGTCGAACACACGTGTGAGGACATCGCGCATGTCGTACGGCTTGTTCGGGCTATCCGGAATGAGATCGTTGAGCGCGAGGTCGCGCCGCTGCGGATCGTCATCCGTCGCCTCGCGCGGCGAATCTTCGAGGTTGTTCTGCGGCATATAGGAGAGCAGACGTCGGACGAGGTAGAGCGCCTCCTCATCGTTCTCCGCCGCGAAGTGGGCGACTCCCGAGCGGGCGTTGTGCGCCATCGCACCGCCCAGCTCCTCGAAGGTCACATCCTCGTGGGTCACGGCTTTGATCACGCTGGGTCCGGTGATGAACATGTTGCTTGTCTCGCGCACCATCACGCAGAAGTCGGTGAGTGCGGGCGAGTAGACCGCGCCGCCGGCGCAGGGGCCCATGATCGCCGAGATCTGCGGCACGACGCCCGAGGCGAGGGTGTTCCGCAGGAAGATCTCCGAGTAGCCGGAGAGCGAGACGACACCCTCCTGGATGCGCGCGCCGCCCGAGTCGCAGAGGCCGACGACCGGCGCCCCGTTCTTGAGCGCCATATCCATGACCTTGCAGATCTTCGCGGCATGGGTCTCGGACAACGACCCCCCGAAAACGGTGAAGTCCTGCGCGTACACGAAGACGAGACGACCGGCGATTCGCCCATACCCGGTCACCACGCCATCACCCGGTATGCGCTGCCGGTCGAGCCCGAACTCGTTCGATCGATGAACGACGAACGCGTCGAGTTCCTCGAACGATCCCTGATCGAGGAGGATGCGCACCCTTTCGTGGGCGGTCAGCTTGTTCCGCGCGTGCTGCGCGTCGACCCGTTCCTGGCCACCGCCCAGTTCATTGAGGGCACGCCGTTTGCGCAGTTGCTCGATGCGCGTCTGCGATGACGCGATCACACCTTCCGACACTGCCAGACTCCCCACAGGATGCAGAGCGCTGCCGGGTGGCCTGGCGCGCCTCTTTCTATAACACCACGGGCGGCGTTTCCGCACGCCGGATCAGGGGCGATCGACCTCTATGGCCATCGCCGCGGCGCCTCCGCCGCCAAGGCATAGCGCGGCGATCCCGCGGCCGCCTCCCCGGGCGCGTAATGCGTGGATCAAAGTCACGAGGATCCGCGCGCCCGTCGCGCCCAGCGGGTGACCCAGCGCAATCGCGCCGCCGCGCACGTTGACCCTCAGGGGGTCCCATCCCGTCGCCCGCTGATTGGCGAGGATCTGCGCCGCGAACGCCTCATTGACCTCCCAGAGGTCGTAATCGGCCAATCCAGTCCGCGTGCGCTCCAGCAGCGCGCGAATGGCGAGCGGCGGGGCCGCGAAGATCATCCCCGGTTCGCGCGCGGCCTGGGCGTAGCCGATGATCCGCGCGAGCGGGCGCCGCCCGAGCACGCGCGCCCGCTCAGCCGACGCGACCACGAGCGCGGCCGCGCCATCGCTCAGCGGAGGGGCGTTCCCCGCGGTCACGGTTCCGTCGCCGCGGAAGGCCGGCCGTAGCCGGGCCAGTGCTTGAAGGCTTGTCTCGGGGCGCGGGCATTCGTCGGCGGCGACCTCTCGCGTACCCGACCGCTCGGAGACGGTAAGCGGGGCGATCTCTGCTAGGAACTCGCCGTCCGCTGCGGACCTTACTGCTCTACGATGGCTCTCTAAGGCGTATCTATCCTGACTCTCTCGATCGATGTCGCAGGTCTCGGCGATACGCTCGGCGGCGACCCCCATGTGTTCGAGTCCGAACGAGCACCACAGTCCGTCGTGAATCGCCGCGTCGGTCATCTGACTGTGGCCGGCGCGCAGTCCGGTTCTCGCCCCGGCAACGAGGTATGGAGCGTTCGACATCGATTCCATGCCGCCGCACAGGAAAAGGTGCCCGTCGCCCGCGCGGATCGCCTGATCCGCCAGAGCCACGGTCTTCAGGCCCGAGGCGCAGACCTTGTTGATGGTCGTGGCCGGCACGGACGGCGGGAGTCCCGCGCCCAGGGCAACCTGGCGTGCCGGAGCCTGGCCGACGCCCGCCTGCAGCACGCATCCGAACAACGTCTCATCCACGGTTCCGCGATCGACCTCGGCGGCCTCCAGCGCGGCGCGCGCCACCTGCGCGCCCATCTGCGGGGCGGCGAGCGCGGAGAGCGATCCGTTCAGGCGCCCGATCGGCGAGCGCAGCGCGCTGAGGATCACCCCGTTCATCGTCCCGATGGTAGGGGGAATGCCTCAGTCCGCGAATACCTGCGTGACGACAATGCCCCAGCCATCGGCCGCGACGACGCCGACGCCGAGCCGTCGGTACTGCGCGCCCAGGATCGCCCGTCGATGGTCGGCACTGTTGAGCAGCATCCGGTGGATCGCCTCGACCGAGGGGCCGTGCGCCACATTCTCGGCCGCGAAACGATACGAGACCCGCGCCGCATCGAGTCGCGCGCGAGGCGACCCAGCCGTCGGCGATTGGTGGGAGAGGAACCTCCGCGCGACCATATCCTCGGTATGGGCGCGAGCGGCCTCACCAAGGCCGGGATCCACCGCCAGAGAAGGGAGCCCGCCGATCCTTCTCTCCCGATTGATCGCGTCGATCAGTTCGCGTTCGCCGGCGGGATCGCCCAGCTGACGCGTCGCGGGCGGGACGAGCGCGGCGGCCTGTGCGAACGGTCCGAGGGGTGGCGGGATGTCGACGGTGCCGTCGAGGGCAAGCCGACCGAGCGCCGCGGCCAGGTCGGGCGCCAGGGCGGTTCCGAGAGGCGCGATCCGTGTAAGGGTCGGCGCCGCGGCGATGCGCTGTGCGATGTCCGGCGCGAGCGGCAGCGTGCTCATTGTCGCGGCGAGCAGCGCCAGGATCACGCCGCCGCGCAGAAACCCGACCGGTACGCCGAGCGACGCGTCGAGTCCCTTCAAGGAACCGGTGCGATGGGTCAGACGTCGTCCCTCGGCGGCGAGCGTCGTGCTGACCACCAGCCCGAGGCCGTTGACGAGCGCCAGCGTGAGTCCGAACGCGATGAGTTCCGCGACCGCCTGTCGGATGGGGAGGAACGACGCGAGGAGTGCACCCGCCGGGCGCAGGGAGGCGAGTCCGGCGATGATGGCGACGAGGATGATGATCAGGTCGAGCCCCCCGCGCACCATCCCTCTTCGCGCGCCATCGATCGCGAAGGCGCCCAGCAGCAAGAGCGCGACCACATCGAGCGCGCCGAACGTCTGCCCTGGCGGCGGCGCGACGATCTCCGCCACCACCGCCCGGACCGTGTCCGGATCGATCACGAGCGATCGATCCGGTCAGCGATCAGCGCGTCTCGCGGTGAGCGCGATGCTGGCGGCACCGAGGACAGTACTTCTTCAGTTCCATCCGATCGGGGTCGTTGCGCCGGTTCTTCTGGGTCGTGTAGTTCCGCTCTTTGCAGTCGTTGCAGGCGAGCGTCACCAGGATGCGGGCTTCGCCCTTCTTCTTGGCCATCGTATGCCCCTTACTGGAGGATTTCGGCGATGACGCCAGCGCCGACGGTGCGGCCGCCCTCGCGGA
>CAZHZF010000004.1:0-98226 GCA_964536925.1 uncultured Dehalococcoidales bacterium | reverse complement strand
GGGTGGTCTTGCCGTGGTCGATGTGGCCGATGGTGCCGACGTTGACGTGGGGCTTGGTGCGCTCGAACTTCTTCTTCGCCATTGCTGTAGCAGCCTCTCCTCATCCCTAGAGCCCACGACCGGGATCGAACCGGTGACCTCGTTCTTACCAAGAACGTGCTCTACCTACTGAGCTACGTGGGCGCAGTCGGGCGAATATTAGTGACATCCCTTCGCGGCCGGCAGATTCTCGCGGCGCCGTGGAGCGAATCACTCATTTGGCGGATGCCCCTGCGGTCGCGCGCCGGAGACACTCCGCACGTGATGCTCAAGTTGTGGGCCGCCGACGCCGATGATGCTCCCGAGGCGCTGTTATCAAACGGTTACGCCATCTGGGCGATCGCGGTGCCACAGTTGATAGCGCGGAATCGGTCCGCCGAGGTGGAGGGGTGGTGAGCGTGGTGCGAGAGAATCGAGGCGATCGGACCAACGCGGTGCGCAGGACCTACGAGTCGCGCGTGGCGCGTCTGGATGTGAATCCGGCCGAGGTGACGGCTCTGATCGCGCGGTACGAGTCCCCGGCGCGGCGCGAACCGCGCGAGCGCACCCTCGCAGCGGCGGGCTGACTCCCCACCGGGTCGCTTCGAGCGGAGCCGGCGGAGGGATTCGGACCCCCGACCAGTTGTTTACAAAACAACCGCTCTACCCCTGAGCTACGCCGGCGCGATCCGATCGTAGCAGGAGGGCACGACCGCTTCCCTCCGGAAGTCGCGGCGCGACCTCACTCTGTGGAGCCGACGGGACCCGTGCCCTGGCGCCGCTGGAAGATCTCCCAGAGCGCGATCGATCCAGCGACCGCGGCGTTGAGCGAGGCAACCCTTCCCACCGTCGGCAGGCGGATCCGGTAATCGCACTCCTCGAGGACCAACCGCGAGATGCCCGACCCCTCGGCCCCGACGACGACGCAGAGCGGCCCCCGGAGGTCGATCCTCTCGAAGCGGTCCGGGCCGTTTGGATCGAGTCCCACGACCCAGACACCGTCGCGCTTCATGCGCTGGAGCGCCCGGGTGAGATTCGTCACCTCCACGACCCGGAGATGCTCGATCGCCCCGGCAGACGATCGCTCGATGAGTGGAGTGACGCCAGCCGACCGATGCCGTGGCAGGATCAGTCCATCCACGCCGAACGCCTCAGCCGATCGGATAAGGCTGCCGAGGTTCTGCGGATCCTGGATCTGGTCGAGGGCGAGCAGGACTCCGCCGCGGCCGACCGCGTCGGCGAGGACCGGTTCAAGGGCCCAGGTGAGGAAGTCGTCGACTTCCGCCACGACCCCCTGATGCCGCTCCGAGTCGGCAAGGCGGGCGAGCGCACGTCGATCCAGGCGCTGCACCGCCACCCCGGCATCGCGCGCCCGGTCCAGGAGCGGCGCGATCGCCGCCTCCGCGTCACCCGCGATGAGGACGCGACGGATTGGCCGGCGAGCGGCGAGCGCCTCGGCGACCACGTGGCGGCCCGAGATGTACGGCATCGCCGTCGCTCAGTTCGGCCGCCAGGCCGTCCCCTCGGGGCGATCCTCCAGGGCGTAGCCGAGCGCGGCGAGACCGTCGCGGATGCGATCGGCGCTCGCGAAGTCACGCCCACGCCGCAGGGCGGTCCGCGCTTCGATCAGCAGGTCCAGGAGCGGGTCCACAGACCTGGCCGCGCCCCCTGCCTCGGCTTTCGGTGGCAGTCCGAGCGCATCGGTGAGATCACGCAGGGTCGTGCGCGCGGCCACCGCCCCCCTCTCATCCCGGCTCTCTGTGCGCCGATTGACCTCGCGCACGAGATCGAAGATCACCGCGATTGCCCCCGGCGTATTGAAGTCATCGTCCATCGCCTCGGTGAAGGTCGCGCGCGCATGCTCCGCGCTCTCGCCAACCGCCGCCCGATCGGTCGGGCCGTCCAGGGCGCCTGTCACCCGTTCGAGCGCTCGCCTCGCCGCCGACAGTCCCTCGTCGGTCAGGCTGAGTGGGCTCCGATAGTGAGATTGCTGTACGAAGAGGCGGACCGCTGCTCCGCCATACCGCTCGATCGCCTCACCGAGCGACACGACATTGCCGAGCGACTTCGACATCTTCGTATCGCCGAAGAGCACGAACCCGTTGTGAAGCCAGTATCGGACGAACGGCGCCTTGCCCGAGAAGCTCTCACTCTGCGCGATCTCGTTCTCGTGGTGCGGGAACGCGAGGTCCTGGCCGCCGCCGTGAATGTCGATCTGTTCGCCGAGGTACCGCGTGCTCATCGCCGAGCACTCGATATGCCAGCCGGGTCGGCCCTCACTCCAGGGACTGGGCCACCAGGGTTCGCCCGGTTTGGCCGCTTTCCAGAGCGCGAAATCTGCCGGATTCTCCTTGCGCTCGTCGCCATCGATCCGGGCGATCGCGGTCATCTCGTCCATCGATCGTCGCGCCAGCTTGCCGTACCCCGGGAAGCTGGAGATGCGGAAGTAGACGTCGCCCTCTGTTGCATACGCGTGCCCGCGTTCGATCAGGCGCGCGATCATCGCCTTGATCGGCTCCAGTTCCCCCGTCGCTCGCGGATACACGTACGCCGGCAGGACGTTGAGGGCGTTCAGCGAGGCGAAGTACTCGGCCGTGTGCCGCGCCACCAGCGCGCGCGGATCGACGCCGAGTTCCTGAGACCGGGCGATGATCTTGTCGTCGATGTCCGTGAAGTTCTGGACGTACCGGACCTGATAGCCGCGGTACTCCAGATAGCGGCGGATCGTGTCGAACACGACCGCGGACATCCCGTGTCCGAAGTGCGACGCCGAGTACGGCGTGATGCCGCAGACGTACATCGCCACCTCGGGCGGACTCCAGGGAACGAAATCGTCTTTACGCCCGGTGAGGGTGTTGTGCACGCGAATCGGTGGTAACTGCATCTCACTCCCCGCTGTTCTCACTGCCCAATCCGATCGTGGCGGGTGGGGCCCCGCTTTGCGGGGCCCCTACGGACAGGCGCAGCGAAGGGCCGAGATCATCACCTGACGCTCGCGATTGTAGCCACGGCGATGGCGGCGATGCCCTCGCCCCGGCCGATGAAACCGATCCGCTCGTTCGTCGTCGCCTTGACCGAGATTGCCGTCGGCTCGACCTCCAGAGCGGCGGCGAGCGCCGCGCGCATCTCCGGGACGCGCGGGGCGATCTTCGGCCGCTCGCAGATCAGGGTGATGTCTCCGTTCGCCATCGTCCATCCGGCCGAGCCCAGGAGGTCACGCACATGGCCGAGCAGTGTTCGACCGGGTGCGCCACGCCAGCGTGCCGCTCCCGGCGGAAAATGGGTGCCCAAATCCCCCAGCGCCGCGGCGCCGAGGAGTGCGTCGCAGAGCGCGTGCGCCGCGACATCGGCGTCGGAATGTCCCTCGAGGCCGAAATCGACCTCGAAACGCACCCCGCCGAGCCACATCTCCCGACCCGGGGCGATGCGGTGGACGTCGTAGCCGATCCCGACGCGGATCACGTAGCCAGCAGTGCGCGCGCGAAGAGAAGATCCTCCGCCACGGTGATCTTGATGTTGCGCGGCGAGCCCGGATACGCCCGAATGGTGTAGCCGAGCCGCTCCACCAGCACGCCATCGTCGGTCGCGGCGTCGTCGGCCGACTCGTGGGCGCGGATCAGCAGATCGAGGCGGAACGCCTGGGGTGTTTGCGCCGCCCTCAGATGCTCCCGCGGCGGTGAGCCCACGATCGCGGACCCCGAGACCTGCTTGATCGTGTCCGAGACCGGGATCACCGGGATGGCCGCGCCGTGCTCACGGGCAAGAGCGACTCCCTCGGCGATGATCCGGTCGTCGATGAAGGGGCGTGCCGCGTCGTGCACCGTGACGACATCGAAGCGGCCCCCGGCCAGGACGGCCAGGCCGTTGCGCGTCGATTCACGACGCGTGGCGCCGCCATCGACCACGGCCTGCACCTTGGTTAGCCCGGCTTGGGCGATCAGTGCCTGGCTGCGCGCCCGGAGGTCTTCGCGCGTGACGAGGACGATCGCATGCACCGCCGCCGCGCGCTGGAACGCCGCGAGCGTGTATCGCAGGACCGGCGATCCGCCGAGGTCGGCCCACACCTTATCGCCGTGGCCGGGACCCATCCGCTGCCCGGACCCCGCCGCCAGGACGATCGCGGCCGCCTCAGCCATGGGATGCCGCCGCGATCCGTCGCGCAGGGGCCGGCCGTGACCAGGTCGCCTCGATGGCCTCGCGCAGCGAATGCACCGCGATCACCTCCACCTCCGCCGCGGGGCGGACCGCGCGTCCCGCGGCGATCACGCGGTGGAACCCGAGCCGTCCCGCCTCGGCGACGCGCTGGCCCGCCTGGGGGACGCCCCGTACCTCGCCGTTCAGGCCGATCTCGCCGAACACCGCCAGATCAGGCGGGATGGGTTCGCCTCGGTGCGACGACACGATGGCGAGCGCGAGGGCGAGGTCCAGCGCGGGCTCGACAATCCGGGAGCCGCCGATCACGTTGGCGAACACGTCGTGCGTGCCGAGCGGCAGCCCGAGTCGCCGTTGCAGGACGGCAACGAGCAGGTGGACGCGGTTGATGTCGAGGCCGTTCGCGGTGCGCCGTGGCATCGCCAGCGTCGTCGGAGCCGTCAGCGCCTGCACCTCGACGAGAAGGGGCCGCGAGCCCTCGAGCGCCACGCCGATGACCGAGCCATCGGCGCCGCGGGCGCGCTCGGCGATGAAGGCCGCCGACGGGTTCGGCACCTCGATCAGGCCGTGATCCTCCATCGCGAAGACGCCGATCTCGTCGGTTGCGCCGAAGCGATTCTTCGTCGCCCGCAGGATGCGCCACGCGTTCTGCCGATCGCCCTCCATCTGCAGGACGACGTCGACGATGTGCTCCAATGTCCTTGGGCCGGCAACGTTGCCGTCCTTGGTCACATGCCCGATCAGGATCAGAGCGGCGCCTGTCTCTTTAGCGTGGCGGGTGAGCGCCAGCGTGCTCTCTCGCACCTGGACGATGCTTCCCGCACCGCCCTCGACGCTCCCCAACGTGACGGTCTGAATGGAGTCGACCACGATCAGGCGGGGGTGATGGAGGTTGGCCTCATCGATGATCGCCTCGACGCTCTCCGTGGGCAGGACGAGCAGATCGTCCCGCGCGACGGTCAGTCGGCGCGCCCGCTGATCGACCTGGCCGGCCGACTCTTCGGCGGTTGCGTACAGCACGGGGTCGGAGGATCCGAGACCGGCGGCCACCTGCAAGATGAGCGTCGACTTGCCCACGCCAGGATCGCCGGCGAGGAGGGCCACAGAACCCGGCACGAGCCCTCCCCCGAGGACCCGGTCGAACTCGCCGATCGATGTGCGGTATCGCTCGCCGTGCACGCTGCCGCCCAGCCGCCCGGCCCGTGGCTGCCCCGCGCCCGCGCCGTGGCCGGCCACGTTCGCGCGCGCACCGACGGGGACGGTCTCAACGAGTGTGTTCCACTCCGCGCAACGGGGACACTGTCCCTGCCAGCGCGCGGACTCGAACGAGCAGCGCTGACAGACGAACACCGGCCGTGCCGCCCGTGGACTCATGGCACCGCGCCCGCGTCAGCCAGGCCGACGAGAGGCTTCAGACGGGATCAGGCAGTCGCCGGCTCGGGCTCCCGCTCCGGATCCGGCGCTGGCTCGGGTGCCGGGATCCGCTCCAGAACGAGCGCACCATCGCGGACCAGCACCTCGATGGTGGAGCCTGGCTCGAATCGGCCCGAGAGCAGCGCCTCGGAGAGCGGGTCCTCGAGCAGATTCGTGATCGCACGCCGCAGCGGACGGGCGCCGTACTGCTGATCCCAGCCCTTCTCGGCGAGGAAGTCCTTCGTCTCGTCACTGAGGGTCATCTTCAGTTCCTGCTCGCCCAGCTGGACGTGAAGACGTCGCAGTTCGATCTCGACGATCTGACGGATCTGATCCTTCTGTAGCTGGTGGAAGACCATCACACCATCGATCCGGTTCAGGAACTCGGGGCGGAAGGTCTTCTTCAGCTCGCCGAGCACCTTCTCCTTCATCGCCTCGTAGCTGGTCTCGGCCGACTTCTTCTCATCGACGTGGATGTTGAAGCCGAGCGTCGTATCGCGCTTCAGCAGTTCGGCGCCGACGTTCGACGTCATGATCAGGATGGTGTTGCGGAAGTCCACCTTCCGCCCCTTGGCGTCGGTCAGCCGGCCGTCCTCCATGATCTGGAGCAGCATGTTGAAGACTTCCGGATGCGCCTTCTCGATCTCATCGAAGAGCACCACCGAGTAGCTCTTGCGGCGGACCGCCTCGGTCAACTGGCCGCCTTCTTCGTAGCCGATGTAGCCCGGAGGCGCGCCGACGAGGCGGGCGACAGCGTGCCGTTCCATGAACTCCGACATATCGATGCGAATCATCGCGTCCTCGGAGCCGAAGAGGAAGTCGGCGAGCGCCCGCGCGAGGTGCGACTTTCCGACGCCGGTTGGCCCGAGAAAGATGAACGACCCGATCGGTCGCTTGGGGTCTTTCATGCCGGCGCGCGCGCGGCGAACCGCCCGGGAGATCGCCTTGATCGGCTCGTCCTGGCCGATGATCTTGGCGTGGAGCGCATCCTCCATCTGAAGGAGCTTCGCCGATTCTTCCTGCGCGATCCGCTTGACCGGAATACCCGTCCACATCGAGACGACTTCGGCGATGTGCTCCTCGGTGACACGAGGCTTCTCCGCCGGCGCGTTCTCCTCGCCGGGCTGGCCCGGTTCGGTGAGTTGACCCGACTCGAGCTTCTCGATCTTCTCGCGCAGCTTGACCTCGCGGTCCCTGAGTTCGGCGGCGAGTTCATACTGCTGGGCTGTGATCGCGGCTTCCTTCTCCCGCTGCACTGACTCGAGACCTCGCATCGCCTCCTTGAGGCTGGGCGGCGTGGTCGAACGGGAGAGGCGGACGCGGCTGGATGCCTCGTCCACGAGATCGATCGCCTTGTCGGGCAGGAACCGATCCGGGATGTAGCGCGCGGCGAGTTCGGCCGCGGCCTTCAATGCTTCGTCGGTGATCTCGAGCTTGTGGTGCGCCTCGTACCGATCCTTGATGCCGCGCAGGATCTCGATGGTCTCCTCGAGACTCGGCTCATCGACCTGGACGGGCTGGAAGCGGCGCTCCAGCGCGGCATCCTTCTCGATGTATTTGCGGTACTCATCCAGCGTCGTGGCCCCGATGGTCTGCAGCTCACCGCGCGCCAACGACGGCTTGAGGATGTTGGCAGCGTCGACCGCGCCTTCGGCGGCGCCGGCACCGACGAGGGTGTGCAGTTCGTCGATGAACAGCACGCAGTTTCCCGCGTTGCGGATCTCCTCGACGATCTTCTTCAGGCGTTCCTCGAACTCGCCTCGGTACTTTGTCCCCGCGACGAGCGCACCCACGTCAAGCGTGAGGAGTCGCTTGCCCTGCAGCGTCTCCGGGATATCCCCGCTGACGATCTTCTGGGCCAGGCCTTCCACAATCGCCGACTTGCCGACACCGGGCTCACCGATCAGGGCCGGGTTGTTCTTGGTCCGGCGCGAGAGGATCTGAATGACCCGCTCGATCTCCTTTGCCCGGCCGATGCACGGGTCGAGCTTGCCCGCCCGCGCCGCGGCCGTCAGATCGATCCCCATCTGGTCGATCGTCGGCGTGCGCGTCGATTGCCGCGCCTCGTGCTGTGTGTAGCTGGACGACTGCGACAGGACGTGGATGACCTGGGCGCGCACACGATCCAGCGACACGCCGAGGCTCTCCAGCACTCCCGCGGCGATGCCTTCGCCCTCGCGCACGAGCCCCAGGAGCAGATGCTCGGTGCCGATGTACTGATGGTTCAGACGGCGCGCCTCATCGACTGCGAGTTCGATGACCTTCTTGGCCCGCGGTGTGAGACCGATCTCGCCCATAACCATCCGGTCGCCGCGGCCGATGATGAACTCGACGGCGGACCGGACCTTGTTCAACTCGACGCCCATATTCGCGAGGACCTTGGCGGCGACGCCTTCCCCCTCGCGGACGAGCCCGAGCAGCAGATGCTCGGTACCGATGTAATTGTGATTGAACCGCTGCGCCTCTTCCTGGGCGAGGGTCAACACCTTGCGCGCGCGTTCCGTGAACTTATCGAAACGATCCGCCACTGGCGACCCCCCGAGCCGAAGCCCGATTTCGATTATACGGACGGCTTCTGGAGGCTCACCACCTCACCGGTCGAGCAGGCTGAACGCTAACGCTTTCCTGATTCGGCGTCGTCGAGCCAGTGTCGTAGGAGATCGCCCATCCGCGAGTCGGCGGTCGGCTCACCATCGGTGTAGTACGCGGTGATCTGAGGGTCGGAATCATCGATGACGCCGCGGAGGCTCAGGCCCAGGCGGCGTTGGCCGACATCGATCCGCAGGATGCGCATCCGCCTCCGCTCGCCGATAGTCACGGCGTCGCGCGGGTTGCTGATCATCCGGTCGCTCATCTCGCTGATATGGATCAGGCCCTCCACGCCATCGTCGAGGGTCGCGAACGCGCCAAACTGCGTGACCCGGGCGATGACCCCCTCCACGATGTCGCCCGGGCTGTGGCGCAGCGCAAAGTCCTGCCATGGCTCGGGCAGAGTCCGGCGGATCGACAGGCTGATGCGCTGCTGCTCGGTATCCACTCCGAGCACGTAGACCGACACCTCATCCCCCGGCGCGACCACCTCGCTGGCGCGTTGCACCCGGCGCCAGGCCAGTTCGGAGAGGTGGACCAGGCCATCCACGCCGCCGAGATCGACAAATGCGCCATAGTCGGTGATCGACGTGACGCGGCCGGTGAGCGTGGATCCGGGTGTGATCTTCGCCATCATCTCGGCGCGCCGTTCGGCGCGCAGACGCATCGCCGCCGCCCGCTCGGAGAGGACCAGCCGTCCCTGGCGCTGCCGCACCTCCACGGGGATGACGGAGATGGTCTGGTCGACCACCTCACCGAGCTTCTCCTGCAGTTCGTCTCCGGCCAGCCCGGAGAGGCGCACGCTCGTGATCTGCGACAGGGGAACGAACCCGCGGAGACCATCGAAGTCCACGACGAGTCCGCCGCGGTTCGCTTCGGTCACCCGAACCTCGACGATCGTGCTCTCCTTCGCATCGGCCAGCGCTCGCCGCCAGGCCTGCTCCTCCCGCGCGCGGAGGATGGAGACGACTGCCCGGCCCTCGGCGTTCTCGCCGGTGAGGATCTGCGCCAGGATCGTCGATCCAACCTCGGGAGGTGCCTTTCCGCCGAGCAACGTGGCGAGTTCGGCGTTGGCGACCTCCGCTTCCGCCTTGGTACCGATGTCGATGAGGATCCCATCCCGATCGACCGAGGTGACGACCCCCTCGACGAACTCGCCGCGACGCGGACCGATGCGACCCGGGTCGGTGGTCGAGCGGCGGGCCGTGTCCATCTGGTCCACGATCGCCTGCATGGAGAACGCGTCATCACGGTCGTCGGCCCGATCCATGCGCGGTCCCCTCAGGTACTGGAACTGTTGCGGGAAATTATACGAGGGCGTTCATCCCCCTCCGACGGGGCGATGAACGCGCGTCAGGTCGCCCGCGGGACGCTCCTGTTGATGGCCGGAAGTCTCCTGAGTCGGCTCCTCGGCGTGGGGCGTGAGGCCACGATTGTGGGTCTATACGGGGTGTCAGGCACCGCCTCGGCGTTCCTCACCGCGGCCACGATCCCCACCATGGTCTACGACCTGCTCATTGGCGGCACGATGACCGCCGCGCTTATCCCCCTCCTCGCGATGCGCAACGACGCCCCTTCCGCGCAGCGCGCTCTCGCGGCCACGTTCCTCGGTGTGGGCGTCGGCGCGGCGAGCCTCCTGGCCGTGGTGCTCGGCTTCGCCGCCGTCCCTCTCGCCCACCTGCTCGGAGCCGGCGGCTCGGCCGGCAGCCTGGATCTGACCGCGATGTTGATCCGTTCGGTGCTGCCCGGTATCCCGCTCCTCGTCGGCGCGGCGGTCCTCCAGGCGCTGCTCAACGCTCGCGGCTCGTTCGGCACCACCGCGCTCGCCAGCGGCGGTTTCAATCTCGGCATCGTCCTTCTCGGACTCGTGCTTGCCCCGACGATCGGTCCGGTCGCCCTGGCGCTGGGACTCGTCGTCGGCGCCGCGCTGCAGTTCGCGGTGCAGAGCTGGCCGCTGCGCGGGGGCTTCCCGTGGCCCACCTTCTCGCTCGCCGATCCGGCGATTCGCCAGGCTCTCGCTCTCGCCGCGCCCGTTGGCCTTGGCCTGATCGTCTCGCAGGCGGTCGTCATACTCGATCGCGCACTCGCCTGGTCCACCGGACCGGAGAGCATCGCGGTAATGCGCGCGGCCACAACCCTCGTTCAACTGCCGCTCGGTCTGTTCGGAACGGCGCTCTCCCTCGCGATCCTGCCTGCGCTCGCCACGATACGGGCGCGGGATGCCTTCGCCGCGACGCTCGCGCTCGGACTGCGGGCGAGCGTCTCGATTCTTGTGCCGATCACGGTCTTGCTCCTCCTCCTTCGGGAGCCGATCGTGCGGGTGCTCTTCGAAAGAGGGGCGTTCGACTCCGCGGCGACGGCGCTGGTCGCGCAGGCGTTCCTCCTCTACGCGGCGCAGATCCCGTTCTGGGCGGCGGATCAGATCCTCATCGCCGCCTATTACGCGCGGCAACGACCCCTGACGCCGGTCCTCGTCGGGGTCGGCACATCCGCCCTCTTCGCGATCGCCGCTCTCACGCTCGTGGGTCGCAATGGCGTCCAGGGCTTGATCCTCGCCAACACAATCCAGAACGTCGCCCACTGTCTGATCCTCGGGATCCTCGCATCGCGGGATGGGATGCTCGCGGGCGGAAACGGCATTCCGCGCGCTCTCGTCCGGTCCGTGGTCGCCGCCGCGGCCGCCACGGCGGTGGTGGCGGCGCTGAGCGCGAGCCTCGATGGCGTGGATGGGTTCGCGCTGTTCGCGCGTCTCGGCCTGGTCGGGGGCGCCGCGATCGCCGCGGCCGCCGCGGCGATCGCGGTCCTCGGTCGCGCGGATCTCTTCCGGTTCCTTGGGCGATCGCCGCCATGACGGACGCTGCCTCGCCGTTTGACCTCGCAACCTACGACTACGAACTCCCCGACCATCTCATCGCGCAGACCCCTCTGGCGCGGCGCGATGCCTCGCGCCTGCTCGCGATGGATCGTGAGACGGGCGCCCTCTCTCACGGGACCTTCACTGACCTGCCGGCGCTGCTCGATCCTGGCGACCTGCTCGTGGTCAACCGGACGCGAGTGCTGCCGGCCCGACTGCTGGGCCATCGACTGCCCGGCGGCGGGCACACCGAGATTCTTCTACTCCGTCAGGTCGACGAATCCTGGGAGGCGTTGGTCCGTCCCTCGCGACGGCTTCACGTGGGAACCCGCATCGGGTTCGGCGATGACGAACTGTTCGCCGAGGTCGTCGGGCGTGACGAGCGAGGCGGACGACGCGTGCGCTTCGTCGACCGAGATGGCGCCACCGTGGAGAACGCGCGGTTCGCCGCCTGGTTGACGAGGCATGGCCGCACGCCGCTGCCCCCGTACATTCGCGAGCCCCTGGCGGATCCGGAGCGCTACCAGACCATCTTCGCCCAGGACCCCGGCTCGGCGGCGGCACCGACCGCGGGCCTGCACCTGACTCCCGATCTGCTTTTCCGGCTTCGGGAACGAGGCGTCGGCCTGGCGCAGGTGGTGCTCCACGTGGGACTCGACACCTTTCGGCCGGTGGAGGCCGAGGACATCCGCCACCACGCGATCCACACCGAGTGGTACGAGGTCCCAGCCCAGACCGCCGCGCTGGTCGGTCGGGTGCGCCAGTCCGGCCGTCGCGTGGTTGCCGTGGGCACGACCACGGCGCGAGCGCTTGAGACATCCGGAGGAGCCGAGGGCCATGGCGAGACGCGGCTGTTCATCCACCCCGGGTACACGTTTCGGACGATCGATGCCCTGGTGACGAATTTTCACGCCCCCCGCTCGTCGCTGCTGATGCTTGTTGGCGCCTTCGCCGGCGTCGCGGCGATGTTCCGTGCCTACGATGAGGCGATCGCGCGCGGGTACCGGTTCCTGAGTTTCGGCGACGCGATGCTGATCCGCTGACGACGGCTCAGAATCCGTGGTGGCGCGCGGCCTCCGTGGTGCCGAACCAGCGCGTGATGACCACCTTCTTCTCGGTGAAGAAATCGACTGCGTCCTGTCCCTGGCCGTGGAGCGTGCCGAAGAACGAGGCACGCGCGCCCGAGAACGGGAAGTAGGCCATGGGTGCCGCTACGCCGATGTTGATGCCGACGTTCCCGGTCGGCACGCGATAACGAAACTCGCGCGCCGCGGCGCCCGATTCGGTGAAGATCGAGGCCGCGTTGCCGTAAGGCGACGCCGAGATCACCTCGATCGCCTCGGCCAGCGACTCCACGCGAATCACGCTGAGGACCGGGCCGAAGATCTCATCCTGAGCGATCGCCATCTCCGGCCGGACCCCCTCGAAGATCGTCGGGCCGATGAAACAGGAGTCGGGACGCGCCGCCGGGACACGTCGCCCGTCGACGGTGAGTTGCGCGCCCTCCTCCTCGCCACGCGCGATGTAGCCCACGATCCGATCGCGCGCCCGGGCCGAGATCACCGGTCCCATTCCGACGCCGGCATCCTCGCCGTTGCCGACCACGATCGCCCGCGCGGCCTCGCGGAGTGGCGGCATCAAGCGGTCGGCCGCGTCGCCGACCGTGATCAGAAGCGAGTTGGCCAGGCACCGCTGACCCGCGGCACCGAAAGCCGAGCCCAGAACATTCTCGATCGTACGCGGGATGTCCGCGTCGGGCATCACGACGAGGGCGTTCTTCGCCCCGCCCTGCGCCTGCACGCGCTTGCCCCGCTCGGCACCGCGCGCATAGATGTGGCGCGCGACGGCCGTCGACCCGACAAAGGAGATGCCGCGCACGAGCGGGTGGTCGAGCAGGGCATCGCTCGCCACGCGGTCGCCATTCACGACGTTGAACACGCCGGGTGGAAAACCCGCCTCATGGACCAGATCGGCGATCCGCGCGATCGACATGGGGACCTGTTCCGACGGCTTGACCACGTACGTGTTGCCGCACGCGACGGCGTAGGGCCAGAACCAGAACGGCACCATGAGCGGGAAGTTGAAAGGACAGATCGCCGCGAAGACGCCGAGTGGTTGCCGGACCACCTCCTCGTCGATGCCGGCTGCGGCGCCATCCTCGAGGCCGTACCCCATCATCAGCGTCGGGATCCCGGCCGCGGTCTCGACGTTTTCGATGGCGCGCCGCATCTCGCCGCGCGCATCGTCCAGCGTCTTCCCATGCTCGCGGGTGATCGCGCGCGCCAGATCGTCCACCCGGCGCTCGAGGAGTTCCTTGAGCCGGAAGAGCGAGCGTGCGCGGATCACCGGCGGAGTCCGCCGCCATGCCGGGAATGCGCCCGCGGCGTCCTGAACGACGCGGTCGACCGCGGCGACATCGGCCAGTCGGACCCGCGCGAGTACGGCTCCCGTCGCCGGGTTGGTGACGGGGAGGTCACGATCGCCGCTGAGGTCTCTCCAGGAACCGCCGGTGAAGTGCCCGATCGTCTCCACGCGCTGCTCGACAGCCACAGGTCACCTCCTGGTATGGGTGCGGCAGCGCCGCGGAACTAGATCGCGAGCCATCCGCCGTCCACGGCAACCGTGGTGCCCGTCACGAGGTCGGAGGCCGACGAGGCGAGGAACAGTGCCACGCCCTTGAAGTCGTCCGGTTCGCCAAGGCGTTTGATGACTGACCGTTCGATCACTCTCTCCTGGGCGGCGCGGGCATCCGGATGGTCCGAGATCCACCACCCATCCCTCAGCCCGGTCTTCGTGAATGTCGGGGCGATCGCGTTGACCTGGATGTTGTGGGGCGCCAGTTCGACGGCCAGAGACCGGGTCAGATTGATCACACCTGCCTTCGCCGAAGCGTAAGCGCGTGCCATACCGCCATCCTGCGAGGCAACGAACCCGATGATCGATGCCGTGGAGACGATCTTGCCGCGTTGCTTCGGAACCATCTGGCGCGCCGCGCCGCGCGCGGTCAGGAACACACTCGTGAGATCGAGGTCGATCACGCGCTGCCACGTCGCACGCGTTGCCGAGAGCAGAGGTTCGCGGGGTTCGGCGATGCCCGCGTTGGCGAACACGATGTCGACCGGGCCGAGTTCGTGGGCGCAGCGGGAGAACATTCCATCGATCTGCTCCTCGTCGCCCACGTCGACGGGGAGCGCGATCGCCTGGCACCCGCGCCTCCGCAGGTCCGTCGCCGTGCGCTCGGCGGCCACGAGGTTGAGGTCCGCGCAGGCGACCGCGGCCCCGGCATCCGCGAGCGCCTCGGCGTAGGCCTTCCCCAGACCCGATCCCGCGCCGGTTACGAGCCCGACGCGACCATCGAGGCGGAACAGGTCGAGCGCGTTCACGATGACGATTATGCATCCCCTCTCTCCGTCCGTTCGGTGCCCTGCCCGGAACCGCGCTGGTAGAGTGGGTTCGTGCGCTGCCATCTCCTCGGTCTGGTCGCGCTCCTGAGCCTCACCGGGTGCGCCGCGGTCGCCGTGCCCACACCGACCGCGACGCTCACGAGCGCCAAGCCCGTTCTCGATCTGCCCCGGGTGGCGGCCGAGTTGACCGCGACAACCGTGCGGGCCACTGAGAACGTTGCCGGCACGCCAGTGCCGCAGGCGACTCCCATTCCCACGCCCCTTCGTTCCCCCACGACGCTGGCGACGGCGACAAGCGTGCCATCCGCTCCGGATACGTGGCAGAACCTGGCGCGGCTCGAACAGGCGCTGGATGATGCGAGTACCGGCGCAGCGCTCGAGGCGCTGGCCAGTCCGCTGCCCGCAGAGGTCGCGGACCTTGTTGCCCTCCGCCGCGCGGAGGTGGCCCTCGCGGTCGGAGGAGCCGAGACGGCGCGACGCGCGCTCGCCGATCCGGCCATCGCCGCAACGGGCAATCGTGTGATCGCCCTGCGCGCGGCGGAAGCCGCGCAGGTGGCCGGTGACTGGCCGCTGGCAGGAAGGCTGTTTCTGCACGCGGCCGATCTGGTCGGCTGGCGGGCGGTCAAACAGGAGGCATCCCTCCGTGCCGCGCTCGCGTTTGCGCGAGGGGGTGACTTCGGTCGCGCGATCGGCATCCTCCGCCAGTCCGATGCACGCCTCCGCGCCGATTTCGCGGAACTGGTGCTCGCCGAGGCCCAGCCCGCCCAGATCACGCCGCTCGATCGCGCGACGCTCGCGTTCGTGGCCGGCAGACGGGCCGATGCGAGGGCGCTCCTCGAGACGGCCCTGCGGGATGGTGCCGGCGCCCGGGAGAACGAGGCGCGCGCGATGCTCGCGGAACTGACCGCTCCGACACCGGCGCCTGGCCCGTGGGCGAGGGCGCTCGCAGAGAACACCGCGGAGGGTTTCGCTCGTTTCCGAGCGGAGAATCCCGGCGATGTTCGCGTGAGCGACGCCTACTTCCGCGAAGGGCTGGCTCATTTTCTGGCCGATCGACAGGCGGACGCGCGGCAGGTGTGGTCCGCGGCATTGGCGAGTGAGGGCACTGCCGCCGGTCGCGCCCGGCTGCTCTACTGGCGCGCGCGATCGGCCGAGGAGTCGGGCAGCGACGGCGAAGCGCGGTCCGCTCTGGAGGAGGCGTCACGCGCGAGACCGACGAGTTACTACACGGTGCGCGCGACCGATCGGTTGGCCGGTCATCGCGGCTGGCCCTCCGGCGGCGACCGTATCCCTCCGTCGCTGGTCACTGACACCGTTCGCACGGCCGCCCGGAGCTGGATCGAGGGATGGACCCAGGTTCCGGCCGAAGATCCGGTGCGCGCACTGTTGCGTCCGAAAGTCCTCACCGAACTCGCGGTGCGGCGCATGGGCGCGGCAGAACTCGACCAATCGATCGAGACGGTCGCCGATCCGCGCGTGCTCCTCGCGCTGGGTCACTTCGCGGAGGAGAACGCGTACTATCACGCCGCGGCGCGGGCAGGAGCGCGGCTCGCCCGGATTAGCCCGGCGGTCTCGCCGCTCGACGCTCCTCCGGGAGTCCTCAGCCTGGCTTACCCGCGCGGATACGCTGAGCAGACCGTTCTCGCCGGCCAGCGGCATGACGTGGGGCCATACCTCATCCTCGCGCTCATGCGCCAGGAGAGCCTCTTCGACGAGCGCGCCCTCTCGCCCAGTGGCGCGCGCGGGCTCACGCAGGTGATGCCCGCCACGGGCGCAGAGATCGCGACCGCCGCCGGCGTGGCCGACTTCCAGGAGCTGCGCCTCGAGGAGCCGGCTCTGAGCATTGACTTCGGGGCGCGGTACCTGGCGGTCCAGTTGAGGGCTTTTCCGGGCGATGTGTTTCGGGCCGTCGCCGCCTATAACGCCGGAGGTGGCGCGGTTCGTCGCTGGGACATTGCCTCGGCGGATCCGGATATCTTCGTCGAACTGATTCCGCTGGCCGAACCCCAGGCTTATGTACGCGCGCTTTACGTCCACCACGCGGCGTACCGGGCGCTCGATCGCCTGGCAGCCGTGGCTTCCTGAGCAGAGGGCGCGCGCCCGCGCCGCGGCATGGGCGCGTCCTGATCCGGTGAGCAGCGACACATGATGCGTTCCGAGCGCCGCTGGGCGGTCCTGGCGGTCGCACCGGCAACCATCGGTCTCGCCGCCTTCGTCCTGTTGCCGGTCCTGGCCACGCTGGCGATCTCAGTGTTCGCCTGGGACGTACTCACACCGCCGCGGTGGGTCGGGACTGCGAACGTCACCGCTCTGTTCGCCGACGAGCGGTTCTGGGGTGCGCTCGGGAACACCGCGCGCTTCGTCGCCGCGTCCGTCATCGGCGGGCTCGTTCTCGCCCTGGCCGTTGCCCTCGCGATCGAAGGTCTGGGGCGCGGCCGCACGTTCGTCCGTGTTGCCCTCATCGTGCCCATCTGCGCGTCCTCGGTCGCCACATCGCTGGCGTGGCGCTGGTTTCTCAACACCGATTTCGGCCTCGCCAACAGTGCGATCGGTGCCCTGGGTCTGGCGCCCGTGCCGTGGCTCTCCTCGACGGACTGGGCGATGGTGTCGCTCGTGATCGTCGCGATCTGGAAAGGGATCGGGTACGACGTGATCCTCTTTGTCGCCGGCCTGCAGTCGGTGCCCGCCCATCTGCACGATGCGGCGCGCCTCGATGGTGCCGACGCGTGGCAGCGTCTCCGCGCGATCACGCTGCCTATGCTGTCGCCGACGACCTCATTCGTGTTCGTGATCGCCATCGTACGGGCGGCTCAGGCGTTCGATCTCATCTACGTGCTGACCGGCGGCGGCCCGGCCGACGCCACGCTGACCCTCACCGTGCTGATCTATCAGCAGGCGTTCCAGTTCTTTCAGTTCGGGTACGCCGCGGCCACGGCCTGGGTGCTGTTCCTGGTCGTGGCGGGACTGATGCTCCTGCGCCCGCGCGTGCCCGACCTGACCGAATGATCGTTCTGCGCAACGCCCTCGCGATCGCCGCGGCCGCGGCGGTGGTGCTCCCTGCCATCTGGATGCTCTCCACGGCCCTCAAGGGACCCGACGAGATCTTTGCCCAGCCCCCCTCGCTCATCCCCTGGCCGGTCCGCTGGGAGAACTTCGCCGAGATCTGGGCGGTCGCGCCGCTGGGGCGCTATCTCGTGAACAGCTTTCTCATCGCCAGCGCCATCACGGTCCTGGAAGTCGCCTTCGGAATCCTGGCGGCGTACGGGTTCGCCCGCCTTCCCCTGCCGGGCGGGCGGGCGCTCTTCGCGCTCTTCGTCGCGACGCTCTTCCTGCCTGGCCAGGTGATCGTCATCCCGAACTTCGTCCTGATGCGCTTGATCGGCTGGGTCGATACCTACCCGGGGCTGATCGTGCCGCCCGCGTGCACCGCCTTTGCGACCTACTACCTCGGGCAGCAATTCCGCATCTTTCCGCGCGAGATCGAGCTCGCCGCGCGCGTCGATGGGTGCGATCCTCTCCGCGCGCTCGTCCTGGTCGTTCTCCCCGCGCTGCGGCCCGCGCTCGCGGCGATCGTGGTCCTCACGTTCGTGGCGCAATGGAACGCCTTCTTCTGGCCGCTGGTGATGACGAGCAGCGAGTCGCTCCGGACGATCACGCTGGGGCTCCGCTATCTCGCAGACAGCGTCGGACCTCGCTACCACCTGGTGATGGCGGGCTCGACCCTGGCGACACTTCCGCCGCTGCTCGTCTTTCTCCTGGCCCAGCGCCATGTCCGAGTCGGCATTCTAGGCGTGGGTCTCAGATAGGTCGATCGACGCGATCCGGCGCTCTCTCGGGACGCCCAGGGGTCGCCGGGCGACGTGACCTTCGCGATTCTGAAACTCGTGCGAATCCACGCTCGGCCGAGCGACGCGCTGAACGTCGCGCTCCGGGCCAAGGCTCCGATTCGGGCGCGCCGGGAGGTGCTCGCCGCGATCGGGACCACCGCCGAAGGAACCGCGTAGGTCGTCGGCCGACCGCGGAGGGGCGCCGGCCGACCGTCCGAATCGATAGACGATCAGGCGTCGCCCGAGAGGGTCACCGCGTCGAGGTGCTCGGGCAGGTGGACCGTCCACCCCAATGTGCCGCGGATGAGATCGGCCAGCGACGTCCGCGCGCCGTTCTCACCGTGGGTCAAGTAGAGCGCCTCCGGAGGCGACTCGAAGCCGCGCAGCCAGCGCACGATCTCCTCCCGATCGGCGTGGGCCGAGAATCCTGGCAGAGTTCTGATCTCGGCCCGCACAGGCACCCACGATCCATGCATCTTGATCTCGCCGGCGCCATCCTGCAGTGCCCGGCCGCGCGTCCCTTCGGCCTGAAAGCCGACCAGGACGACCATGTTCCGTCGCTCAGGAAGACGTCGGCGCAGGTGATGGAGCACGCGACCACCCGTCGCCATGCCGCTGGCGGAGATGATGATGGCCGGGCCGTCCTCCTCGTTGATCGCCTCCGACTCCTCCCGCGTGGACGCGACGCGCAGGTCGGGGTATTCCAGAGGCGGCGTCCCATCGGCCATGAGCGCGCGCGCCTCCACGTCGTGCTCCTGCGTGTGTCGGCCGAAGATCCGCGTGGCTCGGATGGCCATTGGCGAATCCAGGTAAACGGGAAGCATCGGAATCCGGCCCCGTTCGACCAGTTCGCGCAGGCCAAACAGGATCGTCTGCGTACGCCCGATGGCGAACGCGGGGATCACCATCACTCCCCCGCGCTCCACGATCGCCTCGACCGCGTTCGCGAGGGGCTCGAAGTCGGAAACCCGCTCGTGGATCCGATCGCCGTACGTGGATTCACAGACGATCCAGCGCGCCCCACGTATCGGCTCAGGATCGTTGAGCAGCGGTTCGTCGTACCGACCGATATCGCCGGAGAAGGCGATGGAGGTCCGCTGCCGTCCGTCGATCTGGAGCCGCACGTTGGCCGAACCCAGAATGTGGCCGGCGTCGCCGAAGGTTGCCGCCACGCCATGCCCGATCTCTCGGGTCTCCCGATACCCGAGAGGCCGGAGCCGCGCCATCGCGCGCTCGGCGTCGGCGGTGGTGTAGAGAGGCAGAGCGGGATGGTGGCGTGAGTAGCCTTTCCGGTTCGCGTACGACGCTTCCTCTTCCTGGATGTGCGCGGAGTCCTGGAGCACGAGGCGGGCGAGGTCGATCGTCGCCGGCGTCGCGTAGATGGGGCCCGAGAACCCCTCGCGCACGATCACCGGCAGGAACGCACAGTGATCCACGTGGGCGTGGGTCAGAAGGACGGCGTGGATCGCGCGGGGATCGAACGGCAGTTTCTCCCAGTTACGCTGACGGATCTCCTTCCGGCCCTGGAACAACCCGCAGTCGACCAGGATGTGGCGCGCGCCCACGTCGAGGAGGTAGCGCGACCCGGTGACGGTTCCGGCCGCCCCGAGGAAGGTGAGCTTCACAGGCCGCGATAGCATAGGGCCCCGGGAGGAAGGGTGATGGAACCGCTGCGGATCGGTCTGGTCGGTGCCGGGGTGATGGGCCGCGGCCACCTCGAACGAGAACAGGGGCTGGCCGAGGCGAAGATCGTCGCCGTCGCCGATACCGTCCCCGCGGCGGTCGAAGCCGCCGTCACGCGCTACGGCGTGCGCGGGTTCGCGGACTACCGGGAGATGATCGCTTCCGGCGACGTGGAGGCGGTGCTCATCGCGACGCCGCATCCGTTCCACGCCCCGATCGCGGAGGCCGCGATCGAGCGCGGTCTCCACGTGCTGATCGAGAAACCGATCGCGGTGACGGTCTCGGAGGCCGATCGCGTCGTGCGGCTGGCACGGCAGGCCGGCGTTCGCGCCGGGGTGATGTTTCAGACGCGCACCGACGGCCTGTATCGGAAGGCGAAGGAGATCGTCGACAGCGGTGTGCTGGGCAACGTGTACCGCACCGTGATGATCGCGAGCGCCTGGTTTCGCACCCAGGCCTATTACGACTCGGGAGCGTGGCGCGGCACGTGGAAGGATGAGGGCGGTGGCGTGGTGATGAATCAGGCCCCCCATTCGCTCGATCTCCTCATCTGGCTCGGGGGCCGTCCGAGTCGGGTGACCGCGCGGGCATCGACCCGCGCCCATCGGATCGAGGTGGAGGACACGGTGAGCGCGATGCTCGAATACGCGAGCGGTGCCACGGGGTACATGCACGCATCCACCGCGGAGTGGCCGGGTGAGACGCGCTACGAGATCACGGGCGATCGGGGAAAACTGGTCGTGGTGGACGATCGGATCCGCCTGTACCGATTGGAGCGTCCGCTGGACGAGGCAATCGGTTCCGGGGTTCACTGGGGTAAGCCGGCCGGCGCCTGGGAGGAGATCGAGGTCGATCGCGGCGCGTGGGGCCACGCCGAAGTCGTCCGACAGTTCGCCCGCGCCGTCCGGCTCGGCGAGGCACCCGTGGCAACTGCCGAGGAGGGTCTGGCAGAACTGGAACTCGCCAACGCGCTGCTGCTCTCCGGGTACACCGGCGCATCGGTGGACTTGCCTCTCGATCGTGCCGCGTACGACCGGTTCCTGGAGCGCCAGCGTCTCGCTGTGGCCGGCGCCCGGCGCTGACCGTGCGCGTCGTCGTCCTGGGCTCGGGAACCTCGAACGGCGTTCCGGTGATCGGCTGTGACTGCGCCGTCTGCACCTCGCCCGATCCGCGCGATCGGCGCACCCGCCCGAGCATCCTCGTCGAAGCGGGCGGGACCACCGTGCTCGTCGATACGACGCCGGAGATGCGGCTGCAGTGCATCGCGGCGGGGGTTCGCTCCATCGACGCCGTGCTCTTCACGCACGAGCACGCCGATCACATCTACGGGCTCGACGATACCCGGGTGTTCTGTGGACGCGGGCGCACTCTACCCGCCTATGGCGCCGCGCGCACGCTGACCGCGGTAGAGCGCGCGTTTGGCTACATCTTCGCCGGGGGCCCGCTCACGGGCGGCGGTCGTCCCTCAATCGATCTGCGCCCAATCGAGGGGCGCTGCTTCTCGATCGGCGCGATCGGTTTCGAGGTCGTGCCGATCCACCACGGCGGCCTCGAGATCCACGCGTACCGCATCGGGCGATTCGCGTACGTCACCGATGTCAATCGCATCGAGCCGGCGTCGAGGGATCGCCTGCGCGGATTGGACACCCTCATCCTCGGCGCGCTGCGCGATCGCCCGCACCCGACCCATTTCACGATCGCCGAGGCGCTGGACGTGATCGCCGATCTCGCGCCGCGGCGCGCATACCTGACGCACCTGTGCCACGAGGTCGGTCACGCCGCGGTCGACGCGCGCCTTCCGCCGGACGTGCGGCTTGCGTACGACGGGCTCGTGCTGGAGGTTCCGGACGCGCCGCCCTCGCCGTGAATCGCTCGATCGCCATCGCCCTCGTCGCGGGGATCGGCCTGGCTCTCGCCCTCGCTAGCCCCCACCGCCCAGGCGCTCTACGGGCAGCAGTCCTTCCTGGTGCTCGTCGCCCTCGTCGCGGTTGTGCTTGCGGTGCTGGCCATCCCGTTTCGCAGATGATGGGGCGCGGTCGTCTAGGATCGGGCGCGTTCTCGCGGGAGGAGGTCGGGTTTGTCGGAGAGTTCCATCTACACCGAGCGCGCGGGTGACGTCGGCACGATCTACATCAATGCGCCGCGGAGGAGGAACGCCCTCTCGGTCAGTATGTGGGAGGCGATACCCGCCGCGATCGACGAACTCGCGTCGGATCGGGCGGTTCGAGTGCTCGTCATTCGGGGTGCGGGCACCGATGCTTTCAGTGCCGGGGCGGACATCACCGAGTTCGCCGAGCAGCGCTCCACCCCCGAGCGGGCGCGCGCGTATGCCGAGAAGACTCATCGCGCCTTCGAACACCTGACCAACTGTGTGAAGCCGACGATCGCCCTCATCCACGGCTACTGCATCGGTGGCGGGTTCGAGTTGGCGCTCTGTACCGACGTGCGCGTCGCCTCTGAGTCCGCGCAGTTCGGGATCACGCCGGCGCGGCTCGGCATCTCGCTCGGGTGGTCCGATCTGCGCAACCTCCTCTGGCTCGCCGGCCCGGCGAATGCGAAAGAGATTCTCCTCACCGCGGGCCGCTTCAGCGCCGCCCGTATCAAAGAGATGGGCCTGGTCAACCGCATCGTGCCCGCCGAGCGGGTGGATGCCGAGGTGGCGGCGATCGCCGCCGAGATGGCCGCGGTCTCACCGGCGTCGGTGCGCTGGCTGAAGGAGGCGATCGAGATCATCATGCGCGATCCCGCTGTGGCGTCGGTGGCCGATCCGGAGGGACGCGCCACGGAACTGTTCGGCGGTCCCGATTATCAGGAGGGGGTTCGGGCGTTCCTCGAGAAGCGGGCGCCGGCGTTCGCGCCACGGTGAGCGATCGGCTCGACCTCGACCCCTATCTGGTCAGCGCGCTTCGCGCGGCCCGTGCGGCGCAACGTGAGATGCGGCTGGCGCCGCTGAGCGCCGAGGTGAAGGCGGGCGACACGACCAACGTGGTGACCGACCGCGATCTCGCGGCTCAAGAGGCGATCTTCCGGATCCTGCGACGTCGCCATCCTGGTGCTCCCCTGATCGGCGAGGAAGGCGGAGACGGGGACTGGCCGGGCGCGGGATCGGCCTGGGTCGTCGATCCGATTGACGGCACGAGCAACTTCGCGCGCTCGAGACCGCCTTTCGGCTCATCCATCGCCTTCGGTCCCGCCGGTCAGGCCGACGTAGGCGTGATCGTGGCCCCCTGGTGCCGCGGCATCGCCTGGGCAGTGCGCGAGCGCGGCGCTTTTCTGCGGATTGGCGGGCGGACGGAGCGCCTGGCCGTCTCCGACATCGGGCTGCCCGGCGAGGCGACGGCGCTCACCGGCTACGGCTACGCGCGGGAGTCACACCCCGGCTGGCTCGCCCGCGTCGCCGGATCGATGCCCGTCCTGCGCGCTCTGCGTGTGTACGGCAGCGCCGTCCACGATCTGGTGGCGGTCGCACGCGGTCTGGCAGACATCTACTGGGAGGATGAGCTGCAGCCGTGGGACTGGGCCGCCGGCGCGCTCCTGGTGGAAGAGGCTGGCGGTCGCGTGACCGACCTCCGCGGCGATCGACTATCCGGCCGTCCTGGTGGGTTCCTGGCCACGAACGGGCGACTTCATGATGCGGCGGTGGAACTGCTCCGTCTGTGAGCCGAGGCGTTGTGGTAGCCTGCGGCAGTGCTGCGACCATACCGGGAGACACTTCTCGCCCCCGGCGAGGCGGTCGTCCACATCACGCGGCCCCACGTTCTGCCGCATGTCGGGGCCCTGATCAGTGGCGCCTCGATCGTGCTCCTCGGTCTCGCCGGGTACGTCATCGCCGATGGGCCGGTGCTCCTGCCTGGCGATCCCACGATCGTGCGTCCGGTCGTGACCGCGGTCTTCGCGCTGTCTGCGCTGGGCGGCCTGATCTCTATCGCGGCGACCTGGATCCGCTGGCGCTCGCGTGAGATCGTCGTCACCGATCGGCGGGTTCTCCGCATCACCGGGATCCTCAACAAGGGTGTCGTCGACAACAGCCTCGACGCCATCACGGATCTGCAGTTGCACCAGTCGATCTGGGGGCGCCTCTTCAACTTCGGTGATGTCGACATCCTCACGGCGAGCGATGTGGACGACGAAGTGCGGCCCGATACCTTTCCCGACGTGGCCGGTCCGGTCGGGTTCATGCGCGCAGTCCAGGATCGTCGCGAGGCGCGTCGGTTTGCGGTCCGGTCCGCTCAACCGCCGGCGAGCCCGAACGCCCCTTAGGCGCCGCTCGTCGCGCGGGGCCGAACTCCTCACATTGCGTGAACGAACGTTCAGATCATGACGCGCGCCCGAGCCCTCGCCTATGCCGGCGTGCTGTTCGCCACCCTCGTCTGGGGCACGCTCCACCCGGTCGGCAAGATCGCCCTCGGCGATGTGAGCGCGCTGCAACTGGTGATGGCGCGCACGGTGCTCACCGCGGTCGCGCTGACGGCGTTCCTCCTCGCGCGGGGTCAGGGTCCGGGTCTCTGGCTGGTGATGCGCTATCGATGGCGGATTGTCGTGCTGCTCGGCACCCTGTCGTTCCTCCTCTCGTCGGGCCTCTCGATGACCGGCCTCAGCATGATGCCCGCGTCGATCAACAGCCTCCTGGCCAACACGAGTCCGCTCATGCTCGCGGTCGGCCTCATCGTGCTCACAGGGGTCAGACCTCGGCCGAGGATACTCCTGGGTCTCGGACTCGGCTTCGCCGGCGTGGTCATCCTCACCGGCGACGGTGCCGACACGCTGGGCACGGTGGGCGTCATCGGTGCCATCCTGTCGCTGGCCGGTAGTGCGTGCTGGGCCGCCTATACCGGAATCGGTCGACGCGAACTGGCCCGGCACGATCCCCTGGTGCTCACGACCGGGTGCGCCATCGTCGGCGCGGTGCCTCTTCTCGGGCTCGGGGCGATCACCGGTCAGATCGCGGCCCTGGGCAGCGTGCCGCCGGCCACGCTCTGGCTCCTAGCCTACGCCGGCGTGTTCGGGACCGCGCTTACCTACGCGCTCTGGATGACCAGCCTGGCGGTCCTGAGCGCCACAAGCGTCGCGGCCTTCCAGTACGTCATCCCCCTGACCGCCGTCACGCTGGCTGTCCTCCTTCTGGGCGAGCCGCTGACCGCCGGACTCATAGTCGGCTGAATCGCGATCCTCGGCGGTGTCCTGCTGGCGCAGGAAGGGACTACGACCGCCGCCGAAAGAGATTGAGGAATCGATCCTCGTACTCGCGGAAAACGCCCCAGCGATCGAGTTCCGACTTCAGGTCGGAGGCATCACACTCGCCCGCCGCGACCGCCACGAACATCGCCTCGATCTTCTGACGGGCCGCCCGCGGTATGCCGCCCTCACTATCGAGCAAACCCCGCTGCTGGATCTCCGCGGCGTTCTGGGGCGCGGAGCCGATGGTGAAGGCGTGGATGAAATGCGCGAGCGAGAGGTCCCAGAACTGATCGATGCCCTGGATCACCACGGCGAGATTGCGCGATTCCCGTTCGAGTTGATCGCTGATGCGGCCAGCCACGACCTCGGGGCGATCGGAGACGACGCTGAGGTCGCCGGATTCCTGCTTGTACGAGTACAGGAGGCCGGGTGCATCGTTACCGTAGGTGGCGCGCAGGTACCGCGCGAAGTCCTGCCCGTGATCGAAACCCTGGAAGTAGTTCATCAGGTAGTTGGGCGTCACGATCTGCGGGCGCGCCGCAGTGACCTTCCCGGTTCGGATCACCGACTCCTCTTCCGATCCCGAACCCGGCAGACCGACATAGCTCGGCTCGGTGATCACAAAGTACTCGAGGACCGTCGTGCCAAAGGTGGCGAGGAGCCGCTTTGGACCCCGAACGACCCTGGTCTTCTCGACGATCGCGCGCACGTCGTCGGGCGTCAACTCCACGGGCCGGTTATCCCTCTCGCCAGGGCATCTGCCGCCAGCAGAGGCCGCGCGGCGTATTTACGACGATCGATGATCCGTTCCCCTTCTCCGCGATCACGGCGTTGAGTGCGGACTGCGGGTCCGCGTAGACGCCGCTGAAGCCGAACTCCCGCGCCTCGCCGGCATCGATGCCCTCGGTGACCAGGTAGACCCTCTTGCGATCCAGCACGTGGCGTGTCGCGAAGTGGATCGATCCCGTCCGGGCGTTGCCGTGCCCCTGGATCATCGACCGCGCGAGTTCCTCGGCGCGCATCTTCAGGGCGTCGCGCGAGGACATCGTGGCGCTGTACGGCATACCCGGGCCATCTGAGTACCCATTCACCGCCGCAACGCAGGCGATGATGATGCCGTCATCCCTGGTCGCCAGATCCGCCGCGTTGATGGAGATGAACATCGAACCCTCGAGGGTCCGATCGCGCCAATCCGCCGGATGGAACAGGCAGATGTCCGCGGGCTCGACCGGAGTCATCCAGATCTCCCTGGCCCGAGGGAGCGCGGCGCGGTGCGCCGCCACGAAGTGCCCGGCCACGATATCGACCATGTGCGCGCGCTCGTCCACGAGCACGTCGATCTTGAAGTCCAGTCCGAGCAGCGCGGCGGCATCCTCCATATCCCGGCGCAGGGGATTACCGTCGGCGAGACCGAGCGGAATGCTCGGCAGCATCAACTGGCGATGATTGTGCTCGATGGATGCCTGCCCGGCGACTCCCGGCAGGATCATCTTTCCTCCGCCGGTCCATCCACCGTGGGTGTTGGGCGAGATCTCGCCGAACCCGATGACGACATCGGCCTCGGCAACCGCGCGGTTCACCCAGAGAGCGTTGCCGCGCGGCGTATAGCCGACGAACGCGAGGTCCTCATCCACATCGGCGCGATGGCGCACGTACCGCCCGACCCGCCCGATGAGCGCGGGACCGAGTTTCTCATCGATATTGCGGTGGGCGTGGGTGCCCGGTGCGAAGACCAGCGTGATGTCGCTGTCCGGCACGCCCGCACCGTTCAGGTAATCGAGGATCACGTGGCCGAGGCCATCGCGCGACCCGAGCATGTAGTCGGTGATCCGATCGCCGGTCAGCAGTGCGACGCGGTTGCCAGGCTGGACGAGGGCGCGGAGGGGTGGCGACGCGATGGGGTGATCCATGGCGTGCCGAAGGGCGGCGGCGGGGTCCGCGAGTGGCGGGAGATTCGTGAAGGTGATCTCCGTGGTGGGGTGCCCTGCCGGAACTTCGATCGAGCGTGTGTCGCCCGCCCACGGTACAGTGAACCGCCGCGCGCGCGTCTCAGTCAGGACCATCAGACGGTCCGAACCTGAACGGAAGTCCAGTGCATGGCGATTCACCCTCGCGTACAAGTAATCGCATTCTCAAAACAGCGATCCGAGGTACAGGCAAAGTGTACGCGTTCACGTCCGATCGAACTCAGACGCCTGAGGCTGTCACCCGCTGTGCATCCTGCGGCCGGCCGATCAGCGGCACCGCCCGGAGCGGGGTCGCCATACTCTGCGCTTCTTGCACCCGTCCGGTTCGTCTGGGATGGGGGAGCGAGGTTCCAACGAGAGGGATCACTCCGCCGTCGCGGTAATCGCGTGGTCGTCGTCGCTCCGCCCTCGAGCGAGACGTTCGACCGTCTCGGCGCAGGATGGACCCGCCTCTGCCGCGAGGAGCGAGGTCTGCTCGGCGAGAACTCGCCAGAGCCGCCACAGAACTTCCTCGCGGCGCGCGAACCCCATAGTGGACGCCAGGGTGATGGCGTAGGCGACCTCGTCGGCCAGTAAGGTCGCGGGTTCGCCACGGCGCCCCATGGCGATGCGCTGATTCGCGATCGCCAGTCGGGCACGCGCCGTGTCCAGCGCATCCTGGCTCACCGGGAGACGCGTAGCCTCCCTGAGACTTCCGGATTGACCGGCGTAAACGGCGCGCCGCCGTCAAGGACCGCGATGGCGTTGCGCATCGCGCTCACCTGAAGTTCGAGGAGCGACTCCTCGCTGTAGAAGGCGGCGTGCGGAGTAAAGAGGACGTCCTCCCGCGTCAGAAGAGGGCTGTCCGCCGGGACCGGCTCGCGCGAGAACACATCGAGAGCGGCCCCACTGAGGTGCCCGCTCGCAAGAGCTTCGACCAGCGCGACCTCATCGACGAGCGCACCACGTCCGGTGTTGATGAGTCTCGCACCCGGCTTCATCCCTGCGATCGCGGCTCGGTCGATCAAACCCCGCGTGGTGGGCGTCACGGGAACGTGCAGCGAGACGAAGTCGCTCCGGGCGAGCAGTTCCGCCAATCCGACCGGCTCGACGCCCAGCGCCGCGCCGTGGAGCGCTGCGCCTCTCGGCGACCACGCCACCACCCGAAAGCCCAGCGCCTTGGCCCGGCTCGCGACCGCCTGGCCGATCCGTCCGAAACCGACCACGCCGAAGGTGAGCGACGCGGGCCGCCGCATGGCGCCCTGACTCGTAGCCCCCCAACCACCTGTCCGTACCGCGCGGTCGAACGGCACGAGGTTCCGGAGGAGAGCCAGGGCCATCGCGAGGGTGTGCGTCGCGACATCGGTGGTGCAGAAACCGGGCACGTTGGCGACCCACACACCAAGCCGGGTCGCCGCGGCCACGTCGATGTTGTCGTAGCCGATGCCGTACTCGGAGACGACGCGGACGCGCGGAAGGGCCGTGAGGACCCGCTCCGAGATCGGTGCTCCATCGCAGAGGATGGCGTCGGCCTCGCGCGCGAGTGCGATGACCCCATCCTCCTCCACCGTCTCTCCGGTGATAAGTGTGGCGCCGGCCTCCTCCGCGATGCGCCGTTCATCCTCGATCGGCGCGAAAGCGTGATCGACGATCGCGATCGTTCGGCTCAACGCCCGGCCCCCGCCGGGATCGCCGCCGCTCGCCCCTCGCTTCCCTCCACCGACTCCGCCGCGTCGGCGAGGATCTCGATGAGGTCGGCGAGCTCGGCACGCTGTTCGGGTTCCAGTCGATCGAGAGCGCTGGATAGTCGCGCGCGTCGCCCCTGCTGGATGCGCTCGACGAGTTCGCGGCCAGACGGCGTGAGCGACACGATCACCCGCCGCCGATCGCCGCAGTCGGTGGAGCGAGCCGCCATACCCTTGTCGACGAGCCGATCGACCACGCTGGTCACCGTCGGCAATGTGACCCCCAGGCCTGCCGCCAGGCTCGACGTGGGTGTCTCACCATCGCTCAGGAGCCGATTCAAGACGCGGATCTGTGCCAGGGTGAGGTTTCGCGTGGCGGCATCGTCCAGGTTCCCGGTGCGGAGCGCGCGGTTGACGCGCCGCATGGCCTCAATGGTGCGATCGACGGTTCGATCGGAGTCGATCACACGCGTGTGGGGGTAAGGCGAGCGCTGGCACGCACCTCCGGATTGACGCAGACGGTTGGCCACTCGCCCCTCAGGACACGCAGCACCTGATCCACGGTCTGACGCCGGTTATCGGCCATCGCCTCGACGCTGTAGCCGGCCGTATGCGGGAGCAGGATGAGGTTCTCAGCCGGGACGACCGGGTTGCCGTCCTCGGGCGGTTCCTGGGTGAGAACATCGAGCGCCGCACCGGCGATCCACTTCTCAGAGAGGGCGCGCGCGAGAGCCGCCTCATCTACCGTGCCGCCGCGCGACGTATTGACGAAGTAGGCGCCAGGCTTCATGGCCCGGAACTGCGCCTCGCCGAACATCTTGCGGGTCCCGTCGTTGAGAAGCGCGTGCATCGAGACGAAGTCCGAACGCTGGCAGAGTTCCTCGAGGCTGACGAGCTTGACGTTCCAGCCATCGACGTGCTCCTGCTGCAGGTACGGGTCGTAGGCCAGATACGTCATGCCGAAGCCGCTCAGTTTCTCGGCGGTCAGACGAGCGATCTTTCCGAACGCCACGAACCCCAGTGTCCGGCCCCGAATGCGATGGATCGGTGCCACCGCGTCGATGGTCTTCTGACGATCCCACCCGTGCTGCCGGTAGACGCGGAGGTGCTCGCCGAGCTTCCGAGCGCAGGCGAGGATCAGCATCGCCGCGTGATCGGATACCTCCTCCAGGCAGAAGAACGGACTGTTCGCGACGACGACGCCATTACGGGTCGCCGCGGCCACGTCCACCCAGTCGTACCCGACCGTGCACTGCTGAAGGAACTTCAGTACCGGAAGGTTCGCGAAGACGCGCTCGTCGAACGTGGAGAGCCCGAAGCACATGACGATGTCGGCACCGCGACACGCCGCGATCACATCGTCGGCGGAGCGTCCGCTGCCGGTGACGACCTCGGCACCGGCGGCACGGAGATCTGCAAGTTCGGCGACATCGGGTCCGATCACGGCAACTTTCATCGGGGCCATTCTATATGGCCATCTCGGCGAGGCCCGGCGCGACCGGGAGGCGCGTGCGTGCCGGCTATCCTTGCGGGACGGGACAACGGAGGGAACTGTGGCAGCGGATATCGGCACCATCGCACCGGACTTCACCCTCGACGCGACCGACGGGTCGAAGGTGACACTCTCGAGTTTTCGGGGCAAGAAGAACGTAGTCCTCTTCTTCTTCCCCAAGGCGTTTACGGGGACGTGCGAGCGCCAGGTGTCGGGCCACGGCGCCGACCTGGAGAAGTTCCAGAAACTGAATGCTGAGGTATTCGGGATCTCGACCGACCAGTCGCCCTCGCAGGCCGCGTTCGCGAAGCACTGCGGGTCGGTGAACTTCCTGCTCCTCAGCGACCACCGACACCAGGTTGTCAACGCGTACGGCGTTGCGCGCGCGGAGGGGAGCCTCTCAAACGAGCGGGCCGCGTTCGTGATCGATCGGGCGGGCGTGATCCGCTACCGACAGGTCGAGCCGAAGCCAGGAGACTGGGCGGGAACCTCCGGAGAACTCAAGGCGCTCGCCAGCCTGGGCGGCTAACTCAGACCGGGGGCGTTACGCGCGGCACCTCGACGACGTCGAGGACCGCGCGTTTTCCGGATCTGGCCGCAATCGCGACCACGAGGGTGCGCAGCGCATTGATCGTTCGCCCCTCGCGACCGATGACGCGGCCCGCGTCGGTCGGGGCAACGTGGGTCTCGATCACAATCGCGTGATCGCCCTCCACCACTTCGATGCGTAGATCCTGCGGGCGATCGATGATCCGACCGATGACGTGCATCAGGAACGCGTGCAGGTCGACCGGATTGCGCGGGGGATTGCGCGGCGGGCCACCGGAGGAATCCGTCATGCGAAGGTGGGTGTACTCCCGCCGGCATTGTACGGTGGGCTCGCTCGGTTGTCTATTGGCGGTGCAGGAGCCTGATCAACCCGCGTTCGCCTTCAGATCGAAGGGGACCCCGAGTTCGCGCGCGACCCGCGCGATCGCGCTGACTGTCGCGTCCTCCACCGAGATTCCGCGCTGCCCGTGCGTTCGGCGGGCGCGGACCTCGGGATCGCCCGGGGTGAGCACCTCGGCGAAGCCCGCCGCCGGGGGGATCGCGCGTACCCGGGACCGAGTCGCCGAGACCTCCCGGGTGAACTCATCCGCGGACCGGAACAGATCCGCCCTCAGCGCGATCACGAGCATGCCACTGTGCCCATACACCTCGCCACCCCGCCCGGTCTCGGCAAAGGTATCGGAGCCGGTGAACGCTCTCCCGAGCATCTCCACCACCATGGCGAGCGCGAACCCCTTGTGCGCGCCGAACGGCAGCATCACCCCGCCCGCGTAGTAATCCTCGGCGTTGGTGGTGGGGTTGCCGTCCCGGTCCAGGATGGAATCGGGCGGTAGCGGCGTGCCCTTCGCACGGGCGACCTGGATCTTGCCTGCCGCGACCGCGGTCGTGGCGAAATCGACCAGGAGAGGATCATCGTCGGCGGTCGGGATCCCGAACGACAGGGGGTTGGTGCCCAGGAATCCTTCGCGACCCCCAAAGGGTGCCGCTCGCGCCGCGCGGCCGCCGAAACCGCCCGCGACGACGAATCCGACCACGCCGGAGCGCGCCGCACGTTCGCCGTACTCGCCGACACGGCCGATGTGGTTGCATCGCACACCTCCGACTGCCGCAACGCCATGCGTCCGCGCCCGGGCGATCGCGAGATCGGTCGCATACAGCGCGGTGACCTGCCCGAACCCCCAGCCACCGTCGATGAGCGCCGAAGCGCCGGCATCCCGCACCACGCTCGGCCGGGCATTGGGGAGCACCTCACCCTGGCGGACGGCCTCGACATACTGTGGAATGCGGATCACACCGTGCGAGTCGTGACCGGCCAGGTTTGCATCGACGAGCGCCTCCGCTACCCGGCGCGCGTTCGGAGCGTCGGCACCCACGGCCTCGAAGATCCGGCACCCTGCCTCGACCAGCAGCGTCGGGGAAAATGTGGCCATATGATCCCTCCCGAATCGCGGGCCAGGAGTGTACGCGCGTGAAGATCACCAGGGTGGAGACCGTTCCCGTGGATCGCTACCTGTTCGTGCAGGTACACACCGACAGCGGTCTGGTCGGACTGGGGGAATCCGGCACCTGGGGCTACCTCGAGGCCTCCGAGAAGGTTGTCGAGAAGTTCGCCCACTACCTCGTGGGTGAGGATCCGCTCCGGATCGAGCATCACTGGAACTACCTCTACCGCTCGTCGCACTTCCGGGGCGCGGCGATCATGGGCGCGCTCAGCGCGATCGACATCGCGCTCTGGGATATCGCCGGAAAGCACTTCGGCGTCCCCGTGTATCAACTGCTCGGCGGCAAGACGCGCGACCGATGCCGGGTCTACTACCACGTCTTCGGCAGCACCCGCGAGGCGCTCATCGCCGGCTGTGTCGACGCGAAGCGCAAGGGCTTCACGGCAGTAGGCCATCTGACGCCGTTCCTGGATGAGGATCGGAGCGTCCCATTCTTCAAAACCCACGCGGCCAGGATCGGCGACGCGATCGAGACCGTTCGCCTCTACCGCGAGGCGGTCGGCAACGACGTGGACCTGTGCATCGAGATCCATCGCCAGTTGACGCCCGCAGAAGCAGTAGTCCTCGCCCGCGGGATCGAGCCGTATCACCCCTACTTCTACGAGGACCCCATCCTGCCCGACAACTTCGATGCTATGGGCCTCGTCGCCCAGCACATCAGCATTCCCATCGCTACCGGAGAGCGCCTGCACACAATCTACGAGTTCGAGATGCTCTTGCGGCGCGGCGCGGTCCAGTACGTCCGCCCCGACGTGTGCATGTGTGGCGGCATCACCGGCGCGAAGAAGATCGCGGCCCTGGCAGAGGCGCATCACGTCGGGGTCGTGCCCCACAACCCGCTGAGTCCGGTGAGCACCGCCGCGTGCGTGCAGATCGCGGCATGCATCCCCAACTTCGCGCTTCAGGAGTACCCGATCGGCGAGCACGAACCGCCGAAGAGCGAGATGGTGCGCTACGCCCTCGAACACGATGGCGAGGGCTTCCTGAAGGTGCCCACTCGTCCCGGGATCGGCGTCGAACTGGCGCCCGATGCCGCGGAGAAGCACCCCTATCGCATGCGGTGGGTCGGCACACGTCTCCACAAGGACGGGTCGGTCGTCGACCAGTGACCGCTACAGGTCATCCTCAGGCGGCCTCTCGTCCAGACTGATCCCGCGCGCGGCGGCTCCGGCGCGCGCGGCGGCAAGCGCTCCCTCACCCCAGATGTCGAGGCCGATGCCGCAGTCCAGGTCCACTCCCCGCGCGCCGTCCATCGCGAGCATCCCCAGCGCGGCGCCGGCGGGCAGCCGGAGCAGGTCGGTGAGGAGATGCTCCAGCGCGCCGTGCCGCTCCAGTGTCACGCTGTCCTCTTCGTCCTCGGACGCTTCAGCATCGATGGGCTGAACGACGAAACCGGCCACGGCCAATCGGGCCTCGGAGTCGGCATCATCGACATCTACCGACACGGTGACCTGGGTCGAGCTACTGAGAAGGCGGCGCGCGATCTCCGCGAACAGCTCCGGACCCAGTTCGGGCGCCGGCCCATCGCAGAAGACCTGATCCTCTCCCCAGACAACAGTGGGCAGCCCGGACATCAGGCGAGCCGATAGACCCGCGCGAACTTGTCGTCCAGGTAGGCACCGAGGTAGCGGGCGTCGGGCCGCTCGCCGGTGGCCCGCGCGATGAGATCCTCGGGCTCATAGGTTCCACCGTGACGGTGAATCCGCTCCCTGAGCCAGCCCAGGATCGGCTCGAACTCGCCACGCTCGATGCGCGCATCGCGGTCGGGCAGGTCGCGGCCAAGCGCGTGCCAGATCTGCGCCGCGTACACGTTCCCGAGCGTGTACGTCGGGAAGTAGCCGACCAACCCGAACGCCCAGTGGATGTCCTGGAGTACTCCGAGATCGTCCGCGGCGGGCACGATGGAGAGCAGGTCTCGGGAGGCTTCACGCCAGGCGTCGGGCAGGTCGTCCACGCTCAGATCGCCGGCGAAGAAACGGCGCTCGATCTCGAACCGCAGGATGATGTGCAGGTTGTACGTGACCTCGTCTGCCTCGACGCGAATGTACCCGGGCGCGACGACGTTGACCGCCCGCCAGATCGACTCAGGAGTCGCATCGGCAAGTTGCGCCGGGAAGCGTTCGCGCAGGCGCGGCAGGGCGAAGATCCAGAAGGGGAGTCCGCGCCCGATGAAGTTCTCGAACAGGCGAGACTGCGACTCGTGAACCCCGAGTGAAACCCCGGAGCCGATCGCCGAGCGTCGGACGTCGGTGCCGATCCCCTGTTCGTAGAGCCCGTGCCCGGCCTCGTGCATGTTGCCGAAGAGAAGCTGGGCGAGGTCGTTCGAGGCCACGCGTGTGGTCAGGCGCACGTCCTCGGGGCTGAAGTGCACGCAGAAGGGGTGTGTCGAGCGGTCGATGCGGCCAGCGTCGAACGAGAAACCCAGCCACTTCACAACGTCGGCACCGAACGCCCACTGGGCCTCGACATCGTAGTGCTGCTCGATCGCCGCCCGACTGGGTGGATCGTTCGATCCCCGTAGCCGATCGAGGAGAGCGACCGTCCTCGCGCGGAGCGCGTCGAAGAGCGTCCGCAGCGTGGCGGACGAGGCACCGGGTTCGTACTCGTCGAGCAAGGTGTCGTAGAGGTTGTGCGGGCCGCCCACGCAGCGCGCGACCTGCTTCTTGAGGTCCAGGATGTGTGCCAGGGGATCGCGGAAGAGCGAGAAGCGTGCCTCTGCCCGCGCCTGCTGCCAGGCGGGCATCGCCGTCGATGTGGCTTCCGCGAGTTCCCGCACCAACGCGGTTGGCACCTTCACCGCGCGGTCGAACTCCCGCGCCATCGTACGTATGAGGCCGCGGTCGACATCGGTGAGGAAGGGTGCGTCGGCCGCGTCACGCAGACGCGCGATCGCGTCGCGGGTGCGTGGCCCGGTCAGCCGTTCGTGGTAGATCCCCTGGATGGTCGCCTGCTGCTGGGCCCGGGCGGACACACCCGCCGGGGGCATCATCGTCTCCTGATCCCAGCCGAGGACCTCGGCGATACGTCCCAGGTCGTACAGTTCGGCGGAGAGGGCGCGAAGGTCGACGAGCGCCTCCGTCACACGATCGGCGGAGAGCACGACGGCCATCTCTGTTACCTCGAGGAAAAATCGGCGCGGACTCTAGCAATCCATTCCGGGGAATCGGGCCAGGCCGCATGCGCCCTGTTCCTAGAATCCGAACGAGATGTACCGCCTGATCGCGCTCGATGTCGACGGCACGCTGGTCGATAGCGAGGATCGCATCACTCCCGCGGTGCGCGAGGCTGTCCGGGCGGCCGTCGATCGGGGTGTGTGCGTCACCCTGGCCACGGGGCGACGGTTCATCGCGGCACGCCACGTCGCTAGCGACCTTGCGATCGAGGCACCGCTGATTCTCCACGGCGGCGCGGTGATTCAGGATTCTGCGACCGGCGAGGTGCTGTATCAGGATCCGCACGATCGTGCCGTGGTGCGTCAGATCGTGGCGACGATGGCGGCGCACGGCCGACCGGCGATCGTGTATGAGAGCCCGCGCTACGGCGGGCGACTCTTCCTCGGTCGGGGATTCCCGCGGAATCGCTGGATCGAGGCGTATGAGGATCTGCGCGGGCCGTTCGGCCGCATTGACGAGACCGATCTCGACACCGTGCGAGACCCGCTGAGCGTGACGACGCTCGATGACCCGGGTCTTCTGGAACCGCTGGCGCGCGAGATCCGAAGTTCGATCCCGGCCAATGCCCTGCACACCCGATGGCACACGTGGGACTGCGATGCGATCGAGGTGTTTCGCGCCGGGTGCAGCAAGGCGACCGCGGTATCGCACTTCGCGGCGGGATTGGGAATCGAGATGAGTCAGGTCGTCGCGATCGGCGATGGGCTGAACGATGTCGAACTCCTCACCGCGGCCGGTCTCGGCGTCGCGATGGGGAACGCGGTGCCCGAGGCGCGCGCGGCGGCCGACGTCGAGGTTGCGGGCAACGACAGGGATGGCGTCGCCGAGGCCATCTGGCGCTACGTGCTCGCCTGACCTGGCGTCAGAGCTTGACCAGCCCGGTCTGAATCGCGCGCGAGACGGCCTCGGCGCGATTACTTACCCCCAGTTTCTGAAAGATGATCCCCACGTGGAACTTCACGGTGCGCTCGGAGATCACGAGTTGTTCGGCGATCTCCTTATTCCGCATGCCCTTGACGAGCAGCCCCAGCACTTCGGTCTCACGATCCGTCAGATGCTCCGATGTATCCGGTGACAGCATCTGGCCGACCCTGGCGAGCAATCGGGCCGCGACCGAGGGCTGTAGAAGCGACCCGCCCGCCGCGACGATCCTGATTGCCCGAAAGAGATCATCCCGCGGGGCACCCTTCAGGAGGTAGCCCTGTGCCCCGGCCTGGATCGCGTCCATCACCCGGTCGTCGGTCTGGAACGCGGTGAGGACGAGCACCCTCGCGTCCGGATTCCCCTTACGGATCTCGCGGATCGCCTCCGCGCCATCGACATTCGGCATCTCCAGGTCCATCAGGAGCACATCGTGCGGCGTCGAACGAGCGAGCCCGATCGCCTCCATGCCGTTGCCCGCCTCGCCGACGATCGCGAAGTCCGGTTGCGTCCCCAGCATGCCGGCCAATCCCTCGCGCACGACCGGATGATCGTCGGCGATGATGATGCGCACCGTCTGCGGCGCGGTCATCGGGGCACGGCCACGGTCTGGCCCGCCATCGGGACATGGAGTTCCACGCAGGTGCCGCCGTGTTCGCCGTGGTCGACCGAGAGCGTGCCGCCCAGCATCGCGGCGCGCTCGCTCATCCCGCGGAGGCCGAAACCGCGCGCGCGCCGACGGTCGTCAAAAGTGCGCGCATCGATGCCTCGGCCATTGTCCTCGATCGTCAGGCACAGGCGATCCCCCTCGATCTCCAGGCGTACGGCGACGCGAGTGGCCCCGGAGTGGCGGCGCACGTTCGCCAGCGCCTCCTGCGCGATGCGAAACACCTCGTTCTCGATGTGCTGGGCGAATCGGGTATTCGGTGGCGGACCGATGAACTCCCCCGTGATGCCCAGATCGCGCTGCAAGTCGCCGACGAGTTTCTCGATCGCCTGCGTGAGCGTCTGCCCTTCGAGAGCCTGCGCGCGCAGGTCGAGCATCGTGTGGCGCGTCTCCTCCAGATTCACGCGCGCCAGTTCGATCGCCCGACTGATGCGGCTCTGAGCCGCTTCCGGGAGGTCGGGGGCCATCTCGGCGGTCTCGAGTTGCAGGATGATGCCTGTCAACCCCTGCGCCAGCGTATCGTGGATCTCGCGCGCGATGCGGTTCCGCTCGTCGACCACCGCGATGCGCTGGCTCTCCCGGTAGAGCAGAGCGTTCGTGATCGCGATCGCGGCGTGCTTGGCGAGCAGGGTGAGCGTCTCGAGATCGGCGGCCGCGAACTGACGCTCCGGGTTCCGCGTGAAGAGTGAGAACACGCCGATGAGGGCATCCTGGCGCCAGATCGGCAACGCGATTCCGGCACGAACGTCCGCCAGGCTCGGATGGCGGATCGGCGGGCGCAGCGAGCGATACTCCCGCACGATGGTGGCGCGTCGCGTCGCGAGCACCTCTCCCACCAGACCGGCGCCGGGCGGAATCTCCAGGTCGAGCAGATCGGCTGGAAGCCCATGGATGCCTTTGATGCGAGCGACTCCGGTGTAGGAGTCCACGAGGCTGACGGTGCCGCCATCGGCCTCCACCAACTCGGCGGCGTGCCGCACGACCTTGCCCAGCAGTGCGTTCAGGTCGAGTTCCCCGGAGATCACCTCGACGATTTGCCTGATGCCATCGAGGTGCCGCAGGTCGTGCTGCGTGCGATCGTAGAGGCGCGCGTTCGCGATCGCGCTCGCGGCGTGATCGGCGAGCACGGAGAGAATCTGAAGATCAGAGGCCCGGAAACTGTCCGGCGCGGTCTGCCCTGCGCCCAGGACGCCGATGACCTGGCCGCGGGCGCGAAGTGGCGCGTAGATGACCGCGCGCAGCCCTTCCGCCTCATCCAGGTCGGCCCGCGCCGTCCGCACATCCAGGCGGATATCCGGGATGCGGACCGCCGCGTCATCCTTCGCCGCCGCGCCCACGATACCCTCGCCCATCTTCAATCGAAGGTCGCGCCAGAGTTCGACCCGCTGACCGCGCCCCGCCGCGAAGTACAGATCGCCCGCCTGCTCGTCCTTGAGGTAACAGGCGCAGAAGGTCGCCTGCGTGACGCGGCCCACGGCATCGATGATCGCATCGAGGACTGCTTTCGGTTCGAGCGATGACGTCAGGATCGCGGCGGTGCGGGAGAGAGTTTCCAATCGACGTGCCTGCTCGGTCGCCTCCTGAAGCAGGTGGGCGTTATCCACCAGCAGCGCCGCCTGGTTGGCGAACATCTGCAGGAGGTCCGCATCCTTGCGATCGAAGTGACGCGCGCGGAGCGACCCGACGTTCAAGACGCCGATCGCCCGGCCACGCGCCATCAGAGGCACGGAGAGGCTCGACTGCAGCCCCACATGTTCGGGCCGGAAGTCGCCGCTGACCAGTTCGTCGTAGTCGCTCTGGATGATGGCGACGCCCTCGCTGAAGGCGCGTCCCGGGGTCCCCTGGCCCGGCTTTCGGACGAGATGCTCGTTCCGGATGAGAGGCGAATACCCGGACATGTAGGCGGGAACGAGGAGATCCTGCTGGGAGTCGTAGAGCCGAAGCGACGCCCGGTCGGCGGCGAGAAGGGTCTTGGCCGCCTCGGTCGTCGCCCGGATCACCGCCGAGGCATTGACCTCGCTGGCGGCGTGCACCGATAGGTCGAACAGGGTCTGGAACTCCTGCGCGCGGGTGCTGTTGGCGCGAAAGAGCCCCGCGTTCTCGTAGGCGATCGCGGCGAGGCGGGCGAGGGTCTCGAGCAGCTGCCGTTCGTGATCGTTCAGCGCGTGTCTACGCCGCCATCCGGCGTAGAGGAGTCCGATGCTGCGATCGTGGTAGATCAGGGGCACGGCCGTGACCGCGCGGAGCGACCGCAGTGCCGGGTCGAGCGCGATCCAGCGACTTCCCTCCGCCTCGGAGTCGGCTGCGTGAACTGCGACGCGCTCGCGCAACGCGCGCGCGGCGAGCGGGTGATCGTTGAGCGCGATGGGGCCCGCCTCCTGGATGCTCTTCTCATCTTCCTCGGCGTAGCCGGCGAGTTCCGTCGTCGTCAGGCGGCGCGTCTCATCGAGCCGCGCGATGGCGACGGTATCGGCGTTGCACAGTTCGCGTGCCCGAACGCCCACCCGGCGGAGTATCTCGTCGATCTCCAGGGAGGAGGACATCTCGATGGCGATCTGCAGCAGGGTGGTCAGACGGTGCGCGAAGCGCCGCGATTCGGCGAACAGGCGCGCGTTGTCGATCGAGATCGCGGCGTGAGCCGCGAACATCTCCACCAGGCTCGCGTCTTCGGCACGGTAGGGCTGCCCATTGGCGCGCTGGCTCAGGTGGAGAACGCCCACCAGGCGCTCGCCGGACCGAAGCGGGACGGCCATAAAGCCACTGATGCCGTACTCCCGCAGAATCGTGCGATAGGAGTCCGGGAGGCTGGCCTCGGTCAGATCGTTGACGATGACCGTTCGGCCGCTCTGACCGACGATCTGCGCGTAGTTACCCACCTCGAACACGACGTCGTCGGACTCCTCGCCGTTCTCCGGTAGGGCAAGACGCAGCACGCCATCGTCATCGAGCAGCGAGATCAGCGCATCGGTCGCGCCGACGAGCGACGCCGCCTTGGTCGCGACACTCGGCAGAACCCCCTCAATCGGGCGGCCATCGCTCAGCGCCGCGACGAGTTCTCCGACGGCATCCACCTGCAACTGCAGTTGCTGGACCCGCCGATCGCCGGTCGCACGAGGGAGAGTTGCCTCCGCGGTCACGTAGCGGAGTCTACCGACCGCCGACAGTGCGGGCCACCGTTGTGCGATCAGCGCAGGTCTGTACGTATGGACAGGCCGGGACTGGCCCGGGGGCCGTTGGGTTCACGTGCGGGAGCGCGTAAAACCTCCATGTCCGGCACGAAGAGGTCCCGGACGGGAGGTTTGTCACATGCGGTACCGCGCGGAATTGAACTGTTACCTGTGCTCTCGAGGTGCCGCAACGCTCGAATGGGATGAGGCACATCCTGACGCGGTCGCGGTCTCGCGGCCCGGTCAGCCGATCGTGGAGATGACGGCGCGTGCGGCGCGCAAGGTACGGTGCGCCCGTTGCGGCGGGCCGACCTACATCGAGGAGATCGAGCGCGTGCGTCCGCCTCAGGTGGTCGTCATCGAACCGGCGCGCCGCGGCCGCCCTCGCAAAGAGGACAAGGAGCGCGAACTGGCCGCCGAGCGCGAACAACTGGCGCGCATCGCCTGATCTCGAGGCGGCTCGGCCCCTCGGGGCGCGAGCCGCCACTTCGGCACCGCTCAGAAGCGTCGCGGGGGCCGAATTCAGGCCTGGACGCGTTCCCGACCGGTCGCGATCGATCGGATCTGCTCTTGCCAGTCGGCACCGAACCAGGTCGAAGGTTCGGAACGCACCGCCGGCCAGAGCCGCCGGCAGAGCCAGACCACGAGCGCCGACCCGAGACCGAAGATGAGCCAGTTCACGCCTCCACTATACGCCCCACGGACGACTCACGGCGAGCGATAAAGTTCACACGCTTCGTGGTGCCTTATATAATCTCGTGCAGGTGCGGGTTTCGCGCCCGGGAGGTCGTCGCACATGGAACCGAGATCGTTCACCGAGCGCGGTCAAGAGGCCCTGGTCACTGCGCAGCGCCTGGCGGAGCAGCAGTCCCACGCCGCCGTTGAGCCGCTCCACCTGTTCTCCGCACTGCTTCATCAGCCCGAAGGACTCGTTCCCCAGATCCTCACCGGGCTCTCCGCGAGCATCCCGGCGCTGACGAGCGAGGTACAGCAGGCTTTGCAGCGGCTTCCTCGGGCCCATGGTGGAGCCGTTCACGCGTCCAGCGCCCTGGGTGCGGTCATCGAACGTGCCCGTGCGGAGGCGAGTCGACTCAAGGATGAGTTCGTGTCCGTCGAACACCTGCTCATCGGCCTCACCGATCCGCGGGCTGACACGGCCCGCATGCTTGCCGCCCGCGGCGTCACCGCCGAGAAGGTGCTGGAGTCGCTGGTCGGGATTCGGGGAAATCAGCGCGTCACGACCGCGAATCCAGAGAGCACCTATAGTGCGCTCCAGCAGTACGGCCGCGATCTCTCCGCGATGGCCGATCAGGGCAAGCTCGACCCGGTGATTGGGCGGGACGACGAGATACGTCGGGTCATTCAGATCCTGTCGCGCCGCACGAAGAACAACCCGGTGCTCATTGGCGAGCCCGGGGTGGGCAAGACCGCGATCGCGGAGGGACTGGCGCAGCGGATTGCCCGCAAGGATGTCCCCGAGGGGCTGAAGGACCGCCGTGTCGTGGCGCTCGATCTCGGCGCGCTCGTCGCCGGTGCGAAGTATCGCGGTGAGTTCGAAGAGCGGCTCAAGGCCGTGCTCAAGGAGGTCCAGAGCGCCGACGGTCGCGTCGTGCTCTTCATCGACGAGTTACACACGGTGGTCGGCGCCGGGGCTGCCGAGGGCGCCATGGACGCCGCCAATCTCCTGAAGCCCATGCTCGCGCGCGGCGAGCTGCGCTGCATCGGCGCGACGACCCTCAACGAGTACCGCAAGCACATCGAGAAGGACGCCGCGCTGGAGCGGCGATTCCAGACTGTGCTGGTGGATGAGCCGACCGTCGAGGAGACCATCTCGATTCTGCGCGGATTGCGCGAGCGGTACGAGGTCCACCACGGCGTCAGGATCAAGGATGCGGCGCTCGTCGCCGCGGCCGTCCTGAGCCACCGCTACGTCTCCGATCGGTTCTTGCCGGATAAGGCGATCGATCTCGTCGACGAAGCTGCCTCGAAACTCCGCATGGAGATCGATTCGATGCCGGTCGAACTGGACGAGATCGAGCGGCGCAAGCTGCAGAAGGAGATCGAACGAGAGGCCCTCCGGAAGGAGACCGATCCAGCGACGAAGGGCCGCCTGGTGGATCTCGAGGCGGAACTCGAGGCGCTGGAGGGCGAGCGCTCGCGACTTCGCGCGCAATGGGATGCCGAGAAGGGGGTCATCGCGCGGCTGCGCTCGTTGACCGAGCGCCTCGAACAGACGCGCCTTGATCTGGATCGTGCCGAACATGCCGGCGATTTGCAGCGCGCGGCGGAACTACGTTACGGCCGACTGCCCGAGATCGAGCGGGAGATCGGTCAGGCGCGCGGCATCGAACACGCCACGGCCGGTCGGCTTCTCAAAGAGGAGGTCGACGAAGAGGACATCGCCGACGTCCTGGCCCGCTGGACGGGCATCCCCGTGGCGCGGATGCTCGAAGGGGAGATGCAGAAGCTGCTCCGACTCGAGGACCAGCTCCACGAGCGGGTCGTCGGCCAGGATGAGGCGGTGCGGGCGGTATCCAACGCGGTCCGTCGCGCGCGCGCCGGGCTCCAGGATCCGCGCCGGCCACTCGGATCGTTCATCTTCCTCGGGCCCACCGGCGTCGGGAAGACCGAACTGGCCCGCGCGCTCGCCCAGGCGCTCTTCGATGATGAGAACGCGCTCGTGCGGCTCGACATGAGCGAGTACATGGAGAAGCACACGGTCTCCCGCATGATCGGAGCGCCTCCCGGCTACGTCGGCTTCGACGAGGGCGGTCAACTGACCGAGGCGGTGCGTCGTCACCCCTACAGCGTGCTCCTCCTCGACGAGATCGAGAAGGCCCATCCGGACGTCTTCAACGTGCTCCTGCAGTTGCTGGACGACGGCCGGCTCACCGACGGCCATGGCCGCACCGTCGATTTCCGGAACGTTGTCGTCATCATGACCTCGAACGTCGGGTCTCAGTGGATCGCCGAACTCGCACCATCCGACTACGAAGAGATGAAGCGTCGGGTCGATGAGGCGCTGCGAGCGCATTTCCGGCCGGAGTTCCTCAATCGGCTCGATGAGATCCTGATCTTTCGGTCGCTCGATCGGTCTCAGATCGATCGCATCGTCGCCATCCAGATCGATCGCGTCGCCGAGAGGCTGGCCGAGAGGAAGATCGGGCTGACGGTGACCGAGGCCGCGCGTGCGCTCATCGGTGAACTCGGCTACGACCCGACGTACGGCGCGCGACCCCTCAAGCGGGTGATCCAGCGGATGCTTCTCGATCCCCTCTCCCTCCGCATACTCGCGGGGGAATTCGCCACGGGCGATGAGGTCGCCGTCGACCGCGATGCCGAGTCGCTCACGATCGCCCGCCGCGGCCGTCGCGACGATCGCGAACCGGTTGGCGCCGCGACCGGCAACGGCCGCGTGATCGAGGGGCAGTTCCGCGAGATCTGAGCGCGAGGACGGGGTGAGTCGGGCTCAGCCGGACCGACTCACCGCCTCGACATCGACCTTGAACCCCTTGCCGGCCTCGACGATCTGCTCCCAGGTCGCCTCGGCGACCTGAATGCCCTCCGCCAGCCGCGTCGCGGCGGATCGTGCTTCCGGCTCGCCGGGAATCAGCACCTCGGTGAAGCCCTCGGCGGGACGGTTCTGCTTGATCCGCTGGAGGACGAAATCGGCGTTCGATTCGTACGACCCCGCGTCGCGGAAGGTCAGCGCGTCGACCGCCCAGATTACCGCACCACCCCGCCGCCCCTCGCCGTTGTGCACGTCGCCCGGCGTGAAGGCACCGCAGAGCATCTCAACGAACATCGCCAGGGCGTACCCCTTGTGCCCACCGAACGGGAGCAACGCGCCGCCATCGTAGAGGTCGTTCGGATTGACCGACGGCCGGCCGTGCTTATCGACGATGCACCCGGGCGGAAGCTCCGCGCCCTTCGCCCGTGCGACCTGCACTTTCCCCTCCGCGACGACAGTCGTCGCGAAGTCGACGAGCATGTCGGGCGTTTTGCCGCCGGGGAAGCCGATCGAGATCGGATTGGTGGAGAGGGCGCGCTCGGCGCCGCCGAATGGCGCGGCGATGCCGCCGCCAAGCCTGCCAGGCGAGCCGCCACCGCCGCCGACGACCACCATTGCGATCACATCCTGTTCCGCGGCCTGACTCGCCCACTGTCCGAGGCGACCGATGTGGTTGCATCGCACCACCGAGACGATCGCCGTCTTCGATTGCCGGGCCTTGCGGATCGCGACATTCGTGCCATAGCGGGCCGAGACGTGCCCGAATCCCCAGCGGCCGTCCACGAGCGCGGATGTGGGTGTCTCCTGGATGATCGAAGGTCGCGCCGCGGGATCGAGCGACCCTTCCTGAATCGAGCGAATGTAGGCGGGAATGCGGATCACGCCGTGTGAGTCGTGCCCGGCGAGGTTCGCCCCGACGAGCGCCTCGCCCATCTCCACGGCTGTCTCGGTCGTGGCGCCGGCGGCGGTGAAGATCGCCTCCGTCACGGCGCGCAGCTGCTTGGCGGTCCGGATCAACACAGAGGGGTGCCTCCTGCGGTGAGAGTGCCGCATGGTAGCATCGGCTCGTGGTGGCCCGAGCCGTGCCCCACGTGCGGTGCGCGACGTGCCGGCGGCCGCTCGTGCCGTGGCTCATCGCTATCGGGTGCCCCTCGTGTGGCGACATCGGGGAGATCGACTGGAGCCCGCCCACGATCGATAGCGACGATCTGCCGCCGTTTCACGCCTGGGCTCCGCTGGGCGCAGATCCGATCACCCTTGGCGAGGGTGGGACGCCCCTGATATCGATCGGGCGCTGGGGCGAGCGATACGGGTTGCCGCGAGCGCGGGCGAAGTTGGAGTACGTCTCGCCGACGGGCTCGTTCAAGGATCGGGGGACCGCCGCGGTGGTGACTCACGCGCGGGCCGTGGGTGCGCACTCGCTCAGCGAGGACTCCTCCGGCAACGCCGGGGCATCTCTGGCCGCCTACGGCGCGCGCGCCGGGATCCCCGTTCGCGTCTACGTTCCCGAGAGTGCGTCAGGCGTGAAGGTCGCACAGATGGTTGCGGTTGGTGCGGAGGTGATTCGCGTTCCCGGGCCGCGCGGGGGGGCGACCGATGCCGCGATCGCCCACGCGCGCGACGCGGGAGGTTACTACGCCGGGCACAATGCCAATCCGTACTTCACGCTGGGTATGGCCTCACTTGCGTTCGAGCTTGCGTCCGACCCTCCCGATCACCTCGTCATGCCCGTGGGAGGAGGTTCGCTCTTCGTGGGTGCCGCGCTCGCGTTCGCGGCGATGGGTGGGCTACGCAGATCCCCGCGATTGCACGCGGTTCAGCCGACCGGCTGCGCGCCGATCGTTGCCGCGCATGCAAAAGGCGAGCGCGACGTGGGCCCAATCGACCGCCATCCGACTGTTGCCGGTGGCGCCGAGATCGAGACGCCGGCGCGCGGGCGTCAGATCCTCGACGTGCTCGCGCGCTCCGGAGGGCAGGCCATCGCCGTGACCGATGACGACATTCTTGCCCATCGCGTGGCCCTCGCCCACGCGGAGGGGATCGACGTCGAGCCGACCGCGGCGCTCGCCCTCGCCGGCGCCGCCCGCCTACGCGCTCGCGGGGTGCTGGGCGATGAGGAGGCGGTCGTCATCGTCCTTACCGGCGCGGGATACAAAGTGGCGTCGTGAGGCTGATCGTCCTCTCCGATACCCATGTGCCGGACCGCGCCCGTCAGGTTCCGCCGGCGATCCTGGCCGAGTGGAAGTCGGGCGACCAGTTCGTCCACGCCGGTGATTTCGCGATCGGCGACGTCCTGGATCGCCTGCTCGCCCTCGCTCCGGTCCACGCGGTCCACGGGAATGTGGACGAGGGAGCGTTACGCCAGCGCCTGCCCGAGCGACTTACTCTCGCGTTCGGCCAGCATCGCATCGGCGTGATCCACGGTCATACCGGTCCCGGTGCGTCGATGACCGCGCGGGCCGCGGCGTTCGATGCGCCGGTCGCGATGGTCATCTTCGGGCACAGCCACCAGCCCGTTCTCTCCAGGGTCGACGACCGGATCCTCTTCAATCCCGGATCGGCTACGGACCGCCGATCCGCACCCCGCTGCTCCTACGGCATCGTGGAACTCACCGAGGAGGGCGCACTCCAGGCCCGGCACGTCTGGCTCTGAGGGTGTCACGGCGGTGAATGGATCGACACCGCCGCACCTGGAGCGGCTGCGAAGGCGAGGTACATCTGCATCATCAGGTGGGTCTCACGAAGATTCGCCCGCGACGGTGCCGTCCGGTCGATGACATTGCGGCAGAACTCGCGTATCTCCGGTGCGTAGCCAAGGAGGAAGGCGTTCTTGTTGTAGAGGACTCCGAGCGAGAACTCCGGCTCCCAGACGATCGGCGCCTGGTCGATCGGCGTGAAGTAGTCGGCATCACGCCCGTAGTGATGTCCGGGGTAGCGGCGATAGTAGGTGAGCCGCGTGTTGTTCTCCACGACGATGTGCTCGCCATCCCCGAAGAGTTCGACGTGTTCCACCGGCGCGCCGCGAGCCTGCCCCCCCGCCGCGTTGAGGACGCCGATGCCGCCGCCTGCGAAGGCGAACGTCGCGATCCATCCGCCTGTATCGGCTTCCCATAGGTAGCTCATCTCACGGACATCGCCCATCAGCAACTGCGTGATGGCGAACGGATGCCAGACGTGATCGAGGAAGGGGAGCGCGCCGGGATGCCCCTTCAGGTCGAAGCGACCGGCCGGCGGAGGCATCCTCTGGGGATACCGCACCAGGACCTGTCGTGCGCCGCCGAACTGCGTCGTCTGGCTGATCTCGCGCGCCTTGACGTAAGCCGGGACGAACATCTTCTTGTAGCCGACCTGAACGAAGCGCCCCGTGCGCCTCTCGGCAGCCCGCATCGCCTCTACCTCGTCCAGGCGGTGGGCGGGGGGCTTCTCGATCCAGGCGTCGCACCCGGCCTCGAGCGCATCGATCGCGATGCCGGGGAAACGCGGCCGACCCTCGTCATCGTAGTTCGTGACGACGAAAACGCAGTCGAGTCGTTCGCGGGCGAGCATGGTGCGATAGTCGGTGTACGCTCGCTCGGCGCCGAACTCGCGCCGGATCGCTTCGGCGCGCTCGCCGGCGATGTCGACCACCGCGACGAGGTCGACCGGCGCGAAGTGGAAAGCCGAGAGCAGATTGCGGTAGGCGTGCCCGCCGCACCCGATGAAGCCGGCCCGCACGTGTCGGGCCGACTCGGTGCGGTACTCGACCGTCGACGGTGAAGCACGCCAGTCTCCCAGGTTCAGGGTACGGCGGATCAGTTCCTCGTGGCGCACCGCTGGCGACCTCCGCCGGGGAAGTTGGCCCGAAATGCGATGCTACCATCCGCCGGTGAGCACCCCGGACGAACGCAGCAGCGCGGTGATCGCCGCGGTCGATCGCATCGATCCGGAGTGGGTGCTCCACGTGCCCTCGAGCACCTTGAAGCGCATCATCGACCACTGCATCGGGCGACTGGGTTCGCGCGCGATCCCCGTGCCGCGCGAGGAGGAGGGCGTGGGTATCGCCAGTGGCCTCGTCCTCGCCGGGCGCCGCGTGCTGATGGTGATTCAGGACAATGGCATCGGCAACGCGCTCACGGCCCTCACCACGTTCCCGGCCGCGTATCACCTGCCGCTTCTCCTGCTCGTCTCGCGGCGCGGTGGGCTCGGCGAATACAACTCGATGATCCACACTTTCTGCGAGCGTGTTGTGGCGGTGTCCGACGCGGCCGGATTGCGCTCTTTCAATCTCGACGGAGCGGTCGCAATCGATGAGTGGGATCGGCGCATCGTCGACGCTTATGAGTTCGCCCGCATCACCCGAAGACCGGTCATCGTCTACCTCAACCTGATGCGCGAATGAATCGCTGGGACGCCCTCTCCGCGATCGTCGCCGCCTTTCCAACCGAGCCGTACGTGGTGACGCTCGGTGGCACGACGCGAGAACTCGCCCATCGGCAGCGAGGCCAGAACCATCTGTATGTCCTCGACTCGATGGGCCTTCCACCGGCGATTGGGCTTGGCCTGGCCCTCGGACTGGCGGACGAACTGCCCGATCGCGTCATCGTGCTCGAGGGCGATGGCTCGCTCCTGATGGGTTTCTCGAGTCTCGCCACGATCGGTCTGACCGCGCCCGCGAATCTCCTGCTGATCGTGCTCGACAACGGCACCTATGCGGCCACCGGGAACCAGGCGACCGCGGCCTCGGCCGTGGACTTCGTCGCGGTCGCGGCGGGCTGTGGAATCGCGGGACGCGATGTGGCGACGATCGACGACCTGCGCGGCGCGCTCGCCTGGGCGCGAGAGACGGCTGGGCCGATCCTCCTGCGTGTCCGCATCGATACCACGGCGCGATCTGCTCCCTTTCTGCTCGAGGATCCCGTGCTGCTGGGAGCCGCCTTCGCGCGGCACCTGGAGGCGCGCCGTGCCGCGGCCCATTCTGCGTAGGAGGCGCACATGGCCGTCGATCTCACCTGTACGTCGTTCTCGTTTCCGCTCCTGAGCTTCGAGGCGTCGCTTCGCGCGATCGCTCTCCTGGAGATCCCACGGTTCGACGTCGGGGCGCATGAAGGCGCCACACACATCCAGCCGTCCGAGGTTGAGGTAGATCCCGGTGCCGTGGGTGATCGGATCCGGCGTGCGGCGGATGAAGCTCGTCTCACCGCCTCTGATTTCTTCCCGACATTCGGTCACGGCTTTCGCGATCGACCGGTCAACGTTCCCGACGCGACAACGCACGCGGCCAATCTCCGGCGGTTTCGCGCGATCGTGGCGTGCGCGCGGTCCATCGGCGCGAGAGGGATCACTCTCCTGCCCGGTGTCATCTGGAACGACCTCGGGCCGGAGCGCTCGTTTGCGCTCTCTGTCGAACGCCTGCGTGCGTTCGTGCCGCTCGCGCACGATGCCGGTCTGAGGCTATCGATCGAGGCGCACCTGGAGAGTGTCGCGGAGTCCCCGGCGTCCGCCGCCGCGCTCATCGCCGCGGTGCCCGGCCTGAGTCTCACGCTCGACTACTCCCATTTCGTCGCCGGCGGCCATCCAGCGGAAGCGGTCCACGCCCTGTTGCCCTTGGCCGGACACTTCCACGCGCGGCAGGCGAACGCCACGGCCCTGCAGGCCGGTTGCCACGACGGTACGCTGGACTTCGACGACATCATTTCGCGCCTGGTGGCCGCCGGTTACACAGGCGACATTTGCGTCGAGTACACGTACCAGGACTGGCGCGATTGCTGGCACCAGGATGTTGTCTCGGAGAGCATCTTGCTCCGGGACCAGATCCGCCGTCTGATCGCCTGAGGCGTGGCTTCGGTCACGACCCGTCGGGGCGACGATGGCACGACCGGCGTCATCGGCCCGCGGCGCATTCGGAAGGATCACCCGCGCATTGAACTGCTCGGCGCGCTCGATGAGGCCGTCAGCGCGCTCGGTCTCGCCCGAAGCCTCACCGGCGATCCGGAGGTGCGCGACGTCGTCGAGACTGTGCAGCGCGACCTCTATCGCCTGATGGCCATGGTCTCGACCGTGCGCGGCGAGCCGCCGGCGCGTATCGTGCCCGCGGATGTGGCGCGCCTCGAGGAGCTGCAGGATCGCCTCAGGAAGGCGGTGGCGATCGCGCCTTCGTTCGTCGTACCCGGCGCCACGACCGCGGGTGCGGCCGTCGATCTGGCGCGCGCGATCGTGCGCCGGGCGGAACGCCGGGCGACCACGCTCATAGCCCGACTGGACGGCGAGACTGCGATCTTGCCCTACCTCAACCGCTGCTCGGATCTCCTGTTCGTGCTGGCGCGATACGACGAGGCGCGACAGGGTATCGAGCCGCCCCGTCAGGTGCGTTCGTCGGCCGATCGCACCTGATTCGCGGAGCGTCTCAGAGTTTGCCCCAGGCGCGAAGGTTGCGGATGCTCACCTCCACGCTCTCGAGCATCGGCTTTGTCGACGCGTCCTGTTCGACGACGTACCACTCGGCACCGACGCTCTCCGAGGCGGCGAAGATCGGCGCGAAGTCGAGCGTGCCGGCGCCAATCTCGGCGTAGGACGGATCGCGCGTTCGGTCGATGTCCTTGATGTGGATGAAGGGGCAGCGTCCGGGGTAGTTCAGGATGTAGGAAGCGGGGTCGACTCCACCGACGTGGATCCAGTACACGTCAGGCTCGAAAAGCACCTGCCGGGGATCGGTGGATCGCAGCAGGATATCCATCGCGTACGTGCCGCCGAAGGTCACGAACTCGAACGCGTGATTGTGATAGTGAAATCGGCACCCGCGCTCGGCGCACCGCGCGCCAATCCGCGCGAAGAGGTCGGCATACGCGCGGAAGTCCGCCTCGGATTCGCGGCGCCCCTGCGGCAGCGCCGGACAGATGATGTCCCGATTGCCAAGATCCAGATTGAGATCGATCTCTTCATCTAGCGCGGCCTCGAGCCGGGCGATGCCGACGTGATTGCCCGCGATCGCCAGGCCGAGATCCGCCAGCTTCCGTTTGAGGCTGGCTGACTGGTCCTCGGCGACTCCGGCAAGTTGCACCGCCGGGTAGCCCATACGGGCGATCGCGGCGAGCGTTTCATCCGGTCTCTCGGCCATCTCTCGCCGAACGGAGTAGATCTGAAGCGCGACTCGAGGTTTCATCGGACGCCCAGTGTAGTCTGGCCGTCCGCGGCTTGACGTAACGTGTGTTTCTTACGCCCGTTTAAGGGGTACCGACCCTACCCTTCGTACCCGCGCCCGTGATCGTCGATCGCGGGTCGGGAGATGTGAGGAGTGGTTGGGAATGGATGAGCGAGGCGCACTGACGGTTCGAGATGCGGGGCGGATCGGGGGTCAGCGTCTCCTCGCCAAGTACGGGCGCGAGCACTTCGCGGCACTGGGCCACAAGGTCGGATCGCGTTTGCGGGATGAGCGGGGCGTCGAGTTCTTCCGCGCGATGGCACAGGCGGGTGGTGCCGCAACGGCCGCGTCGCACGATCGGGCCTACTACGCGGAGCTGGGGCGCGCGGGCGGCGAGAAGCTAAAGGCGGAGCGCGGACCGGACTATTACCGCCGCATCGGCCGGCTCGGCGCGACAAGCCCGAAGCGTCAGCGGGGTGCGGCGGATCAGTAAGAGCGGCCGGGCACGTCCGGCGCGCACGCGAACTCAAACGCACCCCTAGCGAGCCGCCATCCGGGGAGCCGGATATCGTATCCGGGTGACGCCGGCCGCCCTGATCGGCGCGATCGCGCGACTACTGGCGCGTCCCGCGATCGCCTTCCTCGCCGTGCTGGCGGTCATCGTGCTCTTTGTGTTGGGTCTGGTCGTCGTCGTCCTCGTCGCTCCCGGGCAAACACCGGGTGCGCCGGGAGGTGCAGCGGCGGCGCGACCGCCGACCGCGGTGGCCGGAGCGCTGCCCCTCCGCGGCGCGGTCAGCGTCGCCGCCATCGCCGTGCCGACAGCGATCGATCTCGCGGCGTTCCACGCGACCGCCGAGGCCGCGATGGGCCGTCCACCGACGGAGCGCCAGGCGGGTCCCAGGCCGACTCTCACGCCGACGCCCGCGACCGCGCCCCCGCCGAAGCCCGGAGTCCCGGCAAAGCCCGGCGTTGTGGAGGTGGCGAAGCCGGTGGCCGTACCATCGGCGACCGCCACGGTCCAGCTACCCGCCACTCCGACGCGACCGCCGACGCGGACCCCGACCGTGACGCCGACCGAGACACCGTCCGCCACGCCGACGCCGACGCCGACGCCCACTCCGCTGCCCTCCCCCTGTACTGCGCCGATCCGGGTGCCCAGGCTGCATCCCGGATACGGGTACCTGGTGATCGTCAGGCACGAGACCCCGGGTCATCTCCTGGCCCAGTGGCCGGTGCAGGGTGGAACGATCCTCATCTACTCCGGTCGGCCGCCGGCGTTTGGAGAGCAGAGCGATGTCGTGATCGGCGGCGTCCCGGGCACGCCGACCATCCTTGTCGGAACGAGCGGGACGGGGGGCGCACGTCTCCATCAAGAGCCCGCCGGCGAGTACGCGTTCTACTTCTTCAACGGGTCCGCCGGCGCTTTGCCAGAAGTCACCGCCGCGCTCTCCTACTGGACCTACGGCCACTGCCCCTAAAGGGCCACGCCCGACACTTCGGCGCAATTGACGCGTCGGAGGAGCGTGGCTAAGGTGCCACGCGGGTACATTTCATCTTGCGGGTATTTGCGAGCGCCCTGATCGCCGCGCAGTTGTTCCTGGTGACAACCCTCGTCGCCCACGCGCAGGAAGCGCCGACCGATGTCCTGTTCATTCTGGATAGCTCGGCGTCGGTCAGCCGCGACGACTGGCGCGGCAGGGCCAGCGATCCCAACGATCTGCGGCTGACCGCGGTTCGCACCTTTATCCGGCTGGCGACACCGTCGATGCGCATCGGTCTGGTGAACCTCAGCGATGCCCTCTCCGGCAACGACGGCCTGGACCCGCCGACCGCGCTGCAGACGGGGCTTGTCATCAACCTCACCTCGGCGAGCACCCGCGGCAAGGCCGTCCTGTATGAGGCGGTCGCCTCGATGCAGACGACGCACCAGGCAGGTCTGGAGGACGGCTTCACCTATATGAGCCGCGCCCTCTCCCTCACGGAGCGGGTGCTCGGATCCTCGAATGCGTCGCAGAAGTACGCGATCGTTCTGACGGATGGCGATGTGACCGGCGAGGATCCCCGCGGCTGGTGGACGAACGCGGTCCGACTCAAGGAGCGCGGCGTGAACGTCGTGATCCTCCGACTCGGTCGTCGCGAACCGCCCGGTCTCACCAACAGCGAGCTTCATCAACTGAACGCGACGCTGGCGCCCGGCGGGGCGGCGCGCATCGTGGACCGGCCCGAGGATCTGCTCGGGTATTACCTGCAAACGTTCTCCGATATCAGTGCCACGACATTCGTCAACGAGGTGCCAGGCTTCTCCCCGGGCGAGTCCGGCAACTTCCTCAATGTCCTCCCCTGGCACGACGCCGAGCAGATCGACCTTCTTCTCCCAGCGGCACCGGAGACGGTCACGGCATTCAGGCACGTGAAGACAGGTCGGGATGTTCTGGCCGACGCGCGTGCCGCCACGGTGGACGATCCGAACCTCGAGGTGCTCACCCTCAGTCGCGAACGTCTGGGATCGCTCGAGGGGGAGTGGGCGCTCGTGACCACGCGGGCGATCGGTCCCTCCTACGTGGTCGTTCGCTCGGGCGTGACCCTGCAGGCGTATCCGATCCTTCAACCAGCCGATGCGACCGTGGCGGTGATCGCCGCGCGCGTCCGCGATGGTTCGGTGGCGATTCCCGACCGGTCTGTCATCGCCCGGCCGATCGATTCCGGGCCCGGCGCGCCGCTCCTGCGCGGCGTGCTCGGTCCGGACCTGACGTCCGGCGTTCTGGCGGTTGGACCGGGCGCGGAAGTTCGGCTGGAGGTGCGCGGCCCGGGGTCGTCGGTGCGTCCGCCGATCCTGGAGAAGTCGCTGAGAGTGCGGTCGACCGAGGACATCCGCGTTCAGGATGTGGCGCCTGCCTTTGACGCGGTAACGCCCGGCGCGCCGCTCAAACCGGGCAGTCCGGCTCAGGTACGGCTGTCTGTCGCTCGCGGCGGGTGCGACGTCGTATCCGCGGCCGTCTCTTTCTCCGCGTTCTATCCCACTCCGTCGCCCGGTGTGCCGGAAGCGGAGCGCGGTGCCCCGGCGGTGGGGATGGGCCGCGCCGGCGCCGGATTGCTCTTTGGCTTCGTGCCGCAGGGTCCAGGCACCATCGCGCCGGCAGTCGACCACGGAGTGCTCCAGTGTTCCGGCCAGGCGCACCCCATCGCGCTGTTGCCCAGCGATCAGCGCGCCGGAGGCGGGTTCCCGGTCGAAGTCGAGCGGTTGCTCAAAATCAGCCAGGCCGGACCGGCTGCTCTCACGGGTCTTGCCGCCGGGACGCGCGAGATGAGGACTGAACTGCAGTTTGAGATCTCAAGCTGGCGGGACGAACAGGTCCAGCTTGGCATCGAGGGGATGCCTGGCGCGACGCTCGCAGGCGGCGACATCACGATCAGACCTCGGGAGGGCTCACCCCGGCCACGACCTCGCGGGGGCGCGGTTCCCGTTCAGGTGCGGCTCGACCGCGCGCTGCCGGGCGGCGTGAGCGGTTCCTTCACGATCATCGCGCGACACACGCGGGGCGATGCCGCCGCTCAGGAACTCGGGCGCTTCTCGGTGACGTACCAGGTCGAACCGTCGGCCATCGCCGCTGTGATCAGCCGCGATACCCGTGTCGCCTCCGACGGCATCACGACAACGATCGCGGTGAATCCCTCGCGCCTGGTGGCCATCGAGCCGGCGACCGCTCAGGATTTCGCCATCACCGTCGGCGGACTGGGCGATGTTCAGGCCGATCCACGAGTTATTCGCGTCGCGCCCGGGCGCGAGTTGGTGGAGTATCGCGTCTTCATCCCCACGCAGCGAGTCTGCGCGCAGGATGTTCCGCCGACCTTCACGCTCGGCCTGGAACCGATCCCGTCTCCGAATGGCGCTGTGCTCGTCGCCGGCGTCCCGATGACCGCGCCGATCCGCGTTCCCCCGATGGAAGTTCGCGTATCGGCGCCAGACAATCTGGGACCACTGCGACCAGGAGGCACCTTGACCGTCGCGATCCAGTCGACGTCGCTCTGCGAGGAGCGCATGACTATGCGGCTGAACGAACCGGCAGCGCCGGACCGGTTCTCCGATGCGGGCATCTCTCCGTCCGCCTTCACGGTGTTCCCCGCGTCTGGCGACGTGCAGAATCTGCGCTTGACGCCGCGCGTTGCGGCGCCACGGGGGACCAGCGGCAGTCTCGTGCTGGCGATCGAGCGGATCGCCGGCCATCGCGACACGTCCTATCCGCGTACCGTCACGATCGGCTACCGCACGCCGCTGTGGTCGGAGGAGTTCCCCCGAACGGCGCTCGCCGCGTTCATTGGCATCGCCGCGGCACTGGCCGGGATATTCGCGCTGCCACGTATCCTCGCCGATCCGATCCCGGCGCATCGCCATGGCGATTCGAGCGCGGTCGCGGCGCGGCGGCGCGTGCGATGGTTCACCTATTCGCTGATCTTCGCCACCGGTCTCGCGTACCTCACTGTCTATCAGGCCCTCGCCCGGTGGCTCCCCTAGGAGGTTGACCCTGGAAAACAGCAACTACGCGCTCCTGTACCCCACGCTCATCGTCGGCCTCGGGGGTACCGGCGCCCGCACGACACGACTTGTGAAGCGCATGGTCGAGCGGTACTACCGCGCCCGGGGATGCGCCGTGCCGCCGATCATCCGCTATCTCGTGATCGATACGGAGGACCTCCGTAATCTGCCCGGCGAGGAACCGCTCTCGGCTGATGAGTACGTGAACCTCGGATCCGACTTCGATGCCAATCGCGTCATCGAATTCATGGAGCAGACCGAAGGCCTCTACGAGTCGGTCCGCGAATGGTGGACCAGCACTGGCCACGATACCGGTCGTATCCGGGTGAAGAACGGTGCCGGTCAGATGCGCGATGTCGGGCGCCTTGCGCTCTTCGTCGGGTACCAGCACCTGCTGGATCGGATGAAGGCCACGCTGGCGCAGATCCAGAGTGTGGCCAGCCTTCAGGCGAGCCAGCAGATCCTCGATCGGATCGGCGTCCGGCCAGACACGTCGCCCCAGGTGTGGATGGTCGGTTCGCTCTGTGGGGGCACCGGCGCGGGGATCTTCCTCGACGTTGCCTACATGCTCCGGGACCTCCTTCAGACACACTCCACGTTCCTTCCCAATGGCATCTTCGTGATGCCCCAGGCGTTCATGCAGGCGCTGACCGGTAAGGTCGATCTCCAGCGGCGCATTCAGGCGAACGCCTACGCCGCTCTGCTCGAGATCACCGAGTTGATGAACAGCGCCGATCGTGGCAAGTTCGAGTTCTACCCGGATCAGCAGACGCGGGTGGCCCTCGAGACCGTCTTCACCCAGTCGGGTCGCGGCGGGGAGGAGCCCCGGACGCCCGCGCTCCCGAGTCGTTACGCGCGCGAGACCGAGCCACGTCACGATGCCCGCGGTCGGATTCGACCGCCCAGCGTCCCCTTCGACCGGATCTTCCTTGTCGATCAGGAGAACGAGAAGTCGGTGTCCTGGGCCTCGATGGACAGCGTGACCGACATGGTCGCGCAGGCGCTCCTGACCAATATTGTCTACCGCCAGCAGATCGAGTGGGAAGAGCGCAACATCTACTTCACGGAGACCTATCCCGGGATTCCGAATGGCTGGCGCCACTTCAATTCGATCGGTGCCAGTTCAGTCGTTCTCCTGCATGGAGGCGAACAGGATTACTACACGCGCGCATTGCGCCGCCGCCTGTGCGACCTGCTCCTCGACGGTCGTTCCGGTGAGACCGCCGGCGCACCGGCCCGGGTCGATGAGATCGTGGAGGCGGTCGGGGGTGATCGACTGCTCGCCGCGTTGATGCCGGACGATCTCGCGCGACGCCTGGCGGGGTCGCGGCCCCATGCCGCTGGCGCCGATGAACTGGAGAGAGCGGAGCGGCTGGCCGAGTATCTCCGCGCCGAGATCCGTCTCGTGCGCCAACACGCGATCGAGGCGATCGAACAGGCGTGCCCGGGCGATGGGGCGCGCCTGCGCGCAGATCTGGACGTGGCGATCGAGCAGCGCGCGTGGGAGATCTGCCGCCTTCGCGGAGTCGATCCCGCCCGAGAGTGGGTGGCGCAAGTCGCACAGGCTCTCGAGCGCGCCGGGGCGGAACTGCGGCAGGGCGCGGCCGAGGATGGCGTCCACGGGCGCGCTGCCGAACGTGAGATGGGGCTCTCCGACGACGCTCTCGCGCAGATCGGCGCGCGGGCCGCCGCCCTGCGTCGGATCGGCGCGATCAAGGGCTCGCTGTTCGAGCACCCGCTTCGGGCAATCGAGTGGGTCTGGGCCCGTGTGCGCGGGCGCGGTACCGATCTCGATCGCCTCCACGCAGAGGCTGATCGGCGCATGCGGCTGGAGTTCGAGAGCCGCGCGCGGCAGGTCGTCTCCCGCGAGGCGGCCGAGGTGGTGACCGGCTTGCTTGGCTCACGCGGACAGCAGCGCGACCGCGCGGTGATCACACGACTGGAGACGCTGCTCGCATCCCGCAGAGCGGAGATCGAACTCGCCGCCCGCGCGATCGACGCCGAGATCGAGGAGATCCGGCGCCGCTTGCAGGGGCGTCGCGGCCAGACGATCGCCGATGGCCACGTCGTCAACGACGTGCCCGACGCGACTGACGAGATCGCCCGCGACGCGGTCGTGCGCGACCTCGCCGATCTGATGCGCACCGACTTCACGGACGCCATCCGCCGGCGCCTTCTGGAGGTATTCGGCGCGACCTATTCGTGGCAGGCCGCGGATCTGAACGATGAGCTCGCCGCCCGCGCGGTCGAGGTCTACTCCGCCTGGCTGGCGCGGACCACCGAGCGGTACGGGCAGGACGGCATCCTGCTCGAGCCGGCCGACGTGCGGATGAAGATCGCGCAGAGTCGGGCGCTCCTCAACTACACCCGGGAGGCGCGCGCATCCGACCTGTGCCCCCATCTGCGTCGCGTTTTCGTCTCCGATGCGGCCGCGTTCCTGCGGCGGCACGGGCCGACCCTCGGCGAGGAGTCGTTCGTTCCGGCTGACGCGTACTCGACGCGCAATCCACTGAGAGTCGATATCTACCAGGCGGTCTATGGCCTACCGGCTTCGCTTCTGACTCACGTGGAGGAGTACGGGCGGGTCTACGACGAACTCTTCGCCAAGGCCGAGGACGGCCAGGCGTGTCCGCTGCATGTTCATCGTTCGTGGAATACGCGGCCGTCGCGACCTGCCGCGGGCATCCTCGCCTGAGGCTTTCCGTCAGGGCAGATCCGATGCGATGACCTGGCCGTTCGCGGCGCGCGTGAGGCGGTCGCGCACGGCGTCGCGCAGCCCCCCCGACGGTGGAAGGACGGCCACGATGGAACCGACGCCCTCGGAGTCGGCCTGTCGCAGCAGAGCGAACAGGCTTCGAGCGATCTCGGCGTCGTCGCTGCCCCACGAGAGGGCCACGGCGCCGCGGGGCGCCGCATCGATCAGGCGCGCCGGCCCGAGCACGGCGATCGACTCGCTCCGGCCGACGAGGTCGCGCGCCGTCGCGAGCGCCCGCGCCCATCCCTCCACGCCATCCGAGAACAGGAGAACCCGCGCGCGGGGTGCGTAATGGCGCATCGCGGTGCCCGGCGAGCGTGCGTCCTGGAAGGCAAGCGCGCGTTGCACGACGTTCGGGAGCGAGAGACGGAGCATCTCGAACGTCACCCCACCCGGTCGGAGGATCTCGGGCGGATCCGCCGTCAGGTCCAGGACCGTCGATTCGATTCCCAGCTCCGTCGGACCGCCGTCCAGGATGAGATCGACGCCATCGCCGAGATCCTCCGCGACGTGAATTGCGCGGGTCGGGCTGACGTGGCCATGGCGGTTCGCGCTCGGTGCGGCGATCGGCCGACCGGCCGCGGCCAGAAGGGCGAGCGCGACTGGATGGGCGGGCACGCGCACCGCGATCGTCTCTCGTCCCGCCGAGACGATCGCCGGCACCGCCTCCGCCCTCGGCAGCACCAGTGTCAGCGGTCCGGGCCAGTGCGCGGCGGCAAGATGGCGGGCGGCCGCCGGCGTCGATCGGGCCACCCGGGGAAGATCTTCCGCTGAGGCGAGGTGCACGATGAGCGGATCGGAACGCGGTCGCCCCTTCGCCCGGAAGATGCGCTGCACCGCGGTGGCACTCAACGCGTTTGCGCCCAGGCCGTAGACGGTCTCGGTGGGGAACGCCACGAGGCGTCCGGCGCGAAGGAGTCGTCCTGCGTCGCCGATGGCCGCCGGCGTCGGCAGGGTCACGGTCGGACGGTTTGGGGTCGGGTGGGGCTCACGGGCGCGGCTCATCGTTCGGTACACTCACGGCCGCGTTGGAACGTCCGGTCCGTTTCTATTCCGGTGGTGTTGCCCTGGCGGGTGATCTGTACGTCCCCGAGGGAGTTGTCGGAACGCGCCCCGGCGTCGTGCTGTGCTGCGGATATACCGGGATCAAGGACCTCTATCTGAATGACATGGCGCGCCGCCTCTGCGCGGCCGGCTATGTCGCACTGGCGTTCGACTACCGCGGTTGGGGCAAGAGTGAGGGGCCGCCCCTTCGCCTGTCCCCCTTCGGTCGTGTCGAGGATACGCAGGCCGCCCTGACTTTCCTCGCACAGCAGGCGGAGGTCGCGGAGGATCGACTGGGGCTCTACGGAATCAGTTACGGCGGCTCGACGGCGGTGTTCGCTGCGGCGATCGATCCGAGAGTGCGCGCGGTCGTATCGGTGACCGGGGTGGGAGATGGCGCCCGCTGGATGCGACAGGTACGGCTGCCGTGGCAGTTTCGAGAACTGGTCGAACGCGGCCACCGGGATTGGTCGCGCCAGGTGAATACTGGTACGTCGGAACTTGCCGATCGGTCCGAGGTGCTGCAGCACGACCCGAAATCGGCGGAGATTGCGGCGCAGGCGCGCCGGAACCTCAAGGGAGCGGCGATGCAGGTACCGCTGGAGTTCGTCCACGAGACGCTCTGCTTCAAACCGGAGTGGGTGGTCGATCGCATCGCGCCGCGCGCCGCGCTCTTCGTGACCAGCGACGGCGATGAACTGGTCCTGCCCGAGGAGTCGCAGGCGATGTATCAGGCGGCCGGCGAGCCGAAGAAACTCGTGACGCTCCGGGGTTACGGACACTATGAGGTTTTCGTGCCGCCGGCGATCGATGAGGTGATGGCTCAAACGCTGGCGTGGTATGCGGCCCACCTCTGATCCGGGAGGAGCGCTCCCGCGGCATCGAACGCGAGCATCTCTGCTGATTCCGAGCAGATGACCCTGTCATCATCGGGCAGCGACCCGATCAAGTTCTCGCTGATGGACAGGTGGGCTAGTTCGCGGGTATTGCGAATGCGGACGACGGTCGGCTCCCGGCCCCGCTCGCGCCGGCACAATGCGAGCGCCGTCTCGATGCAGGCGCGGTCGGTCGAGAGCGTAACCGGCTGGTGCGCGATGCCCGGGTCCAGCGCGGTGAGCGCGTTCGTGTAGGTCTCGGACCAATCGATCGCGTCGGCCGCGGCGCGGGTCGTGAAATCGGCCAGCCCGATGCCGTTCGCGTTCCCGTGCGATCCCCGGCTCAGGCGGAGGGCCGCCACCCGCGCGAAGTTCGGCGTGCGCTCGCCGCCGAACCGGCGCCACATCCCGATGACGTTGGGGTCCATGCCCGTGCCTGAGATGTCCTTGCCGAGTTCCTCCACGATGAGCAGGTCGGCGGCTTCGACGGGGATACGCGGGAAGAGTGTCCAGGCCATCTTCAGGAGCGAGCGGTCGGTCTCCGCGAAGTGCCGCGCGTGCACGATCTCGACCGCCGCGACCCGCTCGTACGCGTTTTCGATCAGGGCAACACCGATCGATCGTGGTCGGGCGCCGAGGATGACCTCGGCCGCCATGGGGATGGTTGCGGCGAGGCCAGCCGCGTGGAGCGTGCGCGCCCCATCGATCTTGCCCAGGCCCACCGCCAGCATCTTGCAGAGACCGCTCTCGATCGGGCCCCGAAAGCCGGTGTGCGGCTTCACTCTCCCCAGCACGATGAGCGCATCGGCCGCCAGGGCATGCCGGTCCAGGTGCACCGGCACCCCGCCAGAGGTGCGGCCCAGCAGGACGGTCTCCATCGAGGATCGCACCGGCGCCCCGACCCCCGCCTCATCGATGCCCAGACCGGAAAGGACGGCCGCCTGACCCTCCGCGGTCGCACCGCCGTGGCTGCCCATCGCGGGCACGATGAAGGGTCGCAGGCCCGCGCGACGCGCGGCGCCGACAATCGCGGTGACGACCTCAACGAGCGGCGTGACCCCCCGACTCCCGACCGCGATCGCGACCTCGGCGCCCGCTGCTAGATCGAGGTCACCCAGGCGCGCCGCGACGCCAGCACCGACGACCATGCCGATGTTCTGGATCGATGCGTCGGAGAACCGCTGCCGAACAGCGATCATGGAGGGGAACACGCGGCACCAAGGCTAGGGACGGAGGGAGTTTGTGGCAACTGTCCTGCTCACCGGCGCGAGCGGCTATATCGCGGGCTACATCATTGACGGACTGCGGCGGTCCCATCAGGTCAGGCTGGTTGATAACCGGCCCGGGCCGGATGTCCTGGTGCGCGATCTGACGGACCCACGCGCACTCGACCACCACCGCGATCTCTTCCGCGGCGTGGACGCGGTCGTACACCTGGCGTTCCAGCGCCCCCAGGGCAGCGATGCCGTTGCGCGCTACCTTGCAGAGCGTGGGAACGTCGACATGGCGTTTGTCGTCTACCAGTTGGCGCTTGAGGAGGGCGTGCGCCGGGTTGTGGTGGCAAGCTCGAACCACGCCGCCGACTTCTACGAGGGGCCTCTGCGGCGTCGGGCGCTCGAACTCGTCGGCACCGAGGAGCCGAGGCCGCTCGCCGACAACTTCTACGGCTGGTCCAAAGAGGCGTATGAGCACCTTGGGTTTGTCTACGCGACGGGGGCGCTTGGCCGTCCGCTGGAGAACGTGCAGATCAGGATCGGCGCGCCCCGGGACCTCGCGACCACCTCGTTCGTCGACGAGCGGCGAAACGATCCTCTCACCCTGCATCGCGACCTCGGAATGTGGATCAGCCCGCGCGATCTGACGCAACTGACCCTGCGCGCGATCGACGCTCCCGATCTCCGCGATCGCTGGGGTGTCCCGTTCCAGGTGGTCTACGGGATCTCCGGCAACACGCGATCGACCTGGAGTCTCGCCAACGCGCGTGCGGTGCTGGGATACGCGCCGGCGGACGACTCCGAGGTCGTCTACGCCGACGAGATCCGCCGCTGGATTGTCGAGCCGCAGCGTGCGGCGATGGTATCGGCCGAGGCGCGTGGAGGCCTCGGCCGGCGCGTCTGAGTCAGGGAGCGCAGGCGCTCAGGGATAGACCTTCTTGTTCGCGACGACGTTCCTGAACTCGCGCGTCATCTCACCGCGCCACTCCTGGAGATACTGGTCGCGCAGAGCGCGCCGGACCTTCAGTTGCTCGGCCTCGAAAATCTGCGTCATCGCCTCGGCGCGCTCCTTCAGGACACCGATCGGTTCCAGGTTCTGATCCATGAAGATGAAGGTCGGAACCGAGCGGTAGAGGCCCTGATTGCGAAACTGGTCCATCACGTCGAGGTTCTCATCGCGCTGGACCACGCGCAGATCGACGTTGGGGCATTGGCGGGCGATCTTGGCCAGCACGGGAATGTTATAGAGCGCGTCGCCACACCCATCGTACGTCAGCGTGAAGACCTTGATCGGACCCTGCGATCGCCACCACTCGAGGTCCTCGGCGGGAACCTGCACCTCGTCGGTGAACCGCAGCATCGTATCCCGGTTCACCTTCATCAGATCGACGTACTGGGAGAAGGTCGTCGCCTTCTCGAAGCGTTCCTTCGCCATTACCGGCATGGGTGCAATCCTCCGTGGAAGTTGCCGCCATAGTAGCGTGCCGCAGGGTACCGCGCAGGCGACGACTCAGGGGGCGGCCGATCCCGGCGGTTCGACCAGATCGCCGGGAAGTTCCGGCAGGTCATCGAGGCTGGCGAACCCGAAATGCTGAAGGAAAGCAAAGGTCGTGCCAAAGGTCGCGGGGCGCCCGACCGTCTCGCGGCGGCCGACCTCGGCGATGAGCGACCGCGCGAGGAGCGTTCCCAGCGCGTGCTCCGGGTTCACGCCCCGTATCGATTCGATCTCCGCACGCGTGACTGGCTGTCGGTAGGCGACGATCGCCAGAGTCTCCAGCGCCGCGCTCGAGAGCCGTCCGGTCGTCGCCATGCCCAGGAAGCGGGCCACGGTATCGGCGGTCTGCGGCGCCGAAACGAGGGACGCCGCATCGGCATCCCGTTGCACCTGCATTCCCCATCCCCGATGGCGTTCCGCGATACGCTCGAGTGCCGCATGCACCGAGTCAAGGCTCAGGCCAGTGACCTCGACGATGCGTCGCAACTCCACCGGAGCACCCGCGACAAAGAGGATCGCCTCGACCGCGGCCTCGTTCGTTACAGAAGCTCCGGGGCTCTCATCCGATATCACGTCAGCCCGGGTGTCTCCTCCCAGATGAGGACCACGAGCGACCGCGGGGGAAACGGATAGTTGAGGGGAATGGTGCCGATCGGATAGACGAAGGGCTCGATGCGCTGCGGTTCTGTGGCGGTATTCGTATCGAACGGGCCATCGGTCCGGATCAGGTACGAGGTCGCACCGATGCCCTGCGGCAGGCCGGTGATCTCGACATCGGTGTCGATCCTCTCGTCGTACGAGCGGTTCACGACCGACAGGGTGTAGCGACCGCGAGCGAGATCTCGGGTCGCGGAGGCGTCGAGCAGGGACATCGACTGGTAGCCGGGCGCCGGCGCCCGAACCGACGACGAACCAGGCGGCGTATCGATCGCCGGTCCGGCGACCGTGCAGCGAACGGTCTCGTTTCCGTGTAGGTCGCGGAACAGCTTCATGACGTGGTAGACGGGCGTGGTCCAGACCCGGCGCTCGGTTGCCTGAATCAGGCCCAGCGCGTTCACCAGGTTGCCCCATGCCGCGTAAGAGACATCCGGCGCCAGGCGATGGAGACCGTGAAGGACGGTGGCTGCCACCAGCGCATCGGAGAGGTGGTTGTCGTGCTGCAGCCCCTGGCGGCTGTGCCGCCATACCCCCCAGCTATCGAGACCCACACCGTGGCGGCGCTCCCAGGGCTGGCCCCGTGACTGGTACACCGCGTTGGAGACCGGCCACAGAATCCGCTCCGCGGCGGCGCAATTCGCGTAGTAGAGGTCGCTCTCCATCTCACTATCGACCTGAGCGATTCCGTCGTACGCCCACTCGCCCAGGTGGGCGAACGAGCCGCCGGCGTGCTCGATCATCGCCGCGTCCCACACGTGGTGATTCGCGGTGTTGCCCCCGATGGCGATGATCTCGATCGATGGGTCCACCCGGCGCATCGCGTTCGCGTACGCACGGTGACGCCGAGCCGCCTCCGCGGGGTCCATCTCCCATCCCTGGCTGCCGACGGCCCAGAGTTTCACGGCCCGGGGCTCCGCCTGGCCATTGCGCGTACGCACCGCGCCCCAAGGCGTGTCGGGAGACCCGTTGCAGTACTCGACCCACGCGGCCGCATCCTCCGGTCGCGCAGTTCGGCTGTTAATGGTGATCGCCGGTTCGGCGCCGATCCAGCGACAGAGGTCGAGGAACTCATCGGTGCCGACCTGGTTCGGCTCCGGCTTGGACCAGAAATGATCGAATCGCAGCGGGCGCTCGCCACGCGGCCCGATCCCATCGCGCCACTGGTAGGTCTGCGCGAAGTTCCCGCCAGGCCAGCGCAAGACTCCGGGACGAAGCGCCTTCACCAGCGTCAACACATCCTCGCGCCAGCCTATGTGGACCGGTGGCCGGGTGGGCGGATCGGCCTCTCGTGGAGGCCCGATCCAGAAGCCACCGTAGACGGAACTCCCCACGTGCTCGAACCCGGCCCCATAGAGCCGAGGCGAGAGCGCCCCCTGCGGATTCGCGAAGTCGATCAGGATGGTTCCCGCCATGTCAGATCCCCGGTGCCGGCTGGCGCAATTCGAGCGCGTTGCCGTCGGGATCGCGCAGGTAAACCGCGCGCGCGCCGTAGTTCGCCTGCGAGGTGATGAGCACCGGGGCGGAATTGAACTCCACCCCGGCGGCCTGAAGACGCCGATACAGAGCGTCGATGTCGCTCACGTCGAAGCACACGTGGGCGGACCCTGGCACGTTCGTCGCCGGAGCGCGCCCATGACCGCGCGGCTCGAGATAATCGATCAGTTCGAGCCGCGCGTGTGTGCCCGGCAGCCCCAGGAACACGATGCGGAGCTTCAACCCCGGTAGAGGGATCATCGTTCTCAGGTATTCCGCCTCTGTGACCCAGTCGTGCGTCACGTGTAGCCCCAGGAGGTCGCGGTAGAAGCGGAGCGATCGATCCATGTCGCCGACCGTGAAGCAGAAATGATGGGTATCGATCAGCACGCGGGAGGCCGCCCGATCGCACCGTGGGGATACTTCACACACCACCTCCATTGCCGATGGCGAACAGAACGACGACGATCGCCAGGAGCACACGGTAGATGACGAACGCCCTCAAGGATGCCGTCTGAAGGTAGCGGAGCAGCCAGTGGACGGCGATAAGGCCTCCCAATGCGGCGGAAACGATCCCGACGATCGCGTGAGGCAGGTCGATGGCGCTGAGTTCCGCCTGATCGAGGACCAGCAATTCTCGCGCGCCCGCACCGGCGAGGATGGGGGCAGCCAGCATGAAGGAGAAGCGGGCCGCGGCAACCCGGTCGACCCCCACGAGTATGCCCGCGCCGATGGTCGCGCCGGAGCGGCTGACCCCCGGGACGAGCGCGAGCGCCTGCCCGACACCGATGAGAAGGGCTTGCCGCATCGACACAGCGGCGCCCAGGGGTCGTCCGAAGGCGTCCGCCGCGAGCATCAGGAGTGATCCGGCGAGAAGAGCCGCCGCCACGACGAGCGGACTCCGCAGGTACGTCGCTACCGTCTCGCCATAGAGGCCCCCGGCGACGATCGCTGGCGCGCACCCGATGCAGATCGCGAGCGTCTCGTGGAGCGCATCACGCTGGCGACGGAGGAGGCGGAGAGCCAGATCCAACCACTCCCTCCGGAAGTACACCAGAGTCGTGAGCAACGTACCCAGGTGCAGTGCAACGTCGAAGGTGAGGCTGTTCAGGAATCGATCCTCCCAGCCAAACAGCCAGGGCACCAGGATGAGATGGGCCGTGCTGCTGACCGGCAAGTACTCGGTGAGCCCCTGGACGATACCCAGGATCGCGGCCTGGGCCATCGAGGACACGTTCGCCGATTATAGGGTCGCCTCGCGGCGCCTCAGATTCAACAGCCTCCTTATGCCGGGCGCTGTATTCTCTTCACACGACATAACCGAGGTCGGGATGAGATCGTTCTGGATTGTGGCGGCGTGCGCGCTTCTGGCGATCGTCGCCGTGGCACTGCCGGCCGGCGCACAGGCGCCGTCGACGCGGTTCTATTTGCCGATGATCGGGCGAGATCCCACCCCGACGCCGAGCGCGATCCAGATTCGGTACGAAGGGCACGCCCAGGATCACGGGTGGATGGGCTGGCAGTCGGAGAGCGCCATCGCCGGGACTGAGGATGACGGGAAGCGCCTGGAGGCATTTCGCGCCGAGGTGGTGACCGGATCCGGCGTCACGATCCGCTATCGAGCGCACATCAGCGGCATCGGCTGGCAGGAGTGGAAGCAGAACGGCCAGATCGCGGGCACGGTCGGCGAGCAGCGCCCCATTGAGGCGATCCAGATGACGCTCGTCAATGCCGCCGGTGCCAACTGGCTGTCGGTCGAGACCCGTGCCGAGGGCTGGGGCTGGCTCGGCCCGGTCAAGGACTCGTGGATCGCGGGGACGACCGGGCAGGCGCGGAAGATCACCGCTTTTCGTGCGCGCGTACGCCACGATAAAGCGGAACCGGCTGCGATCAAGGTCGCCTACAACGCCGCACTGCAGGACACGGGCGAACAGGGGTGGAAGCGCAATGGCGAGGAGGCCGGGGTCACGGGAGAGCAAAGGCGTCTCGAGGCGCTGAAGGTCCTGCTCTACAACCATCCCGAGACGATGGGCATCGACGTGCGCGCAAACGTCGAGGGCGAGTGGCAGGACTGGAGGTCCAACGGTGCCCAGGCGGGCACGACCGGCGAGGCGAAGCGCATTACGGCAATCGAACTGCGCCTCACCAACGCCTATACCGGCACGGTACTCTCCTACGGAGCCCACTTTCAGAACCGCGGTTGGATCGAGTACGCGTCCGATAACCCCAGCAAGAACAACCCGATTCTCGGCAACCCCACCGACCTCTTCCGGCTGGAGGCGTTTCGGCTGGGCCTCGGCCACGCGACCGAGTAAGCGCTCGATGCGACACCTGTTTCTAGTGGTGGGCTAACGGGCGGTCCCTGCGAGCGACCGTAGAATCGAGCGATGCTCGGGAGCGCCCGCGACCTGCTGGGTTCGCGCCTGCGGCTCAGTCGGCGCGACTGGCGGACTGTCGCCCGCGCGACGGATCGCTCGAACCCGGCGATCTGGGACCAGTGGCGGCCGAACCGTCTCGAACTCGGCCTGCTCGGCGGACTGGCGATCTTCGCGCTGCCGTTCGTCCTCACCACCGCGGGAGGACAGCCGATCGGACTGGGAGGCGTGGCCGCGCCGCAGACGTGGGATGCGATCGGCCGCGCGGCCGCCGCGAGCCACAGCGGGTGGCTCCCCAGACTCGGGGATGGACCGCCGGATAGTCCGCTCTGGACGTTCCTGCTCGCTCTCCTGGCGATTCCGCTGCAATGGGCACCGCAGGATGCGCTGCCCGCGGCGGCGCGCATCCTTGGACTCCTCTTCTTCTGGGCGGGTCTAACGGTGCTCCTTCGGTTCAGCCGGGATGTGGGGGCAGGGCGCCTCGCTATCGGTGCGTGCGTGATGGTGACAGTGTGTGACCCATGGAACGCGTTCGGCCGGGCGGGCGGCGGTGAGGCGAACCTGCTTTTCTGTGGCGGTGCGCTCACGCTGGTCTCGCTCTTGCGTGGCGACGATCGCCTCCTTCGCCTGGGGGTGCTCGGCGTCGCGCTCGTTCAACCCCATCAGTGGCTGCCCATTCTCGGTCTGGCCCTCCTCCATCTGGGGCGTGGGCTTCCCTCCCGCTTCACGGGGCAGCACCCGGAAGTGCCCATCGTGCGAACCGCCTCCGCGTTCGCGCCGGCAGGAGCCGTCGTCCTCCTGGTCGCCCTGTGGGCGCAGGCGGCACAGGTCGGCCCGGCCGGCCTGTCGCCGATTCCACCGCTCGATGCGCTGCTCGGCTCCCTCGCCTGGTTCGACGCGATGGGCATCGTCTTCACCTGCGTCACGATCGGCACTCTGGTGGCCGCCACCGCCATCTTGATCCCCCGCGTCGGCCTCAGCGCCCTGGCGCTGCCCTGGATGGTGGCCTCCTCTGTTCTGTGGATCGCCGCCTCGCTCGGCCGGGCTGGCGCCTGGGGCGCCGAATCGCTCGTGGAGGCGCATGGGGCTCTCATCGTGCCGTACCTTGCTCTCGCGCTCGGACTCGTTCTGTCGGCGGTGGCCGCGGCCCCGCGATCCGGTGTATTCGCGCGGATGCCCGGATATGCCGCACCGGCTGTCGTCGGATTCGTGGTCGGCGGGATCTGGGCGCTGGGCGCACTGCCCCTCTGGCCGTTGCTCACGTCCGGGTATGCGCAGAGCAGTCGTGACGTTCGGGAGACCAGCCAGGCGGCGGCGCGTTGGGTCAATTCGAACGTTCCCCCGGGAACTCGAGTCGCGCTCGGTCGCGGTGCGGAGCCAGCCGGTGCCGTCCTCGCCGCCGCACCTCACCTGACGCTGTCCTCCAGCATCGACGCGGTGGAGCGGGCGTTCGCCGCGCGCGAGATCGGCTACGCCATCGTTCAGCTACAGGATCCACTTGCGGGTTCGCCGCGCTTGCGCGAGGTGGCCAGTACGTATGGCGAGCGCCACGATGGGACGCGTCGTACGGGCGCGTCCGTCTTCCACTTCCAGGACGCCGCCGCTCTGCCCGATGGCAGCGCACCCACCCAGATCCGCGTCGGTCCGTATGCGATTGTCGATCACCTCGACGTCGCCGACGCGAGCAGTGAAGTCGCTCACTTCTATCGATCGGCGACACAGGGTGAGGTTCGAGAGCATGTGATCGCAGTACGAGATGGCTGGATCGCCGAGACCGGTCGCGCGCAGGAGGCCGGCCGCGGTGCGGAGTCCTTCGTGCTGCGCACCACGCCCGGTAAGGACGCGCTGCTCGGCCTGCGCTACCTCAACGACGGCGGGGCACGTCTGCGGGTGGACATCGACGGCACTGTGCACCTCATGGACCTTCGGCCGTGTCCCATCGTTGTCTGCGAAGACGTCCTGCTCGTGCCGGGCAGCGCCATCAGAGGATCGGCCACGAGGTTCGTGGTGACCAGCGAGGCGTTCGGGCCGAGCCGGGGTTCGGTGACCACGCTTCGCTACTGGCTCTTCGAGCGCTCTGAAGCGCCCTGATCACCGACTGGCGAAAGTCCAGTACGCGTACGCGGGCGACAGCCTGCCAGACTGCGTCACGCTGATCTGGACGCGCACGGCGTCGCCGCGAATCAGGTCACCGGGAACTGTCAGAGTGTCCTCACTGATGGCGTACTTCCCGCGACGCGGGCGCCATTCGCCCAGGCGCTGGCCATCGATCCCAACGGTCAGGACTGCATCAGAGCCCCCGGATCGCCGCGCCAGGATCAGATCGCGTCCGGGAATCGCGCGTAGAGAGAACTCCTCGGTTGACGTGAACAGCCGTGCATCATCATCCACCGCGGCGCGTTCGGTAACGCGGCTGGCTGCACGAGGAACGATCTGTGAATCGGGCGCGCTGTAGTTGTGCGCCGATTCGGATACTGGATCGCCGACATCGAGATAGTCGAGACGCTGCAGGGCGTCGAGTGGAAATGCGTGCGGCGAATCGCGCGGGGACAGTGGCCTGGGCGCGATCTCGAAGAGGCCGACCGAGGTCCCACCGCTCCACGGTGGAGGTGCGAACTCCGACCGCAGGGTCAGGGAGGGGATCGAGACGAAGGCCCGCTGCACGGGGAGGACCGCGTATTGCGCGCGTGCGGCGGCGAGCGCTGCCACCGGGGTCATCTCCGCGAGGTCGCGTGTGTGCAGCCCGCGAAGATCGGCAACCGGGCGGCGCGAGACATACCTCAGCGTGCCCGGCTCGGTGGCGGCGATGAGCGCCTCTTCAGGCAGCGTGGCGCGTGCGGCCAGCGCCGCGGCGAAATACGTGTCGTTCAGCCGGCGAGTCGCCGCGGCATAGTCCGCGATCTGACGCGGCCAGAGGCTCCCCATCCCCCAGACCAGCGTCGCCGCGCAGATCATCGCCAGCGCCCGCGGCAGGGAGGCGCCGAACGGCATCCGCAGGCCCGCCCCACCTCCCCCGAGCAGCCAGGAACCGACAACGCGCACGCCGATCACGATGGCGATGGACGAGAAGGGGATACCGGCATCGAGAACCCGACGGTGCTCGAACGTCCACTGTCCGGCGACATCCGCGTAAAGGACCGCGCCGCCCAACCACAGCAGGAGAGGGAACGCGCCGACCGGGCCGATTCTCCAGTCGCCCTGCCGGATGATGCTGCCCGCTCCGATGAGGAACAACGGCAGTCCCACCAAAATCGCGGCGCCCCCGCCCCACCAGGTGACGGCGTCGAAGTAGCCACGCAGGAGGGAGGTCGGGGAGAACCCGGGCTCCTCGATCCATAGCGTCAGCGCGCGGCCGGTGGCCCGAGGGATGAAGCTCCCCGTGGCCATGCCATCCAGCAGCCCCCAGACCAGGAATCCGACAACGGGAAGGCCGAGTGCGGCGGCCGCCACGATCGCGCGGATGGGAACACGCGGTATCAGAGGGCCGCCGCCACGCCATCGTGCGATGGCAGCCGCGGCCGCGCCCGTCCCGAGCGCGCCCGCGAAGATCAGGGCTTCGGGCCGAGTGAGCGCGGCCAGCAGGAGCAACCCACCCGCCACCGGATATCGCCGGTGTGAGAGCGCCAGGGTGGCGCCTACCAGCAGCGCGGCCAGCAGCGTCGTCTCTATTCCGGAAGCGGCCGCGAACGCAAACTCGGGGTCGAAGGCGATGATCAATCCAACGGCCAGGGCGAACATCGCCGAGGCGGTCAGTCGGTGCGCGAGCCGTGCGCTCAGGATGGCGGTTACGACGGCCGCGAGAAGACTGGCTCCCTTTGCCAGCGCGACGACGCTGATGCCCAGCGCGCCGAGAGTCTTGATGAGCGCCGAGAGAAGCAGAACCCACAGCAGACTGCTCACGCTCGCCTCGGCTGGGCCAGGATTGAACGCCAGGCGACCCTCCAGCGCGACCGATCGCGCGTAGACGAGCCGCGTCCATGCTTCGTCGAGCGGCAGTCCGGCCAGGCTTTGAGCGGACGTGAGCGTACCCTGGATCATGATCGCCAGACCGGCGACCAGCGCCGCCGCACCGACGAGGGAAGTCACGAGGCGCGGTGTGATCCCGTGGGCGCTCTGATCGTGGACTCCGGAGCTGCGATAGATCCGGTGCCCGCAATCGCGGCAGTAGCGGGGCGCTCCCTCGTAATGCCAGCGGCAATAGGCGCAGTACGGCACCGGAGCGCGCCTACAGGGCGCTGAAGACGATCGTGCCCCCCTCGGGGCCCGATTCGAAGAGCACCGGCGGGTCGTCGATCCCCGAGATCGCCGCGATGATCGCGTCGGGCTCAGGGCCGCTGAAACGCGCTTCGATGGCATCGCCGGTGGTTCGGGGGGCGTCGAGCAGCACGAATCCCGGTCGCGCGCCGATCTCCTCGATGGCGATCTCGAGCGCCGCACGGTTCGCCGGACCAACCCCGGTGATCCGAATCGTGGTGGGCACCGGCGGGGTGCGCTCCATTCCGCCCGCCGCGTCATCGCGACTGCTGCTCAATCGCAGGAGATCGACGATGTTCCGACGCATCGCTTCGAGCTGTCCCCCAAGCTGCTCGATCTCGGTCAGGAGCTGGGTGCGGTGCGCCTCGGTCTCCTGGAACATCTGGGACCGGCGCTCGGTGGCGAGTTGCCGTTCCCGTTCGAGGTCGTTGAGGACGCGGCGCACCTCTGTCGCCTCGACCTGGAGATCGTGTGCCTCGCGGCGCAGCGCCTCGACCTCGTCCAGAAGCCGCTTCCGTTCCGCACCGATGCGGCGCAACGACAGACGCGCCTCCTCCTCCACTCGGGTCCGACTCTGCATCGCGTTCCGCAGTGCGTCGACGACCGCCGAGCGGATCGCGCGCTCGATCGCGTCGTAGACCTGCGGGCGGCCGCGTACCCATCCTCCCTCGATGTCGAGGAGGAGGGAATCGGTCGACGCATCGCCGATATCGGGCCAGCGAGCGCCAACCGGCGCCGGACCCATCGGTGGTGGCGACGTGACCGCGGCAGGCGGAGAAGGCGCGGGGGGCTCGACAGGTGGCGCCGGAACGCCTATCGGTCCCCCGACGGCGACCGCCTCCGGCATCGCCGGGTCCTCGCCGAGATCCAGTTCCGCGAGATCGGGCGGCAGATCCGGCAGGTCATCCTCGGCCGGCGCGGGCGAATCGTCCGGGAGATCGTCTGCCCCCTCGTCGGCATCGAGTGGCGGAAGTTCCAGGTCGGCGTCATCGCCCGGCGCGCCACTGTCGACGGGAGTGTCATCTTCCTCATCGAAGGAGAAGTTGAACGCCTCATCATCATCGTCGAGGCCCGGCAAGGCGAGATCATCGCCCTCCGCGTTCGGTCGATCAACCGCCATTCTCTCGGCCGCCCCCGCGTGGTAGGAGGCGCTCCTCTCCAGAATGTAATCGCTGAGGGCATCCGCCCCCCTCTGAAAGTGATCGTTCGCTTCGGCGATCTCGGTCTGCGCGGCTTCAACCGCTGGACCGGATTCCCGCACCGCGAGCGCGTCCACGAGCGACACAAAGCCGTGCACGAGTCGCTCGGCGCCGGAGACGAAGTCGCGATGGATCTCGTCCAGATCCGCGGGAGGGGTCATCCGCCGCAGGCGCTCGAGGGCCGAGGAGAGGTGATCGCGCACCGACGCGGCGGACTCGTTCTCCCAGGAGAGGTCGTTCAGCGCGTGGAGCGCCTCCGACTGAGCGGCGATCTCCGCCCGCACTCCCTGGATCTCCTCCATATACCGTTCGGAGAGATTCGCGTCGTCGTGCCCCGGCGGCAGACCTGGCTCGGCATCGATCGCCGCCACGTCGTCGTCGAGACTCGCGAGGACGTCGTCGAGATCATTCTCCAGGGGTGGCTGCGCGATAGGCTGACCACACCGCGGGCAGGTGCGTGCGGAATCCGCATGACGCGCTCCGCATTCGGTGCAGTAGGGCATTGGCGCATCATCCTCGGCTCGCAGCGAGCGTCGCCATAGGACATCCCCCTACGACGCGAGTTCGCACGCGATGATGTTGATCGATTCTGCCGGAACGTGTGCGCCGATGACGCCCGTTCGAAAATTGCCGCCCCTAGAACGCCGATCGGAAGATGGGCCTGAAACTCGGTCCCGCGCCGCCCGAGACGGCCGGGATGATGGAGAGTTCGTCACCATCTTTCACCGGCGTATCGATTCCGTGCGCGTACCGGATGTCCTCGCCATTCACGTAGATGTTGATGAACTTGCGCAGCACCCCTTCCTCTTCGCAGAGGCGATCCTTGATACCCGGGAACTGGCGTTCGAGGTCCTCGATCAGGGCCCCGACGGTCGGCCCCGTGGCCGCCACGTCCCTGGCCCCGCCGACGGCCTTCCTCAGAGGAGTGGGCACGCGCACCATCACGCTCATCGTCTCACCTCGCGCCGGTAAGTTCTCGTTCCTGCCAGACCCGCTCGAACGCGCTGAACGCGGCCGGGATCGAAACGGGCGCCTCCACTTCGTGGGCGACCGCCTCCTGCGTCTTGAGCCCGTTCCCGGTCACATAGGCCACCGTCGACTCGTCGGGTCGTATCGCGCCGGACTCGACCAGCCTCTTCAATACGGCGATCGTCACACCGCCGGCAGTCTCGGTGAAGATCCCCTCGGTTTCCGCGAGGAGCTTGATCCCGTCGACGATCTCCCGGTCGTCTACCGCCGCGCCGCTCCCACCGGAGCGCTTGATCAGCTTGATCACCTCGTAACCATCGGCCGGATTGCCCAATGCCAGTGACTTGGCGATGCCAGTCGGCTTCACGGGAACGATCGTCTCGTCGCCACGCTCGTACGCCGTGATCACGGGCGAGCAGCCGGTCGCCTGGGCCGCGCTCATCCGAGGTGGACCGTTCGCGATCAGGCCGACTTTCCGGAGTTCGTTGTACCCCTTCCAGAGCTTGGTGAAGAGCGACCCCGAGCCGATGGGCACGACCACGTGATCGGGCGCGCGCCAGCCGAGTTGCTCGGCCACCTCGTAAGCGAGCGTCTTGGACCCCTCAGAGTAGTACGGGCGAAGGTTGATGTTCGCGAACGCCCAGTCCTCGTAGCGATCCGCGATCTCCTGGCAGAGCCGATTCACGTCGTCGTAATGCCCGTCGACAGCGATGAGGGTGGGTCCGTAGATCGCCGCCCCGAGGATCTTCCCGGCTTCGAGGCCCGCGGGGATGAAGACGCACGCCCGCATGCCCGCGCGCGCCGCGTGGGCGGCGACCGAACAGGCGAGGTTGCCGGTCGAGGCGCATGAGAGCACCCGAAACCCGAGTTCCCTGGCCCGCGTCGATGCGACGGAGACGACCCGATCCTTGAACGAGTAGGATGGGTTGACGCTGTCGTTCTTGATCCAGAGTTCCCGCAGACCGAGGCGCCGCGCAAGATTGTCGGCGCGAAGAAGCGGCGTCAGTCCCGCGCCGATGTCGACGACGTCCTCTCCCTCCACCGGAAGCAGATCGCGATACCGCCAGATCGTGCGCGGCCCGCGCGCGATGCTCTCCGGCGACACAATCTCTCGGATGATGTCGTAGTCGTACTCGACCTCGAGGGGGCCGAAGCACTCGTCGCACACATGGGTGGCCTCAAGAGGGCGCCGGGCACCACATTCGCGACATTTCAGACCGAGGATGCGCGACACGGCCGTCGATGTTAGCAGAGGGTTCTTGGGGCTCCCGTTCTCGCGGAGGCACCGATCGCCCGCCCAAGGCGGTACTATCACGTCTCGCCACGATGCCAGGTATCGTCCTCGTACCGCTCGACGCCACGCCGGTGGGGGAGGCGATCCTCTCCCACCTCTCCGAGATCGCGCGCCCGCTCGACTGGCAGATCCGCTTGATCCACGTGGTTCCGCCGCGCTCCGTCCATCGAGGCGGAGATCCCCGGGCGATGCAGTCGCTGGGCCTGATGGGTGCACCCTCGCTTCTCCCCGATCACTACCCGACGGCCTCCGCGGCATTTGCGTACGACTCCGGGGAAATCGAACGCACGCGCTCGTATCTGGCGCGTCTGGCCGACTGGCTCAACGCCGCTGGTCTCCGCGTCGAGGTTCAGGTGATCGAAGGGGTGGACATCGTCGCAGCGATCCTGCGTGCCGCTGAGTCCGCAGACTACCTTGCGCTCTCGGCCCAGCGCTCGACGCGCCGCGGCCTGGATCGCCTGGTCGGTGGCTCGGTGCTCGATCGTTTGCTCGCCGACGCGCCGATTCCGGTCATCTTCCTCCGTGTGGCCGATGCAGCGCATTAGCCGATCGATCCGTGTGGATGCGCAGCCGGATCGGTGCTTCGACTACGTCGTGAATCCCGCGCACGCGCTCGACTGGATGCACAACATGACCCGCTTCGAGCCGGAGTCTCCCGGGCCCGCACGGGTCGGGAGCCGCGTGCACGCGTCCGCGGTGATGCTCGGGATTCCACTCTCCACGGTTGTGCAGGTCGTCGATGTGGATCCGCCGCGGCGCTTTGTCTCTGAGACCAGCGGCCGATTGCGCAGCCGAGCCACGTGGGAGTTCGCGCTGGTCGAACGCGCGACAGACGTCACCTTCACTGGCGACTACGAGATACCGGGAATCATTCTCCGCCTGGTTGGGGCGCAGACCGTGCTGGGAGAATTACAGTTTGCCGCGGAACAATCGCTGGCAAACCTGAAGAGACGAATCGAGAGCGTATGACCGAGGGAACGCTTCCCGGCACCGAGCCCGGCCCGCCGGCGCGGTCGCGCATGCCAGAGTGGGCCCGGCGCGGCGTGGTAGGTCAGGTCGTCCGCTTCGCCGAGCGCCACCCGCTGCTCACGTCATGGGCCGTGCTGGCGGTCGCGATGGTGGCGCTCCTGGTCTATACCTCTCGGGACGTGGGGTTGCTCCCATCGCAGCTGGCGGCGATGGTCGTCGCTACGATCCTGCTCGCCGGGGCCTGCGTCTGGATCATCAGCTGGGAGTAGAGGAGGCCGCGCTTCCCGGCCGACTTCGCTCGATTGTCCGCGGCGATGTGACCTGGTATCTGTCGGAGCGGCCGGCGCGAGCGGAAGCCGAGTACCTCCGCGCCCGGTTCGATCCGGACAGAGGCTGGCTCGAGGATCTGGTTCCCCACAGCGAGTCCTTCGTCGCCCATCGGTACCCGATGCATGTTGGGCTCTCCTTCCCCATCGTGCTCGCTCGCCCGGGCCGGGTGTCGATCGCGTCGATCGTCCTGCTGGCCGACCGGCACCAGGTCGCTCTGGTGCACCAGGGTGACGTTCGTGGTCTGAACGCCCTGTTCGAGCGAGCCGAAGCACGGGGAGTGGATCTGCCCGCCGGAGCCGCCTCGATCCTCGTGGCCATCCTCGATGTGGTAGCGCGTACTGGCAGGATGGTGGTGGAGCAGTACCGCAACCAGGTTGAAGAAGTGGTCGCCCTGCTCCACGCGGGGGATCCCTCGGGCTACGCAAGCGATCTGACCGCGCTGCAGGCGGAGATCGAGCGCGCGCGGCGCACGATGAGAGGTGCGGCCCGCGTGATGGGGCGGGTTCTGGCAGTTCTTGCCGACGCCGAGTTCGGCGGTCACGGCGAGGACCCATCCGTGCGAGAGCGTGTACTGGCGTACGACCGCGAACTCGAGGAACTTGGCGCACGCCTGACCGTCGCGGCCCGCCGCTATCGACGGGACCGCGAATCGCGCGATAGCGCCGTCCAACGCGGGCTCGCCGGGTTCGCGCTCGCCGCGGCGACCGTGGCCCTCGCCCTCCTCTTTGCACCCACCACATTGGTGGCGCGCATCAGCACCGACGAGGGGGGCCGCTACGCCGCGGCCTTCCTCCTCGCGGCCCTCCCGGCGATCGTGACGCTGTGGTATGTCTGGCGGGCGCGATGAGCGCCTAGCTGACCACGCTCTCGATGCGATACCGGACCTTGCCGGCGGGCGCATCCACCTCGATCTCATCACCCTGACGACGGTCCATCACAGCCCGACCGACCGGCGAGGCGACGGAGATGCGGCCTTCGCGCGGGTTCGCCTCGTTCGGCGAAACCAGCGTGTACTCGATGACATCATCCTCGACGATGTCGCGAATCGTGACGCGGACTCCGAGGACGATCCGGTCGGCGATGCGCCTGCCTTCATCGATGATCTCCGCGCGAGCGAGGATCGCCTGAAGCTGGCGGATCCGCGCCTCCACTTCGGCCTGATGCTGCTTGGCGGCGTCGAACGGCGCGTTCTCGCGGAAGTCCTTATCGATCCTCGCTTCGAACAGATCGCGCGCGATCTCTGGCCGCTTGACGTTGATCAGCGTATCGAGCTCTTCCTGAAGCCGTTTGAATCCCTCGGCGGTGAGCAGCTCGTGCTGCGGCTTCTCGACGCGCTCGGCGCTTCCGCCCCGCGCGCTGCCCCGGCCGTTCGCCCGGCGGATGCGTATGAACTTCCCGTAGTTGATGTCGGTGAATCCATGCTTGTGCGCGAACGCGAGAAACGACTTGATGGGCTCCAGGCGTCGGCTATCGGCGCCGGATCGCTCCTGGCCCTCCTGGTACTTCTCGACGATCTCGGCTGTGAGACGCGCGATGTCGAACTGGTCGAAATCTCGGACAAACTTGTTGAGTTCCTGGAGCTGGACCTGACGCTCCTCGCCCTTCAGACTGCTGGCGAACCGGCCCGCGACTTCGCGAACCGTGACGGTGGTGGTGACCTGACTCATGCTGGGTGCGCTCCTTCTCTATTTCCTGGGGTTACGCCATGGTGGTCGACTGGTCGGCCGACCGCGGCGCGGGCGGCGTGTGGCGGACCGACGCTCGATCGCGTCTCCGGCGTTCATGGGCTCGGCCTCGAGCGCCGCTTCCTCGATGATCTGCGTCTCGAGTCGCTTCAAGATCGCCTGTGACGGCCCCGACGCGGCGGCGACCCGGCGGATGTGCTCGCGACAGTCTCGCGCGTGCATGACCGGAATGGTGGGATCCTCGATGGTGAGAGTCACGCGGGGGTGGGTGAAGACGACGACTGGCTCCACCGGGATGCGGGCGGCCTCCTCGGCACCGAAACGATCGGTCAGAAGTTTCCGGATGAGTTCGACGCCGCGAAGCGCGTCGCGCGTCGGATTGCCCAGTGGTCCCTCGCTGAGCAGCTGGAGCCAGCCAATGATGCCACGCCGCCGCGACCATCGATCTCCGCGCACGACGATGTCGCCGATGTACGGACGGGTCTCCACGACGACGATCGCCCCTGGCGCGACGATCAGATGGTCCACCGGCACACATGACACGTAGTTGAAGAGGACGACCCGGCTATCGAGCGAGCGAAGCTGGATCGCCAGCGCCTCATCCGCACGCGGCCGGATCGCGAATCGGAGCCAGTCGCCCTTCCCGAACGCGATGAGCATGTAGCCGCCCGCCAGCGCCGCGTACGCGACCAGGATCGTCTCCGCGCGCTCGCCGCCGATGCCGAACCCCGAGTAGAGGAGACCGCCGAGGAGAGTCCCGAATCCCCCAAAGGTCGCCACGCGACCGAAGATCGCGTGGCGACGGATGTGGGCGTTGTTACTGACGAGGCGCAGTCACTGGCCTCCCGTCACCGATTCTGGACGACGGAAGGCGAGAACGACGTTCTGACCGCCGAAGCCGAATGCGTTCGCCAGAGCCACCGACACGTTCTGAGTTCTGGCGGTATTTGGCACGTAATCGAGATCGCACTCCGGGTCGGCGCAGTCCTGGTTGATCGTCGGATGGATCTTAGCATCACGAATGGCGAGAACCGCCGCGAGCGCACCGATGGCCCCCGCCGCTCCCATGGAATGACCGATCATCGATTTCGTCGCGCTGATCGGGATGCGCGCCGCGTGGTCGCCAAAGACGGCGTGAATTGCGCGCGTCTCCGCAAGATCGCCCACAGGAGTCGACGTCGCGTGCGCGTTGATGTAGCCAACCGCAGAGGAAGGCACGCATGCATCCGCCAGGGCACGTCGCATCGCCAGTGCCGCGCCGCCGCCGTTCGGATCGGGCGCGACCATGTGGTAGGCGTCGGACGAACACCCGTAGCCAGCCAGTTCCGCGATGACGTTCGCGCCGCGCCCGACGGCGTGGTGCCACTCCTCCAGGATCAGGGTTGCGGCTCCCTCGGCGGGCACGAGTCCGTCCCGCTCGCGATCGAACGGGCGGCTGGCGCGGCTGGGCTCGTCGTTGCGGGTCGAGAGGGCGCGTAGTGCCGTGAAACTGGCCAGGCCCATCTCGCAGATCGACGACTCGGTGCCCACCGCGATCATCACGTCGGCATCGCCGCGCCGGATCACCTCGCTCGCCTCGCCGATCGCATGAGCCCCCGCGGCACACGCTGTGATGATGGTGGAGCTATAAGCGCGCGCGCCGAACACCTTGCTCACCTGCCCTGCCGCCATGTTGGGCAACATCTGGGGCAGAAAGAAGGGACTGAGGCGGGTTCCGCCCCGATCGCGGATCGTCTCGAACCCTTCCTCCATCGTGCGGAGCGAGCCAATCGCCGTTCCCACGAGGACCCCGACCCGATCGCGCTCGACTCGGGTCAGGTCGAGATCCGCACAGGTCAGCGCCTCCTCGGCCGTCGCGAGCGCGAACTGGATGAACCGTGAGAGACGTCGCGCCTCCTTGCCTTCGACGCTGCGTGGCATCGGATACTCCGCGACCTGACCCGCGATCTGCGCCGGATAGCTCGAGGGGTCGAACGCGCGAATGCGGCTGACGCCGGATTCGCCACGGAGGAGGGCTTGCCAGGTCGATTCCGCCGTCGCACCGACCGGCGTTATCGCTCCGATGCCCGTAACCGCCACCCGTCGTCGCCCGTCCAACGGAATCAGCCCCCGATCGCGGCACCTGCTCGGGACTGAACCGCGCTGCGAATCGCCTCCGTCAGGCCTATCTCCGCGGCGTGCCGAGCAACGCGAATTGCGCTTCTCACCGCCCGAGCGTCGGATCGCCCGTGGGCAACGATGCAGATACCGTTCACACCCAGGAGCGGTGCGCCACCGTACTCCTGGTAGTCGAGCCGGCGGCTAACCCGCCGAAACGCGCCCTTCATCAGCAGGCCGCCGATGCTGCCCAGGAGGGATCGCTTCGCCTCCTCCCGAATGACCTCGCGCACCAGCGTGGCGGTCCCTTCCGCCGTCTTCAGCAGCACGTTGCCCGTGAATCCGTCCATCAGGATGACGTCGGCGCTGTGATGGGGGATGTCCTTTCCCTCGACGTTGCCGACGAAGTTCACCGAACCCTGGCGAAGCAGGGCGTGCGTCTCGCGCACGAGCGTGTTCCCCTTCGAGTCCTCCTCACCGTTCGAGAGGAGCCCTACCCGCGGGTTGGTGACGTGGAACACGCGTTCCCAGTACGTCGATGCCATCACGCCGAACTGCAGCAGGTTCTCGGGTCGACAATCCAGATTCGCACCGATATCACAGAGCAAGCAGTGACCGTGCAGCGTCGGGAACGCGGAAGCCAACGCCGGGCGATCGACGCCGCGGATCCTTCCCAGACCCAGCACCGCCGCCGCCATGACCGCGCCGGAGTTGCCGGTCGACACGAAGCCGGACGCCTGTCCGGACCGAACCAGGCCCATTCCGATGACGATCGAACTGTGGGGGCGCGACCGCACCGTCGCGACGGGATTGTCCGACATCTCGATGACGTCCGGCGCATCGACGATGTCGATGCGCAGATCGGTCGCCTTCTGTGCGGCGAGCGCCGCCTCGATCTCCCCGCGACGGCCAACCATCGCGATCGGTGCGCCATCCTGACGCATCGCCGCCACGCCGCCGGCCACCAGTTCGGCCGTTCCTCGATCGCCACCCATAACGTCCAGTGCTATTGGCGGCGTACTCATCGATTCGATGATAACACCCCTCCGGGCTGGCCCCGAAATCGCGTCAGGATGGAGAAGAGTGAAGCCTCTAGGTGACTTTCAGCGCTACCTGCTCGAGGAATTCGTCGAGGATTGGCGGCACGGCGAGATGTCTCGTCGCGAGATGGTCCGCCGCGCGATCTACCTCACCGGTGGGACCGCGTCGGCCGCAACGGCTCTGCTGAGCGTGGGTTGTGCACCGGCGCCGACGCCTACCGCGATCCCGCCCACCGCCACTCCCGTCCCCCCGACGGCGACGCCCGCGCCCGCGGCCGCGGCGAAGCCCGCTGCTCCGGCGGCCCCCAGCGGACCTCGCTCCCCGCTCTCGGTTCCCGAAGGAGATCCGTCGATCGACGCCCAGAAGGTGGAGTTCGACGGTGAGGTGGGCAAGGTCTTCGGATATCTCGCGCGGCCCAAAACTGGAGGTCCCTTCCCCGGGTTGATCGTGATCCACGAGAACCGCGGCCTCATCCCTCACATCCAGGACGTGACACGCCGCGCGGGTAAGGCTGGCTACGTCGCGCTGGCGGTCGATCTCCTCTCGCGCAACGGGGGCACCGACAAGGTAACCGACCCGGCACAGGTGAGCGGAATGCTGGGACAGGCGCGGCCAGAGGATCTGGTTGCCGACCTCAACGCGGGCGTCCGGTTCCTGAAGACGCAGCCGAACGTACGTCAGGATCGCATCGGCGCGTTCGGCTTCTGCTTCGGCGGCGGTTACACCTGGCGTCTGGCGACGGCGAACAAGGAGATCAAAGCCGCGGCACCGTTCTACGGCCCGAATCCCCCGCTCGAATCCATTCCGAACACCGAGGCCGCGATCCTCGCGATCTACGGTGAGACCGATTCGCGCATCAATGCCGGCATCCCGCAACTGGAGGCCGCGTTGAAGAGTGCCAACAAGACCTTCGAGATCAAGATCTACCCGGGTGTTGGCCACGCCTTCCACAACGACACCGGGGCGGCCTGGAACGAGGCCGCCGCCCTCGATGCGTGGACGAAGATCAACGACTGGTTCAAGAAGCACCTGGCCTGACACCTCGGTACGCGGCCACGGGGTCTCGATCGTCCGCGAGACCCCTGCGGCCGCCGAAGTGACGTTCCGCGCCTAGACGTCCAGGTTGCGCACGTTCTTCGCGTGCGTCTGGATGAACATCTTCCTCGGCGGAACGGCATCCCCCATCAGCGTGTCGAAGACCTCGTCGGCCACCGCGGCATCGTCGACGGTCACCTGGAGCATCGTGCGGTTCGCTGGATTCATCGTGGTCTCCCACAACTGCTCGGGGTTCATCTCGCCCAACCCCTTGTATCGCTGGATGTCGATCTTCTCCGGGGCAGTCTTGCGATCGCGCGCGACCCGACGCACGGTATCGTCCCGTTCCTGTTCGGAGTAGACGTAGACCGGGTTCCGGCCATCCTGAACCCGGAACAGGGGCGGCTGCGCGATATAGAGGAACCCGCCATCGATGATCGGCGCCATGTGTCGGAAGAAGAAGGTGAGGAGAAGCGTCCGGATGTGGGCGCCATCGACATCGGCGTCGGTCATGATCACCACCCGGTGGTAACGAAGCTTTTCCGGGCGGAAACTCGGGCCGATCCCGGCGCCGAGCGCGGTGATGATCGCGCGGATCTCCTCGTGCTGGAGCATTTTGTCCTCGCGCGCCTTCTCCACGTTGAGGATCTTGCCCCGTAATGGCAGGATCGCCTGGAATCGCCGATCCCGACCCTGCTTCGCGGAACCGCCCGCGGAATCGCCCTCCACCAGGTAGAGCTCGCTCTTGTCCGGGTCTTTCTCCTGGCAGTCGGCCAGTTTCCCGGGGAGGGTCATCCCCTCGAGAGCACCCTTGCGGATCACGGTGTCGCGCGCCATCTGCGCGGCGCGGCGCGCCCGGGCGGATGTCAGGACCTTCTCGATGATCCGTTTGGCATCAGCCGGGTTATCCTCGAGGTAGGCGCGGAAGGCGGCGCCCACCGCGATCTCCACGTGGTTGCGTACCTCGGCGTTGCCGAGCTTGTTCTTTGTCTGCGACTCGAACTGCGGATCCTGCAATTTCACCGACACGATCGCGGCGAGACCTTCCCGGACGTCCTCTCCAGCGAGGTTGGCGTCGTCCCCTTTCAGGAATCCGGCCTTGCGCGCGTGATCGTTGATGATCTTGGTTACCGCGGTCCGGAATCCGGTCAGGTGGGTGCCGCCATCCGTGGTCGTGCTGTTGTTCGCGAAGGAGAACACCGACTCGGCGTAGCCGTCGTTGTACTGAATCGCCACCTCAACGTGGGTTCCCTCGACATCGCGCTCCACGTAGAACGGCCGATGGAGCGTTTCGCGGCGCTGGTTGAGGTGGCGCAGGTAGGCGACGATGCCGCCTTCGAAGTAGAAAGTCATCTCGCGCGGGATCGGACCGTCGACCCGCTCGTCGATCACCGTGATCGTGAGCCCCTTCGTGAGGTAGGCGAGTTCGCGGAACCGCTGGGCGAGCGTCTCGAAGGAGTAATCGAGCTCCCCGAAGATCGTCGCATCGGCGAGGAACGTCGTCGTGGTTCCGTGGCGGTCCGACGGCCCTACGTCCGCGACATCGGCGACGGGTTCTCCTCGGCGATACTCCTGGACGTACCGCCGGCCATCGCGCTCGACCTCGACACGCAGCCATTCCGAGAGAGCGTTCACCGCCGAGACGCCCACGCCGTGGAGCCCGGACGCCACCTTGTAGCCGGAGTCGCCGAACTTTCCCCCGGCGTGGAGCGTGGTCATGACGGTTTCGAGCGTCGACTTGCCGGTCTGCCGGTGCACACCGACGGGGATGCCTCGGCCGTTATCCGTGACGGTGACGCTCGCGTCGGCATGGAGTGTGATCGTGATGTGATCGCAGATGCCCGCCATCGCCTCATCGACCGAGTTGTCCACCACCTCACCGACGATCTTGTGCAGGCCGCGCACGTCGGTCGATCCGATGTACATCCCGGGGCGTTTGCGCACCGCGGCCAGACCCTCAAGAACCTGAATGGAGTTCTCGTCGTACTCGCCGGGCGCGGTGTTCGTGGGAAGAGTGGTATCGCCGATCACGCGGGGGCCTCCTCGAGGGGGATCAGGCGGACCTGGCGATCCCGCAGGAAGATCATTCCCGCGGTGATCACCGCCGACTGGACATAACCGTTCAGAACCGCGGAGAGAACTCCCGCGGGCGCGCTCGTCCCAAATGCACTCGCAATAGCCCCCTGGAGAACGGTGACCGCGACACTCAAGACGATGAAACCGATCGCGGGCCAGAAGTACGCCCGCACGACTCTGAAACTTGTCAGAACGCCCTCGCGCACGCCGAGGCGCAGCAGCGCCATCGCGTCGATCGCGAAGTAGAGGTAGATCAGGGCTCCGAAGGCCACCGCACCGGTCAACGTCACGACCGCGAGGTTCGCCACGAACGCGATGAGTGGCCCCAGGAGTGGGATGACGGCGAGCACGATCGCCAGCAACATCACTACGAACGTGGCGATCATCAGGAGAACCCAGCCGACGGCGTAGACCAGATACAGCTGTATGCTCCGAACGCTCAGGCGCATCGTCGCATCGCTCAGCGGTTCGAGTCGCCCCTCTGGTCGTATGAGGTCGGCGATGAGGCACCGCCAGAACGATGTCACGAGAACGCCGACAGCGCCGAGAACGAGCATGAACGCCGCGACCTGGAACGGCTCGTCGACCACGACCCGCCAGACCGGGGCGGCGGCGTCCTCACCTGTCAGCGCCCTGCGGATGAAGTCACGGGTACCCGCGTCCAGTGGCTCCCGGCCGCTCTCCACCGCGCTCGCCTCGAGTTCGTCCACAATGCCCATGGCGACCGCCGTCATCTTGGGACCGAGCCGTGGCTGCGGACCGAGCACCTGAGCGATGCCGTAGACGATCGGCACCGCGATCACCTCGGGCACCCGATGGACGATCCTGAAGCCGCCGATCAGTGTATCGATGATGCCGGGAGGTGATGTCTCGATCTCCTCGTTGTCCGGCTGAAACACTGGAGACGAAGTTTACCAGACGCGACATAAGTCATCGCTGCCTGTCGTCGATCGGGCTCCCGGGGGAACTCGGATCTCACTGCGTCCCTATAATGCGCCGACCATGGTGACCTACTTTCGGGGCGGGTTCGTCGACGATCGCGATGCCGTGATTGGCGTGAAGACCCACGCCTTCAACTACGGCACGGGCTGCTTCGAGGGCATCCGCGGCTACTGGAACGAGGGCGAAGGGCAGATTTACCTCTTCCGTCTCCGCGACCACTACCAGCGCCTGGTGCAATCGTGCCGCATCCTCGGGATCGGCCTGCGCCCGACTGTCGATGAGCTCTGTGCGCTCACGACCGAGCTGGTGGTGCGCAACGGCTACAAACAGGACGTGTATATCCGTCCCCTGGCCTACAAGTCGAGTGAGATCGTCGGAGTGCGGATGCACGATCTCGAGGATGACCTGACGATCTTCACCACTCCCTTCGGCAAGTATCTGCCCGCCGAGAACGGGTGCCGATGCTGCACCTCCTCCTTCCGACGGGTGGACGACAATGCGATCCCTGCGCGGGCGAAGGTCACGGGAATCTACGTCAACTCGGCCCTCGCCAAGACCGAAGCGAACCTGAATGGGTTCGACGAGGCCATCATGCTCACCCACGAGGGCCACGTGTCCGAGGGGAGCGGCGAGAACATCTTCCTCGTCCTCAACGGCGCGCTCGTAACGCCCGGCCCGACCGAGAACATCCTGATGGGCATCACCCGAGCGAGCGTCATCGAGATGGCTCGGCGCGATCTCGGCCTCGAGACCATCGAACGTCCGATCGATCGCAGCGAGCTGTATGTGGCCGATGAGGTGTTCATGACGGGTACGGCGGCCGAGATCTCTCCGATCGTGGAAGTGGATCGACGGAGGATCGGCGATGGCCGTGTCGGCCCCGTGTCCGATCGGCTCCGCCAGCTGTTCGACCGTGTGGTGCGGGGACAGGTCACGGCCTATCGCCATTGGTGCAGCCCGGTCTATCCTGGCGTTCCGGCCGCGTCGGTCAGGGCCTGACCGGGGCGGTCGGCTGACCGGCCGCGCGCGCTCGGCCGACGCCGGTGAGTAACGCGCTGCGGGTGGCGTCGGAGGATGCCGCGTTCGTCGCCGGGGCGGTTCTGGCGCTCGTCCTGAACGTCGGCCTCTATCTCTATGTGTGGTCGATCGATGCCGCGCCCACAGTGGCGCTCCCTTTCGGATACGAGACCGACGGCACGGCCACGCTGGTCGGCACGGTGGCGGACCTGGGTCGGCTGCCCGTTATCGGCTCGTTGCTCGCCCTCGTCAACATTGCGCTCGGCATCGGCTTTCACGCGGTGGATCGCCTCGCCGCCCGGACTCTGGTTTGGACGGCTCCAGTCATCCAGGGCCTGATCGCGGGGGGTGTGCTCCTGCTGCTGCTGCGAGCTGGGCTCCCGCTCGGACGTTGATCTAGGTCGTGGGTTGCGCGGCTGCCCAGAGGCGTCTCACGTTCGCGGCCGCGACGCCGAAGGCGTCCAGACCGGAGCGGCTTGCCTCCTCGATCGAGACCCATCCATCGAAGCCGTGCAGCCGGGCGCGGCGAAACATCTCGCCGATCGGGGCGATCCCCTCGCCGATCCTGCAGAAACGAAACTCGCCCCGCGTGGGGGTATCTGCCACGTGGAGGATCGCCACCATATCCCTGACCTTCTCGAACAGGTCGAGGGTCTCCTCGCCGGCGACGATGGGGTTTGCCGAATCGAAGTTGACACGGACCGACGTCCCGCGCAGCCCCGCGATGATGCGCGTGAATACCGCGCCACGCTGGGCGAAATCGAAGTGCTGCCAGAAGAAGCTCTTGGTGTGATTCTCCAGCGCCAGCGTCAGGCCCCGTGCATCCGCCTCCCGCGAGAGTGCGGCAAGACCGTCGATCGCGTAGCCGATTCCGTCCTCATCGGACACACCCGGATGCCGCTGGCCGCTGAGGACCCGGATCAACGGTGCGCCGATCGTCAACGCAACATCGAGGTTGCGCGTCATGTCCGCGACCTGTGCTCTCCGGGCTTCGGGATCCGGGTGGGTGAAATCGGGATGACAGGTGAGCATGCTGGTTTCCAGGCCGGCGTCCCGCACCATCGCCCCGAACTCCGACGGCTCGTGCATGCCGAGCGGGCGAAGGAATCCGAGGCTGCACTCCGTCCCGTCGAGGCCAACCGCCTTTGCCAGGCGCAGGTAATCCGCGAGCGGCATCGTGCGTTCGACCGCAATGGCCTGGAAGAGAGACACTGGAAGGCACGAGAGCTTCATCGGACGGATGGTACCGTGGCGCGTGCTTCCGTTGTGCCAGGCTGCTCACTGCTGCGAAGTCGTAACGCAGCGAGTCGCCGCCCCTGGATACGATAGGTGCCGTGTGGACTGCACCCTTGTATCAGCGCCAGGTTGAAGTCGATCCGACCATCGATACCGATAGACTGACGGCGCGGCTGCCACCGCACGTCGTGTTACTCCATAACGATGATGTCAACGACATGGCCCATGTGGTGAACTCACTTATCGCGGCCGTGCCACCACTGAGTCGCGAGCGCGCGACAGAGATCATGCTCGACGCGCATAACCACGGCCGGGCGCGTGTGATCGTCTGTCCGCTCGAGCAGGCCGAGCTCTACCGCGATCGACTGGTGAGCCGCCGACTCACCGCGACGATCGAGGCCGCCTGACCCGGGGCCTGCTCGAACGGGTGGGCCAACGACCGCCCGAAAGGCCGTGGGAGCGGGCCTGACGCACCCGTAGAGTTGCCGCAATGGCTGGCGGGAGGGCAATGTGAGCGGAATCGCGACGTTGGCAGAGTTTTCGGACGCGCTGTCCGGGGTCGTCGCGGCGGCGGGAAGATCAGTCGTCGCGGTGAATGCGCGGCGCCGCCTTCCCTCATCCGGGCTGGTCTGGAGCGATGACGGCACGATCGTCACCGCCGACCACGGGGTCGAGCGGGAGGAAGAGATCACCATCACCGCGCCCGACGGCACCGAGATCGCGGCCCACCTGATCGGTCGAGACCCCGGGACCGATATCGCGGTGCTGAAGGTGGACGTCCAGACATTGACGCCGACGGCCTTCGGCAGCGACGCGCGTGTCGGCGCGCTCGCGCTCGCGGTCGGTCGGCCGGGGTCGGCACTGATGGCCTCGCTGGGGGTCATCTCCTCGGCGGGCCGAGACGGGCGTACCGGGCGCGGCGGGACACTCGAGGACTATTACCGCACCGACGCCACCGCGCTGCCCGGCTTCTCAGGAGGGGCGCTCGTTCTTGCCTCGGGCGCGGTCGCGGCGATGCTCACCTCCCACCTGGGTCAGGGCGCAGGCTTCGCGATCGGACCGGCCACGCTCCGCCGGGTTGTCGGGGATCTTCAGCGACAGGGCCGGGTCCGCCGCGCCTATATCGGGGTGACCTCGCAGCCAGTGGCGCTCCCCGTCTCGATGCGGGACCGGCACGCCCCCGGACAGGAGTCGGCCCTGCTCGTCGTGGGGCTCGAGGCCGATGGCCCGGCCGATCGCGGCGGCCTCCTGCTCGGCGATGTGGTGATCCTCTTCGGCGGGGAAGCGATCCGGGATACGGGAGACCTGCAGACCGCGTTGCGCGCGGACCGCATCGGTCAGGCGATCGCCGTCCGTGTGGTCCGTGGGGGTGAGGCGCGAGATCTCACGGTCACCGTGGGCGAACGCCCGACCTGAGTGTGAGAGAGCGGCTCCCCCGAGCGGCGATCGTCGCTTCGGCCCCGCTCATCAGGGAAGGACTCCGTGCACTGCTCGCGCGCGAGGGGATCGTGACCGTGGCAGACGCGCCCTCGATCGACGATCTCCGCGATCCGATCGATGGCGGGGCCGAGGTCCTTCTCATCGATCCGCCGCAGGACACGCCGGACGAGTTTGCCGCGGGCCTCGCGACGATTCGCATCCCCCCGGTCCTCCTTGGCCCAACGCCGTGGGCTGACCGCTTCGCGGTCGCCCTGCGCAATCGCGTCTGGGGCTACGTCTCTCGCGGCGCCGACGGGGCGACGCTGGCTTCGGCGCTGCGGGCGGTGAGCGCGGGTCTCGTCGTCATCGAGCGGACGATCGCACCGGGAGAGACGCTCTCGCACGGCTTACGGGTCGGCGATGAGAGCCCGGATGATCTGACCCCCCGAGAGCGGGAGGTCCTCCAGCTTGTGGCGGAGGGACTCGCCAACAAGATGATCGCGGCGCGACTCGCAATCAGCGAGCACACGGTGAAGTTCCATGTGGCGGCGATCCTCGCCAAGCTCGGCGCGGCTTCGCGTACCGAGGCGACGCACACCGCGGCCCGACGGGGACTGATCGCTCTTTAGAATACCGGCGCATTGGAGACGCTCGATGTCGCGGGTCTTCTCTCCGAACGATCCCGACTGATCGAGAGTTCAGGCATCCGACGAGTCTTCGACCTCGGGGCCTCGTTGAAGGATCCCGTCAACTTCTCGATCGGGCAGCCCGATTTCGCCGTCCCGGAGGACGTGCGGGCCGCGGCGATCCGCGCGATCGAGGAGGGGCAGAATCGGTATACGCCCACCCAGGGGATCGCGCCGCTGCGCGACCGGATCGCGCGGAAACTGCGCGAGGAAAACCAGGTCCGAGTCGATTCCGATGACGTCCTGGTCACCTCCGGGAGTTCGGGCGGCATCTTCCTGGCTCTGGCCGCGCTCCTCGATCCGGGCGATGAGGTCGTGATTCCGGATCCGTACTTCGTGATGTACCCGCAGTTGGTCGGCTTCTTTGGCGCTCGGCCGAGGTTCGTCGATACCTATCCCGACTTCAGCGTCGATCCGGACCGGATCGAGGACGCGATCACGCCGCGGACCAAACTCATCATCCTCAACAGCCCGGCGAATCCGACGGGGGCAGTCGTGCCGGAGGACAGGCTACGGGCGATCGCGGCCATCGCGGCGCGACACGGCATCGTGATCCTGGCCGATGAGGTGTACGAGAAGTTCGTCTACGACGGTTCGCGCCACTTCAGCATCGGATCGATCTACCCGGCGACCATCACGCTCAATGCGCTGTCCAAGAGCCACGCCGCGACGGGGTGGCGCATCGGTTATGCGGTTGGGCCGCGCCCGCTCCTCGAGAAGATGAAAGAACTGCAGCAGTACACGTTCGTCTGTGCGCCGTCCTTCGCGCAGTACGGCGCACTGGTGGCTTTCGACGTCGATACCTCGGCTCAGGTGCGGGCGTATCAGCGTCGGCGCGATCTCATCGTGGACGGGCTTCGACGACGGTTCGACGTCGTGACCCCGGGAGGGGCGTTCTACGTGATGCCAAGGGTCGACGATCGCGATGCGTCATCATTCGTGGAGCGGGCGATCGCGAACAACGTTCTGGTCATCCCCGGGTCGGTCTTCTCCCAGCAGACGACCCACATTCGGATCTCTTACGCCGTTTCCGAGGATCGGATTCGCCAGGGCGTCGACATTCTCACGCGGATCTGATCGTCTCGATGCTGGCTGACGAGCGATCCAACGGGAGGCTCCTCGCGTGAGACGGGCAAGCCTGAAGGAGACCGAGCCAGGTTCGCTCCTCGGGCAATCGATCCTCGACGCGAAGGGGAACATCCTCCTCACCGCGGGAACGGCGCTGACGGAGCGGTACGTTCGCACTTTGCTCGAGGCCGATGGCCCGGCCGATCGCGGCGGCCTCCTGCTCGGCGATGTGGTGATCCTCTTCGGCGGGGAAGCGATCCGGGATACGGGAGACCTGCAGACCGCGTTGCGCGCGGACCGCATCGGTCAGGCGATCGCCGTCCGTGTGGTCCGTGGGGGTGAGGCGCGAGATCTCACGGTCACCGTGGGCGAACGCCCGACCTGAGTGTGAGAGAGCGGCTCCCCCGAGCGGCGATCGTCGCTTCGGCCCCGCTCATCAGGGAAGGACTCCGTGCACTGCTCGCGCGCGAGGGGATCGTGACCGTGGCAGACGCGCCCTCGATCGACGATCTCCGCGATCCGATCGATGGCGGGGCCGAGGTCCTTCTCATCGATCCGCCGCAGGACACGCCGGACGAGTTTGCCGCGGGCCTCGCGACGATTCGCATCCCCCCGGTCCTCCTTGGCCCAACGCCGTGGGCTGACCGCTTCGCGGTCGCCCTGCGCAATCGCGTCTGGGGCTACGTCTCTCGCGGCGCCGACGGGGCGACGCTGGCTTCGGCGCTGCGGGCGGTGAGCGCGGGTCTCGTCGTCATCGAGCGGACGATCGCACCGGGAGAGACGCTCTCGCACGGCTTACGGGTCGGCGATGAGAGCCCGGATGATCTGACCCCCCGAGAGCGGGAGGTCCTCCAGCTTGTGGCGGAGGGACTCGCCAACAAGATGATCGCGGCGCGACTCGCAATCAGCGAGCACACGGTGAAGTTCCATGTGGCGGCGATCCTCGCCAAGCTCGGCGCGGCTTCGCGTACCGAGGCGACGCACACCGCGGCCCGACGGGGACTGATCGCTCTTTAGAATACCGGCGCATTGGAGACGCTCGATGTCGCGGGTCTTCTCTCCGAACGATCCCGACTGATCGAGAGTTCAGGCATCCGACGAGTCTTCGACCTCGGGGCCTCGTTGAAGGATCCCGTCAACTTCTCGATCGGGCAGCCCGATTTCGCCGTCCCGGAGGACGTGCGGGCCGCGGCGATCCGCGCGATCGAGGAGGGGCAGAATCGGTATACGCCCACCCAGGGGATCGCGCCGCTGCGCGACCGGATCGCGCGGAAACTGCGCGAGGAAAACCAGGTCCGAGTCGATTCCGATGACGTCCTGGTCACCTCCGGGAGTTCGGGCGGCATCTTCCTGGCTCTGGCCGCGCTCCTCGATCCGGGCGATGAGGTCGTGATTCCGGATCCGTACTTCGTGATGTACCCGCAGTTGGTCGGCTTCTTTGGCGCTCGGCCGAGGTTCGTCGATACCTATCCCGACTTCAGCGTCGATCCGGACCGGATCGAGGACGCGATCACGCCGCGGACCAAACTCATCATCCTCAACAGCCCGGCGAATCCGACGGGGGCAGTCGTGCCGGAGGACAGGCTACGGGCGATCGCGGCCATCGCGGCGCGACACGGCATCGTGATCCTGGCCGATGAGGTGTACGAGAAGTTCGTCTACGACGGTTCGCGCCACTTCAGCATCGGATCGATCTACCCGGCGACCATCACGCTCAATGCGCTGTCCAAGAGCCACGCCGCGACGGGGTGGCGCATCGGTTATGCGGTTGGGCCGCGCCCGCTCCTCGAGAAGATGAAAGAACTGCAGCAGTACACGTTCGTCTGTGCGCCGTCCTTCGCGCAGTACGGCGCACTGGTGGCTTTCGACGTCGATACCTCGGCTCAGGTGCGGGCGTATCAGCGTCGGCGCGATCTCATCGTGGACGGGCTTCGACGACGGTTCGACGTCGTGACCCCGGGAGGGGCGTTCTACGTGATGCCAAGGGTCGACGATCGCGATGCGTCATCATTCGTGGAGCGGGCGATCGCGAACAACGTTCTGGTCATCCCCGGGTCGGTCTTCTCCCAGCAGACGACCCACATTCGGATCTCTTACGCCGTTTCCGAGGATCGGATTCGCCAGGGCGTCGACATTCTCACGCGGATCTGATCGTCTCGATGCTGGCTGACGAGCGATCCAACGGGAGGCTCCTCGCGTGAGACGGGCAAGCCTGAAGGAGACCGAGCCAGGTTCGCTCCTCGGGCAATCGATCCTCGACGCGAAGGGGAACATCCTCCTCACCGCGGGAACGGCGCTGACGGAGCGGTACGTTCGCACTTTGCTCGAGCGCGGGACCACTGCGGTCACGGTCCAGGATGAAGAGACTGCCGACATCGAGATGCCCGAGGTCATCAGCGACGCCCTGCGCGCCAAGGCGACGAACACGGTCTATCGAGTGTTCGAGGCGATCGGCGGTACCGCCGCGCAGTTGAAGGGGTTGAGTCCGCGCGAGATCCAGGGGAAACTGCGCGGCACCGAGTTCCGTCAGTCGGCCGGGCACCTCGTGCCGACCGCCGCGGTCGTGTCGGTCGTGGACGACATCATGAATGAGGTGCTCGATACCGAACTGCTCACCGGAATGGCGGCGATCAAGTCGTACGACAACTACACCTTCGCCCATTCGGTCGAGATGGCCACGGCGGCGCTCGTTCTTGGCCGCAAGCTTCGCCTCGATCGAGGTAGCCTCAAGCGGCTGGCGCGCGCGTGCCTCCTGCACGATATCGGCAAGATCTTCGTCGACGAGGCCATCCTCAATAAGCAGGGGAAACTGACCGACGAGGAGTTCGAGGTGATGAAGAGCCACCCGACCCTCGGCTTCGAGTTGCTCCAGGCGGCCCAACCGAACGACGTGCTGATCAATCACGTGGCCTATCAGCATCACGAGCGCCAGGATGGCAAAGGGTACCCCCGCGGACTCAACGGACTGAATCAGGTTCAGCGTCCGCCGTTCGGCAATGAGGGGCGCATCATCCTCATGGCGGAGATCGCCGCGATCGCGGATGTCTACGATGCCCTCGCGACCGATCGGCCCTATCGGCCGGCGCTCGCGCCAGAGGTCGTGCTCGACATCATGGCGAAGATGGGTACGACCGCCCTGAATCAGGAGTTACTCGATCTGTTCCGCTCACTCGTGCCGTCCTTTCCCGTCGGGATGGCGATCCGGGTCACCGCTGGGCGCTGGCTCGGGCACACCGGGGTCGTGGCGCGCGTGAACAAGGAGAAGCTCGATCGTCCGGTGATCCGCATCCTGCGCGGCGCCGGCGGGGCGAAGATCCCCGCCTTCGACCTCGACCTCAGCGAGGATGCCGCCACACGGATCGTCTCGGTGCTCTGACATTGGCGCGCCGGGCGGGGCGCGGCCCCGTCACCCGGCGATGACCTTCACCAGCACCGTGCGCGGCCGAGGCCCGTCGAATTCGCTCAGGAAGATGCCCTGCCAGGTACCCAGGACCAGCTCGGACGCTTCGATCGCCACGGCTACGGAGTTCCCGTACAGACTTGTCTTGACGTGCGCGTCGGCATTGCCCTCGGCGTGAATCCAGAATCCCTCGCGCGGCACCATCTCCGCGAGGTGGTTGATCGTGTCGGTGGTCACGGCCGGATCGGCCGCTTCATTGAGGGTGACGCCCGCGGTCGTGTGCGGCACGATCACGAAGCACACACCCTCGGAGACTCCGGTCGATCGCACCGCTTCGGCGACGCGTTCGGTGATCTCCTCGAGTGATTCGCGGCGCCGCGTCGGGACGGTAAGCCGGATCAGCATGGTAGGCTCCGACGGTGCGCCCGCGGATCGGGATCCTGACCGTAAGCAGCAGTCGGGCTCGCGGGTCGGCGGCGTCGGACGCGAGCGGCGACCTCGCCGCGGCGGTCGCGGCTCGCCTGGGGGAGGTGGTCGAGCGGGGGCTCGTGGCCGACGATCGGGGCGCCATCGCCAATATCCTCCGCGCCTGGAGCGACCACGGCGCGATCGACCTGATCCTCACGAGCGGCGGGACGGGTATCGCTCCCACCGACGTCACCCCCGAGGCGACCGCCGATGTCGTCGATCGCGTCGTCCCCGGCCTCGGCGAGACGATGCGCGCGGTCAGCCGCGCGACAACGCCACGGGCGATTCTCTCCCGGGCGATGGCGGGCACGCGGGGCGGGACGCTGATCGTCAATCTGCCCGGATCGCCTCGGGGCGTCCAGGAGTGTCTGGAGGCGATCGAACCGATCCTGCAGCACGCCCTGGAGATTCTGAGCGACCGACCAACCGATCACTGAGTCATCGGTATTCGTCGCGTACTGGCGAGAAGACATCGATCGCCACGGACGCCACGGGAGCCTCGACCGCGTGGGTGGTGCCTCCGGGGATGAGCCAGCCGTCTCCGGCCTCGAGCAGGTGCGTCGTGTCGCCGATGGTGAACGCGAGTCGGCCGCTAACCAGGTAGCCGCACTGCTCGTGTGGGTGGTCGTGGGGCGGTACCACGGAACCGGCCGCAAGCGTGATCTCGCAGACCATCGCGCGGTCGCCCCAACCGATCGTGCGCCGCACCACTCCGGGGAAGATCTCCACCGCGGGCGTCGTCGCGCGCCTGCCCACGCGGGCACGCGGGTCGTCTCGTGTCGGCACTCGCGCCTCCCGGGTGGGATGGTTCGCCGCCCGTTTTCGCCGGACGGCGACAGCACGAAGCGTATAATCGCCGGCGTGCTGAATGACAAGATCATCCGGCACGTCCTGGATATCCTCCGCGAGGAGCACGGCGCGAGCCCTGGCGGGCGATCGGCTCAGTCAGTCGAAGAGCTGGTGCGTCGGCGGGCGGCCCAGATCAACACCCTCATCGCGCAGATGCAGGACTGGGTCCATACCGACGATGTGGAGTTCGACGCGATTCGGACGCTCCTCGAACACCTTCCCTCGGTGCTCGTGCGCTTCGAGAGTCCGCTCCTTGTGGAGATGCAGTTGCCCCTCAGCGAGATGATGCTCGCCATCTCGGATACCGCCCGGCCCACGGGAGAGGTCGAGGGCCTCGAAGTCTTGCCCAACGACTGTCCGGAGATCCAGGAGTCGCCCGAGGATGATCTCGGGCCGTTTCGAAAGGCCTTCGAAGAGAAGTAGCCCGGCTGGCTACTCTTCCTCCTCGTCATCGTACTCGGGTAGTTCCACCACCACCTGAGGCCGCGGATCGCGCCCAAGGACAGCGTCGATCCATAGAGACCAGAAGAGGATGCCGCCCAGTACCGACACCCAGACGATCCAGATGCCGAGCCAACCATCCATCGTGTAGCCGAGCGCGTAGCGCGGCAGGCGTGGGAGATCGGCGATGGTCTGGGTGTACGCGAACATGAGGATCGTTCCGAAGCCGATGCCGATCAGGCCGATAACGAAATCGAGCGTGGGGAGGAATGGCTTCCGACCCAGCGCGTGCGCCAGACGCACGAGGGTCCTCCCCCGTCCGTTCGCCACGGTGAGGAGCACTTCCACGAGAAAGAGCAGCCCCAGGACGATGTGCGCCAGGCCGGTGAGGACGCCCAGGACGTGGTATCCGCCCGGGTCGCGACGCTCGGAGTTGAAGCCGACGATGATCGGCACGACGCCGATGACCAGGACGGTAACTGCCAGGAGAAGGGCGCCGACGATTCCGGCGAGGGGCCGTTCCTCGACGTCGTAGGTGATCTGCGGGCCGACGCCCTCCTGAGGATCGGTCATATCGGCGGCGCCGCGGTGGGCTGATCTTCCGGTGGCGGCTCATAGGGGCGCCCCATCGCGATCCACATCCAGACGCCACCGATCAGGACCACGATGAACGCGAGGAACCCGAACATCGCCACCATCGGGCCGTAGCCCGAGCCGCTGACAGGCTGCGCGAACGGCCCCACCAGTTTCGGCACCGCCTCGGTCGGCGCGATGACCAGCAAGATCACGATGAATGCGAAGGCGAGTCCCATAAGCGCGATCCATGCCAGCCGATGATTCAGCATGGCATCGCGCTCCGGCTCCAGAAGACCGCCGAGACTGGTGTCGATCTTGAGTGGTGCCTCGCGGGCCAGCGCGGGTTCCGGCAGCGGATGCCAGGGAGTCCCCTCGGAGATCGGAGGTGCCCGTGAGTCGTGTTCGGCCCGTGGCGGTGGGGGGGCACGCCTCGGCGTCAGGGAGATGGGGAGCGGGGGCGGGCGGATCGGCTGTCGCGGCTCCATTCGTCGGAATCGGTGTACCACACCGACCGTTAGAACGGCCTCGCGGTTAGGGGCGGCCGAACGGGAAGTGCGCCACCGATCGCCACAGCCCGCCCTCGGGCCGGACGATCAGGTCGATCTCGCGGACGATCCACGAGTAGTTCATACGCCAGCCACGAACGACCGTGAGGCTTCGCTCGAGATCGCCCTGCCGGATGCCCCCGATGATCGTCGCGTGGGGCCGGGGACTCTGCCCGCCATCGCCGATGGGGATGCCCACGCGGCGGGCGAGTTCCTGCCCGACACGCCGACGCAACTGGAGGAAGTTGGGGGATTCCTCGAGCGGAAGGACAATCGCGTGGCCGTTCGCCTGGGCGATGACCTCGGCATCGGCCGTCCGGATGCCAAACGGTGGAAAGCCCTGAACCGCTCGATGCAGTGCATCCAGAGCGATCTTCTGGCCATCGTGTACCGGCATAGCGAACGCGCGACGTAGTGTCACGTGGAGATCCATCGCCGGCGGCATCCCACTCTGGGCACGGACTTTGCGTAGATCCTCGATCTGATCCCTCGGGGCGAAGGCTACGACCGCGTACTGTTCCTGCGTCCGCGATTCCATCTACGCGGGTACATCTCGTACGTCGTGATCCTCGATGACCCGATCGGACCGATTCAGCAGGATCGGCGACTTCTTGTGCTTGATGACGTCGCCGTTGATGACGACCTTCTTGACATCCCCACGGGAGGGAATGTCGTACATCACGTCCAGGAGGATGTCCTCGATCACGGTGCGCAGGCCACGAGCACCCGTCTTCAGTTTGAGCGCTTCCTCCGCGGTCGCCTCAAGAGCGTCCTCGGTGAAGGAGAGCTCGACTTTGTCCAGCGCCAGGAACTTCTGATACTGCTTCACGATCGCGTGTTTCGGCTCGGTGAGGATCTTCATCAAAGCATCCTTGCCGAGCGGATCCACGGACACGGCCACCGGGAGCCGTCCGATGAATTCGGGAATCAGGCCATAGCGCAGGAGATCGTCCGCGATGACGTGGGCGAGCAGCGCGGCCGCCTCCTTCTGGTCGTGCTCGTCGTTGACCAGGGTGGGTCGGAACCCGATCGCCTTCTTCGTGCCGATCCGGTTGCCCACGATCTTCTCTAGCCCCTCGAACGCCCCGCCACAGATGAAGAGGATATTGGCGGTGTTGATCTGGATGAAGTCCTGATGGGGGTGCTTGCGGCCGCCCTGGGGAGGGACATTCGCGACGGTACCTTCGATGATCTTGAGGAGCGCCTGCTGCACCCCCTCGCCCGACACGTCGCGGGTGATCGAGGGGTTGTCGCTCTTTCGGGCGATTTTGTCGATCTCGTCGATGTACACGATGCCGCGCTCGGCTCGCTGGATATCGAAATCGGTGCTCTGGATCAGCCGGAGCAGGATGTTCTCGAC
>CAZHZF010000003.1:0-113736 GCA_964536925.1 uncultured Dehalococcoidales bacterium | reverse complement strand
GGAGAGGCTGTAGGCGATCATCGTCTCGTCGTCGACGCCATCACCGTCCGGGGTGATTCGGGAGTGGCTGAGACCTGGTTCATCGAGCACGAGCGGGACGGGGTCACCGGCCATGACCGCGATCGGGGCCGTCCAGTCGATGGGGGAGCCCTCCTCCTGAGCGATGGTCAGGCGCAGCGTGTAGTCACCATCGGGGATGACCTCGCGATCGCGCCCATCGGGGGATGGGACTGTGCCGTCGAAGCGGATCTCGTATGTCTCGCCGGGGTACCGCATCGTCGGCTCGCGGAGCATCCAGGCGCCTGGACCCCCGACCACCTCGATGGCGACGCGTGCCGCGCGGTCCACGCGGTAGCTGAGCCGCGCCGGGACCGCAACCCCCGGGGCGCCGGGACGCACGGTCGACCCATCGAGCATGATCTCGATGGGGGCAGCGCCGCAGCCGGTGTTGACGAGCAGGAGCAACATCGCCAGAGCGGCGCTCGCCCACATCGAGGCGCGCATCCTCATCCCGCGGTCCGCGCACTCGAGTCGTTCTGGGCCGTCGCAGCCAGCTGCGTGACGGAGCCGGCCGGGAACGCGCGGAGTATGAGGATGAACCCGAGCACTCCGAGCGCGGCCGGGATGAGGAGGATGTCCCACAGTGCGGCGGCGAGCGCCTCCTGGGCCCGCGCCGCGACCCCCGGTGCGAGTGCCCCACGGGCGACGGGGTCAAGCAGATTGCTCACCAGGGTTCCGACGTCGGCCGATGCGTCGGTACCCAGCCTCCAGGCAAGTTCCAGGTTCAGGATCGCCCCCATCAGCGCGACGACGAGCGCGCCACCGATCGTCCGGAAGAACTGGCCCAGCGAGGTGACGATGCCGCGCTGTCCCCAGTCCACCGCGTTCTGGAACGCGATGACGATCGGCGGATTCGTCAGGCCCATTCCCAGACCGATCACGCCGACGGCGACGAAGACTTCGACGAGCGAGCTCTGCGCGTTGAGACGCAAGAGCGACGCCGAGCCCACCGCCACCGCGGCCATACCGGCGATCAGGATGCGTCGATACCCGTGCTGCACGATGAGCCGGCCGGAGATGATCGCACCGAGCGGCCATCCGATCGCCATGGGCGTCACGACCGCGCCGACCGATGCCGCGGTCCCGCCCATCGCCCCCTGCACGAACAGCGGCACGAACGACCCGACGCCGAACTGCACCGCGCCGAGGATGACGCTGGCAAGGTATCCGACGCCGATGACCGGGCGGACCAGGATCGACATCGGTACGATCGGATCAGACGCCCGTCGTTCGATCGCCACGAAGAGGAGGAGAAGGACGCCGGCGAGCGCCAGCAGACCCATCCCCTCGGTGCGGAACCCGACCTCGAAGGCGTACATCAGCAGGCTGACGGAGGCGCTGAGGGTCACGACACCGGCGATATCGATCGAGCGGTTCCGGCGCACCACTCTCTCGTGATAGTTGGCGCCCAGCACCGCGAGCGCGATGAGACCGACGGGGATGTTGATGAGAAACACCCAGCCCCAGGGCAGATAGGAGACGATCGCCGCGCCAGCAGCTGGACCCAGCACGCTGGACGTTCCCCAGACGGAGACGAGGAACGCCTGAACCCGGGCGCGCTCCGCCACCGTGAACGTGTCGCCGATGATCGTCATCCCCATCGGCAGAAGCGCACCGGCGCCGACACCCTGCACGGCCCGGAAGGCGATCAACTGGTCCATCGTGGCAGCCAGGCCACAGGCGAGCGATCCGATGAGGAAGATCACGATCCCGACGTTGAAGATCGGCTTCCGGCCGTAAATGTCGGCCAGGCGACCGTAAAGGGGGACGGTCACCGTCGACGTGAGCAGGTACGTCGTCACCGACCAGGCGTACAGTTCCGCGCCCCCCAGCGAGCCCACGATCGTGGGGAGGGCCGTGCCGACGATCGTGACATCGAGCGCGGTGAGGGCCGTGGCGAGCATGAGCGCGGCGATCAGCAAGCCGGCCTGGCGGCGGCCCAGCGGCGGTCTCTCCTCGGTCACGACGGCACTGTAGAGGCTCGGCGCGGCGCGAGCGGTCGAATCCCCGGCCTCAGCCTCGCCGGGCGCGAGCGATCTGAGCCGTCAGATCCATGTGCCCCAGATGTTCGGCCAGGTGCGCGATCGCGTGCCAGAGACACCAGGATCGGGTTACGGCGAGATCCCGCTCCTGGCTCAGACGGCGCACGACGAGGATCTCGGTGAGGTCGCGCTCGGCCAGCGCGTTCAGGCGGTCCATTGCCCGGGATCGCGCCGCGTCGATCTGCGCGAGGAGGGTCTGCTGGTCGCCCTCGTAGCGGAACTCGGCGTCCCGATCGCGCGCGAACGTCTCGCCGACGGCGCGGGCGAGCCACGAATCGAGCGACCCGCAGCAATGGCGCACGAGCGCGGCTACCGAGTTCGTCGCATCGTCGGTCGGGTGGAAGAGGAGATCCTCCTCGGCGCACCCGCGGACGACGCGCTCGATCCCGTCGAGGACTTCGGTCAGAATCTCCCGCGCGGTAGTCGTTTCCGAGGCCACGACCCTAGTCCCCGGCGAGCCACTCGCACAGGCCGCCGAGGAACGCCGGGTACAGGTCGCTCACCTCCGCACCGGTGGGCAGTTTCACCCGCGTCTCGCCCCAGTCGACGATGCCACCCGCCCAGTGGGGCGAGACGTCCGGCGCCAGCGCGGCGACCCGGCCGGAACCCACTCGCCATACCGCCAGCATCGGCGTCTCGCGGCGGACGAAACGCGCCCCGGATGGCAGAGCTCCGGATACCCGCAGTTCATAGCCGGCGATGAGAGTCTGCGCGCCGTGGCGCGGTCGGACATCGTTGAACCCGCACACGCAGCAGGGCTCCCGGCCGACGATTGCGGCCACGGCCGGGTGATCCGGTTCCACGACCTGAAGCACTGTCCCGAGCGGCGTATTCGTCCGATCGTCCTGATCGGAGATGACGACCGGAAGGATCTCTGCGAGCGGGCTGCCGTGCCAGCTACCTCGAGCGCCGCCAAACGATGACCACCCGCCGATCATCAGGAGCCCGGCCCCGCCCTGAACCCGGTCGATCGTCCGTCGCTGCAGGTCGTCCGACATCTGTCCGCGGTCGTAATCGCTGAGGACCAGGACCGGAAACCGATCGAGGTTCGCCACGACATCGGCGCGCTGGTCGAGCCGCTCGTTGCCGAACACGCGTGTGACCGCGAAACGCATCGCGAGCGCGCCCACGACGTAGAAGGCCGGTCCGGTGCCCTCGCCGAGAAACAACAGATCCTTCATCGGGCGGGCATCCTAGCACGCCCTCTCGGGCCCTCAGGGCGGGCAGGCTCAGGCAACCAGGGGCGAAGGGCGCAGCAACTGGCGCAGCACAAACGGCAGGATGCCCCCGTGCTGGTAGTAGGCGACGTCCATATCGCTATCGAGGCGCGCGATTGCCTGAAACTCGGCGACCGACCCATCGGGCCGGTGCGCGCGCACCGTCACCTCGGCGCGCGGTCTCAGACCCGCCTCCACGCCCACGACGTCGAAGACCTCCTGCCCCGTCAGCCCCAGCGTGTGGCGTGACTGACCGGTCGGGAACTCGAGCGGCAGCACCCCCATGCCCACCAGATTGGACCGGTGGATGCGCTCGAAACTCTCCGCCAGGACGAACCTGACGCCGAGCAGGAGCGGCCCTTTCGCTGCCCAGTCGCGTGAACTCCCGGTGCCGTACTCCTGACCGGCGATGACGGTCAGCGGCGTGCCCGCGTCGAGATAGCGGCGCGACGCCTCAAAGATGCTCGTCACGTCCCCGGAGGGCAGATGAACCGTGTAGTCGCCCTCCTTTCCCGGCACCATCTCGTTGCGGAGGCGGATGTTGCCGAACGTGCCGCGGAGCATCACGTCGTGGGACCCTCGCCGCGCGCCGTAGTTGTTGAAGTCGCGCGGCTGAATGCCCCGTTCGATCAGGTACTGCCCGGCCGGGCGCCCGGCCGGGATGTTTCCTGCCGGCGAGATGTGATCGGTGGTTACCGAATCACCGAGCACCGCCAGCGCCCGGGCACCCGTGATGTCGGCGAAGGGGGCAGGTTGGGTCGAGAGGCCTTCGAAGTACGGCGGTTCCTGGGCGTAGGTGGAGCCGGCCTCCCATGCGAACAGGTCCGATTCCGGGGCCGGGATCGCCCTCCAGGCGTCATCGCCCTTGAAGACGTCGGCGTAGCGCGTGCGGAACGCGTCCTCGCCAAGCGCCCGGGCGACGGTCGCCTCGATCTCCTCGTTCGTCGGCCAGATGTCGCGGAGGTACACATCCCGGCCGTTCGCGTCGCTGCCAAGCGGATCGCGCGTCAGGTCGATGTCGACCGTTCCCGCAAGTGCGTACGCGACGACGAGCGGCGGAGAGGCGAGGTACGACGCCTTCGCGAGCGGATTGACGCGTCCCTCGAAGTTTCGATTGCCGCTGAGCACCGCGGCGCCGACGAGATCCTTCTCCCGCACCGCGTTCGCGACGATCTCTGGAAGCGAGCCGCTGTTTCCGATGCAGGTGGTGCACCCGTACCCCACCGTGTGGAACCGGAGTGCCTCCAGGTAGGGCGTGAGACCGGCGCGATCCAGGTACTCCGTGACCACGCGCGATCCTGGCGCAAGGCTCGACTTCACCCAGGCGCGCGTGGAGAGACCGCGCTCGACGGCATTGCGCGCAAGGAGACCGGCCGCGACCATCACCCGGGGATTCGAGGTATTGGTGCAGGACGTGATCGCGGCGATCACCACCGAACCGTGGCCGATCTCGGAGCGCGCGCCGCCGATGGTCACCTCTGCCTTCCGCTCCGCGCTCTCGCCCTGGAACGCCTCGGCGAATCCTCCGCGCAGGCTCCCCGCGACCGCGGCCAGCGGAACCCGATCCTGCGGTCGGCGCGGCCCGGCCATACTCGGCTCGATCGTCGCCAGGTCCAGCGAGAGCGTCTGGTTGAAGGCTGGATCCGGAGTCGCGTCGGTGCGGAAGAGTCCCTGCTCCTTCGCGTACCGCTCGACGAGATCGATCGTCTCCGCCGATCTGCCCGTCAGGCGCAGGTAGCGCAGCGTCTCGTCATCGATGGGGAAGTACCCCGCGGTCGCCCCGTACTCCGGTGCCATGTTCGAGATCGTGGCCCGATCGGCGAGCGACAGGTTGCTCAGGCCCGCGCCGTAGAACTCGACGAACTTATCCACCACGCCGTGACGGCGCAGCATCTGCGTCACGGTGAGCACGAGGTCGGTCGCGGTCGTCCCCTCCGGCATCTGACCGGTGATGCGGAGACCGATGACCTCCGGCGTGATCATGTACACCGGCTGGCCGAGGAGATTCGCCTCCGCCTCGATCCCGCCGACGCCCCACCCAAGCACGCCCAGGCCGTTGATCATGGTTGTGTGCGAGTCGGTGCCCACCACCGTATCGGGCAGGGCGACGGTGTGCCCGTCGATCTGGCGCGTGTCCACCACGCGGGCCAGATACTCGAGATTGACCTGGTGCACGATGCCCGTGCCGGGAGGGACCACGCGGAAGTTCTGGAACGCGCGCTGCGCCCACCGCAGCAGGGTGTAGCGCTCCAGGTTCCGCTCGTACTCCCGCGTCACGTTCTCGGTCATCGCGAGGCGCGAGCCGAAGGCGTCTACCTGCACGGAATGGTCGATCACCAGGTCGACCGGCACGAGCGGATTGATCCGCCTCGCGTCGCCACCCATGCGCGCCATCGCCGCGCGCATTGCCGCGAGATCGACGATCACCGGAACGCCTGTGTAGTCCTGGAGAAGCACGCGCGCCGGGAGGAACGCGAATTCGTTTTTCGCCGCGCCGGGCCGCCAGTCCGCGAGCATCCGCACGTGCGCTTCGGTAAAACCGTCCTGCGCCTGATTGCGGAGCGCATTCTCCAGAAGGATCTTCACCGTCATCGGCAGGCGATCGAGCCCCACGGAGATGCGGTCCGCGAGCGCGGCCAGACGGTAGTAACCGACCCTGCCGCCCCCGCCGATCGGGAGGGATGCGCGGGCGAGGAAAGGATCGGCGGTCGGCATGGTCATGGGGTGATGATCCTCCGGGAGACTCGGAGGAATCCTACCGATTCCAGAGTTGGGTCAACATCTCGGTGTTCCGCCTGAGCCGGTCGCCCATCGTCTGGATGAGGCGAATGGCGAACTGAGGACTGGTCCGAATCAACTCGATCGCGGTATCGCGCTGGAATCGGAGCAACATCGTGTCCTGAACTGCCTGGGCGGAGGCGGTCCGTGGCAGACCGCTGAAACAGGAGATCTCGCCGAAGATCTCCCCGGCGTGGGCGACACGGAGGACCCGACGATTCATCGTCTCCGGGTCGGCGATCGAGAACTCGACCGCGCCGCGGAGGATCACGTAGAGGTCGGAACTTGGCTCGTGCTCGTGGACGATGAATTCGCCCGCGGCGTACTTGACGCCGTAGGTGCCGTAGAGCCCATCGAGCGCTTTGAGTTCGTTACTGTGGATCACGCTGAATTGCGCCAGTATGCCGGCTTCGCCGGGGATGGGTCAAACGGTTTCCACCAGGTCGCGCGAGAACACGGCGGCGCGCACGTCGCCGTAACGCGCCGCCAGTTCGATCGGTCGATTCGCGCGTCGGGACGCGATGGCGGGCAAGGTGCCATCGTGGTACCCGACCTTGAACTCGTTGAACTTCAGGCCGCTGGCGGTGGAGATGACGACGACGCGTTGGGCCGGGAGGATCTCGCGGCGCGCGACCAGTTTCTCCAGCACTGCCAGCGCGACGCCCGTGTGCGGATCGCAGTACAGCCCGGCCTGATCGGCACGCGCGGCCGCATCGGCGAGTTCGTCCTCGGACGCCTGCTCTACCACGCCGTTGAACTCGCGGATGGTCTTCACCGCGCGCGGGTAGGACACGGGGTTGCCGATCTGGATCGCGGTCGCCTGGGTAGGTCGTGCGTGCACCGGGGTGAGACCCCCCGCGAACCCGCGCTGGTAGGCCAGATAGAGCGGATTCGCCGCCTCCACCTGGGCGACCGCGATGCGCGGCAGGCGCTCCACCAGGCCGAGGTCGCGCATCATCTGGAAGCCGGAGCCGAGCGCGCTCACGTTCCCGAGATTTCCACCCGGGATGATCACCCAGTCCGGCACCGCCCAGTCGAACTGCTGGACGATCTCCACCGCGACGGTCTTCTGTCCTTCGATCCGCAGCGGGTTCAACGAGTTGGCCAGGTAGACGCCCGGCTCGGCCACAAGCTGTTGCACGATCTCCATGCACCCGTCGAAGTCGGTGTCGAGCGCCAGAACGCGCGACCCATTCGCGAGCGGCTGCACCAGTTGGGCCGTGCTGATCTTCCCGCGTGGCAGGAGCACCACCGAGGGGATGCCCGCTACCGCGCAGTAGGCCGCCAGCGATGCCGACGTGTCCCCCGTCGAAGCGCACACCACCGCGCGCACCGGCGTTCCGCGCGCGATCATCTGCTTCACGACTGACACCAGGACAGTCATGCCAAGGTCCTTGAACGATCCGCTGTGGCTGTTGCCACACATCTTGATCCACAGCTCATCCAGCCCCAGCACACGCCCGTAGCGCTCTGCCCAGAAGAGATTCGTCCCTCCCTCATCGAGCGAGACGACGTTCGTCGAGTCGATCGTGGGGCCCACCCACTCCTTCTTGCCCCAGACGCCGCTGCCGTACGGCCACTCCGTGCGCTTGTAGCGCGCGTCGAACAGGGCCTTCCACGCGTCGCCACTGCGCGTCGCGAGGGCGGCGAAATCGTGACCCACCTCGAGCAGGTCGTGGCAGCGCGGGCACCGGTAGAGGAACCCTTCGAGCGGATACTCGTCGTTCGAGCACCGCCCGAAGCAGCGGAGCCAGGAGCGAAAGGGAGCGTCAGGCATCGACCCGCGTCCGCCGCGACGTGATCACCCCGGTGTTGAGGCCCAACCAGTGCATGCGGCCGAGGTGTCGCGCATGTTCGATCTTCATGCAGCGATCCATCACGACGTGCAGGCCCGCCGAACGCGCGATCTCCGCACCTTCCGGGCTGATGACCTCGAACTGCAGCCAGAGCGCCCGGGCACCGACTGCGATCGCCTCACGCGCGACCGCGGGCACCGCATCGGGCTGTCGGAACACATCGACGACGTCGATCGGCTCGGGGATCGACGCCAGGTCGGGAAACGATCGTTCCCCCAGCACCTCGGTCTCCCGCGGGTTGACCGGGATCACCCGGTAGCCGTGCAGCTTCAAGTAGTAGCCGACGAAGTGGCTGGGACGGAGGACGTTGGAGGAGAGGCCCACGATGGCCACCGTACGCGCGGTGTCCAGGATCTGCCGGATGACGACGGGATCCTGGTAGGGGCGGACGAGCGCGTCCCTCTCATCGCGCGAGAGGACCGCGGGACGCAGTCGTTCGCTCATGCCCGACTCATCCGTGCGCCTCTCTGAGCGCATCGTCGAGGTCGGCGATGAGGTCGTCAAGCGTTTCCAGGCCGATCGAGAGCCGGATCGCTTCTGGGCCGATCCCCACCGCGGCGAGTTCCTCCTCGGAGAGCTGGCGGTGGGTCGTGGAAGCCGGATGGATAACGAGCGACTTCGCATCGCCGACGTTGGCGAGATGCGAGAAGAGGTTGAGCGCTTCGATGAAACGTCGGCCTGCCTCGCGGCCCCCACGGATGCCGAACGAGAAGACGGCTCCGGCCCCGCGCGGCAGGTACTTCTCGCGGAGCGCGCGATACGGGCTCTCGTCGAGGCCGGGATGGCGCACCCACGCCACCGCGGGATGCCCGGCCAGGAAGCGGGCGACCCCGAGCGCATTCGCGACGTGACGATCCATCCGGACGGGCAGCGTCTCCAGGCCGAGCAGGAAGGTGAACGCGTTGAATGGCGACAGAGGAGCGCCGAGGTCGCGCATCGTCTCGGAGCGTAGTTTCTGAAGGTAGCCGTACATCCCGAACGTGGCGTGGAACTCGAGACCGTGGTAGGCGGGTGAAGGGTCGACGATGGTGGCGAACCGGCCGTTCCCCCAATCGAACCGCCCGGAGTCCACCACCACGCCGCCGATCGACACGCCGTGACCGCCGATGAACTTCGTCGCCGAGTGGACGACGATGTCCGCCCCCCAGTCGAAAGGTCGACATAAGTAGGGTGTGGCGAACGTGTTGTCGACGATCAGCGGCACGCCATGCTCGTGGCTGATGGCGGCCACGGTCTCGATGTCGAGGATCGTACCGGTCGGGTTGCCGATCGTCTCGCCGTAGAACAGGCGGGTGGTATCGCGCACCGCGGCGCGCCAGTTCGCGGGATCGTCGGGATCGACGAGTGTGAGGTCGATGCCGAGCTTGCGGAAGAGATGGCGGAACTGCGTGGTCGTACCGCCGTAGAGCATCCGCGATGCCACCACGTGATCGCCCGGCTTGAGGATCGTGAACAGGGCCATCAACTGCGCGGCCTGGCCCGACGCGGTCGCGACCGCGCCAATGCCGCCCTCCAGACTCGCGATCCGCTCCTCGAAGGCCGCGTTCGTCGGGTTCATGATGCGGGAATAGGTGTTGCCGTACTCCTGGAGGTTGAAGTAGGCCGCGGCCTGCTCCGTATCTTCGAAGACGTACGACGTCGTCTGGTAGATGGGCATTGCGCGTGCGCCCGTATAGGGGTCCGGGCGCTGCCCGGCGTGCACGGCCCGCGTCTCGAACCCGTAGTTACGCATCCAGCCCCCGCAAGAAGGTACGAATGTACGCGGTCTGGCGCTCCTCTTCGATCAGGAAAGCGTCGTGACCGTAATCCGACGCGATGACGTGGGCCTCGTGCGGGACGCCGGCGTCGCGCAGTGCCTCGGCCAGCGCCGCCGAGTCCGAGGGCGGGTAGAGCCAGTCCGAGGAGAACGACAGGATGAGGAAGCGGGCCCGGGCGCGCTCCATCGCCGCCGCGAGCGATCCCTGGCCCCACGAGCGGGCGAGATCGAAATAGCTCAGGGCGCGGCTGAGATAGAGATAGCTGTTGGCGTCGAAGCGACGGGTGAAAGAGTCACCTTGATACCGCAGGTAACTCTCGACCGCGAAGTCGACGTCGAAGGAGTACGAGTACTCCGCGCGATCCTGCAGGCGCCGGCCGAACTTCTCGGCGATCGATGTGGCGGAGAGGTACGTGACGTGGCCCACCATCCGCGCGATCGCCAGTCCCGCCGCGGGCGGGTCGTCGTCCGGGTAATCTCCGCCGCGCCAGCGCGGGTCAGCCATGATGGCGTTTCGGCCGATCGCGCTCCAGGCCAACCCCATGGGCGCAAGGCGTGAGGTGGACGCGATGGGAATACACCCTCGCACCAGTTCCGGGTACCGGACTGCCCATTCGAGCGCCTGCATTCCCCCCAGCGATCCACCTGAGGTGGCGACGATTCCGCGGATGTCGAGGCGATCGATCAGACGGCGCTGTGCGCGCACCATGTCCGCCACCGTCACGATGGGGAAAGTCGCGTTATAGCGTCGTCCCGTGGTGGGATCGATCGACCGTGGGCCGGTGCTGCCGCGACAGGAGCCCAGCACATTCGCGCAGAGCACGAGGTAGCGATCGGTATCGAACGCCTTGCCCGGGCCGATCATGCCGTCCCACCAGCCGAGGCCTGCCTGCGCGCGCTGCCCGGCGCCCGCGCCATCGACCGCGCTGGCGAAGGCCCGCGCCGACACACCCGCCGCGTGGGCGTCGCCTGAGAGCGCGTGACACGCGATGATGACGTTATCCCGCCCCGGAGAGAGTCTGCCGTAGGTCTCATAGGCGATCTCGAATCGGGGCAGCACGCGGCCCGACTCCAGAGCGAGCGGCTCCTCGAACGCCGCGATCGTCGTCTCGACCTGTCCGATCGATACCCCGGGCCCGACGGACATCGGCCTCAGTATAGGAAGGACTATCGAGCGCACCGCTCGATCGCCGCCCGGGGCTTACACCGCGGGCGGCTGCCTACGGTCCAGCGACGACGGAGAAGTTATCGAACTGCGGCCAGTTCGCCGAGCTGCCCGTCGTCTGTCCGTAGAGACCGGCATAGGTGGCGCTGAACGGCGGGTTCGTGACCGTGATCGGCCCGGCGACGAGGTTGCCGTCCACGTACACCTCCAGGCTCGTGCCGGAGAGCCGTGCCTGCAGCGTGCGGTCCACCGTGGAGTTGTATGCCGAGGTCTGGTTGCCCAGTTGAGTCCACGTACCGTTGACGAGCTCCCAGATGTCTACGGTGCCATCGGTGGAGAGATCGACGTACACCATGTTCGTGGCCCAATCGGAGGTCACCCGAGCGATGATCCCACCGGGGCTCGGCGAACTGCTGCGGCTCTTGAGTTTCACGGTGACGCGCTGGTCGGTCAGGTTGGTATCGAGCCGGACGTAGTTGTAGCCTGCCGGGTTCGTCACGCACGCGACGCTGGAACTGCAGATCTGCCAGTCGCTGCCGTCCGAGTACCAGAACTGTCCGCTATCGGCCTTGCCGATCGGGCCGGAGGAGCGGTTGAAGCTGTCGCTCGCGCCGGTCCCGAACGGTGTCGCCGTCGGTCCGCTCGGCGTACTCGTTGGAGTCGCCGTCGGGGGAACGGGCGTCGGCGAGGGTGTGGGCGAGACCGCGGTCGCCGCCGACACCGTGAAGTCATCGAGCGACGGCCACCGCGCCGAGGTCCCGAAGTTCCCGACGTAGATTCCCGCGCCCGTGCCGAGCGTATCGTCAATGTCGCTGAGCACCGGCAGCCCGGAGATCGTCGCGCCGTTCCATAGCACCTGGAGGGTCGACCCGCTCGCCGTCGCGCTCAGGGTATTGGTGGATCCGGCGCTGAGCGTCACCTGTGCGGTGGCGAACGCCGACCAGTAGGGCTGCGCGTATCGCCACACGGTCACGTTGCCGTAGTAATCCACTTCGATGAGGAGCATCCGCGACCAGTCCGACCGTGCCCGCACGAGGAGCCCGGCCGTGCCGGTCTGGCCAGACTGCTGGATCAACGAGACCGACGCGGTGTGATCCTTCGGCACGCCCGTGGCAAGGCTCGCGAACGCGCCCTCATTTGAGACGCTGCTCGCCGCCGCCCGGTTGCTGGCGATCTGGAATGCCCCGTGGCCGGAACGTACCTGCCAGGCGCCGCCCGTGGGAGCCGTGCCGAGGCTGCCTGAGTTTGCACGGGTGAAGCCATCGCAGGCGTACGGGCAGGTCGTCGCCGTGGGAGTCGACGTGACGGTCGGAGTGTGCGTCGTCGTCGGTGTCGAGGTGAAGGTGTGGGTTACCGTCGGTGTCGATGTGAACGTGTGGGTCGGGCTGCCCGGAGGCACCGGTGTATCGGTCGGCGTCGCAGTGAACGTGGCCGTGTTTGTCGCCGTGTGGGTCGGCGTCGGTGTGGTCGTGCTCGTGGCGGTCGCGGTCGGGGTCGCCGTGTTGAGGAGATCCGTGATCGAGGGCTGCACCCGGGACTGCTGCGCCACGGTATCGATCCCGAGCAAGCCATCCTCCGCATCGAGCGGCACGGTCACATTTACGCTGAAGGCGACGCCCCAGCGCTCGTTCGGGCCGATCAACGTGGCGCTCGGCACCGAGAACGACCAGGTCTGAAGGGCGTAGGTCGTTCCGGTGACGGCGTTCGTGGCCGCCTGCCCGGTCGTGTACAGGAGAGTCGCCGTGCCGTCGGTGGCGATGCGATAGAGGTTTGCCCGGGCGAAGGCAGTCGCTCCGGCCGCGCTGCCCCGGGTGTACACGTTGAACGTCCAGGTGCCGCCGAGATCCCAGTTGCGATCTGCCGGCACCGCATTCGAGGCGAAGATCGACCGGCTGTTGGTGTCGACCAGGGTCACTGCGCCGGAACTGGACATGTCCCCGGTCAGCGTCCGCAGCGTGCCCGCCGGGGCGGTGGAGTTCACGGTCTTATAGGTTGACGATCCGACGGCGACGGTCGCGTGATGGAGGTTGTGGCCCGGCACCGGCGTAGAGGTCGCGGTCGCCGTGGCGGTATTGGTGGGTGTATTTGTCACCGTCGCGGTGTGTGTGGGCGTGTGTGTCGGCGTGCAGCAGGGCAACGGTGTATCCGTGGGTGTGAGCGTGGGCGTAAGAGTGAAGGTGGGGCTCGGCGTGATGGTCGGCGTCAGGGTTGCGGTGAGGGTGGGCGTGACGGTCTGAGCCGTCGAGGCAATGAGGACACGGGACCCCTGTGCCACCGTGTCGACACCCAGCTCCGCCTTGGCGTTGTTCTTGTTCACGGCCGCGGTGACGTTGATCTGGAGTTGAACCCCCCAGCGCTCGCCGGGGCCGATGAGGGTATCGAACGGGACCGGGAAAGTGAAAGAACTCTGGGTCCACGAGGTCGTATTGATCGCGTTCGTCGCCCCCTGATTGCTCGCGCCAACGATGTAGGCGTTCCCGGCCGTGTCGATCCGGTACAGAGTCGCCTGGATGAAGCCCGTGCCCCCCGCATCGGACGCACGTGTGAAGGTGGTGAACGTCCAGGTGCCACCCAGTTCCCAGACCGTATCGGCGGGTGCGGCGCCGGAGACGAAGATCGAGCGTCCGCCCGAATCGATCAGGTTCCGGAGGCCGCTCGTCTCGATCGAGGCGGAGAGCAGATTCAGCGTGCCCACGGGCACGCCGGTGTTAACCGTCTTGTAGGTGATGGATCCGACCGAGGTCGTGGCCGCGTGCAGATAGTCGGAGGGCACTGGCGTGGCGGTCTGCGTGGGGGTCGCGGTCGCGGTGGCGGTGGGCGTCACCGTCGCTGTCGGTGTGGACGTCGGTGTGACGGTCGGGGTGTGGGTGAAGCCCGGCGGGGGAACCGGCGTGTCGGTGGGTGTGGGTGTCGACGTGACTGTCGGCGTGGAGGTGAAGGTCTGCGTCGGAGTGGAGGTCTCCGTGGGGGTTGCGGTGGGCACGAAGGCATTCAACGCCGGCGTGATGCCGCTGTTCTCGCTGTTGGTGTCGAAGGCGATCTCGCCGCTGAGGTTCTTGCCAGAGGTTGCTGTGACGTTGACCTGATACTGGACGCCCCAGCGCTCCCCGGCGAGCAAGCGGGTATTGGCCGGGACATTCGCCGTCCAGGTCCGCTGCTGCCAGGTCGTCTGGCTGAAGTCGTCCGAGGATGCGTACGGCGTCGTCACGAGGAGGTTGGGCACGCCGTCGGCCGAGACCCGGTAGATGATCGCGCGCAGTTGGCCGGTCGCGGTGAAGTTCGTGGTATGTCGCGCATAGGCGGTGAAGGACCACACGCCGCCGATATCCCAGATCTCGTTCGCGGGCACCGCCTGAGAGACGAAGATCGAGGTCGTCCCATTGGCGAGGTTCTTCGTGCCGGTGGTCTTCAGGCTGGCGCTGACGGTCGACTGCGACCCGACCGGGGAACTCGTGTCCACGGTCATGTAGGTCTGGCTGCCGACCGAGGTCGTCGCACTGTGGAGGAAGTGGCCGACGTTCGCGGCGAATACGCGCAGTTGGGAGGTTTCCGGCGCACGACGCGGTGCTCTCTGCACGAGATTCGTCGCGCGAATGCCGGAGCCGACCAGGTCCCCGTCGATCGTCGTTGCGCCCGCGCCGGTGCCAAAGCGCAGCGTCAGGTGACCCGGTGTGGTCCCACTTCTGAGGCGCAGCAGCGCTTCGAAGGGTCCACTGGCGCCCTGAACGGTGGCGGTGCCCCGCAGACGGATCGCCTCTGTGACGTGTTCGGCGACCTCCACCTGGGCATCCTTGAGGTCGATTTTCCGGCTCGGGCTCCGAAATGCGAGCGTGCCCGTTGCGGTGCCGTCAGCCTCCGCGCTGACGCTTATGCCGAGCCTACTGCTCGCCTCACCGACCAGCGGCGCGGTGCCAACGAGACGGAAGGGGCGCTGCGTCGGCGTGACTCTGGCGTAGGTGCCGGATCGCGCCAACGCCAGGGCGACCGCTTCGCCCGCATCGACGCGGCCGCCGCCGATCGCACGGCCTCCCCACGAGACGCGCACGGCACTATCGGCGATCGCCGCGGCGACGTCGGCCGGGCTGGCGCCTGGCGCCACGGAGAGCACCAGTCCGGCGACTGCCGAGGCATGCGCCGCCGCCACCGATGTGCCGGAGCGACCGCCGATGTTCCCGCCCGGCAGGGGACCCAGGACGTTCGTCCCCGGCGCCGCGATTTTGACCCATGCACCGTACGTGCTGGTCGATGCCAGGCGATCGCTCTCGTCACTCGCGGCGACGGACAGCACACCGGGAAGCGCCGCGGGATAGGTCGGTGTCGTCGCTCCGGTGTTCCCCGCGGCCGCGACCACGAGTGCCCCGGCACTCTGGGCGCGGGAGACCGCGTCGGCCAGCGCCTGCGATGCCTGCGTGCCCGTGAAGCTGAGGTTGATGACCCGTGCGCCCTGCGCCACCGACCAGTCGATCGCCTCGATCACGTCGGCGTACGTTCCGGAGCCGCCATCGTCGAGCGCGCGCGCGATGACGATCTGCGTGCCCGGCGCGGCGCCGCTCGTTCCCACGCCATTGTTCTGGATCGCCGCGATCACGCCCGCGATGTGAGTTCCGTGCCCGTTCCGGTCGATCGTGTCCGGCGCGGCCGAGAAATTAGCGATCGCGCGGACCTGCCCCTGCAGGTCGCGATGTTGCGGATCGATCCCGGTATCCACCACCGCGACAGCGACGGAGGGTACGCCGGTGGTGGTGTCCCACGCGGTGGGAGCGGCGATCTTCGCCAGGGCCCATTGCTGGGCGAACGCCGGGTCGGACGCATCCGCCGAGGCCTGCACGCGACCGTTTGGTTCGACGAAACGAACCCGAGGATCTGCGGCATACGCGGCGCGGGCACGGCTGGCATTCGCGACCGGTACGGCGACGACGTGGACCGATGTCAGGCCAACCCGGCGCTTCAGTGCACCGCCGCCGCGTGCGTGGACATCGGCGGTCTCGACCTCGCCGGCCGTCGTGAGACCGACGAGCAGCTCTTCGGTCGTGCCCGTCGGGCGCTGTCCCTGAGCCTGCGCCAGCGCGGTCGCCATCGGGACCATCGCCAGGAGCACCGCGATCAGCACCCCCGCCAGGCGCACGACCGTGGCACGACGCGAGATCAGCCGCATCCCCCTCACCACCACCCTCAGTTGTAATCGCCCCGCGGGCCAATCCGGCGTGACAGCATCGTTACATCTCCGCGCCACGCTCGCGGATTGGGACCTATCACCGCCGCCGCTTCTAGCTCGCCGGCGATACCGAGAAGGAGTCCAACTTCGGCCACGTGCTCTGGGCGCCGATCGTCTCCGCGTAGAGCCCGGCGTACGTGCCGTTGTCGTTCTCAGTGATCGTCACCGCGCTCAGGCCAGAGACGGTCCCGCCGTTGACCTTGACGCTGAGGGTCGAGAAGTTGAGGTTCGCCTCCAGCGTTCGGTTCGTCGAGTACGGAACCGAACTGGTCCCGCTGGCGAGCGGCCCGGTCCACGTCCCGCCGACCAGTTCCCACACCTCGATGTAGCCGGTCGCATCCATCCCGACCCAGACGAGGTTCGTGTACCAGTCGCTCGTCACCCGAGCGATCACGCCGACGTACCCGTAGTAGGACGATGCCTGCGACGGAATCGTCACCGAGACCTTCTGGTTGTTCAGGCTCGAGGACACGCGCGTGTAGTTGTATCCCGACGCCGTGAGCGCGCACGCGCGGTTGGAGCAGATGCCCCACACGGACCCATCGGTGAGCCACGTCTGGCCGCTATCCGCCTTGCCCATCGCATCGACGCTGTCGGCACGATTGAAGCTATCCGAGACGTAGCTGTTGTTCGGCGTCGACGTACGAGTCGGCGTTGGCCCGCCCGGGGTGGACGTCGCCGTCGGTGTGCGCGTTGGTGTCCAGGTCGGCGCGGTGGGCGGAGCGGAGGAAGCAACGACGCTGAAGTCGTCGAACCGCGGCCAGTTCGCGCTCGTCCCCTGATTGCCGACGTAGATGCCGGCGTACGTACCCGACGTGTCGTCGATATCGATCACCGAGGGCAAGCCCGACACCGTCGAACCGTTCCACGTGACGCCGATCTGCGATCCGTTGGCGATCGCCGCGAGGGTATTCGTCGATCCGTTCGTCAGCGTCACGCCAGCCGAACCAAAGATGCTCCAGTAGCCGTTGGCGAGCCGCCACATGGTGATGATGCCGGCCTGGTTCACCTCGACGAGGATGAGCCGCGAGAAGTCGGACCGGGAGCGCACGATGATTCCGGAGGTTCCGGTCGCGCCGGGTCGCTGGATGACGGAGACCGAGGCCTGATGGTTCTGTGTCCCCGTCGATACGGCCGCGAAGGCGCCCTCGCCCGTCACGGTCGATGCGTAGGCCTGATTCGTGTTGATCCCCATCACCGATCCATCGACCGAACGGACCGTCCACGACTGACCGGAGGATGCCGACCCGAGCGAACTCGTGTTGTCGGCCCGTGTGAACGGATCCCAGACCGGCGGCGTCGCCGTTGGGGTGAGCGTGGGTGTGTGGGTGTGAGTCGGCGTATGGGTGTTCGTCGGAGTATGGGTCGGTTCGCCGGCGGCGAGCGTGTTCGTCACGGTCGGCGTGAGGGTCACGGTCGGCGTGTGGGTCGGCGTTGGCGTGCCCGTCGCCGTGGCGGTGTTGGTGGGAGTGTGCGTGAAGGGATAGTCGACGACGACGGGCCGGACCCCGGACGGCCGGGTGCTGGTGTCGAAATCGAGTCGGCCGACTGCCCCGGAACGCACGACCGTCACGTTCAGATCGAAGGCGATGCCCCAGCGTTCGCCGGGTGCGATCAGGGTGCCCGCGGGAATGTCGAAGGTCCAGGTCTGAGGGGTTGCGGAACTGGTGCTGGCGATCGTGTTGGTCGAGGCCTGACCGGTGGAGTAGAGGAGTGTCGCCGTGCCGCCGCTCGAGATCCGGTAGATGCGCGCCCGGATGTAGGCGGTGCCACCGGTGGCAGAGGCGCGTGTGTGAGCCGTGAACTGCCAGGTCCCTCCCAGGTCCCAGTGGTACTGGGCCGCGGGTGCGAGCTGATCGGACGCAAAGATCGCGATCGCGCTGCCGTCGTCCAGTTCTTGAATACCGGATGTGGCGATGGATCCCTCATTCGTCGTCAGAGTACCGCCCTGCGCGCCGGTATTGATCGTGTTGTAGGTCGTGCTTCCGACAACGACGTCGGCGGCGTGGAGGGTGTGACTCAGCGGCGTGAAAGTCGGCGTGGGCGTCTGGGTGGGCGTCTCGGTGACTGTGGGTGTCTGCGTCGGGGTGTGACTCGCGCCCACCGGAGTTTCCGAGGGAGTGAATGTCGCCGTTGGCGTGTCGGTGGGCGTGTTCGTGGGCGTCGGTGTAAACGCGATCGCCTGGATCGATGAGGTGAGCCGCGTCGTGTTCGTCGCGTCGCCGATCAGCAACTGCGCGCTCCCCGAGCGCGTCCCCACCATGTTGACCTGGATCTCGATGCCCCACCGCTCGCCGGGGGCGAGAAGCGAATCCGTCGGGACAGTGATCGTAAGGTCGTGGGCGGCGAGTACCGTCGATCCGACCGCATTCGCGGTCGTCTGGGGGCTGACCGCAATCTGATAGGAGAACCCGCTCGCATCGATGCGATAGAGCGTCGCCTGTACGAAACCGGTAGCGCCGTTCTGTGTCGCGTTGGTGTAGACGCGGACCGACCAGGTTCCGGCGAGCTCCCAGTTGTACCCAGCCGGTACTGTCGCTGAGGGAATGTAGATCGAACGGTTATTCAGCCGGAAGTTCTGAAGTCCGCTCGTGGCGAGGCTCGCGGTCGCGTTGCTTCCCGCGCCGCCCGGCGGAGTCTGGTCGATCACCTTGTAGCTGAACGAGCCGACCGAGGTGTTGGTGATCTGGAAGCACCAGTCACAGGGTGGCACGGTCGGCGTGAACGTCGGCGTGAGGGTGAAGGTCGGCGTCGGTGTGGGTGTCTGCGTCACGGTGGGTGTATGCGGCGGCGCGGCCGGCGTGTCGGTGGGTGTTGGTGTGGACGTAATCGTCGGCGTATGTGTTGGCGTAGGAGTACCGGTGTTCGTCGCGGTCTCGGTCGGCGTCGCGGTGGGGGCGTTGGCGATGGCCGGCACGATGGAGGAGTCGTTCGGCGCGGCGCGGTCCACGCGCAACTGGGCGTTGACTCCGGCGCCATTGACGGCCGCGGTCACCACATTGACCTGGAACTGCACGCCGTATCGCTCGCCCTCATTCAGGGTCGTGCCGCTCGGGACCGAGCCAGTCCAGGTCGTCTGGGCCCAGGTCGTGCTCGTGAAGTTGTTGGTCGCGGCGAACGGTGTGGTCGCGAGCAGGTTCGCGATCCCGTCGGCGCTGATCTTGTAGATGAGCGCGCGGGCGTACGCATCGGCCGGGGTCGTGGCGTTCGCGCTCGCACGGGTGTTCATCGTGAAGGACCAGGAACCGGCCAGGTTCCAGACCTCGCCCGTGGGGACCTCCGGCGACACGAAGATCGAGATGCCGCTGTTGATCAGGTTCTTCGTTCCCGTGGTGAGGAGACTCGCGGTCAGGTTAGAGGTGCTCCCATCGGGCCCACTGGTGGTGGCGTCGAAGAAGTTCTGCCCATTCACGACCGTGGTGGTGTTGTGGAGCCACGTCGTTCCCGTCGGAGCCGCCGCCGCCTTCACCGTACCGCCGCCGGTTCCGCTCACCGGCGTACGCGTCGGCGTTGGCTTCTTGGCGCGAACGCCGGCCGACGGATCGACGATCGTGACCGAACTGGAGACCGCATCGGCATCGACGCTATAGGACGTGCGCGCGCCGGCGATATCCAGCGTCAGGTGCGCCGGACCCGCGGCCGAGCGGATGCGGTAGCTCAGCCGGTAGTTCACAGGCGACCGATCGATCTGGGACGTGCCATGGACGGTGACGGTGTCGCCATCCACGGTCATCCGCTTGATGTCCGTCGCGCGGAAGTTCAACTTCTCTCGGCGATCGAGATAGGAGATGCTGCCCAGGACTGCACCGTCATCCTGTGTCACAAGCGTCAGGCTGAGCGAGCGCCCGGACCCGCCACCGATCGTGGCTGCGCCGCGGACGCGCCATGGCCGCTCGTCCACCGGCGGTAGCGCGGTCCGGCGCTGGCGGGCCAGTTCCACCGCCTTGAGAGCGTTCGGACGGCCGCGCTCGAACAGGGCACCCGAACCCGCGATCCGATCGACGCTATCGAGAACCGTGCTGCGCAATGTCGCCTCATCGGCTCCGGGAATGAGCGAGGCGACCAGCGCCGCCACCCCGGCGACGTTCGCCGCCGCGGCGGATGTGCCGGTAACTGCGCCGTACGAACCGTTCAGGCCCGTCGCGTAGATATCCTGCCCCGGCGCTCCCACCGTGACCCAGGAACCCCGGACGCTCGACGGGATGACACCATCGTTGCGATCGGTCGCCGCGACCGAGATCACGCCCGGTATCGCCGCGGGATAGGTGCGTGCGCTTCCGCCGCTATTGCCGGCTGCCGCGATCACGACGATGCCCCGTGACTGCGCTTCCTTGATCGCATCGGTCAGCGCGACGGACTGGTTGGTCCCCTCCACCGAGAGGTTGATGACGCGGGCGCCGTTGTCGATCGCCCAGACGATCGCCTCGATCACGTCGGCATAGGTGCCGTTCCCCGCATCGTCCAGGGCGCGAGCGATGAGCAACTGTGCCCCAGGGGCAACTCCCACCCCACCGGCGCCGTTGAGGGTGGCGGCGACGATACCGGCCACGCGCGTGCCGTGCCCGTTTCGGTCGATCGCGTCGCGGGCGGAGGAGAAGTTCGCCATGCCCGCGATCTGACCGCGTAGATCCGGATGGTTGGGATCGACGCCTGTGTCGACGATCGCCACTCTGATGGTGGGCGTGCCCTTGGTGATCTCCCACGCCCGGTCCGCCTGCATCCTCGCCAGCGCCCACTGCTGCGCGAAGCCTGGATCGGACACCGTGCCGGCGACCCGCACCGGAGAGTTCGGCTCCACCGCCTTCACGCGGGCATCTGCCCGGTACGCTGCGATCGCGCTGGCCACGTTCTGCCGGCTGACGGCAACGACCTGCCGCGGCGTGGCGCCGATGCTCTTCTTGACCCGACCACCCGCTCGCGCGTGGAGGTCGGCAGCCTGGGTGGACCCGGCCGGCTGGTAGGTGACGATCAGTTCATCGGTGCCCGCGGCTCCGCTGGCCCCACCAGCCGACTGCGCCTGCGCGGGGGCAGGGAGGAGCGCGAAGAGGAAGGACGAGAGCGCGATCGCGACCGCGACCATCACCCGGATCGTTGCCCGCCCGATTCGCGACACTACCGGAACCCCACTCACCGCGCCCACGCCGGATAGCGCAAAAGTCCTGCTCTCGTTTCTATCGGCAGGCGCTGGCAGATACAAGAGTCTTTGCCACGCCCCTGTCACAGATGGGACCTTTGCCCTATGTCAAGGTAGGACCCGCGGGCTCCCCCGAAAGTTTCGATGGCGTAACGGAAGCGCCCGACCGTCGTTTGCGACTCTCCGGCGCGCGCGATCTGGCCGATAGGCCCCGCGCATATTCCCCCACCACGGTGTATCCGTTGCTCCGGGGGAGGACATGCGGTCCATCTGCCGGCACCTTCCCCTGGCCCCCGGGAAGATCGACGACATACGTGGGGTTGGCGATGCCCGAGAGGCCGCGACGCAGTTCTCGGACGATTCGCCGGCCCCGCGCGATCGACAGGCGGAAATGCGATGTCCCGCGGGCCATATCCGGGTGATGCAACTGATACGGGATGACCCGGGCTTCGACCAGTCGGCGGCAGAGCACGTCGAGCACGGCCACGCTGTCATTCACGGCGCGCAGCAACACCGTCTGAGAGAGGACCGGTACGCCTCGATCGACGAGGCGAGCGACCGCTCGGGCAAACTCGGCGGTCACCTCACGGAAGTGATTGACGTGGACGACGACGACGAGGGGAGCCGCGTCGCGCAATCGGGCCGCGAGAGCGTCGGTCACACGGCCTGGATCGACCGCCGGCACCCGACTGTGCACGCGGATGACGCGGACAGACGGGATCGCCCTCAGCCGCGCCAGGATCTCGCCGAGCCGTATCTCTCCGAGGACGAGCACATCGCCCCCGCTCAGAATGACCTCCCAGATCTCCGGGTGCGCGGCGAGATACGCATAGGCCGTGTCCAGTTCGTCCGAGTGGAGGTTCCCCTCTGGCCGCCCGACGAACTCACGTCGGAAGCAGAAGCGGCAGTGCACCGCGCATGTGGCTGTCGGCATCAGGAGCGCCCGATCGCGATAGCGATGGACGATCCCCCGCACAGGACTGTGCGCTCCGTCGCCGATTGGGTCGATCAGTTCCTCCGGCAGAACCGCGCTCTCTCGCGCATCCGGCATGACCTGACGGCGCAGCGGGTCGTTCGGATCGGTCCAATCGATCAGATCGAGATAGGCGCGGGGAACCGCCAGGGAGAGGCCGTGATCGTGGGCATCGGGGCGCGAACCAGACACCGCGCGTGCTTGCAGGTAGGATTCGAGTGCCGCCCGCGTGCGCACGATGGGCGAAGCGCTCACGGCCAGGGGCCCGGCGAGACGATCAGGCGCGTTCGAGATACTCGCGCGTCTCCGGGTTGACGGCGATGCGATCCCCCGACTTGACGAACGCGGGGACGTGCACGACGACCCCGTTGTCCAGGGTAGCGGGCTTATTGACCCCGGCCACGGTATTCCCGCGGGCGGCCTCTTCGGTGTACTCCACCTTCACCACCACACGCTTCGGGAGGCGGATGCCGATCCCCTCCTCCTCATGGAGCAGCACCTGGTACGCCTCGCCCTCCTGGAGAAACTCCGGCGCCGGCACGAGATCGACCTTCATGGCGACCTGGTTGAAGGAGTCCGGATCCATGAAGGTCAACAGGTCCCCGTCGCGATACAGGTACTGCAGATCCTTGCTATAGACCTCGTACTGTTCGACCGACTCGCCCGACTTGAAGGTGAAGTCGATCATCCGCCCGGTCTGCAGGTTGCGCAGCTTCGTGCGATAGAACGCCGAACCCTTCCCGGGGTTGACGAATTCGAGCTCGCTGATCTGGAACGGTTCATCGCGGTGGATGATGTGCATTCCCCGCTTGAACTCCGCTGTCGTCACCTTGACCATCTCAGAACTCCTCCAGATCGAACAACTCCGCGGCGGGGAACCACAGCACGTCGCGAATCGACGGCGCGTCCGTCAGGATCATCAGCAGGCGGTCGACGCCGAGCGCGATCCCGGCTGACGGCGGTATGCCGGCCGCCAGCGCGCGAACGAAGTCCCGATCGATATCGTAGGGGACGCGCCCCGACCGCTGCCGCTCTTCGCGCTCCCGCTCGAGGCGGCGGGTCTGCTCCGTCGCATCGAGCAGTTCCCCGAACGCGTTGGCGATCTCGATGCCGGCGACGTAGATCTCGAACCGCTCGGCACGCCGCGAATCGTCCGCCTTCAGGCGTGCCAGCGCAGCCTGCGCTGCGGGGTATTCGTCGAGAACGAGCGGCCGATCGCGGGGGAAGCGTGGTTCCACCTCGGTCAACAGGATCTGCGTGAAGGCCTGCTCCCAGCTTGTCTCGGAGTCGACCGCATAGCCGCGCGCGCGCGCTTGCGCCAGAAGGTCCCCATCGAGGTCGATGCCGGCGTGGCGGCGGAACGCTTCCGCGACGGTCAGGCGCGGCCATGGTGCGCTGAGGTCGATGGTCTGACCGCGATAGGTGAGGCGACTGCCGCCGGCCAGCGCGAGGAGGAGTGCTTCACAGTCACCGATCAACTCGTGGTAGTCGTCCGTCGCCCGATACCACTCGAGGATCGTGAACTCGGGGTTGTGAAGGCGCGAGGCCTCCTCCAGGTTCCGGAAAGCCTTGCCGATCTGAAAGATGCGCGGAAGACCGGCCGCAAGCAACTTCTTCATCTGATACTCGGGCGAGGTGATGAGGAACGCGCGCCGCGAGCGGCCGCCGACCGTGATGAGCCGCGTCTCGAACACCTCGAGGTGGGGCTCCATGCCCGGCGCGGCCACGAGCAGCGGCGTTTCCACCTCGATGAAGCCGCGGGCTTCGAACAGGGCTCGAATGCGCCGATACAGATCCGCGCGAGCGCGGTAGCGGTCCGTCGGGGCGCCGTCCCGCACGCGGCGCCATGTCGGGTACTCTGTCGCGCCTATGAAGAACCATTATGTGAGCTTCACGTCGGCCGATCACGCCGTGCTGGCGGAGGAAGAGGTCGCCCCGGAATCGCTCAGGGCGGGCGAGGCGATCGTGCGCGGCGAGTTCTCCATCGTGTCCTCTGGCACCGAGGGCGCGACGTTCACCGATCTGGTCGCGCAGATGGTCAATCTCCAGAACCTCCAGCGCGGCTGGCCGCGCCGCACCGGATACGGGCACCTCGGCGAAGTCGTCGCGATCGGTCCCGGTACGACGAACGTGAAGCCCGGCGATCGAATCCTCACCTTCTCCCACCACGGCTCACACACGCGCGCGAACGTGGGGCGATTCGCCCTGCCTGTCGGCAGGGAGATCCCCGGCCGCCGAGCCGTCGCGACCCGGATGGCCGGGGTCGCCGCGACAGCGCTGCGCTCCTCATCGGTCCAGCCGGGCGACCGTGTGGTTGTCATCGGCCTCGGCCTGGTCGGCAACTTCGCGGCGCAGTTGTTCCAGTTGGCCGGGGCGCGCGTCCTTGGTCTCGACATCGCGGAGACACGACTCGCAACCGCGCGTGCGTGTGGCATTCGCGAGGTGGCCAACCCCGCCTCGGGCGATCCCGTCGCGCTCGTGCGCGAGTGGAGCGGCGACGGTCAGGGCGCTGAGATCGTCGTCGAGGCGATCGGCGTGTCGCCGCTGGTGATGCAGGCGGTGGAGATGACCCGCAAGCACGGAGAGGTCATCCTGTTGGGGTCGCCCCGAGCGCATCACACCACCGATGTGACGCCGATGCTCACCCGCATTCACCTCCTCGCGATACGCATGATCGGCGCGCTCGAATGGACCTACCCGATCGACGACGCGACGGAACGCGCGCGCTTCACCATCGAACGAAACTACCGCCAGATCCTGGAGTGGATCGCCGCCGAGCGCCTCATCGTCGATCCCCTGATCTCCCACGTCCTGTCGCCGCGTGACTGTCAGCGGGCGTACGATGGCCTGACGCGGGAGAAGGACGTCTACACCGCGGTCGTATTCGATTGGAGTCTGCTGTGAAGATCACCGGCGTCGATGTCTTCCTGTGTCACGCCGTCCGGGTGAACTGGACTTTCGTGCGGGTTACCACCGACACCGGCCTGAACGGCTGGGGAGAAGCCTCGCTAGAAGGTAAAGAACTGGCCGTGCGCTCGGCGATCGCCGAATTGGAACGGTACATCGTGGGGCGAGACCCGTTCCAGATCGAACGGCACAATCACTTCATGTACGAGACGCCGTTCTGGCGTGGCGGACCGGTGCTCGGGTCGGCGATCTCTGGCATCGATCAGGCGCTGTGGGACATCAAGGGCAAAGCGCTCGGTGTGCCGGTGTACGAACTGCTCGGCGGAGCGGCGCGCGACAGGGTCCGCTACTACGCGAACGGCTGGTCGATGGGCGCCCAGTCCATCGACCACGTGGTCACCCGCGCGGCGGCGGCGGTGGCTCGCGGTGCCACAGCGCTCAAGTGGGACCCATTCGGCGACCAGGGACTCTTCATCACCACACCCGCGCTGCACGCCGCCGTGGAGTGCGTTGCCGAAGTCCGCAAGGCAGTCGGCGCCGAGGTTGACCTGCTCATCGAAGTCCACGGTCGCCTCTCGCCGGCGAACGCGATTCGCGCCGCTCGGATGCTCGAGCCCTACGACCCGTTCTTCTATGAGGAGCCCGTTCCGCCGGAGAACATGGACGAGCTCGCCCTGGTCGCGCGGTCGACGAGCATTCCTATCGCCTCCGGCGAGCGCGCCTTCTCCGTGCACGACGTGCGTCCGATGTTCGAGGCGCAGGCGGTGGCCTACGTGCAGCCAGATCCCTGTCACGCCCGTGGGATCACCGAGATGAAGAAGATCGGTGCCATGGCGGAGGCGTACCACATCGGCTTCGCGCCCCATAACCCGAATGGCCCCATCGCGACGCGCGTCTGCCAGCATCTGGCCGCGGCGGTCCCGAACTTCGTGATCCAGGAGTGGCTGCCCGTCGATCCCGCACCCTGGCGCGACGAGGTGATGCGCGGATCGTTCCCGACCAACGCCGATGGGACCATGCCCCTTCCGGAGGGTCCCGGCCTCGGCATCGAGATCGATCTCGACGTGGTCGCGGCGCATCCTTACGCCCCGCGGGACATGAACCTCTATACGAGGCCGCTTCTCCGGCGCGGCTGACGCGACCGGTCGCCCGGACGCGGGAGCTACCGCCTCAGGAACAGTTCGACGACCGGCACCGTCACATCCGGCCGCTGCACCGGGAGGACGAGGGTCAGGTCGGTCGCGGGAATCCCTCGGAGGCCGGTGTTCCCCTCGCCGTCGTGCCCACCTTCACGCGTCTGGATCTCGGAGCCATCGTGGAGGAACTGCGCGTAGGCCACCTTCCCGCCGAGGCCGCTCAGGTGGATGTGCCGGAACGGCCAGGCGAAGAGGTGCACATACAGGCGATCGCCGCGCGCGGTGTAGCGGCAGTCGGGCGGTGCGACGTACTCCGACGCGGTGGCTCCGCGGATCGCGCGCTCGTGCTGGCGCATCCACTCGCCGATTGCGGCGAGAGTCTGCCGGGCCCGGGGATCGAACTCGCCCCGCGCCGTCGGTCCCACGTTCAGCAGGAGGTTGCCGCCCTTCGCGACCGTGTCGATGAGGAGGCGCACCAGCAGGTCGGGTGACTTCCAGTCCAGGTTATCGCGGTCGTAGCCCCAACTGCCGTTGAGGGTCTGGCACGCCTCCCAGGTGACGCGGTTGCCCTGAACTTCCACCCATGCCCGGGGCTGATACTGCTCCGGCGTTACGAAGTCTCCCGGGACATCGGCCCGGTTGTTGACGATGATGCCGGGCTGGAGCTCGCGCACCATTCGCACCAGTTCCTCGCCGCGCCAGTCGTCGCGACCCTTGCCGGGCAAACCGTCATAGGGAGGCCTGTCCGCGTACGAGAAGTCGAGCCACATCACGTCGATGCGTCCGTAATCGGTGAGTAGTTCGCGGACCTGCCCGTGCAGGTAATCGGCGTAACGCCCCATATCGCGTGAGGCATTCCCCGCGCGGTAGGCCGGATCGTCGCGGCGCGGATGGAACTGATCGGAAGGAAAGTCGGGGTGATGCCAATCGATGAGGGAGTGGTAGAAGCCGACCCTCAGGCCGGCGGCGCGGAACGCGTCGACGAATTCGCGGATCAGATCGCGGCCAGCCGGCGTGCGGGTGGCCTTGTACTCCGTGAGATCGCTGTCCCAGAGGCAGAATCCGTCGTGGTGCTTCGTCGTTACCACCGCGTAACGCATGCCCGCGGCGCGCGCGTCGGCCGCCCAACGCTCCGGGTCGTAGAGGTCCGGTTCGAAGTACTGCAGATACCGGTCGTACGCGGCATCGGCGATCCGCTCGCGGCTCTTCACCCATTCGTGGCGCGCCGGCAGGGCGTAGACGCCCCAGTGCACGAACAGGCCGAAGCGATCGCGCAGGAACCAGGAGAGATCGGGCGCGGTCACGAGCGTCCTCCTTCAAAACAGGCCAGGAACTCCTCGGAGATCCCTGTCAGCGGCTCATCGGTGCGCCAGATCGCGTAGACCTGTCGACGGATGGCCGGCGCGTCCTCGATCGGCAGCCGCACGAGGCGGCAGTCGGCCAGTTCCCGCGAGATGGCCATCGCCGGCAGGATCGCGATTCCCAGCCCCTTCGCGACCATCATCTTCGCGCCCTCGACCGAATCCATCTCCATCGCGATGCGCGGCAGGATTCCGGCGCGGGCGAAAAGTGCCTGGGTCATCTCGTAGAAGCTCGACGTGCGATCGAAGAGGATCAGGCCTTCCTCACCCACCTCGGCGGCGGTCACGCTGCCGCGACGCGCGAAGGGGTGCCCGGGGTGCGCCGCGAGCACCAGATCGTCCTCGGCGAGGAGGCGCGAGGAGATATCCGCGTGGCGGAGGTTCCGCACCAGGCCCACCCGCACGTCGCCGGCGAGGACGAGTCCGAGGATCTCCTCGGAGTGCCCCGTGCGTACGGCGACCGTCACGTCCGGCTGGCGGGCGCGAAACCGCAGCAGCGCCTCGGGCAACATGTACACGCCGATCGCTGGCGCGCACCCGATGTCGAGCCGCCCCGCGGCGCCCCGCGCCGTGGCCGCGATCGCCGCCCGCATCTCGTGCGTCGCACGGACGGCGCGCTCGGCGTACGGTAGCGTCGCTCGCCCCGACTCGCTCAGACGCATGCCGCGGGCGGTGCGCGTGAAGAGCCGCGTCCCCAGATCCCGCTCCAGGGCCTGGAGCCGCCAGGTCGCGGCCGGCTGCGTCAGATTCAGCGTCTCGGCGGCACGCCCGACCGTGCCGTAGCGCGCGACCGCGACGAAGACCTCGAGCTGTCCGATCAACGCCTGGTATCCATATTCCTTATCGCCAGCATATCAGCCGTGCATTGGACTTATCACCGTCACGGCGGGTACCGTGGTCGCAGCACCACGCGCCGGCGATGAAGCCCTGCGCTGGAGCGTGTCGGGATGGGCCGTGCGCGGCGCTGCGCGCGGCGCCTCCCGGCGATTCGCCCGCCACTGGTAGCATCTGCACCCGTGCGACGTCGCGATGAGATGCACTTTCCGCCCGGGGAACCGATCGAGGGGGATGACCCGCGCCAGCTCCTGCACGAGATGTGGCGAACGCACGATCGGATGGCGCGCGCGCCGTTCAGCGAGCGCTATGTCGCCTTCATGCCGCTCCTCGAGCGTGCCGGCAAACTTCCGGAGGTGGACTGGGTGACGTTGGGCAGGCTGTACCACCGGGAGTACGCGCGCCGGCGGCTGCCCGAGGGCCTGGACGTGGACTGGATGGAGATGGCGCGCTCGCGCCGACCGGCCCGGTAGACAGGCTCCCTACCAGTTGGTCAGGCTGCCATCGTCGCGCACGAGCATCCGTCCGGTTGCCTCCGGCCGCGGCGGATGCGCGCGGGCGGCGAACTCGTCGAATTCGATGCCCAGACCGGGCCGGTCGGGTGGAATCAGATACCCGTCGCGCCACTCCACCTGCACGGGGAAGATGTCGGTGAGCGTTTCGGAGGGCCGCCGGATCTGTTCGGCCACCCCTTGGTTGGTCACTGCCGCGCTCAGGTGGAGGCAGGCCGCCGAGGAGACCGGGCCCAGAGGGTTGTGCGTCGCCAGTCGGATCTGGTGGGTCTCGCACCACCCGGCGATCTTTCGCGCCTCGGTGAGCCCGCCGACGATGCACAGGTCGATTCGCGCGAAGTCGGCGAGATCCTCCTCGATGACCTGCCGGAAGTCCCACTTGCTGGCGTAGTGCTCGCCGATGGCCAGCGGCAGCGTGACGTGCTGGCGGATGTGGCGCAGAAGCTGGATGTTCTCGGAGCGGATGGGGTCCTCGTAGAAGAACGGACGGGTCGGCGCGATGCCGTGAGCCAGCGCGATCGCGTCGGACGGATCGAGGCGCGCGTGTACGTCGAAGCAGATCTCGATCTCTGGTCCCAGCGCGGCGCGGAGTCGCTCCATACCCTCGATCGACTCGCGGATCGCCACCGCCGGCTCGTGGCGGTCGCCCTGCTGGGGTAACCCCCAGCGAACGTACTTCCAACCCTCGTCCACCCGAGCGCGCGCGCTCTCGACCAGGCCCTCCAGGGCGTGGCCGCCGATGTGACAGTAGGTGGGCACGCGATCGCGACAGAGGCCCCCGAGCAGTCGGTGCACGGGCACGCCGAGCGCCTTCGCGTTGAGGTCCCAGAGCGCGATGTCGATCGCCGAGACCGCCGCGCTCAGGATGTTCCCACCCGGGAAGAAGCTTCCGCGGAAGCAGAACTGCCACAGATGTTCGATGCGTGTCGCGTCCTGGCCGAGAAGCCGAGCCTTGAGCGTCTCGACCGCACCGATGGCCGCGAGTTGATGCCCGATGCCGACCTCACCGATACCGGACACGCCCTCGTCGGTCTCGACCACGACTACGAGGCAGTTCCGATACCCCATCGCGAAGTGCACCGGGCGCACGTCCGTTATCCGCATCGTCATTCCTTCCGTGGTAGGCTGCGCGTTGGGTCCAATACTGCGGGACAGGTGATGTGACGTATGGCAAGCAAGGTCAAGATCGGTGTTATCGGCGCGGGGAGCATCGCGCTGCGCGGCATCCTACCCCACCTGGCGATGGACGACCTGCACGATCGGATCGTGCTCCAGGCCGTCTGCGATCCGGTGCCCGGCCGCGCCGAAGCGGCAGCGGAGAAGTTTGGCGTCGAACGGGCATTCCTCGAGTTCGACGATCTGCTGAAGTTCGGCGATGTCGACGCTGTGTCCATCGCTTCCCCGATCGGCCTCCACTACGAGCAGGGGAAGAAGGCGCTCGAGGCCGGCAAGCACATCCATTTCAATAAGACGATGACCACCACGGTCGCTGAGGCGACCGACCTCATCGAGATAGCCAGGCGGAAGAACCTCCGGATCGTCGCCTCGCCCGGCGAGATGCTGCGGCCCCACAACCAGGAGATCAAGCGGCTCATCGAGAGTGGCGCGATCGGCACGCCCGTCTGGGCCGTGTGTGGCGCGGCCTTCGGCCAGTATCACGAGAAGGAGTCGATCCGCCAGGGCACCGACGTTCTGTCGAATGTCGACCCGTCCTGGTACTACCGCAAGCCGGGCGGCGGACCCCTCTACGACATGACGGTCTACGCCCTGCACGGCATCACGGGGATCCTCGGCCCGGTCAAGCGCGTCACGGCGATGTCCGGCACGCGCATCAAGGAGCGCGAGTTCCGCGGCGCGAAGGTCCCCTGCGACGCCGATGACAACACCCTCATCACCCTCGACTGGGGCGACAACCTCTTCGGTCTCGCCTATGGAACCGCGGCGGGCCGGGTTACCGAGGGGTTCGGGGGCAGCTACTTCGGCACGAGCGGGCAGATCGTGGGCGCCCTGCTCAACGGCGAGCCCTTCCCCTATCCGGGGAGCGACTTCGTGGCGAGCATGCCCGATCGTCCGGCACGCCAGTTCCTGCTGCCCCACGTCGTCGGGCCGCATCGCGACCCCGGGACGCAGGAGCACCACGTCTACGAAGATGTGATGCAACTGGTGGACTGGGTCCGCGAGGGCAAGCCCTCCATCGTCACGGCGGAGCACGCCCGTCACGTCGTCGAGATCATCGAGGCGGGCTACCGGGCCGCGGAAACCGGCCAGACGCAGACCCTCACGACAACGCTGACCGGTCTGGTCTGAGCCCCGGAGCGGGGCTCACCCGTCAGTTCGGGTGGGCCCCCATCGGCGCCCGAAGACAAGGAGGCGCTGTATGAAGCGACTCTCGCGGGCTCACCCGTCAGTTCGGGTGGGCCCCCATCGGCGCCCGCACGCGGCGCTCGGCCTCCTGCCTGAGGCAGCGCACGCGGAGAAGCGCGAACTCGCGTCGCGTCCGCGTCGTCTCCAGCGCGCACCGCTGGGCGCAGAGGATCTCGCACTGGAGTTCCTCGTCGGTCATGCGCACGGCGGCGCGATCGACACAATCCGCGAGCAGCACCGGCGAAGCGTATGCAGGCTCTCGCCCGCTGTCAATGCCCATTGACGAAGACCACCACGTCGTCCACGGGCGCGATGGTGTGTTCACGAGATGGGTATGATGGCTCGACCGCAGGAGGAACGAGATGCAGAGCGCGACCGCGATCTCGGTGTTCGAGCAACTGGGTGTCAAGCCCGTCATCAATGCCCGAGGCCACAACACCGTGCTCGGAGGGAGCACGCCGTCCGCACGCGTGAAGGCGGCGATGGACCAGGCCGACCGCTATTTCGTGGAGATGAAGGATCTCCTGGAACGGTCCGGGCAGATCGTGGCCGATCTGCTCGGCGCGGAGGCGGCCTACATCACGCCGGGCGCCGCCGCGGCGATGGCGCTCGGCACCGCGGCGTGCATCACCGGCACCGACGTCGAGAAGATGGCACGTCTGCCTGACACCACTGGCCTCAAGAATCGCGTGATCCTCCAGTTCAATCAGCAGTACTCCTATCAGCGGGCGTGCACGATCGTGGGGACCCAGCTCGTCCTGGTCGGCGACGAGCGCGGCACGACGAAAGATCAACTCGCCGCGGCGCTCGACGATCGGACCGCCTGCGTGCTGTACCCCGCCCACCTGGAGGATGCCGCGGGCGTCCTCCACCTCGAGACGGTGCTCGAGATGGCACACCAGCGCGGTATCCCCGTGCTGGTCGATGCCGCCGGGCAGGTGTACCCGATCGAACGGTTCAAGAGCTATCCGCGCATGGGGTGCGACCTCATCGCGTTCGGTGGAAAGTACATCGGCGGGTTCAACTCCTCGGGCATCCTCTGCGGGCGAAAGGCGCTGATCGATGCCGCGGTGCCGCAGGGATTCATCGGTTTCGAGACCCAGACGCAGCGGCGCGGATTCGGCCGTCCGCTGAAGCTCGATCGCCAGGAGATCATCGGTCTGGTCGTGGCGCTCCAGGATTGGATGACGATGGACCACGATCGGCGGCTCGCCGACCTGGAGCGCCGTCTCGATACGGTCCGCCGCCAGGTGGAGGGGCTTCCCGGAGTCACGGTCAGTCTCATCCGGGGGATCGGATCGTCACCGCGCACGCTGGAGATCGCGATCGATCCGCGGACCGCGCGCCGAGATTCCGCCGCGGTCATCGAGGGTCTGCGCGACGGCTCGCCGAGCATCGCGGTGGGCGCGATCGAGGGAGGTCTGCGCATCAATGTTGCCACCGTCTGGGAGGGCGACGAGGAGATCGTTGGGCGGCGCTTACGCGCGCTCTTGCAGTGAGCGAGGCGTTCGTGGGCGCACGGCCGCCCCGTGGTTGGGCGATTCTCGCCGCGTCCCTCGCCGGCCTGGCGGTCGGCGGTCTGGCCGTGGGCGCAATCGCCATCGCGCGTCTCGCGATCGGTCGCGCCCACATCAAGGAGTTGCGCGTCGATCGCCTCACCGTCGGCACGCTCCGGGTGGAGCGGACCGAGGAGTAGGCGCGCTCGCGGTACGGGATTGCCCTCACCGCTCCCGTGCCTCCCGGGACTCTCGTTGCGAGAGCCAACTATTCGCCGTATAGTGATTGGCGTTACCGGGAGGACTCGATGCTCGATACACGGACCGCGCTCGTGCTGAACATTACCGAGGAGGCGCAGGAGCGGCTGCGCGAGGTCATGGACGCGCGCAACGACGCGAGCCTTGCCCTCCGCGTGTTCGCTCAGGGTGCGGGCGACAATCTCGCCCGGTACGGCATGACGCTGGATGGCGAGCAGCTTGCCGACGATACGGTTCTCGAGTTCGCCGGGTTCAAGGTGCTCGTCGATCGCGAGAGCGTCGAGTACGTCCACGACTCGACCATCGGTTTCCAGGATGGCCTTATGGGCGCCGGATTCACCCTGCAGAATCCCACCTACGAGCAGGCGCCGGCCGGCGGGTGCTGCGGCGGCTCGGGCGGCGGTGGCTGCGGCTGCCATCACTGAGGCCAGGTACAGCCCAGTAGGGGGAGCGGCCATTCCGGGCATCGCTCCCCACGGTTCGGCGGACCTCTGATTCGACCGTAGAATCGGGCTCATGCTGCGGGGTCGTCTGGTCCGCATCCTGCTGATCCTCGCCTCGTTGGCGCTGGCGCTGCACGTCGGCGCCGGACTCTGGAGCCTGAGCGCCCAGTTCGGCGACATCATCGTGATGTTCTTCATGGCGTGGCTTCTGTCCTTCGTGCTCACGCCGCTGGTGCAGTTCCTCGCCCGGCACTTGCGCGTCGCCCGCGTGATCGCCGCGGCCGCCGTCTACCTCGTCCTGTTCGTCGCCATCATCACCGGCCTGATCATCCTGGTACCCCTCCTGGCAACCCAGCTCGTCGAGGTCGCCCGGGCGCTGCCTGCCTACGCGGAGCGGGTGCCCGGATTGCTCGCCGAGATCCAGGCCGATCTCGATCGTCGGAACGTCGAGATCAATCTGGCCGCCATCGTCTGGACGCAGGACCTGACCACGTCGCTCACCGGGATCGGTACCCGCGTGGCGCAGAACGCGGCGGGCATTCTCGCCGGGGTCTTCGGCGCGGTGTTCGCGACCGTCCTCATCATGATCCTGTCCTTCTACATGGTCGTCGATGGCGACGCGATCGAGCGGACGTTTCTCAACTTCATCCCCGACGAGCAGCGCGCCGATGTCGATTTCTTCATCGAATCGGTGAACCGCAGTTTCGGCGGGTTTCTCCGCGGCACGATGATCCAGGCGGTGATCTACGGCGTGGGAACCGCGGCGGTGATGCTCGCCGGTGGGCTCGAGTACATCCTGCTCTCGAGTGTCTTCGCGGGGATCATCATGATCATCCCGATCTTCGGTCCCTTCCTGGCGATCATCCCGCCCGTCCTCATCGCGGTGATGTCCACCACGCCGCAGACCGTCCTCCTCGTCGTCGCCGGTCTCCTCATCCTGCAGCAGGTCACGTTCAACGTCATCGCGCCGAAGGTGATGAGCGACAGTCTGGGGATGCACCCGCTTCTCGTCTTCGCGGCGCTGCTCGTGGGGGCGCGCATCGGGGGGATCACCGGCGCGATCTTCGGTGTGCCGATCGCCGCCGTTCTCTGGGCCCTGGTGCGCCACATCCTCGATCGATCGCGGTTCGGCCGCCTGGCGGCGGAGCGTCAGAGCCGGGCGATCCTGACCGCCGCGAGCGCGGTACCCGTGAACACCGAATCCGGTGTCGTCCGGCGGCGGCTCCGTCGGATCATCATCGGCTTTCGCCGCGTGGGACGGCGGTCCGAGATCCCCGAGCGCTAGGTCCCATCTCCGCGAATCTCGCCATCTACAGTCGCGGCGCGGAGGTGCCATGCCCGGCGAGTTGATCGTCGCGATCGATCAGGGCACGACCGGAACGACCGTCATGGCGTTCGATCGCCTGGGCCAGGTGCGCGGGCGCGGCTATCGGGAGCTGCCGCAGATCTATCCGCGCCCCGGCTGGGTGAGCCACGATCCAGACGCCATCTGGCAGTCGTGCCTCGGCGCCGGTCAGGACGCGCTCGCCATGGCCGGCGCCCGGGCGGCCGACGTGGCCGCGATCGGCATCACCAACCAGCGCGAGACGACCGTGATCTGGGAACGCGCCACGGGTCGGCCGATCGCTCCCGCGATCGTCTGGCAATGTCGGCGGACCGCCGCACGGTGCGACGCGCTCCGGCAGCGCGATGGCGGTCGGTTCATCGACCTGGTCCGCGCCCGGACCGGGCTGGTGATCGATCCGTACTTCTCAGGAACGAAGGTCGCCTGGATCCTCGACGAGATTCCCGGAGCCCGCGCGCGCGCGCAGCGTGGCGAGCTCTGCTTTGGCACGGTGGACTCCTGGTTGATCTGGCGAATGACGGCCGGAAACGCCCACGTGATCGACCGCACCAACGCCTCGCGGACGATGCTGCTCGACATCCACCGCGGAGAGTGGGACGCCGAACTCCTCGAGGCGATCGCGGTCCCCGCGCCGGCGCTGCCGTGCGTGGTGCCATCGATTGGCGTCGCCGCCCTGGTCGATGGCGGCAGCGAGGCGGCCCCGCTGCTCGGCGCCGGGACACCCATCGCGGGCATCGCCGGCGACCAGCAGGCCGCGCTCTTCGGGCAGACGTGCTTCCGCCCGGGTGACGTCAAGTGCACCTACGGCACGGGCGCCTTCCTCCTCGCTTATACCGGAGAGCGCGCGGTCACCTCCACCGCCGGCCTGCTCACGACGATCGCCGCCTCGGGCCCCACCGCGATCGAATATGCGCTCGAAGGAGCGGTGTTCATCGCCGGCGCGGCCATCCAATGGCTGCGGGATGAGTTGCGCATCATCGCGGCGGCGTCGGAGGTCGAGGCGATCGCCGGTGCCGTCGAGGACGCGGGCGGTGTCTATCTCGTTCCGGCCTTTGTCGGTCTCGGCGCGCCGCACTGGGACGAGCGCGCCCGTGGGCTCCTCATCGGCCTCACCCGTGGCTCTGGTCGCGCCCAGATCGTCCGCGCGGCGCTGGAGTCGATGGCGTATCAGGTTCACGACGTCGTCGGTCTGATGACCGCGGAGTCCGGCACCCCGCTGGACGCGCTTCGGGTGGATGGCGGTGCGGCGGTCAACAACCTCCTCTGCCAGTTTCAGGCCGATCTTCTCGGTCGGCCGGTCGTGCGCCCGTCCATTACCGAGACGACCGCGCTGGGGGCGGCGTACCTCGCCGGTCTCGGAGTGGGTATCTGGGGTTCGCGCGAGGAACTCGCCCGCCAGTGGGCCGTCGATCGGCGCTTCGATCCCGCGATGCCGCAGGAGCGGCGCACGGATCTGCTGCGCGGTTGGCACCGCGCGGTGGAGCGCGCCCGGGGTTGGGCAGAGTGACCCCTTCGGTACCGGCGCTCGTCTTCCTCCAGGGCGCGGCGCTGGTCCTGCTGCCCATCACAGCCTGGATCCTGGGTGGACGTCGGCTTCGCTTCGGACGGACCGGCTGGGCGGCGATCGGTTACGGCTGTCTCTTCTTCATCCTGAGTCAGGTCGTCGCCACGCCGCTCCGGCTGGCGGTGGACAGCCTGGGTATGCCCGCCCTCACCCTGGCCCTGGCCCTCTCGACCATCGGTGCCATCGTCGAGGAGGGCTCCCGCGCCATCGCGCTGCGCTTCGTCGGACAGTTGCGCGAGGCGCTGTCGCGCCCCGTGGCGATCGCCTACGGCCTGGGGCACGGCGGTTTTGAATCGCTCGCCTTCGGGCTCGGCATCCTGGCCGCCGGTCTGATCGCGAATGCCGGAGCCAGCGACCCCCTCGTCGCCGAGCAGATCGCGCTCTGGATCGAGACGCCGCTCCCTCTCTACGCCACGCCGGTGCTGGAACGGCTCTTCGCTCTGGTGCAGCACGTCGGCTTGACTCTCATCGTTGGCGCGTCGATCGTGCGACGGCGGATCTGGCTGCTCGGAATCGCGATCGCGTGGCATGCCGCGGCGAACTACCTCCCCATCGTGCTCGCTGAAGTCACAGACAGGAACGTGCTGGTCACCGAGGGCTTCGTGCTCCTCGGCGCGGTCGGCGCGCTCCTCTACGGATGGCGCGCGCTGCGAACTGCCGAGCCCTCTTCAGCGCGGTAGCCGCCGCGCAGGTCTTCCCGACGGATCGCGAGGAGCCCTCCGATCCCACGCCAGGACTCTCGCAGTGGGTGAACCCGCCGCGTGCCCACGTAGCGCCAGTGGACGGGCACCTCGATGATCCGCGCGCCGAGGCGACGCGCGATGAAGAGCAGTTCGGCATCGAATCCCGCGGTCACGGCCGCGCCACGCGCGTGACGAACCCCCGGTCGGAACACGCGCAATCGATCGACGATACGGTTCGCCACGTCCGTCCGCAGCGCCTTGAAGCCGCACTGCGTGTCGCGGACGCCGCCGAGGTCGAGGATCAGGTCCCGCAGCGCCGAGAACCCCGCGGCCATCAGCTTGCGGACTATCGGCGCTCCGGAGCGGCCCGCGCGCGAGCCGACGATCACGTCGTAACCCGCCGCGATCCTCTCCCGAAACCCGGCGAGTTCGTCGATCGGCGTGGCCTGATCCATATCCGTGAAGAGGGCGAACTCCCCCGACGCCGCGCGGATCCCGGCGATCACCGCTCCGGACTTACCCCGGTGCGGCTCGCTCAGAAGGCGCACGATCGGCGCGCGCGTCGCAACCTGGGCAATGAGATCCCGGCTGCGATCGCTCGACCCGTCGTCGATCACAAGGATCTCGACGACGTCGGGTGCCTCGCGGGTGCAGTAAGCCACCACCTGGTCCAGGCACCCCGCGGTCAGGTTGGCCTCTTCGTTGTAACAGGGGATGAGGATCGAGATCGTGGCGCGCTCGGCCCCCGGCATCGCGGGATGATAATGACGCGCCCTATCCGGACTCTCCCATCACCCGTCGGTAGAGATCGACCGTGTCGGCCGCGATGCGCTCCTGTGTGAAGCGCGCCAGGACCCTCTCCCGACCGGCGGCGCCCAGCCGCTGGCGGAGGCCCGGGTCGTCGATGAGGGTCTGAATCCGCTCCCGCAGTGCGGTGACGTCGCCCTCCGGGAAGATGAGGCCCGCTTCGCCGATCACACGCGGTATCTCGCCGGAATCGGAGCCCACGGGGACCACCGCGCAGGCCATCGCCTCCTGGAGGACGCGCCCGAACTGCTCTTTCCACGTTGCCGTCGTCCGCGAGGGCAGGACATAGATGTCGAGCTGGCGCATCACGTCCGGCACCGCCAGCGACGGCATCGACGGCCGTATCTCGACTCGGGCGAGCAGCCCGCGATCCCGGACGCGCGCGGCCAGCCTGTCCCGGTACGCGCCGGAGCCGGCCACGATGAGGCGCCAATCACCGCGCAGGCCGCCGCAGGCGTCGATGAGATCGTCCAGACCCTTGGCCTGCTCGAGGCGACCGAGGAAGCCGAGCGTGACCGGGCCGGGTGGCCTGGATGGGAGAGGTGTGAAAACTCGTGGGTCGACACCCACCTGGGGGATCACGGCGAGAGGGCCGCCGAAACCCTTGCGCCGGATGATGCGCGCGGCATCGTCGTTCCCCGCGATCGCACCGTCGCTTCGGCGCAGGACCCACCGCTCCATCTGGCCGAAGGGCGGCGGGTAGTCTCGGTCGATGTTCTGCCAGGAGAAGAAGACCCGGCGCGGACCCCGGCCGACGGCGTAGGCCAGAAAAGTGGCGAAGTTGTACGGCTCCTCATCGATATGCAGGAGGTCCGGCCGCAGGCGGCGGATCTCCCGCGCCAGCGTGGGGTAGAAGTGCAGGTGGTAGCGGCCGGGCAGTGCGATCGGCACGACGCGGAGGTCGTAGCCCTGGGTGTAGGTGCGCTCGACGCGCGAGACCGGCCCCTCCCAGCGGGGCGGCACCAGAACAGTGAGGTCGATGCCGTCATGGCGCGCCATCTCCTCGGCCTTCCGCTGGTAGGCGCCGACGATCATCGCCTTCGAGACCATCAGAACCCTCATGGGAGGTGTCAGTTCTCCTCCAGCGCGGCACGGTAGGCTGCGCCCGTCAGGCGGCGCGTGCGCTCCCAGGTGAACGCGCGCGCTCGGGCAATGCCCTCCTCCCGGGCGCGGTCGCGGAATTGCCGATCCTCGATTCCTCGGGCAAGCGCCCTGGCGATCGCCGATTCGTCGGTCGGGTCGAAGAGCAGCGCCGCGTCCCCGGCGACCTCGGGCAGCGCGCTCCGATCGCTACAGACCACCGGCACGCCGCTCGCCATCGCCTCGAGGACGGGGAGACCGAAGCCCTCATACATCGAGGGATAGGCGGCGAGGGTCGCCGCGGCGAGGAGCATCGGCAGCGTCCTATCGTCGACCGCGCCGAGAAGGCGGACGTGCGCGCCGATGCCGAGGCGCTCCACCTCCTCACGGATCGCCGGGAAGAGCGATCCGCCGCGATCCGGGTTCCCGGTGATCGCCAGATCGAGACTCAGGCCGTGCTCCCGTCGCGCGCGTGCGTAGGCGCGCAGGAGTCCGGGAACGTTCTTTCGTACGTCGAGCCCGCCTGCGTACACGATATAGCGCTCGGGCAGATCGGCATCCCGTCGGAATGCGCGCATCGTCGCGTCATCGCGCGGATGGTACTGCTCGTCGATTCCCAGCGGCACGACCCGTACCCGTGCGGCGCGGATGCCGAGATGGCGAACGATGTCGCCCATCGACGCCGCCGAGTCGGTGAGGATCAAGCGCGCTCGCGCGCAGGCACGGGCCTGCAGGAAGGTGTAGGCACGTACGAGCGCGGAACCTCGATAGGCGGGCAGCAGCAGCGGGATGAGGTCGTGGATCGTCACGATGACCGGCGCGGTCGCCATGACAGGCGCGGCGAAGTACGGGTAGTGGAGCAGATCCACCTCCATCCGCCGGGCCGCCCGCGGCGCGCCGACCTGCTCGAACAGGAGCTTGTTCCAGGATCCCCCGTTCCGTCGCGGCGCGATCGGCTCGACGGGCAGTCGTTCCGACTCCTCCGCGAACAACGCGTCGGTGTATCTGCCCATCCCCACCGGGAGACCGCGAAACAAGGCGTTCACGCCGACGCGCACGCGACCCTAGCCCTGGGCGAGGCGCCGATAGACCCCGAGCACCTTATCGGCGGCTGCCTGCCAGGAGAACTGTGCCGCCCGCGCGATGCCACGACGACTCAGATCCTCGGCCAGGGCGGGATTCGTCAGGACCTGGGCCATCGCGTCGGCGAGCCCCTCGATGTCGGTGGGGTTCGCCATAAGGCCCGCGTCACCGACCGCCTCGGGCAGGGAGGAGACGTTCGAGGTGACCACCGGCGTGCCACAGGCCATCGCCTCGAGCGGCGGTATACCGAAGCCCTCGTAGAGTGAGGGGTAGACGAAGAGATCCGCCAGTGTGTACAGCGCCGGAAGGTCCGCTTCGGGCACGCGCCCGAGGAACACGACGCTATCGCTCAGTTCCAGTTCCTCCACCGCCTGGAATACGGACTCATACATCCACCCGAGCCCACCGGCGATCATCAGGCGATGGCGGCAGCCGGTATCGCGGCGCAGTCGCGCGTAGGCGGCGAACAGGCGGGGGAGATTCTTTCGCGGCTCGATGACGCTCACGTGGAGGATGTAGGGGTGATGCAGCGCGTAGCGATGCCGCACCTCGCCGAGGTTCACCGGGTCGGTCACGGGCGCGAAACCGGCATCGATACCCGGGTAGACCACGTCCACCCGGCGCGGGTCGGCGTCGAGCAGGCAGATCAGATCGTTCTGCGTGTTCGCCGAGTCGACGAAGACGTGATCGGCCCCCCGCACGGCGAGCGGGACCGTCCTCTCCAGATAGAGGCGGAGTCCCTCATCCGCCGTCTCGGGGTGGATCAGGAAGGAGAGATCGTGCACTGTCACCACCGTCGCGCCACGCCGAACGGGCGGCAGGACGAAGTCCGGAAAGTGAAAGACGTCCACGGCGCCCGTGACCAGATCGATCGGGATCGGCACGTGCAGACGATGCCACAGGACGGTCAGCCAGCGGTCGGGCACCGCCAGCGGACGCTCGACGACGTTGGCGCGGTCCGGGAATGCCCGTGGTGGACGTTGCCCTCGCGGGTGGTTGAAGAAGAGCACGAACTGATCGTCGTCCGACCGTGTGACGAGTTCGTTGACCAGACCGCGCGTGTAGCGGCCGATCCCCCCACCCTGTTTCAGGGCGGCGTTGTAGTCAATCCCGATGCGCACGCGACACGCTGGCCACCGCCAGACCTGGCGCCGACCGGATCTCCCAGGAGAGGAAAGGGATCAGTCCCAGGGCGATGAGACTCCAGTAACTGATCAGCCGATCGAGCAACGCCGCGGCGACCGCGATCTCCCCCACGCGGCCGGTCAGGGCGAGCGCGCCAACGATCGCCAGTTCCGCGGCCCCCAGTCCCCCCGGAGTGGGTGCCGCGGTCGTGAAGATCGCCGAACCGAGGGCGACGAACGTGGCGATGGCGATCTGCTGCACCATGGGCTCGCCGTTGAAGAGCGATAGGCTGTGCGCCACGAGCCAGAACCGCGCGATCTCCGCCGCCCACGCGAGCACCGTCAGAATGGCGAGCGATGGGTAGGAGCCGAATGCGGCCACCGTGCCGCCATGGAACCGGTCGAAGATGCCGTGCACCCGCCGAGGCAGGAAACGGACGATCGCCCCTTCCCACCGGCGCAGAGAGAGCAGCGCGACGCCCGCACCGAGGACCGCGGCGCCACCGACGATCAGCACCGGAACCACCCCGTCGGGCACCCGCGAGGGGAAGATGACCAGGACCGCCGCGCCGCTGAGGAGGAGGACGAACGAGAGGTCGATCAGCCGCTCGGCGATGATCGTTCCCCCCGCGAATGAGGCCGAGATGCTCCGATGCTTCTTCAGCAGGTAAGCGCGATAGACATCGCCCAGTTTTGCCGGAACCAGACAGTTGGCGAACCAGGATAGAAAGATGACCAGGCCCAGGAAGAGGCTGGACGGCGGTGTCAGCCCGGCATTGCGGAGCATCACCTGCCACCGCAGGCCGCGGGCGAGGAACGTCGTGTAGTAGAGGCCGAGCGCGAGGAGCACGAGCCGACCATCCGCCTCGCCGATCGCCCGCAACGTCTGCGCCACGTCGATGTCCAGCCGGTTCAGCAGCAGGGCGATGATCGCCAGGCCGAGCCCGAACGAGATCGCCGTCCTGATGTTGACGAACCGGCGGCGGAATCCGGGGTCGGGCGCGTCGTCCGACGGACGCGGACCCGACGCCTGCCCCTCCACGTCAGGGAGCAAAGTGTGGGGAGTCTACCACCCGGCGCGATATGCGCCCGACGGCCACGGCGAGACCGACGAGCGCCCCAAGGTGAACGTTCATGCCCGCGACGTACAGGTTGTCGAACGCGTTGTGGGCCGCGGTGGCAACGAGTACCCCGAGGATCCCCACCGCCAGCGCCCGAAGGACCGGATCGTGTGCCGCGCCGATCGCGCGCACCGTCGTCAAGACCATCCCCGCCAGCATCCCGATGTAGAGCACCAGGCCCGGGACTCCGAGCTCGGCCAGCACATTCAGGTAGTAATTGTGCGCGTGTCCGAGAGGATCGATCCACGGCGGGATGTGAAAGTCGGCGTAGACCGCGACGTACTGCCCGATGCCAACACCACGGAGTGGCTGGGAGAGGAACATCTCCCATGCGGCCTGCCAGTGGGCCATACGCTCCACGGCCGCCCAGGTCTCGGCTGTCGGGACGACGCGACTGGCGTCGAACACGCCGAACGATCTGGTGATCGATACGAAGCGATCCGAGACGGAAGCGGGCAGGAGGTCGATCAGACCGAGCGACCCGATGAGGAGCGCCGCGATAGAGACCACGCCGACCGCGCCGATGGCGCGCCGCCCCGAGAAGAGGACCATCGCCAGGAGTCCCGCGGCGAGGCCTATCCAGGCTCCCCGCGAATAGCTCATCGCCAGCGCGGCGCCGGTGATCGTCGCGACCCCCAGGGCGAGCACGACGAGCGACCGGGGAAACCTGGCCGCGGCGGCGCTCGGACGCGTTGGGGCACGGAGCAGAACGAGTATGCCTGCCAGGCCCAGAGCCAGCGCGACGGGCAGCACCATCTCCATGTAACCGGCGAAGGGGTTCGGCTGACCGTAGGTTCCGTGCGCGCGAAAGAAGCGCCCCACCTCGAAACTCGGCGGTCCCACGCGGAAGGCGAACTGGTACGCGCCGAGGATGCCCTCAATCGCGCCCCCGAGGAGGAGGAGGCCGGTGAAACGCAGCGCGTGGCTACGCTGAACGAGCGCCATCGGCACGAGCGCGATCATCAGGCCCAGTTGCGCCCACCGGACGATCTCCTTCACCGCCAGCGATGCCGACACGATCCAGCCCGTGGAGAGAAGCGCCAGGCCCACGAACAGCCCCACGCCGGCCAGTGCCCACGGCGGCGCGAGCGGCGATCGGTCGCGCGCGATCTGGAGAGAGAGCCCGGCGAGCGCCAGCACGATGAGGCCATCGGTGGCGGTGATGCCGATGCCGCCGAGGCGCAGTTCCGCGACCGTCGCCAGAGGTGAGGCGAGCGCCAGACCGTACACGGCGAGACGCGGCCGGGCGATCGAGAGGATCAGAGCCGCACCCGCGAGGCCGAGGGGGAGTCCCACCTGCCAGGGGAGGAGCCCCACGAGCGTGCCCACGCCGATAGCGATCGCCGGCCAGAGGAGCCGGCTGCCGCCGTACGATGTGTGGGGTGCGGCCAGCGTGGACAACGATCGATTCTAGGGTCGCACCACGCGGCGAGCGCGCGCGCCGAATCGGTCGCCGCGGAATGGGGGCGTGCGTGCGGTCCCATGCCTCCCCGCGACCCTTCGAGAGACAGGACCCGTCTGACCCGCTGAAGACGGGATTCGATGGAGGGACTACCGGGCTACTCGCGCTGGGACTTCAGGGGAGTTCTGGTTCCGCGCCGTCCGGGCGAGAATCACCTCATCGGCGGCGCTCGACGAGTCCGCCGGGAGGGCACAGATGAACGCGCGCAGCGATCGTCAAGGTTCCGGCCAGGGCCGCCGTGCCGGGGAACGGGCCGGTCGCCCCGGCGCGATCGACCAGTATCTGGCGTTCCGCGCCGAGCTTCGCGAGGCGCTCCGCCAGGGTACGGCCGCGGCGTTCCGCTCGTGCGTCCGCCGATGGTCGCACCGCGATCCCCATCTCACGGCTCTGATCGCCCAGCCCGATCAGATCCTCCAGCCGTTCATGAAGCGGATGATCCTGGAGGAGGCCCAGCTTGCGGATCTTCACGACGAGGCCAGGATGTGGCTCGTCGCCCACGAGTCGTCGCCGATCCCGATCCGGACGATCGCGCCGACCGACGGCCGCCGTTCGCCCCGGTTCTATGCCGGCGCCCACCGCGGCCACTACTGAGCGGAGCGAGCCTCAGACGCGGACGAACCTCTGGAAGACGTGCGTTCCAGCCGGGACGAGGCCAGCACCGATCCGCGCCGTCTGGGTCACTTCACCCACGTAGACGTTGCCGTCGGCATCCGTGCAGATCCCGTGGGCGGCGCAGATGTTGCCAGGTTCGGTCGGGTCGCCCGTGTCCCCCCACGAGGCCAGGATGCGACCGCTCCGGTCCCGCACCGTCACGCGTGACCCGAGGTCGCCGGCTCGGGCGCCGTCCTTGCCCAGTTCGGCCACGTAGTAGATCCCGTCGGCGTCGCGGTAGATGTCATCGGGCATCTGCACGTCGGCCCATTCGTCCCGGTACTGACCGTCGGCGGTGAACCGCTGCACCCGGAAGTTGGCGCGATCGCCGATCAGGACGGAACCGTCCGGCTCGCCGCAGGCGCCGTGGGGGAGGCGAAACTGCCCCGCACCCCTTCCGGCACTTCCCCAGCTCTGTTTGAGGGCGCCATCGGCCGAAAAACGATGCACCCGGCAGTTGCCGTATCCGTCGCTGACGTACAGGTCGCCCTGCGCGCCCACCGCGAGGTTGGTAGGGCGGTTGAAGGGCGGGCCGCCGCGGAGCGTGTCGTAACTGCCCGTCCATCCCGTGTCGCTCGCGATGCCCGGCGTGCCGATCGTCCATTTCAAGGCGCCCTCCGGGGTGAAGGCGCGCACCGTATGGTCGCCGTTGTCGACGCAATACAGCGTCCCGTCCGGTCCCATCGCCAGGCCGTGCGGGTTCCCGAAGATTCCATCGCCCCAGGTCGCGACGATCGCTCCCGACCGATCGAAGACGATCATCGGGTGAGTGCCTCGGTTGAACGCGTAGACCCGGCCGTCACGTCCGACGCGCACGCCGACGACGTCCCGATACTCCCAGCCGTCGGGCAGGCGTCCCCAGGTCGGATCGAGTTCGTAGGCGTGGGTGCCACCGCCAACGCGCTTCGCCATCGCCACCCTCCTGCGCCCGGCCGCGGGGCCGCGCCATTCTAGAATCGACCGTGGTCCGGGCGATGCGGCTCTTTCACGCCACGTTGCCGGTGTGGGACCTGGCGCGGGCGGAGAGCTTCTGGCGCGACCTTCTCGCCATCGAGCGCCACGCGACGCCGAGCTACTTCCCGGAGACGGTCGTCTTTCTGGATCTCGGCAACACGATGATCCATCTCGTCCGCTATCGCGACGACATCCCTCGCCCCGACTACCGCTCGACCCACCTGGCGATCGAGGTCGACGATCTGGACGCGGCGTTTGCCCGGGTGCGGGCGAGCGGAGTCAGATTGCTCACCGACATCGTGGAGCGACCTGACATGCGCTGCTTCTACTTCGTCGATACCGAGGGCAACCGGATCGAACTGACCCAGCACTGAGCGTCAGGCGCTGGTGCCGCCTCAGGCCGCGTGATCGCGTGGGGTACCCGCGAGCGCGCGGTGCAGACGCGCGTAATGTCCCCCCGCGCGCACGAGTTCCGCGTGCGTTCCCACCTCGGCGATGCGACCCGCCTCAAGCACCACGATCTTGTCCGCGGAGCGGATGGTCGAAAGGCGGTGCGCGATGATGATCGCGGTGCGTCCCTTGAGGAGAAACCGCATCGCCTCCTGGAGGTTCGCCTCGGTCTGCGTGTCGACGTTCGCCGTCGCCTCGTCGAGGATGAGGATGCGCGGATCGGCCAGCAGAGCCCGGGCGAAGGAGAGCAACTGCCGCTCCCCGGCGGAGAGGTTCGTTCCCCGTTCGGAGAGCAGCGTCTCATAGCCGAGCGGCAGTTCGGTGATGCGGGTGTGGATCCCCACGATCCGGCACGCTTCTTCCAGTTCTGCCCTCGTCGCCTCGGGCCGCCCGAAGCGGAGGTTCTCCGAGATCGTCCCCGCGAAGAGGAAGGGGTCCTGCAGAACCACCCCCACCTGGCGGCGCAGTGACGCCTGGGTCACGCTGTCGATGGGCACGCCGTCGACGGTGATCGATCCGGCGTTGATGTCGTAGAAGCGGATCGCCAGGCTGATGATGGAGGTCTTCCCCGCCCCGGTGGGCCCCACGATCGCGACCTGCTGGCCCGGACGAGCATCCAGGTCGATGTGGTGAAGGACGCGCCGCCCGGGGATATAGCCAAAGGAGACATCGTCGAACTTGAGGTGTCCGGCGATCGGTGGCAGGTCGCGTGCCCCGGGCCGATCCTCGACCGTGGGCGGTGTGTCGAGCAGCGCGAAAACGCGCTCGGAGCCGGCCATGGCGGCCTGGACCTGGTTGTACTTCGCGGAGAGATCGCGAATCGGCTCGAAGAAGCGCGTCGTGAGCGAGACGAAGGCGACGAGGGCGCCGACGGTGAGTTCTCCGCTGATGACGAGCGCTCCGCCATAGACGATGAGCAGCGCGGTCGCGACCGACGAGATGACGTCCATGCTCGGGCCAAACGCGGCCGCGACCCGCGTGGCGGAGAACACCGCGTCCCGGAAGTTGCGGTTCAGGACGTCGAAGTTGCCGCGATTGACCTCCTCGCGCGCGAATGCCTGCGTCACCCGCGCCCCGGCGATGTTCTCCGCCAGCGAGCCATTGGCGATGGACGAGTGGCGCCGCCACTCCCGGTAACGATCGCGCACGATGCGGCGGAGTACCACCGACGTGACCACGATCGCGGGGAGGATCGAGAAGGTCAACAGGGCGAGCTTGGTGTTGATGACCAGGAGGGTCACGATCACGCCGATGAGGATCATGAAGTCGCCCGCGCCCACCACCAGCGCATTCGAGAGCAACTGGCTGATCGCCTGGATGTCGCCGGTCATGATCGACATCAGGCGCCCGACCTTGTAGCGGTCGTAGAACCCCATCGACAGGCTCTGCAGGTGGTTGAACAGGGTGGTGCGGAGGATCTGCAGCGCCCGCTGTGCGAGGCGATGGAGGCACCAGTTGTAGGCGTAGCCCCAGCCATGCTGGAACAGGTGCGTGCCGAAGAAGAGGATCGCGAGGAGGTGGAGCATCTCTCGATTCGGATCGATCAGCGCATCGTCGATGAGCATCTTCTGCACGATCGGGCCGGCGAGGTTGCCCACCGTCCACAGGATCATCACGCCGACCGCCAGGTATGTCAGGCGATGCATCGGCCGGGTCATATCGAGCAGCCGTCGCATCATCTTGTGGTCGTAGGGGCGGCCCATCACCGTGTCGTCCTCGACGTTCAATTCGAGGCGGCCGCTGTCCTCGCTCGGACCGCGATGCGCCGTGCCCGACGCTCCCTCGCCCACCGCGACCGGCGTTCGGAGTGCCTCCTGATCGGCGACATCCCCTGCCTGAGCGGCCTGCTGTTTCCAGAGCGTCGCGTAGAGGCCCCCCTGCTCGACCAGTTCATCGTGGCGGCCGCGTTCGACGATGCGGCCCGACTCGAGGACGATGATGCGGTCGGCATCGCGCACCGCGGCGAGGCGCTGGGCGATCACGAACGTCGTCAGCCCCGCCCGTGCCGACGTGATCCGCGACCAGATCTCTGTCGCCGTCACGGGATCGAGCGCCGAAGTGGTGTCGTCCAGGATGAGGATCCGCGGATTGATGAGCAGGGCCCGCGCCAGCGCGATACGCTGTCGCTGACCGCCCGAAAGAGTCACACCGCGTTCGCCGAGCGGGGTGTCGTAGCCGAGGGGTAGCGTGGTGATGAAGTCGTGAATGCACGCGGTGCGCGCCGCCCGCTCGATCTCCTCCTGCGTCGCATCGTGGCGCCCGAAGGCGATGTTCTCGGCCACGGTCGCGGAGTGGAGGAACGGGTCCTGAAAGACGTACCCGAGCTGACGACGTAGTGACGGCAGGCTGATCTCGCGGATGTCCCGGCCATCGATGCGGACCACCCCGGCGGCCGGGTCGTAGAACCGCCCGAGAAGGAGGCCGAGCGTCGTCTTCCCCGCGCCGGTCAGCCCCACGATCCCCACGGTGTCGCCGGGGTTGACCGTCAGATCGATGTCGGAGAGCGCGGACTGGTTCGCCCCTTGATAGCGGAATGAGACGCCCTCGATCGATACGCCCCCAACGATCTCGGGCAGTTCCGGCTTGGCACGCGATTCCTCGACCGTCTCGATCACATCGCGCTGGTCGAACAAGCGTTGAATGCGTTCCGCTCCGGCCGCCGCGCCGGAGACCAGATTCAGTGTCAGGCCGAGTTGGCGGACCGGAGTGACGACCATGCCCAGGTACTGGGTGAAGGCGACAAGGCTGCCGAGGGTCAGGTGGCCGTCGAGAACCCGGTCGCCGCCTACCCAGAAGACCGCCGCGATCCCGGCGGCGGTGACGAGGCTCATCAACGGGAACACCCACGCATTGAGCGCGCCGAGGCGGAACGCCGCATCGAACAGCGTATCGGCGTGCTTTCCGAATCGGGAGACCTCGCGCGGCTCGGCCGCGAACGCCTTGACGACGCGCATGCCGGTCAGGTTCTCCTGGAGCATCGCCGTCAACTGGCCGTACTCGTGCTGGATGCGGCGCGACCGCTCTCGCGCCGGTCCGGCATAGAGCAGCGCGATCACGGCGACGAGCGGGACCACCGTGACGGCGATGAGGGTCAGGCTCGGATCGATCGTGATGAGGATCGCGATGATGAGGACAAGGAGGAAGGTCAGGTTGAAGAGGGAGTTCAGACCGCCGTTGAGGAACTCCTCGATCGCGCTGGTATCGATCGAGGAGAGGGCGAAGAGATCGCCGGACCGCGCGCGGGTGTGGTAGGCGTAGGAGGAACGCTGGACCTTCTCGTAAATGCGATCGCGCAGGTCGAAGGCAACGCTGGACGCGAAGCGCTGATACCCGTAGGTGACCCGATACCAGACTGCGTCGCGAATGAGGGCGAGAACGATCGTCAGCGCCGCCGCGCCGATCAGGAAGCCGAAGTTCCGCTCGCCCAGGCCCCGGTCGATCGCCTGCCGGACGATCTCGGGCAGCGACATCGCGAGGAGGACCTGCACGAAGTGCCAGCCGATGGTCGTCCAGCCGAGACGCCGGTAGGGCGACGCGTAACCGAGGATGACGCGCAGATACCTCATGGTCGAGGTCCGGTCATCGCGGCGTTACCGCCACCGGGCTCGACGGCGACCCACGGCTGACACTCGGTGGCACGCGTCCGGGAATCGTACCCTCCGCCGGAGGATCGGGCAACCGGCCCACCGCGGCCAGCGGCGCCGCAATCGCTTATTGACCCCCGCCGGCGAACACGATAGGCTGAATCTCTACATAACGGAGATGCCGAATCGTTACGCATTCGGTACGCAACTCCACCCCGGGTCGCGGATTCTTGGTCAGTGGAGGTTCGTGTGGCGTCGTACGATTGGACAACGCTCGATCGCAGCCAGGTCATCGATCCCGATGTGGCGCTCGATCGCGAGTGGATCCTCACCAATCGCGCCGGTTGCGCCGCCGCGGGCACCGCCCTGGGGGCGTGCGCGCGTTCTTCCCACGGAACGCTGATGGTGACCGATCCATCGGGCGAGCGGCGCGTTCTCGTCGCCAAGATGGATGAGGAGATCGAGAGCCCGGATCGCGACGGCGGAGAACGGATCGCGCTGGCCACGAACGAGTATCACGATGGCACCATCCACCCCGGAGGGCACCTCCATCTGGAGTCGGTGCGACGGGATGACGATCGCATCGTGTGGCGCTGGCGCGTCCGTGAGGTCACGATCGAGAAGTCGATCTCCCTGCTGCCGCGCAAGGCGACCGCGGTCGTCCGCTACCGAGTCGTCGACTCCCCGCAGCCGATCCGACTGCGGGTAACGATCTTTCTCGCCAATCGCACCGTGAACGAGCGGACGAACGGCGCGCTCGATTGGCGGTACGGCATCGAGTCCCGCACGTACGGCATCGTCGCCCGGGCCTGGCCCGAGGCGCTGCCCGTGGGCGTGTTCGGGTGGTCAGCCCACCACGGCCGCGTCAGTCCCGGCCTGTTCGTGCAGACCGATCTCTGGTACTGGCGCTTCCTCCACCGAAACGACCGCGCCGATGGGTATCCCCACCTCGAAGATCTGTTCAGCCCCGGTCTCATGGCGTTCGACCTCCAGACGGGCGGAGAGGCGACCATTCTGGCCTCCAGCGGGACAGCCGACCCCGGGCACCCGCAGCGGATGGAGGTCCGTCTCGCTCACGAACTGGAGGCCTGGACGATGAAGCACCAGGCTCCGGGATCCACGCCGCCACCGTGGCTGGCGGCACGGCCGGATCAGTTCGAGAGGGCGTCGGCCAGTGTCATTCCGGCCGCGGCCGGAAGATGAACCGCCGCGGCGTGCAGGAGGCCGAAGCAACCGGCCAGCATCATGTCGCCGTACGGCGCGGCGTGATAGGCGCCTGACCCGGGGCTCAACAACCGCCGGCGCGGTCCCGTCACGGCGCGGAAGGTCGGTGGCGGTCCGCGGCGCTCCCAGGTCACCGCACCGTGCCCCCGATCCTGGAACACCTCGTCGTTGGAGATCGTGCCGTCGCTGAGTTGCGCCAGGTAGGTCTCGAGGCGCGCCGCGGTAAGTTCGCCGGTGTGGTGCTCGAAGATCCCGACGATCCGCTCCTCCTCGATGCCGAACGCAAGCGTGTGGAAGTTCCCCACGTTGACGGCGAGGCGCGTCCGCCAGGCCGCGACCGCCGGGTCGTCGCGCGCGCCCAGGATCGCCGCCGGTCCGGTATCCATTACCACGAGGGGCATCTCCACGGGCGCCGCCGCCGCGACCGCGGCCATGCGTGTGAGGTGGGTGGGGATCGCGTCTCCGGCATAGGCGAACGCCCGGAGATCGTTCCTCGCCTCCACGGTGCGCGCGAGGTGCGCGAACCTGAATCGACGATCGCTCACATCCGGCGGTGCCGCGCCGTGGTCGAACACCGCCACCGCCAGCGCATCCCACTCCGGTACCTGGTGGAACGCGCGCAGGCTCGCACGGATCGCGCCCAGGTGCAGGTCGCCCAGGACCACCGTGCGACACGCCGTCGGGGCTTCGGCGGCACTGCCGACGATCCGGATGCCGAGTGCCTCGATCTTCGCGAGATCGTCGTCGAAGCTCTGCGCCGCCAGCGGCTCGGCGAAGACGGGCAGCCCGGCTCGCAGGTGATCCTCTGCCGCCCACATCGAGGGCCCACCGCCGGCGGTCACGCCGACGAGGAGCAAAGGCGCTCGATCGTGGGTCGCGGCGCGTATCTGGTTGGCGGCGATCGCGGTAGGCGACGGCATCACCAGCTTTATGCCGTTCTCGATCGGCTGTTCCGTGTCCCAGAGCAGGATGTCCTGCGTGCCTGTACCGACATCGATGGCGAGGATGCGCACGCACGCAATCGTAGAGGCCATGCCAGGACCTGCCGCTTCACGTCGGGCTAGACTGCCATCGCGTGCGGATCGGCATCATCGGCGGCGGACAACTGGCTCGCATGACGGCTCAGGCCGCTCCGGGCGAGGGATGCGCGGTCACCGTGGTCGAACGCGCCGGGGGGTCGCCGGCCGGGCAGATCGTCGGTCCTGCCGCGGAGATCGTGGGCGACTGGCGCGAGGAGGCTGTGCGGGCGCGCCTTCTGATGGCCTCGGACGCTATCGTGCTGGAAAACGAGTTCATCGATCCGGCGGCGCTCGCGTGGTTCGAGAAGCGGGGATGTCCCGTCTTCCCGTCCGCGGCGGTGCTCGCGGTCATCCAGGACAAGCTGACGCAGAAGCAGATGCTCCAGGCGGCCGGAGTTCCCGTGCCCGACTTCTCGCCCGTGGCATCGGTCGATGACGTGCGTCGCATCGGCGAGGCGTGGGGATGGCCGATCGTCGTGAAGGCGCGGCGGAATGGCTACGATGGGTATGGCAATGTGACGCTGCGCGCGGGGGATGACATCGGCGCCGCGCTCGAACGACTGGGCGGTGGCACCGGCGCCGGCGCGCCGGGCGGCCTCTACGCCGAGCGTTGGGTGCCCTTCGTTGCCGAACTCGCCACCACCGTCGCGATCGGCTCTGGCGGGGAGATGGTCCTCTACCCCGTCGTCGCGACCACCCAGGAGAATCACATCTGCCACGAGGTGATCGCACCGGCGCCGATCGACGCGGCCAGCGCGGATGGTGCGAGGGCGGTCGCGCGCGGTGCCGCCGCCGCCAGTGGCGCGGTCGGATTGCTCGCGGTCGAGATGTTCCTTCTTGCCGATGGGCGGGTCCTCGCCAACGAACTGGCGCCCCGGCCTCACAACTCCGGCCACTACTCGATCGAGGCGTGTCTTACGTCGCAGTTCACGAATCTCTGCCGGATCGCCTCCGGGCGGCCGCCCGGTCCGACGACCATGGTCTGCGGTGGGGCCGCGATGGTGAACCTGCTCGGTACGACCAGCGGTCCGGCCCGACCGACGGGCCTGGAGGCGGTCGCCGCGGTGCCGGATTCTTTCGTGCACATCTATGGCAAGGCCGAGGTCCGCCGCGGACGCAAGATGGGGCACGTGACCGCGCTGGCCGACTCGCCCGCGGATGCGCTCGCGCGCGCCCGTGCCGCGGCCCGTATGATCGGATGGTGAACCCGGCACCAAGCGTCGGCATCGCGATGGGGAGCGAGTCCGACTGGGCGATGCTTCGCCCGGCTGCCGAGATCGTTGCCGAGTTCGGCGTGCCGTTCGAGGTCCGCGTCCTCTCGGCGCACCGTACGCCCGATCGCATGGCCGAGTACGGGCGGGCCGCCGCGGAAAGAGGGGTCCGCGTGATCATCGCGACCGCCGGTGGCGCGGCGCACCTTCCCGGCATGCTCGCGGCGCACACGATCCTACCCGTCATCGGCGTGCCGGCTCCCTCGGCCCACCTGCAGGGTCTGGACTCTCTCCTCTCGATCGTACAGATGCCGCGCGGCGTGCCGGTGGCGACGGTCGCGATCGGCGGGGCGCTGAACGCCGGCCTGCTCGCGCTGCAGATCCTCGCGACTGCCGATTCCGCGCTGGCGGAACGTCTGGCCCGCTATCGCGCCGAACGGGTCGAGGATGTGATCGCGAGCGATGCCCGCGTCGCCGCCGACGGCGCTTCGCTCGCCGGCGGAGCGTAAGCGCGATCGGTCCTCAGGGCCGATCGATCCAGCGGTAGCCGTCGCCCTCGGGGAGGATCTGTCCCCAGGCCGGGAATGGGCGATGGGTGAACGCCCATGTCGCGTCCGGCCCCGCGTCGGCGAGCATCCGCCGCCGCGACCGCTCCATGATCGCGGCGTCCCTTCCGCGCGACACCCACGAGAGGTTTCGCACTTCGCATGGATGGTGGAAGAGGTCGCCGACGAAGTAGAAGCGCGCCCCGCCCGAGACGACCCGCACGCAGAGGTGGCCCGGCGACTCCCCGGGCGTTGCCAGCGCATCGATGCCGGGAACGATCGTCCGATCGCCGTCGATGGGGTCGAGGAGGCCCGCCCGCGCGACGGTTCCGAGGTGGACCGAGAGCAGCGAGTGTGGGTCGTGTCGGGCTGGCAGCGTATCCCAGTCGGCCCGGCCGATCGTGTGGCGCGCCCTCGGGAATCTCGGCTGGCGAACGCCATCGCGGATCTCGCTCGCGCCCGCGAAGTGGTCGCCGTGGCCGTGGGTGACGATCACATGGCTGATCTCGTCCGGGACGAAACCCAGCGCGCGGAGACCGGCGACCAGTCCCGGCGAGCGCTGATGGCGAGGCGGCCTCCACATCGAGTGGGGACCGGGATCGTCGAAGCCGAGATCCACCAGCACGCGGGCCCCGCCCGTCTCGATGAGCGCGCAGTTGTACCCGACCGTGATCTCGCCGAGGTCGTCCGCCTCCGGGACCTCAGCCCGCCACATCGCTTCGGGGACCAGGAGGTCGCGCACGATCGTCGATCGGCCCGACCCGTCGGAGATGAGGCTGACGCGGGCGTCGCCGAACGTGCGGGTCGTGACGTACGGCGACGGTTCCATTCAGGCCATCGTACCACCCGCGCGGGCCACGCCCGCGACGCCGCGACGACGATCAGCCTCGCGGACCGCCCGCCACGTAGATCGTCTGACCGTTGACGTAGGCGGCGTCATCGCTGAGGAGGAAGGCGATAACCAGCGAGACATCGCGCGGCCGCGCGATCCGTCCGAGCGGGACTTCCCTGGCCCAGGACTCGGCGAGCGTGTCCCAATCCAGGTTCTGCCGCGCCGCGACGGCGCGGGTCATCGGCGTGTCCACATATCCCGGGGCGACCGCGTTGGTGGTGATCCCAAAGGGGCCGAGTTCGATCGCCAGAGTGCGCGCCAGTCCCTGGATGCCCGCCTTCGCCGTGGCGTAGTTCGCCTGACCGCGCAGCCCCAGCGCGGAGATCGACGACAGGAGGATGATGCGCCCGTAGCGGCGCGGGACCATGAATCCCTGCGCCGCGCGCGCCACGAGGAATGCCCCGCGGAGATGCACATCGACCACATCGTCCCAGTCCTCCTCGCTCATACGAAAGAGGAGGTTGTCCCGCAGGATGCCGGCGCACGCCACTGCCGCGTCGACACGCCCGAACGCGCGCTCCACCCCGTGAAACGCGTTCTCGACGGAGGCACGATCGGTCACATCAGTGAAGAGGGCGATCGCGCGCTCGTGCCCGAAACGGTCGGCCAGCGTCCGCTGGACAGCGGTCAGTCGCTCGGCGTCACGATCCAGGAGCGCCACCCGTGCGCCTCGGGCGAGCGCGAGTTCGGCGGTGTCGACGCCGATGCCGCTCGCCGCGCCGGTGATGGCGATCGCGCGGTCGCGGAGATCGTCACGCGGACTCGCCTCGGACGTGACGGGTCTCCCCGCCCTTACTGGATGAGACGGAGGTGGCCGCGGCGCACCTCGCGTTCCTGGGTGGGATCGGACGGCGCGGCCACCGCGCTCTCGCCACCCGAGAGGAAGGCCGAAGCGATCGCGATGAGCGCCGCGCAGAGTCGGTCATCCTCACCGGCGGTCTCTGGGAGCGGCAGCGAGATCGAGGCCTCACGCACGAATGCGAGACCGCGATTGACGAACAGGCTGTTCCGGTCGACGTGGACCGGGCGCCCCGGAAATGCCGTCTTGAGAGGGGCCGCCAGGCCGTTGAGGAAAGCCGGGTCGGCCATCCGTCGCTGGGCGCGGAGGACCTCCGGGTCGGCGCGAGAGAATGCCCGGGCGCCGCTCAACGACACCATCGCGCAGTCGAGGAGGACAAAGCGGAGGAACCAGCCGCTGGGGAGAGGCGCCGACCGGGCCGCCACCCGTCCGCGCGCCGACCGCTCGTGGATCTTCCCCGCGGCGTACACCTGCGCTCCGTTGTCTCCCGCGCAGCGCACGTGCCGGCCGGCCCGAGGCACACCGTCCGAGCCCGGATCCGGCAGCGTCTCCGGAAAGGCGGCGGCGAAGGCATCGACCATGCGCCGGATGCGCGCGGGCACGGTCGTCGGCGTCCCTGGCTGGAAAGAGGCGCTCCCGTCGACCCGTGGCACCGCCCGGATCGTACAGGATCGCGGGGTGAGGTGGGGTGGCGGATCCCGGGGTGCCGGTGCACGGATCGGGTCGCCTTTGCTGGCCAGGCCGCGGACTCCGGCGGCCCTGGCGGGTGTGCCTTCTCAGGAGCAAGAAGCTGTCAAGCCGGTAAACGGTGGCAACCCGCGATCGCCGGGCGAGACCCGCCCGGCGATCGCGGTCCGGTCGCCCTCAGGCGGCCCGGGCGAAGATCTCGCGCAGTTCCCGCACCACCTCGCGGTTCGCGAAGGGCACCGTCTCTTCCCGCGAGCGGGCGAGGGCGGCCTGCAGGCGCGCCCGCACGTCCTCAGGCAGGGACTCGACCGGGCTGTCTGGCGAGCCAAATGCGGGGTCGCTGGCGTACACCTGCACCCGCTTCTCGGCGCGCAACTTCGTGACCGAATCCGGTCGCTCCTTGAACGACCCGATCTCCTTGAAGTCGTGGTCCATGATCACGAACACGGGGATCGAGCGGAACTCGCCACGGTTGAGGTACTGATCCATCAGATCGAGGTTCTGGTCGCGGTTGAAGATCCGGAAGTCGATCTTTCCGGACTCCTGGCTCAGTCGGGCGAGCACCGGCAGGTTGGCGATGACGTCGCCGCACCAGTCCTCGGCCAGTACGGCGACGTGCGTGGTCCGCGGCAGGCCTTTGAAGAACGCGACGTCGGCGGGATCGATCTGGATGTTCTTCTCGGCTGCCTCGAGCCGCTCGCGATTGCGGGTCATCGCCGCGACCCAATCGGCATACGTTGTCCCTGTCAGATAGCGTTCGCGGGATATCGGCACGGATCTACTCCTTCGCTTGCTGATTCTGGCCAAACAACCACCCCGACTCCTCGAATGAGGGGTTGGGGTAGCTGTAGAAACCACGCCCGGTCTTGACGCCGAGATGCCCCGCCACCACGAGATCCTCGAGCACCTTCGGCGGCCGATCGCGCTCCTCGCCCGATTCGGCGAACCACTGTCGTTCGATATCCAGCATCACGTCGAGCCCCGCCCGATCCATCATCTGGAACGGCCCAAGCGGGCAGCGCAGGCCGATCATCACCGCCCGATCGACATCCTCGACCGAGGCGTGGCCGCGATCGACGAGGGTCATCGCCGCTTTCTTGATCTGCCGCCAGACGTAGTTGTGGATGAATCCCTGGCTCTCGCCGTGGACGCGCGCCGAGGCGATGCCCAGCGACCGCCCGACCCGGTAGGCGCGATCCAGAACATCGTCGCGGGTCGCCCCGCATGTCATCGTCTCGACGTAGGGTCTCAGCCAGGGGTGATTCGTGAAGTGGAAGTTGCAGAGCCGATCCGGGAAACGCACCGCATCGGCAAGGCGACGACTCTGGATCGATGAGCTATTCGTCGAGAGGATCGCCTCGCGGGGCGCGGCCGAGTCCAGCTGCCGGAAGATCTCCCGCTTGACTTCGATCCGCTCCGTGGCAGCCTCGATCGTCATGTCCGCGCTCGCACAGGCGGCGGCGAGATCGGCGTGTTGCTCGATCCGCTCCAGAACAACCGCGGGCGGCTCGACGCTCGCCTCGAGCAGGCCAAGCCTTCCCTGAGCGGCCCACTCCTGGAGCGTCGCCGCCTGTCGTTCCCGCGCGTTCCGTAGCGCCTCGGGGCTGATATCGAACTGCGCTACCCGATAACCTGCTCGGGCGCTCATGAGCGCGATCTGCCAGCCCATGAGCCCCGCGCCCACCACACAGATCCGGCGGACATCGGCGACCGGAGCGGGATGCCAGGTCAAATGACGCGACCGCCGTCCACGTTATGGATCTGCCCGGTGACGAAGGTCGCATCCAGGGCGAGGTATTTCACGGCACGGCCGACATCCTCCGCGGCGGCGTTCCTGCCGAGCGGCGTCGCGGCGCGCCCGGCCGCCTTGAACTCCTCGTTATCGCCCACCCAGCGCGTCTCGACCACCCCCGGCGCGACGGCGTTGACCCGCACGGTGGGCGCGAGGGCGCGCGCCATGGTCTTCGTGAGCGTGATCATCGCGCCCTTCGAGACCGCGTAGGGGATGGAACTGGCATTCGTGCCGTGGCCGGCAATGGAGGCGACGTTGACAATCGCGCCGTCTCCCTGCTTCAGCATGTGGCGGGAGACGGCCCGGCTGGTCCAGAACGCCGACATCAGGTTCGTGCGCAGGATCTGGTCCCAGATCTCATCGTCGAGGTCGTCGAGTTTCGGATACGGCACGAAGCGGGTCATCCCCGCCGAGTTGACGAGGATGTCCACCCGGCCGAAGGCCGCCACCGCGCCCTCGATGAGGCGCTCGCAGTCCTCCCGTTTCGACACGTCGGCGCGAATGGCCCGCGCACGCACGCCCTTCTTCTCGATATCGCTGGCGGTCGCGGCCGCATCTGTTTCCGACCGTGAGTAGTTGACGACCACGTCGATACCCGCGTCGGCAAGGAGGAGCCCGCTCGCCCGTCCGATTCCCGTTCCGCCGCCTGTGATCACCGCGACGCGCGTCGCTGAAGCCATCTCGCACCTCCGAGGAAGCCGCTTGCAGTCTAGCGCCTGGGCGACTTCCGCTCGGCGATCCGTCGCGGCGCAGAGTCACCGCTTCAGGAAGATGCCGTGGCCGTTCAGATTGTGGAGGAAGAGCAGGTCGCGCCGCGCCCGTAGCTCGTTACCGAACGCCGTGACCCCCTCGCATCCGAAGAAGCCATAGTCGTCGAGCACGATCAACCCGCCGGCGCTCAGTCGGGGCAGGGTCCATTCGACGACGTCCCGCGCTGACCGGTAGGCATCCACGTCACAATGGAGGAGAGCCACCGGTTCGAGGACGCGGTGCGCGGTCTCATCGGGGAAGACGCCCTCGAGAATTGTCGGCGCGACACCATTGGCGCGGCCTAGCGACTCCACCGCCGCGGCCGACGTGTCCGCGAGTTCGCCGCCGCGGAATAGCGTGTCGTTCTGACCCGTCTTGATCACCCCGCGAAACGTGTCGGCGAGATAGACGGGGTGACGACCGCCGAGGGCTCGATCGGCGAGCGCCAGCAGGATTCCCGACCCGCCGCGCCAGGTCCCCACCTCCAGGATGCAGCCCTCGATCGGTCCAAGCTGCGCGACGAGAGACCAGAGTTCGTAACAACGGTAGATGTCCAGGGCCGTTCGGTCGCGCACCTTACGATATGCCTCGAGGAACGTGGCGTCGTTGAGCCACGGGCTGTAGGTCGCGAGCGGCGCGATGTGCTGGTGGAGCAAGGCCGGTGTGTGCGCGAAGTGGCGGACCTCATCATCCCGCCTGGCGATCTCGAGACCCAGGAGGTTCGCGGCGCGCTTGATAAGCCGTGCCGCGCCGCCCATCATCCGCCAGTCAGTGAGCGCGTCGGCGTTCCGACGCCGGATGATGCGCCGCGTGCCCGTCGGGTCCGGGACTGCGACCGGGGACATCGACTTTCGCCCGGCCAGGATCTTCGCGACGCGATCGAGGAATCGTGCCATCGCCCCCAAACCCCGTCTCGGAAACCCACGCGCCGGCGGGACCATCGTCTGAGTCCGAGATGGTAGCGGCCGCCCGACGGCGTCCGACCCGGTTCGTCGGCATGGCCGTGTTAGGATCGGCGGGATGCCCCTCGCCGGACTCGCCCCATCCCTGCTCGTCGCGGCGCGGCGCATCTCCGAGCGCCTGACCGCGGATCGGCGGCATCTTCACCAGCACCCCGAACTGGGGTTCCAGGAGTTCGAGACCTCACGGTTCGTGCAGCGCCGACTGGCCGATCTCGGGATTCCCTTTCGCGCGCCTGTCGCCACCACCGGGGTCGTGGCTGTCATCGACGGTACCGCTCCCGGTCCGGGGCGGACGGTGCTGCTGCGTGCTGACATGGACGCGCTGCCGATCCAGGAGGAGAGTGACCTTCCCTACCGGTCGACCGTCGACGGGATGATGCACGCGTGCGGGCACGACGCGCATACGGCGATCCTTCTGGGCGTGGCGGAAGTGCTCCTGGGCGAGCGGGGCCGCTTCGCCGGCAGCGTGAAACTCGTCTTTCAACCGTGCGAGGAGCGGTTTCCCGGTGGCGCCATGACGATGATCGAGGAGGGGGTGCTGGAGAACCCCCGCGTGGACGCGGCGTTCGGCCTCCACTGCACGCCACAGTTGGAGACAGGCACGCTCGGCTATCGCGCCGGTCCGGTCAGCGCGGCGTCGGACCGCTTCACCATCCGGGTCCACGGGAAGGGCGGCCACGCCGCGCGACCGAACTCGTGTGTCGACGCGGTCGTCGTCGCCGCCCAGACCGTGGTGATGCTGCAGACGCTCATCAGTCGGGAGACCTCGCCTCTCCAGCCGGCTGTGGTGACCGTAGGCGCCATCCACGCCGGCGATGCCCACAACGTGATCCCGGGCGAGGCGGAGATCCGTGGAACGGTGCGCACGTACGATGCGGCGCTGCGCGCCACGCTGGGTCACCGCGTGCGTGAGGTCGCCGAGGGCGTCGCGCGCACGATGCGGGCCGAGGCCGAAGTGCTCTACACAATGGGGTACCCCCCACTCGTCAACGACGCGGCGATGACGCGCCTCGCCCGCGAGGCGGGCATCGAGATCGTCGGGTCCGACAATGTCGTCGAGGCGGAGCAGGCGCTCGGCGGAGAGGACATGGCGTACTTCATGCAGCGTGTCCCCGGGTGTTTCTTCCGACTGGGGACCGGCAATCGCGCGCGCGGCATCACCTTCGGCAACCACCACGCCCGATTCAATGTCGACGATGCCGCCCTTCCGATCGGCGTCGCCGCGATGTGCGCCGCGGCCCTGCGGTTCCTCGCCCGCGCCGAGGCGGCCTGAGACCGAGGAGCCAGCCCCACGTCCTTACGGGGGGCGGCCGATCATCTGGTCCCGAACCCCCCGGAGGAACAGCGGGAGCCTGGGCGCGTTCCCCTGCAGCGTTTCCCGAGCCAGGAACCACAGAACGAAACTTCCCAGGGTGAGGAGTACGGGCGGCAGGTAGTGCGCGTAGTAACGCGCCGTGCTGCGCCCCATCTCGTAGTACCACGGCGCGGGGTGGGCGGAACGGGTCGTCGAGAGGGAGACCTTGTGGTAGACGACCGCCTGCGGGACGTAACGGATCGTGAATCCGGCGCGCCGTACCCGCTCGCAGTACTCGGTATCGCTGTAGTAGAAGAAGTAGCGGGGATCGAACGCGGGAATCACCGCCTCGAGGCACGCCCGGGAGATGAGCAGGGCGCAGCTGGGCGCGTACTCCAGGTCGCGCGGCGCGGCATAGGTGGGACCATCCATCTGGCGTAACCCGATCATCGCCACGCCGGGCGGAAACGCGCGGCGGCGCTGACCCGCCGACCAGATGCGCCCTCGATCGCCCTCGAAGGGGATCTTCGGCATGAGCAGGCCGGCCCGCGGGTTGTCGCGCGCCGCGGCGACGAGCGCCTCGAGCGCTCCCGGAGCGACGATCGTGTCGTTGTTGAGAATGAGCGCGTACTCGGCACCCATCGCGCGGGCGCGTTCCAGTCCCGCGTTGTACCCGCCGGCGATGCCCTCGTTCCGGGGGAGTGCGATGATGTCGACGTTCGGGAACTCCGCGGCGATGCGCGCGGGTGCCCCGTCGGTCGACCCGTTATCGACATAGATGAGCCTCAGGCCGGCGTATCCCTGGGCTTCCAATGATGCCAGGCACGCTCGAGATTCCTCGGCCAGGTTCCAGCCCAGAACGACCGCGGCTACGGATGGCGGAGGGGCCATGGATGTCCGACTGTACGGCCTCGGGTGACGATCCGCACCGAGCGCATCCGGTCGGAGGCTGGGCGACGGCGGAACCATCCCCGGTTCCGAAGGGGCGGCGATGGGGGAACCGGCGCAGGTGCCATCGGCTCGGGCGCCGCAGACGCTATCGTAGGCGACGGTGGGCGGGGACGAGTCACCTCTGATCTCGGTGGTAATCCCGTGCCACCACGAGCCACTCGTGGGCGAGATCGCGCGTCTTCTGCTTGATCGAGCGCGAGAGGATGCTGTCGCGGTCGAAGTCCTGATCGTCGGCATCGGCGACTTCTCCGCGCTGCCGGCACACCCCGCGGTGCGTGTGATCTCCGTGGAGCACCCGAGGTGGCCAGGCCCGAAACGCAATCGCGGCCTTTCGATGGCGCGCGCGCCCTACGTGCTCTTTCTCGATGGCGATTGCCTACCACGGCCCGGTTTTTTCACCGCGCTGCTCGCCACGCAGCGCGATGGTCCCACGATCGCCGGCGGGGCGGTCGATTCCCCGTGGGGCGACTTCTGGCCGACCGCCTACAACCTCATCTGCCTCCGCGAATACCTCTCCGGGCTGCCCGCGAGTCCCCGCCGCACGCTCCCAAGTTTCTGCCTGTTCGGGCCACGCGATGCGTTCTCCACCGTCGATGGGTTCGACGAATCCTGGACGGTGGGTGAGGACCTCGACCTGACCGCCCGACTCGACGCGAGAGGGTGGAGGCTGCGCTTCGCACCAGCGGTCCGCGTCCTCCACTGGCCGGCCGGTCGGTCGTTCGCCCGCATCCTGAGGAATGGTTGGGCGCACGGCGGCACCTCGATGCGCGCACGCGCGCAGTATCCCGAGGCGTTCGGCGCGCCGCGCATCTCACGGAATCCCCTCGCGCTCGCGCTCGGGGCGCCGCTGGTCGCGGCGTACTACGCGTTCCGCACCTGGCTGCAGCACCCGGACTACCGCCGGCTGTACCCGGCGGTGCTGCCCGCGATGTTCGTCTTCCGCGCGGTGTGGTGCTATGCCGCGGCGTGGAGCCGGTTGCGGCCGGCCCAGGTGTTCCTCCCGGTCGCGAACCGCCGCGCGACCTGAGTCAGGGTCGCGACCACTCCTCGGCGAGGAGGACCAGCGTTGCCGCGCTCAGCGCCATATCGTCCAGGCAGGCCCACTCCGTCACCGCGTGGGCGTTGTGCCAGCCGGCGAAGAGGTTCGGGCACGGCAGCCCGCGTTCGGTCAACTGCGAACCGTCCGTACCGCCGCGGATCTCCGTTCGCTTCGGTACGAGCCCAAGCCGCCGGATCGCGGCCTCTGCACGCGCGGCGACCTCAGGTGCCTGACGCAGACGCTCCGCCATGTTCCGATACTGCTTCCGGACCTCGATCTCACCCTCGGCCCGGGGGTGGCGCGCCAGCGCGACATCGAGGATCGCGCGCAGGAGATCCTCCTTTGCCGCCAGGCCCTCGGTCGCGAAATCCCGCACGAGCACGTGCGCCTCGGCCTGGGCGACCGTGCCGGAGATCTCGTAGGCGTGCAGGAAGCCCTGGCGACCGTCCGTCGTCTCGGGAGTCATGGGCGGCGGGATCGCGGCGACGACCTCGGCCACGACGCGCAGGGCATTCGCCATCCGACCGCGCGCGGTGCCGGGATGGGAGTTCTTGCCCCGCACCCGGATGATGGCCAGATCGGCGGAGAACGTCTCCACGGCGAGCGTGCCGGCGGCATCGTCGTCGAGCGTGTAGGCGCAGGCGGCGCCGAACCGCTCGATATCGAAGTGGCGTATACCCTGGCCGATCTCCTCGTCGACCGTCATGCCGATGCGGATCCGCGGATGGGGGATCTCTGGATGCGCGGCAAGATAGGCGCAGGCAGCCATGATCGCGGCCACGCCGGATTTGTCGTCCGCTCCCAGCAGCGTTGTGCCGTCGGTGACGACGAGATCGTGGCCGACGCAACCGGCGAGTTCCTCGAGCGTGGCCGGCGAGATCTCCAGCCCGGGCACCGCCGGATACCGGATTGGCGCCCCGTCGTAACCGCGGATGATGCGCGGGCGCACGCCGGCGCCGGATGCCTCGGGCGAGGTATCCAGATGCGCAAGATACCCGATGGCGGGTCGGTCTGCGCAGCCGGCCGTGGCTGGCAGCGTGGCGGTCACGATGCCGACGCCATCGACTTCGATGTCGGTCAGACCGATCGCGCCCATCTCCTCCACGAGGATCGCGCCGAGTTCTCTCTGACCGGGACTGCTCGGCGATGGCGTATCGAAGCGTGCGCCCGTATCGATGGCCACGTAGCGCAGAAGGCGGGCGGTGACGTCCTCCTTCAGGGTGGCGAGCGCCTCCGGAGTCATCGGCGCGCGCCTACGGCCGGCGCGAACAGATCGACCAGTTCACCGCGAAGCGGGTAGCGCAGAGGCTCCCCGGCGAAGAAGCGCCGCGCCTCCTCGCACTGCCCGCGGAAGACGCCGGTATGGGCTCCGCGCGTATTTCCCGCGCGATGGGGCGTGTGGATCACGTGGGGCAGCGTGCGCAAGGGGTGGTTCTCCTCGGGGGGTTCCGGGTCGTACACATCGATGGCGGCGCGCAGCGTCCCCTGCCGGAGGCGCGCGATGAGGGGTTCCTGCTCCACCACGGCCATCCGCGAGACCAGAACGAACACGGCACCCTCCGGGAGCGCCTCGATCACGCTCCGGTCGATGATGCCGATCGTCGTGGGATTGGGTGGCGTCGCCACGAAGAACACCTCGCTTCGGCGCGCGAGAGCCACAAGATCCCCGGCGCGCGTGCCTCCGGCGGAGCGCACGGTCTCCTCGGGAACAAAGGGGTCGAAAGTCTGCCAGTCGACCTCAAACGGCGCCAGGAATCGGGCGAGATGGCGATGGATCTCACCGAAACTCGCCAGTCCCACGCGGCGACCGGTCAGACGATCGGGCCAAGGGGGATCACCGTCGAAGTTCGGCACCCACCCACCGGCGCCCACGATGCCGTGCTCGCGGGGAATCTGTCGGAGTGCCGCGAGGCCGAGGGCAAGCTCGTACTCCGCGACCCAGGGACTCATGATCGGCGCGGTCTCGCACAGTGCGATGCCCCTCGCCACCGCGGCCGCGACGTCGACGAACTCGTTGTGACGGTAATGGCAGGTCGCGCCGATAAAGCGCAACCGCGGCGCCCGCGCCAATCGCTCGGCGGTGAGGTAGCCGATCCCGAGACCTCCCCACCCGCAGAGAAGCAGCCCGTCTGCGTCGGCGAGTGCGGCGTCGATCTGTCGCTCGCGGTCAGCCAGGGGATCGGTCGGGTCCAGCACGAGATCGACGCGATCGGCGAACGAGGCGATGACGGTCGCGGCCTCCTCGCTCCAGTGGCGCGCCCGGGAATGTGGCCCGTGGACCACCAGGAGGCGTGGGACGGTCATCCCTCGGCGCCCTGCCGGGCGATCCAGAGCGCCACGGAAGCCAACAGCACGAGTGCGATGGTATCGGATTGCCGGGTGCGATCTGGCCCGCGCCCTATAGTCGTCGCGTGATCGCCCGCCTGCGCCGCGCCATCCTCGAGGATGTCGCGGCGGTGATGCAGCGCGATCCCGCGGCGCGCAGCGTCGCCGAGGTGGTCATCTGCTACCCGGGCGTCCACGCGATCTGGCTGCACCGACTGGCCCACGCGCTATATCGGGTGCGCCTGTTCCTCCTCGCGCGCATCGTCGGCCATCTCTCCCGCCAGGTTACCGGGATCGAGATCCATCCGGGCGCCCGGATCGGCCGTCGCGTCGTCATCGACCACGGAATGGGTGTGGTGATCGGCGAGACGGCGATCGTGGGCGACGACGTGCTTCTCTACCAGGGTGTGACTCTGGGCGGGACAAGCCTCAATCGAGATAAGCGTCATCCGACGATCGGGCCACGGGTGGTCCTCGGCGTCGGCGCGACGGTCCTGGGGGCCATCGAGGTCGGCGAGGATGCCCGCGTCGGCGCGGGCGCGGTCGTCACGCGGCCGGTCGACGCGGGGAGTGTGGTCGTTGGCGTGCCCGCGCACCCGATCGCGGTGCGCCGGCCCGCGCCGATCCCGATGCCGAACCTCGAACACGCGATGATCTCCGACCCGGTCGCGGATGCCATGCGCGTCCTGCTCGAACGGATCGAGCGGCTGGAAGCGGAGCTGCACCTGGTGCGAGGGCAGCAGAGCGCTCGTTCCGGCGTTCCCGAGGTCCTGGAGGCGCTCGTCCGAGAGTCCGCGGCCGGCTGAGTTCGGCTACCATCCGGCTGATGGGTGTCATCCATCGGGCGCACGGCGACTTCAGTTCGGCGCCCGACTGGCCGGCGATCCCGGTTCGGGTGTACGAAGGCCAGCAGGCCCACGGCGCGACGAAACGGGTTCTGATCGGGCAGCGCGATGGGGCGGAGAACTTCGCGATGCGCTACTTCGAGGTTCCCGCGGGCCAATCGAGCGCCCACGAGAGCCACCCACACGATCACGGCGTGATCATCACCCGGGGCTCGGCGCGCGTTCTGCTCGGCGAGGAGACCCACACCGTGTCGGTAGGCGATGTCGTCTACATCCCGCCCGACGAGGTCCATCGGTTCGATTCGCTGGGGCCCGGACCACTCGGATTCCTCTGTGTCGTTCCAGGCTGGGGCGAGCGTGGGGGACGCGCGGCGCTCGTCGACGGCGCGGGAGGCGAGGCGTCCTGACAGCCGTCGACCCGCGCGGACTGTGAGATCCGGGTGTGCCGGGCTCATCCTCGGGTTCCTTGCCGCGGTGCTCCTCTTCACGTGGTCGGAAGGGCGTGCCGGCCGCCAGGTCGACTGGATGGAGATCGCATCCAGCGCGATCGAAGCGGCGACGGACATCGCGACCGGAGCGGCACCCGCTACCCCCACGGCGGGGACGGGGCTCACCCCGCCGGCGCCCCGCCCATCCGGCGCGCCCGTCAGGGCAACCGCTCAACCCACGCCAGTGCCTCCGACGATCGCGACGGCGGCGGCGGGCGCGACGACCTATGTCCTCACGCGGTCCGAACTCGAGACACAACTCTCGGTCGCCGCGGGATCCGGGCCCATGCCGATGCGCGAGGTCACTGTGCGCCTCATCCCGGCCAACCGCGTGGCGCTGGCCGGACGGCTCTCGCTCTCGGTGGTCACGTTGCCTGTGGAGATCGAAGCGACACTAACCGTCGACGCGGATGGCGCGATCCGCATCACGCCCTCGCGGGTGGAGGCGATCGGCGCGACGCTGCCGGTCGATGTGGCCCAGGCGCTCCGCAATCAGGTGGACGAGCAGGGTCGCCGCGCCATCACGTCGGCGCTGCCTCCCGGTTCGCGAGCCCGGTCGATTGCGGTTGAGGCTGACCGCATTGTTGTGGAGATCGTCAGCGCGCCCTGATCGCCCCGCCTACGATCGTGTCGCGGCCACGGCGATCGCCTCGCCGTCGTTCAGCGACGGAGCGTCCACGATGACGGTGTCTCCTTCGCCCACACCCTGGACGATCTCCACGGAGTCCAGTCCGCGAAGGCCGACCTGCACCGGCGTGCGTCGGGCCTGGCCCTCGCGGGCGACGAGCACCGCATCCTGCCCACCGACTGCCTGAAGCGCCGAGACGGGCACCCGCAGGACGCCCGATCGGCGACTCGTGACGATCTGCACCTCCGCGAACATCCCTGGCAGAAGACGCCCGATCGCGTCCTCGGCCGGGGTCGCTTTCACCTGAGCGGTGCGGGTTCGCGTGTCCACCGTGGGCGCGATCGTCGTGATCGTGCCGACGAACGGGCGGCCCGGGTAGGCGACGACATCGATCGTCGCCTCTTGCCCCAGGGTGAGCCCCGGCAATCGCGCTTCGTCGGCCGCGAACACGACCTCGACGCGGGGCGAGATCACCTGCACGATCGTCGTCGCCGGGCTCACCATCGATCCGACCGGCAGCGGCGAGTCCGCCAGAACGCCGGCGATGGGAGATCGCACGGTCGCGTCGCGCACGCTCGCCCGCGCGAGTTCGAGTCCGGCCTCGGCCGCGGCGACTGCCGCCTCGGCCTGCGCCAGGTCCTGCGGCGTGAAGGGGTTCGCGCTCAACTCGGCCGTGGCTTTCGCGCCCTCTGCCTGCGCATCGATCGCCACCTGATCGGCGCCCGCGACTGGCCGGCGCGCGATCTCGAGTGCGGCCTGCGCCGCGACCACGGCATTCTCCGCCTGGGCGATGTCGTGTGTGCCCGCCGGCGATCGCGCAAGCGCGGCCTGCTGCTTCGCGGTCTCGAGTGCGGCACGCGCCTGGGCCACGTTCTCGTCGGTCGGTGGAGCCGTGAGTGCTGCCAGCGCGGCTCGCGCGGCGTAGACACCACCCTCCGCCTGCACGGTCGCGGCACGGGCCGTCTCGCACCCGGGGGAAGGGCCGAAGGCGCAGATGCCGTCTCGCTGACGCGCCGCGCCAGCGGCGGCCTCCGTCGCCTGCGCGACGCCGAGGCGCGCGGCCTCGACCTGCTCCGGCCGCGCGCCCTTCACGAGGGCGTCCAGACGTGCCTGGGCAGCGGCGACGTTCGCATCGGCGATGGCGATCATCTCCGACCGCGGGTTCCGCAGGGCGTCGAGGCGGAGCGTTGCCGCGTCGAGGCCCGCCTGCGCCTGAACGATCAACTCGGCGCGACCTCCCGCGCTCGCCGCGTCCGCCCGCGCCTTTGCCGCCCGAGCGTTCGCCTCCGCCTGCGCGACGACATCGGTGCGCGGGCCGGCCCGCATCTGCGCCAGCCGTGCGCGCGCCGATGCCAGATTCGCGGCCGCCTGGGCGACGACCGCGTCCAGAGCGTCGGTCTCCAGATCGACGATCGGGTCGCCAGCCCCGACGGCCGCCCCGAACTCGAGGTGGACCTTCGCGATGCGACCGGCCACGCGCGGCACCACCGCGACCGCCGCCTCCGACCGCACGTCACCCGTGAAGGACAGAGAGGCAACAACGTCTCCCCGGGTCACGGGCGCCGTCCGCACCTGAGTGGCGCGCGTCTCCTTCGGCGCGGCGACAGGAGTCGCCGCCGGCGCCGCGCAGGCGGCGAACCCCAGCATCGCGATGGCGCCGACGCGGACAAAGAGGTTTACCGAGTAAAGCATCGCCCCGGATTCTGGCGTGCGCCGCCACGTTTCCGCACGCTTTTGGACGGGGAATCCGCGCTACCATCGCGGCGTGCGCGTCGATCACGTCCTCCACGCGGTGGCGGACCTGCCGGCAGCGATCGCCACATTCCGCGACCGTCTGGGAATGGCCGCCGCATTCGGCGGCGTTCACCCCGGTCGGGGGACTCATAACGGCCTGGTGCACTTCGGCACCGGGTACCTCGAACTCATTGGCGTCACGGACCCGTCGGCCGAGCGCGGTGGGGCAATCGCGCGCCATTGTGCCGAGGGCGACGCGCCCTACTCCTTCGCCCTGGCGGTGGCAGACCTCGCGATGTCCGAGGCGGATCTTCCCACCGGAGGATCGTCGCGGGGGCTCGTCCGGCCCGGCGGGCGGAGGACGGCCGAGGGGGCCGATCTCCGATGGCGCTCGGCCGATCTGGCGCCGCCCTCCGACGTCGTGACCGAGATGTTCCCCCTGCCCTTCCTCATCGAATGGACGCTCGACGACGCGGGCCGCCAGTGGATGGCAGAGCGACGGAGCCTCGCCCGTCATCCACTGCCGTATGGCCCCCTCAGGGCGATCACGATCGCGGTTCACGATGCGCGAGTCCTCGCACCGATCTGCGCGCGATGGTTCGGGTGGGAGATCATCGCCGAGTCACGGTCGTCCGCAGGCTTGAGTCCCGGCGGCACACCGGTCAACGAGGATCTTGGCCCGGGAGCGGCGATCGTCCTGCGCGCGCCGGACGGCGATAGCGCCGCCGATCGGGCAATCCGGGAGAGGTTGCGACGCCACGGGCCAGGGTTCGCGGGCATCGTCCTCGGGACGGGGGATGGCCCTGGACTGATCGAAGGGTTGCGCGGTCGCGGTGTCGGGGTCGAACGGGATGCGGCGAGCGGACGGATCGCGATCGACCCCGCGGGCAGTCACGGACTGCTGATCGAGATCGATCCGGTCTGAGTACGACACGGTGCGCGCATCCACGGTGAGGCTCCACCCGCTTGAGGCGCTCCCGCTCCTCGCCACCGCGGTGCTGCTTCCAACGGCCTACCTCACGGGCGCGCCGCTTCTCCCCATGGTGCAGACGCTGGTGTCCCTGGCGATCGCCACCCTGCTGGCGGCGATCGTCGCCATCAGGGTTCTCCGGCTCGACCCAGCGCTGGTGCGCCTGCTGGCTGGCGTCTCGCTGAGCTTCGTGATCTACGGTGCACTGCCTCCATTGCTGGAGCGGCGGTTGCCGATGCTTGCCGACGAAGCGCTATGGCAGATCGAGCGCAGCCTTCTCGGTACGACCGCCGTCGAGGTCCTGCAGGTCGCCGCGTCGCCGGCTATGACCGCGTTCTTCGGCTTGATCTATTCCCTGCACGCCCCGCTCTTCTACATCCCGGCGATCGTGCACTGGCGGGCCGGACGAAAGAGTGATGCCGAGGCGATCCTGGTCGCCATCTCGCTGGCGATGCACCTCGGATTCATCGGGTACTTCGTGTGGCCCGCGTATGGGCCGGTCGGTACCGTCAGGGGGCTGGCACCCCTCGGCGAGAACGTCGCCACGCAGACCGTGGCCACCTACGGAGTGGCGCTGGGCACTTTCCCCAGTCTCCACGCCGCGGTATGCGCGATGGTGGCGATCGACGGGTGGCGTCGCTCGCGCTGGGCCGGAGCGATCTTCACGCTGATCGCGATCCTGATCTGGATCTCGACTCTCTATCTGCGCTACCACTGGGTGCCGGACCTGATGGCCGGGCTCTTACTCGCGATCCTGAGCCTTGGGATCGCACGACAGTGGGTGACGAGGGATGCTGCCCGTGCGTCGAACCCGGCGAGGTCGCGCGGGGCGTCAGGCGAGCAGCGTCTCGAGGTCGGCGGTTGAGGTGATGTCGTCGGCCGCGCGATCCTCCCGTCGGCGCCGGATGCGGGCGAACCGCAGGGCGAGACCGGAACTCAGTCGACGCGAGCGCTGGACGCCGTTGAACACGACCTCGACCACGATCTCCGGTCGCACCTCCACATAGCCGCCCCGCCGCGCGACCACGCGCGCCTCGAGAGCCTCGGTCAGTTCTTCGAACAGCGCGTCGGTGGGCCCCTTGAAGGTCTCGCCCACGCCGACGAGCGCGCCCGACCGATCCCGGCATGCGAGGTGGTAGTTCGAGAGCCAGCGGACGCGCCGACCGCTTCCTCGATCGGCCCCGACGATGACGAACTCGGCCGACTGCTCCGCCTTCACCTTGAGCCAGGCCGCGCTGCGCTGGCCGGCGGCGTAGGGCTCGCGCAGCGACTTGACCATCACGCCCTCGTGTCCGCGGGCGACCGCGTCGCGGTAGAAGTCCGCCGCGGAGGAATCGTCGATTTCCGCTCCCATCAGCGCGGGCATGCGCGGGATGTCTCCGCGCACCCCGTCCAGTCGCTCGATGCGCTCGCGCAGTGGGAGGTGATGGACGGGGCCGGCCTCATCGAGGAGGCAATCGAAAACATAGACGGTTGCCGGCGCGCTCTGCGCCGCTCGGTCCGTATCCACCTTCCGCAGCCAGCGGCGCATCACGTCCTGGAACGGTACGGGTCGTGCGCGTTCATCCAGAACGATGGCCTCGCCATCGAGGATGCAGCGGTGGCCGCGCAGTTGAGAGCGGAGCAGGGCGACGATATCGGGCAGACGATCGGTCACGTCGGTGAGTCGGCGCGAGTACAGGCGAATGACGTCGCCCTCGCGATGAATCTGGATCCGCGCGCCGTCGATCTTCCACTCGATCGTCGCCTGGGCAGGATCGCCGACTCGCGCCAGCGCCGCTTCGATGCTCGCCGCGGAGTCGGCGAGCATGGATGGCACCGGCGTCATCAGTCGCGGCGCGTGCCCGTCTGGGCGATCGAGACCGCGGTTCACACCGAGTAACACCGCGGCGACATCACCGATGTCCGGTTCGGCGGTCTGTCTCTGGAGGATGCTCGACGCGGCGATCCCGGCGGCGCGCGCGATCGCCTCGCGCATCAGTCCCTCCTGGATCCCCGTGCGCATCTCGCCGGTGACGTTGCGGACGAGCCAGGGGAGCTCCGCATCACTGGCCCGCGCCAGCAGGTGCGACAGGCGGGCGGTCTTCTCGCCGCGATCCGGCGCGGCCGCGACCCGGGCGAACGATGCGACCACCTCGGCTACCGTGAGCGGCGGGGTCGGCTGCGGTCGAACCCCCGCCCGGCGGCGGACCCACTCGCCGGCGTCGATGTACGCGGCGCCGCTCTCCTCGATCGTGACCTGGGGAAAGAGCCGATCGACCGCGTCGATCAGGGTCGCCCAGCCGGAACCGGACGCCCGGCCGAGGCCACGCCCGAGGCAGAGATGTACCGTACCGCGCACCTCGTCGGCGTCGACCGATCCCAGGAGGCGGGCCAGGATTGCGACCCGTTCTGTACGCCCGCGCGCCGCCGCGATCGACGCGAGGGCGACGGCAACCTCCGCGAACGCCGTCACGGCGGATCCGGCAGCCCACGGTTCAGAATCGCCAGCGCCGGGTCCAGAAAGCGGCCATCGCGCTGGATTTCGCGTCCGTCGAGGCGGACCGACCCTCCGCCGTAGGCGGGCAGCATCGGGATCGCGATATCCCAATGGATCGCGCTGTGGTTGCCGTTGTCGACCACCACCGACTGCCCCTCGTACTCCGTGAACGTGTAGCAGCGGCCGGGCGTGATGTGGAACGACCCGCCCACTTTCTCGTTCAGCAGTCCGTTCATCACGCGGCGACGCAAGCCAGGGTTCGTGCCGAACGCGATCTCGCCGAAGTACCGGGCACCCTCATCCGTGTCGAGGATCGCGCGCAGACTCGCCTCGTTCACACGTGCCCGCGCCTCGACGATGCGTCCCTTCTCGGCGCGGAGGAAGATGTCCTCCACGACCTGCCCATCGTAGGCGTACTTCCCGGCACCATAGAGTTGACCCTCCACCGATTCGCGCACCGGCGCGGCGAAGACTTCGGATCCGGGGAAGTTCCGATCGATCGTCGAGTTGACGAATCGCATCGGTCCGATGTCCATGCGCAGATGTGTCCGGTGTGTCGGATCGGGGTCGTGCGGGTTCGCCTCGATCTCGAGGATGTGCGCGTGGTTGAGCATCGCCACGAGATGTGCCTGTGCCCGATCGATCTCTTCCCATGGCTGGTCGCAGGCGCCGCGAAACATCTCGACGTACTCGTCGTATGCCATGCCCTCGACCTCGGCCTCGCGCACGGTGGGCCAGTAGATGAGCACCCAGCGCGTGTGGTTCACCCGGTAGTCCAATAGGAACGGGTCGCGTGCCCGGTTCCAGGCGACCATCCGCTCCCGAGGGACGGCCTGAAAGGCTTCCGCGTCCGTCACCGAGCGTACGATCAGCACGGCGTCGGACATCTGGATAGCGACGTCGTTGAGAATCGACGATCGTTTCGCGTCGGCGACCGAGCAGGTCGCGGCCACCTCGGCCTCGAGCGGTTGGTCGCGCTGGATGTAGAGGACCCGTGCGCCTCGCTCCGAGGCGAGCCGGGCGAGCCGTCGGGCGAGCGGCGCACCCGCGGCATCGTAGAACACGAGCGCCGTCTCCCCCTTCTGGATCGCGGCCGAGATGGTCACCATGGCGTGCGCGATGCGATCGATGGTCCCGGGGTCGAGCGTCACGTGCTCCCTCGTCAGGTGGAGATGTCCGCATCATAGAGCCGACACGCGGAGCCGCCGGGGCCGTTCCTACAATCCGGGGATGGTCCGACTGCGCGTCGCCCCGTCCCCCACCGGTCTGCCGCACGTCGGCACCGCGTACATGGCACTGTTCTGCGTCGCGTTTGTGCGGCAGCAGGGTGGCGAGTTCATCCTGCGGATCGAGGATACCGATCAGGCGCGGCGCGTGGAGGGAGCCGAGGAATCGATCTTCACGATGCTCCGCTGGCTCGGATTGGACTGGGACGAGGGCCCCGACGTGGGCGGCCCGTTCGGTCCGTATCGGCAGTCCGAGCGCCTGCCGATCTACCAGGCGCACGCGGAGGAGTTGATTCGGGGTGGGCACGCTTACCGGTGCTGGTGCACTCCGGAGCGGCTCGCCGAGGTCCGTGCCGAGCAGCAGCGGCGGAAGGAGCCGCCTCGCTACGATCGATTCTGTCTGGGGAAGACCGCCGACGAGCGTTCCCGTGAGGGCGGTTTCACCCCGCACCCGGTCGTCCGTCTGCGCATGCCGGATGATGAGACGATCTCCTTCGACGATCTCGTGCGCGGCACCATCCAGTTCGAGAGCGATCTCATCGACGATCAGGTCCTCATCAAGTCGGACGGCTTCCCCACCTATCACCTGGCGGCGGTCGTGGACGATCATCTGATGGAGATCACCCACATCGTGCGTGGTGAGGAATGGATCTCGAGCACGCCGAAGCATCTGGTCCTCTACGACCGTTTCGGATGGGTGCCGCCCCGCATCGCGCACCTGTCGCTGCTCCGGAACGTCGATAGGAGCAAGATCTCCAAACGGAAGGATCCCTGGGCGAACCTGCCCTGGTTTCGCGATCAGGGCTACCTGCCCGAGGCACTGCTCAACTTCCTCGCGCTCATGGGCTTCTCGATCCCCGATGCCGCCGGAGGCACGCGCGAGGTGTTTGGGCTGGAGGAGTTCGCGCGCGCGTTCGACTGGGATCGCGTCGGCACGACCGCTCCGGCGTTCGACCTCGAGAAATTGACCTGGCTGAACGGCGTTTACGTTCGCGGCCTGCCGATCGACGAACTGGTGCGCCGCGCGGAACCGTTCCTCACTGCCGCAGGTATCGATGGCGCCGATACGGGTTACGTACGGCGCGTCCTGGCCCTCGAACAGGAGCGCATCCACCGACTGGGTGAGATCGGCGAGTTGACGCAGTTCTTCTTCAAGGAGCCAGCGACGCCGGATGCGAGCGCCCTGATCCCGCGGGGCCTCACCGCGCCAGATGCCCTCCGGGCCCTCGAACGCGCAACGGAGCTGTTCGCGGAGACACGCGATCTCGTCGACGCGGCGGCGATCGAGACCCGGTTTCGGGAACTCGTCGCGGCGCTCGATCTGAAGGCCGGGCAACTGTTCTCGCTCATCCGCGTCGCGATCACGGGCACGACGAAGTCACCCCCGCTCTTCGATACGGCCGTGGTTCTCGGTCCGGACCGTGTGGCGCGGCGCCTGCAGCGGGCTCTCACGGTGCTCCGCGAGGCGGCGCTGGTCGTGCGATAGGGATCATCGGACTGACGCCCGCGCTCGACCGATTCTGGTTGCCATAATGCGATCGAACGACCGGCGTCGGACCAGGAGGCGTGAGGGGGCAGGTGCGTGACCATCGGGCCCTCGCGGTCGCGCTCTGCGCGGTCGCGCTCATCGCCTGCGGAATCGGGCCGATCGGGCGCGCCCCGACCGCGACGCCCGATCGGCTCAGACTGGGAGCCATCGCCACCGCTCGGGCGCTCTCGGGCGTGGCCGATCCCCGCCCGACCCCGCGCCCGCTGACCACGGCCACCGCGCGGCCCACCGCGCTCGCGACGCAGGCGGTGCCCGCGACGAAGCCGTCGCCCACACCGCCGATCGCGTTTGCTCCGGATCGCCCCCTCATCTACGCGGCGATCGGAGCCTCGGACTCGACCGGCGTCGGCGCGACGGACCCGGAGCGCGAAGGGTGGGTCGTGCGACTCTCCCAGAGGCTTCCGGCGGGCTCGACCCTGGTCAACGCCGCGGTCGCCGGTGCGCGGATGCGCGACGCGCTGACCCGTCAATTGCCCAGGGTGCTGGACGCGTCTCCGGACCTCGTGACCGTGTGGATGGTCGTGAACGATCTCAATGCCGCCACCGACCTCGCCGAGTACGAACGGGATTTCGACCTTCTCCTCCGCGATCTCACCGCGCGTACGAACGCGCGGGTGATGGTCGCGAACTGCCCCGATCTCACCCGTGTGCCGGCGTACATCGAGATGGGCATACCGGCGGACTTGCTGCGCCTTGAAACGGCTCGGTGGAACGAACTGATCGCGGGGGTCGTTCAGCGCTACCCGGGTCGGGTCGTCCTCGCCGATGCGTTCAACCGCTCGGCGGAGATCGAGTACGCCGCGGGAGTCCTGTCGACGGATGACTTCCATCCATCAACCCAGGGGCACGCGATCATCGCCGAAATGTTCTGGCAGTTCGGGGTCGCTCACCGCCTGTTCGCTCCGGCTTGATCGGCGGTCGCGTACTCTTCCGCGCGTGAAAATCACCGATGTCACCTGTATCCCCTCGTGGAATGGCCATCGCAACGACACCTACGTCTTCGTCGACACCGACGCGGGACTGACCGGAATCGGCGAGGCCGGCCTCAGCGGTCAGGAACTCGCGGTCGCCGCCTACATCGAGCAGAACCGGTCGCAGATCATCGGGCGAGACGCGGGAGACATCGAGGCGATCTGGCAGCTCCTGTACCGCGGGGGATTCTTCCCGGCGGCGAAGATCGGGGCCGCGGCAATCAGTGCGATCGACATCGCACTGTGGGATCTGAAGGGGAAGGCGCTCGGCGTACCGTTGTACCAGTTGTTCGGTGGCAGGGTGCGCGACCGCGTGGTGCTCTACCCCCACAATCGCTCGGGCGAGGCGGGCGGCGGTCGCCAGCAGATCGACGAACTCGTCGCCAGTTGCGTCGAGACGACGACACAGGGCTGGAAGTTCGTTCGCTGGGGACTGCCGCAACAGGGCGCGGGTGTGCTCGAACCGGGACCCGCGGTCCGCGCCTGCATCGATCAGGTGCGAGCGGTACGCGATGCGCTGGGACCGGATGTCGAGATCTGTATCGACGTGCACACCAGGCTCGATCAGGCGGACGCGGTGACCTTGCTGCGCGCGGTCGAACCGTATCGCCCCTACTTCATGGAGGATCCGGTTCGGGCCGAGAATTTCTCGGCGCTCCGCCGCGTGCGGCAGGCTACCGCGGTTCCGATCGCGATGGGCGAGCACTGTTCGAGCAAGTGGGAGTTTCGCGAACTGATCGATGAGGAACTGGCGGACTACATTCGCCTCGATATCGCGATGTGCGGGGGCATTTCCGAGTCGCGCAAGATCACGGGTTGGGCCGAGGTTCACCACCTGAAGATCGTCCCCCATTGCCCGACCGGCCCGGTCACGCTGGCCGCATCGCTCCATCTGTGCCTGGCGGCGAGCAACTTCGGCGTCCTCGAGTGTCCCCGCCGCCCTGGAGGTTCCCTGACCGATGCCTTCCCGCGCACCCTGACCTGGGAAGATGGCCACCTCCTCCCGCCCACCGCGCCGGGACTTGGCATCGAGGTGGATCGCGAGGTGCTGCGCCAGAACTATCCGTATCGGCCCACCGCCATGCCCACGCTGCGCCGCCGCGACGGCTCGCTCACGAACTGGTGATGCTCAGGCGCGGCGCGGATCGACAGGCCGCCACGTCGCCCGCATCCCGGATGGTGCGGTGCCGGGCGGGCCGCGAACCTGATGCGTGAAGTTGCGGGTCTCTCCTGGTGTCATACGGATGAGATCGGCGACCGCGGTCGCGCCCGCGTTCGGCCATTCCGCGAAGAGTGAAACGTCGATCGGTTCTTCGCATCGGGCCGTGACGGAGCCCGTCAGAGTGTACGCACCCACGGCGGTCGCCGTGGCGCGGTGGGTCAGGAGAACGGCCGGATCCTGACATCGGGGAAGGGCGCGCGACTCGCGGGTGGGAAGGGGGGTTGGCGTGTTCGCACGTCGCCCCATCTGGACCGGGATGTTGAGATTCGCGCCATCCGTCTGACACCCGAGTCCTATCAAGAGCGCGAGCGCGGCCAGGAGTCGCCGAACCACGTAACCTACCCGCCCGCGATCTTGACCCGGTAACCGGAGTCGGTGAGGAACCGCGCTACTGCCTCCCGGTGATCGCCCTGAATCTCGATCGCCGCGGCGCGCATTGCCCCACCGGCAGCCGCGATGCGACGCAGCTCGCGGACAAGACGAGGAGCATCTGGCGGGGGCACACCTGTGACGAGAGTCACGACCTTCCCACCTCTGCCGCCGCGATCGCGGTGGACCCGGACGATGCCGTCGTCAGGGACCGCCGGAGCGCCTCGCCGCGCCGAAGTGGGGCGCGGTGCAGGCTGCCCGCAGCGGCAGGCGTCGGGCCGTCGCCCGCAGGTAGGGCACTTATTGGCGCGACCCCCATCGGTCGAGTACACAAGCCGGGAGTACTCTGCCATCACTCCCCACGATCCGCGGGTGTCGCCTGGCCGGGCGCATCCGCACGCAGTAGCGTCGCCGGGGGAATATTCCACGGAAAGAAAGTTCGGCGCCAGTTGCCGAATTCCGCCTGAAGGAGCGGCGACAGGAACCAGGGGTCGTACTGTACCGCCACGAACGGGGCGCCTGGACGCATCGCGGTCCTCACGCTACCGAGGAACCGCGCCGTCGCGTCGGGCCCCAGGAGGCGAAACGGGATCGCGGAGATCACCGCGTCGAACCCGTCGATCCCCAGTTCGTCGGCCACTTCGCGGAGATCGCGCGCATCGCGCTGGAGGATCGTGAGACGCGGGTCACGGAACTTCGCGTGCAGATGGGCCAGGAACTGGGGGTCGATCTCACAGGCCCAGAGGCGACCGTGCTCCGGCAGCAAGCGCAGGATCGCCTCGGTGATCGGTCCCGTTCCCGGGCCGAGTTCGGCGACCCGGTATCGGTGCGGGATCTCCGCCAGCCGCGCCATCGCCAGCCCGAGTCGCACCGTGCTGGGCGTGATCGCGCCGACAGTCGTGCGGTTGCGCAGGAACGCGCGGAAGAACGCCAGCCGCTGGCTAATCGCGCCGGACTCGATCGTCGGTCACCTGACGGGTGCGCGGGGCCATCACCGCGAATCCGCGCCACAGTCCCCAGATCACGTACGTCGCCAGGGCGAGGTGCGCGATGACCATTGCGCTCCGTCCATCGCTGACGAGGAGCGTGATGAACACGGCCGCGGAGATCCATGCGGCGCGCCCCAGGCGGCCGCTGGTGAAGCGCGGGTAGGGGACGCGACTCACCATCAGGACCGCGAGGGCGATACCCCAGGCGATGGCGCCGCCAAGGTCGGCACGCAGCACGCCCCCCACGGCGAGGGCGAACAGGGGACCGCCCACCGTGATCGGCAGGCCGACGAACTCCGCGCGCGGCGCCTCGGCCTGGAAACGCGCCAGACGCCACGCACCGGCGAGCGCGATGCAGGCGATCAATCCCACCCGGACAGGACCTGGCGCCGCCGCATTCTGCGTCGCGAACAGCACCCCGGGCGCCACGCCGAAGGCGACGAGATCCGCCAGCGCGTCGAGGTGGCCGCCAAAGGAGGAGGCGACTCCGAGCCGGCGCGCCAGCACGCCATCGATGCCGTCGGCGAGGACGGCCAGGAGGATGAACCGCAACGCCAGATCGGCGTCGCCGCTCCGGGCCGCCTCGATCGCGCCCAGGCCAAGCAGCAGGGTCAGGGAGGTGGCGAGGTTGGGCAGAATTCGCCGCCAGTTCGCCACGTCCGAGTGCACTTGTGTGCTGCCTCCCGGGCCTATCGCCCTTCGGACCGATGCCGCGGCCTGCTCCCCGCCTCGCGGCCGCCAAGGATACCACGGGCCGGCGTTGACAGTCGGGTTCGTGATTCCGACACTCGATACCCGTGCTGCTCCACTTCATCCGCCACGCCGAATCGCTCGCGAATATCGGCCGATCGAGCGAGATCGATTGCGACCTGTCCGACAAGGGGCGTACGCAGGTGGTCGCCGTAGCGGCCGAAATGCGACGCCTCGGAGTCGATCACGTCCTCGCCAGCCCGTACCGGCGCGCGCTGATGACCGGCGCCGCGATCGCCAATGCGAGTGGTGTGCCGCTCGAGGTCCACCTGCGCCTCCACGAGCATCAGATCCGGCCGTGGCCGCCAGCCTGGCCCCTGTTAGGGCGGGCCGACCTCGTGCGCGCCTTTCCCGGCCTCGCGGTGCCGGAGGAAATGGTCGACGGGCCGGACTGGCATCCCGCGCCGGAGAGCGATGCGAACCTGCTCGCGCGCATGGGCGCGGTCATCGATGGGATCGTCGCGCGTTTCGCCCCTTCGAGCCGGATCGCTCTGATCAGTCACGGAGCGCCTGTGGGGCGCGCGCTCCAGGCGTTCCTCGGCGCGCCGGAGGTGCATCGGGCGGAGGTCGACATCGGCAACGCATCGATCACCACGCTCGAAGTCATCGGCGCGAAACGCTACGTCCGCGTCGTCAACCGGATGGATCATCTCCGCGACGTGGTCGCGGGGGTGCCCACGGTGATGAATGGATTCGGTCCGGCGCGTCTGTGAGGAGGGGAAATTGGCCGACTGGCTGCTGAAGACGGAACCCGAGGAGTACAGCTACGACGACCTGGTGCGAGAGCAGGTGGGCACCTGGGATGGCGTCACCAATCCGGTGGCCCAGCGCAACATGCGCGCGATGCAGGTGGGTGACCGCTGCATCATCTACCACACCGGTGACGTGCGGGCCGCGGTCGGACTGGCGCGGGTGGTGCGCGGTCCGTATCCGGACCCGTCGGACGCGCGCGGGCGACTCGTGCTCGTCGATGTCGCTCCGGTCCGTGCCCTGGAGCGCCCGGTATCACTCGCCGAGATCCGGACGCTTGCTGTTTTCGACGAGAGTCCGCTGGTGCGGATCGGTAGGCTCTCGGTTGTGCCCCTCACCAGCGAACAGATGGCCGCCCTCGGCGTCCCCTGACGCGCCCGGGGGCTCAGCCGCGCAGGAGGTCGGCGAGACCATCCTCGTCGATCACCGCGATTCCCAGCTTGCGCGCCTGGTCGACCTTCGACCCCGGGTTCTCTCCCACCACCAGGAAGTCGATCTTCTTCGAGACTCCCCCGGCGACCGTCCCGCCCGCCGCGACGATCGACTCCGCGATGGCGGGGCGCGGTCGCGACAGGGTCCCCGTGATGACGAACGACTTCCCCTGCAGCACGCCCCCGCGGCGGGCACGCTCCCGGGGACGCAGGCCGTTCCGCTGCATCCGCTCGAGAAGTTCGCGGTTCTCGGCTCGGGCCAGCCAGGCGATCAGGTGCGTTGCCGCCACGTTCCCCAGTCCGCTCACGGTGCGGATCTCCTCCTCAGGCGCGGCCAGGAGCGCATCGAGCGACCCGAAGTGATCGGCGATCGCGGTCGCGGTCTCGCCACCGATCATCCGGATGCCGAGGCCGATGAGCAGACGCGACAGATCGGGCTGGCGGGCGCGATCGATCGCCGCGATCAGGTTCGTCGCCGCGACAGGACCGAATCCAGGCAATTCGGCCAGATCGGAGATCGTCAGCGCAAAGAGATCGCCGGCATCGCGAATGAGTGGCGGCGCGCCGTTCGCACCCGTCATCAGGAGCGCGACGTTGGCATCGCCGAGCCCCTCGATGTCGAGCGCGCCACGGCCGGCGAAGTGGATGACCCGACCGAGCCGCTGCGCCGGGCAGCCCATCTCATTGGAACAGCGCAGCACGATCTCGCCTGGTTGCTGCAGGAGTTCGGAACCGCATTCCGGGCACCGTTCCGGGATCGCCACCTCGGTCTCGGTTCCCGTTCGCTGCTCGATGATCGGGGCCACGACCTCGGGGATCACCTCTCCGGCGCGCCGAACGACCACCATGTCTCCGACGAGTAGGCCTTTGCGGCGGATCTCGCTCGGGTTGTGCAGGGTCGCGTTCGCCACCATCACCCCGCCGACGAACACCGGTTCCAGCTCCGCGACTGGCGTGACCGATCCGGTTCGGCCCACCTGCCAGCGGACGGAGCGCAGCCGGGTGAAGCGCTCCTCGGCCGGGAACTTGAACGCGATCGCGCCGCGGGGATCCTTCCCCACGAAGCCGAGGCCCAGTTCCGTGGCGAGGTCGTCCACTTTGACCACCACGCCATCGGTATCGAACGGCCAGCGGTGGCGCCGCTCCCGTTCGGCCTCGATGAACGCGATCACCTGCTCGATAGTCAGGTCGGACTGGTGCTCCGGGAAGGTCTTGAACCCCCATGCGGGGAGTGCGGCCAGGAGTTCGCCGTGCGTCCGCACGGGCAGGACGGAAGGCTCCAGGGCGGAGGCCTGGTAGGCGAAGATGTGCAGCGGGCGGGCGGCGGTCGCGGCCGGGTCGATCTGCCGGATCGATCCCGCCCCCGCGTTACGCGGGTTGCGGAACGGTGGTTCTCCCGCCTCGATCCGGCGCCGATTGAGTTCCTCGAAATCGGCGCGATACATCACGGCCTCGCCCCGGATGAAGACATCGCGCGGCGCCTTGCCGCTCACGCGGTCGGGGGCGCCGATCGCCCGCAGATTGGCTGTCACCTCCTCGCCGGTGATGCCATCGCCGCGCGTGGCACCCCAGACCAGCGTCCCCTCGCGATAGAGCAGGCCCACCGACAGTCCATCGAACTTCGGCTCGCAGTGGTAGCGCACATCGTCCCGCCCGGTGAGATCGCGCACGCGCTGGTCGAAACGACGCAGGTCATCCAGGGTGAACGCGTTGCCGAGCGAGAGCATCGGCACAGGATGCTCCACCCGGGCGAATCCCTCCTCGGGACGGCCGCCCACGCGGGCGAGTGGCGAGTCGGCCGCCAGGCGCGGGAAGGCTGCCTCCAGTTGGCGAAGCTCGGCGACGAGCCCATCGTAGTCGGCATCGGAGATCAACGGCGCGTCGCGCTGGTAGTACGCCTCGTTGTGCCGCCCGATCTCGGCGCGCAGGACGTCGGCACGCCGTCGCGCAGAGGCGAGCGTCATCTCCGCGGTCATGCGCGGCATGGTAGGTCGTTTTCACTCGACTCTCAGAGACGGGCGGATAGAATCGCGCCCAACGAGGCCGGACGGGGAGTCGGCAGGAGGCGGACGTCACGGGCGCATCGACGGCAGATGCGTGGCTGACGAGCCACGAACGCCTCGCGCGTGGGGCGATCGGCGGCCTCTCCTTCGCCTCCGCCGCGACTTCGACGTACGCCGTGGCGGCCGCGATCGCCGCGGGCGGCGCGCTCGACGTGGCGGTGGGCCTGCTGATTCAGGCCGCGGTCCTGTTCGCGGGCGTCGGCATCGCGGGCGCGCTCCGCGAGGGTCAGTGGGGCGTCCAGGCAGGTCGCGGCGCGCTCGGTCTCGCCGCGGCGACGGCGGGCATCACCGCGGCAATACCGTTTCTCACGGCGGACACCGCGCACTGGCTGGCGTTCGTCGCCGTGGCTGCGCTGGGAGTCGCCCTCTCGGCGATCGGGCCGCTGCTGATACCGGCTCAGGTCCGCCGATCGCCCTGGCCGATCGCGCCGCCCGTCGCGGTGGCTATCCTCGCGGGCGGAGCGCTGGGCGCTCTGTTCTCCGGCGTGCTGGGCTATCTCGACGTCGCGGCGACCTCGCTCTGGGGCGCGTTTCTCGTCGCGGGCGCCGCCACCGCGGTCTTCGTTCGTCTCTCGCTGGCGGCGCCGGTTCGCCTGGCCGTCAACCGGGCGCCACAGGTCAGCCCGCACCCGAGGCTTCTCTTGCGGGAGTGGATGCGTCCGGCGCGTCCGGCGCTGCGCGCAGCGCGACGCTCGCCACTCGTGGGGCGCATCGCGCTCGTGGGCGGCATGGGCGCGATGGTGGTGGCGCCCTCCGACGTATGGCTCGGCAGCATCCTCACCGGGTACGGCAGTCAGGCGAAGATCCAGGCCCTCCTGGGCGGTGCCGAGGCGGCCGCGACCGTTCTGGCCGCCATCCTGTATTTCGCCCTCTACCCCCGCGTGAAGGCGACTCTTGGCGTCTCCGGGGCCATGCTGATCGGACCGCTGATCGTCGGCGGAGCTCTGGTCGGAGCTCGGCTCGTCTCGCCCGGAGCGTCCGGCGCGGCCGTCTGGTTCATCCGGCAGGTCGCTCACCTGGGAATCGATCATCCGGCCCGGCGACGCGTCGAGGGGATCTTCCCTTCCGACGCTCGCCCGCTCCTCGACTGGTGGCTCCACCGGTTCATCGGGCCGCTCGGCCTGCTGGTGGGCGCGCTCGGATCGCTGGTGAGCCTGCAGATCTTCGGCATCGGAGCGCTGCCGGTGCTGGCGACAGCGGTCATCGCGTTCTGGTTCCTGGCGGCAGTGCGCTTCCGTGGCGGCTTCGCCCGCTCCGTGATGACAACCAGTCTGATCAATCACGCGGATTTCGCCGATGCGCGAGCCGAGGACTTGCACGATCTGCTCGATGAGGCGGCGCTGCACGACCTGGAACGGGAGATCGCCGGGCGGGTCCCCGCCCGCGTCCAGCTTGCGACGGAGCTCCTCCGTGATGTCGCCTGGCCCAGACTGCCCGTCCTGGTCGCGGCCAACTACCTCCGTCAAGCCCCGGCGCTGCGACCCATCTTCCTGGAGGCGCTGGTCCGCGTCGTGCCGCGGCTGCCCGAGGGCTCCGGTCCGCTCCGGTCCGCACTGCAGGCGATCCGGCGGCTCATGCGTAACCGGCTCAGTGATGTCGAGCGGGCGACGTTGATCTACGTCTGGGCGGAGGCGGCCCGCAGGGGTGGCGTGGCCGAGCGCGAAGTGGACGATCTGCTGGTTGCGGAGGAAGCGCACGGCGCCGGACCCATCCGGCTCGCGGTTGCGATCGCGCGCCACATCCGCTCCGATCGGCCGATGGCGCTCGACGAGGGACTTCTCACGATGTTTGCCGACGGCGTACACGGCAGCGACGAGGCATTCGCGCACTTCGCCATCGTCGAGTTGGAGCGGGTGGTTCGGCATAGTCCGCGGCGCGAGCGCGCGGCAGTGGACATCCTGCTCTCCGAGGTCACCGACGAGCGCCTGCCCGTTCGCGTCCGCGCCCATCTGGTCGGTTCGATCCGCCACCTGCGCGAGGAACTGACGAGTCAGCAGGTGGATGCGATCGGGGCGTGGGCCGTGGGTCTTGCGCGCCATCACGATCCGCGTCTTGCCGCGGCGGCGCTCGAACTTCTGGCCGACCCACGGTTCTTCCTCGCGCTCAAGACCGCGGTGTTGCCCGCGTTGCGTGCGCCGAACCACAACGTCCGCGCTCGGGCCGAAGAGGCGATTCTCGCCTACGGTCGTCGCGCGATCCCCGCGTTGATCGATGCTGTGCGATCGGGCACGCGAAGGGAGCGCGTGGCCGTCGCGGGCTTGCTGGCCAACTACCCGGTGCCGCGTGATACGTATCGAGGTCTGATCGATCTGGAGGTCGATGGACTGCGCCGCAAGATCGTCTCGGCGGCGCTGCTCGAAGCCCGTGTCGGCAGCGCCGCCTTCGACCTCCTGAGCGCCCGCATCGACGAAGAGATCGGCGAGCACGTGCGCACGGCGATGCGCCTGATGTACGCGGAGGTGCCCGATCCCGTCCTCGTGCGGGTCGAGCGTCAGCTCTGGTCGCGGGACGCCGGTCTGCGCCACATTGCCCGCGAGACACTCGACCAGATGGGCAACAAGCTGCCCACCCTGAAGTCCATTGTTCGACTGGTCGAGGAGGCGCCGCTGGTCGACCGGGCGCGCACGGCGCGGACGGCGCTGTACGATGCCCCCGGATCGATCGACGATGTCCTTGCCTGGGCTGTCAATGACGGGCACTGGGTCACCCGGCTGATCGCCGCGCGCACGCTGCGGGAGATGTCCGGTGGCGCCGACCGGACACTGGTAGAGCGCCTGCTCGCCGACCCGCATGATGCGGTCAGGGGCGAGATGAGCGCCGCGGAAGGAGTGAAGGGAGCGACCGCGATGACGATTGTGGACCGCATGCTGCTGATGAAGTCGACCCAGGTTTTCGAGAGCTTCGACGCGCGCGATCTCGCCGGTGTCGCCGAGGTGCTCGCCGAGCGTCGCTACGCGCGTGATGAGATCCTGATGACGGAGGGGGAGCGGGGCGACTACCTCGCGATCGTCGCCGATGGCACCGTCCGGATCACGAAAGGCGACGGACAAGGGGGCCAGGTCCCGATTCGCGACCTTGGGCGCGGCGCCGTGATCGGTGAGATCGCCCTGTTGGAGGAGGGTCCGCGGACCGCGTCCGTCGTCGCGGTGGACGACTGCCTCGTGCTCACGCTCACGCGCCTCGAGTTCGAAGACCTTATCGAGGAGTATCCTGGCGTGGCGCTGGGAATCTGTCGGGTACTGAGCCACCGCCTGCAGACGATGACCGCCCAGGCGGCCGCCCGCAACTGAGAGAGTCGGCGCTCAGGATGCCGAGACGGTCGCGCTCGCGTCGTCCGCCGTGAGACGGCCAAACGTCTCCGGCGCGCAGATCACGTGCAGGGTATCGCCCGCGCGGAGCGCCGTACGCGGCGCTGGACGGAAGCGGGCCTCGCCCACCGATGGTACCAGAGCGAAGGGCGCGACGAGTCCGTGCGCCAGGAGGTCGGAGATCGTGGCACCCACATACATGCTGCCCAGTTCGATCCGAAGGCGGGCGTAGACGTAGCTTCGCCCGTCCACGGTGAAATGGTCGACCGCGCTGCGGCCCATCGCCGCGTCGGTGAACGCGGGCGCGGCGATCGCCGCGGGACTGAGCACGCTATCGATGTCGAACGTCGAACGCACGCGCGAGGCGAACTCCTCGTCGAACAAGCGGAGCACGATCCGGGAGCGAGGGCTCGCCTCGCGAGCGTTCAGTGCGATCTCGAGATTGAGCATATCGTCGCCGGTCGCGACGACGACCGAACGCGCCTCGATCGCGTTGGCGCGCTGGAACGCCGACTGCTGTCGCGCGTCGCCCGTCACGACCGTCGCGCCCGACCGCAGGGCCTCGCTCACCGCCGCGCCCGTTCCCGCCGGGTCGATCGCCGTCGCGCCGGGCATGGTGCGCCGCAGATCCGCCAGAACACGCGCGCCCACATTGCCCAGACCGCAGACGATCGCGTGATCGATCGCCGCGGTGCGGGTCGTCCCGAAGAGGCGGCTCAGTCGGGTGGACAGGACCCAGTTTGTCACGAACGCGGTGATGACCGAGAAGATCAGCAGACTCACGATCATCAGCGCACTGCCGAACAGCTTGATCTCAGCCGGATCCTCGGCAAGATTGATGTCGCCGTACCCCACGGTCACCATAGTGGTGATCACGAAGTAGAGCGAAGCCACAAAGTCCAGGCCCTTTGCTTCCATGTACACGATCGTGGCGAGTGTGGCGAGGCCAATCGCCAGACCGATGACGATCGCAAGCCGCGGATCTACATCAGCAAAGAACGTCGATATGGCGCGCACCGTGCGCGCCAGGATCGTGGGTCCGGCCGCGCCCGCCCCGTACTCGAACTCCGTCGAACCGAGTGTGGTCAGCGTGCGCGCCGAGGCGACTGCACCCATGCGATCGCCCGATCGCATCGGCGTCTGCGGCGGCGGCCAGTGCTCCACCACGCCTGACTCGCGGCGAATGTAGAGGGGCGCCACATCGACCCATGAACGGACCAGCGACGGCTCCTCGACGGGGATCTCCAGCACAGCGACGACGTCATCGGCGACGCGCCAGGCCCGGAGAGTTCCCGCCGCCAGCGCGGCCGCCACGAACGCGGGTGAAGAGAGACCCGGCAGGCTGAGGACGGTCCATTCCGGAAACCGCGCCTCGAGTTGTTCGCCGAGTTGCTCGTTATTGAGCCGGACGACGGTCCTGAGCGTGGGGCGGAGGTCGTTGACCGCGAGCGCCGCGCTCAGGTTGACCCGGTCGTCGCTCGTACAGGCGATGAACGCCCGTGCCCCGCGAATGTCCACCTGGTTGATCGCCCCGGGCCGAAGAATGTCGAGTTCCATCACCGCGATCCCGAGTCCGTCGGCATAGATGCGCGCTTCGCCGCTGGGCTGGCGGTCGATCGCGAGGACCCGGGCTCCAGCCTCGTGCAGACGGCGCATCACCTCGCGTCCCACGGTGCCGACGCCGAGCAGGATGACGTGTCCGTCGCCCTCCGGGTGAACGCGCTCCTCCACGTGCGAGACGCGACCTCAGCTTCCGCCCGCTGCTGGCCGTCGTTTTGGCGGAGCCGTCATCAACCGCGCGGTCGTGTCACGCGCGAGGTCGATTTCGATCGGCTCCACTTCCGACCCATCCGGCTTCTCGAACAGACGGACGATCGGTCGATTGAGATCGGGCGTGCCGAGCTTCGCGACGACTCCCTGCCACTTGTCCAGTGCACCGCCGACGACGCGCACGGGGTATCCGGTCGGGTAGATCGGCACGATGTCGAAGAACATCGTCAGGAGATCGTTGCTGAGCTGCACCGAGGACATGCGCCGCATGAGCGACATGGCGAGTTCGCGCGGAAGGCGGGCGCGGAAAGGCCGGTCGGAACAGAGAGCGTCGTACACATCCGCGACCGCGCTGATCTGCGCGATGAGCAACATCTGCCCCGGAAGCGCCGATTGATCGCGCGTGATGGTGTTCGAACCGATCAGGCCGCGCGGATACCCCTTGCCGTTGGTCCACTCATGGTGCTGGTAGGCGATGTGGTTCGAGAGCGGGTCGAAGTCGGGCACGTTCTGCAGGAAGTCGTACCCGAGCCGGGTATGGCGCTTTACCTGTTCGATGTCGGCCGGACTCGGCGGTCCCGTCTTGCCATCTGCCGTGTCACCGGTGAACGACTGACCGATATCGTGGAGAAGTGCTCCCCTTCCGAGCCGGCGCAACTCGGGCTTCTTGAGCCCCAGTTTGCGCCCGAGCGACACCGCAACCGACGCGACCTCGATGGCGTGGCCGAACGCGAAGCTGTCCTGCGCCTTGATGGAGTTCAGTCCGAGCACGGTCGGCGCGTCGAGCACCTCGTCCACGATTGAACTCGACGAGGCGAACACTGCGTCCACCGGCACGGACTCGATAATCTGCCGCTTGAGGTCGTTGGAGACCGGCAGGGCGCTGGCACGCTGGACGAAGTCTCGTCCCAGGGTCTGGGCGGTCTGCTCCCCCACCACGATGGTGTCGCGCGTGGCCTTCGTCGCCCGGCCGCGTGTCTCTGGCGAGAGAGGGTCGACGATCTCGATCCCTTCGGACTGCTTATCCTCGACGAACACCGCGGTGTAACCGCGAACCTTCAGCTGCTGGACGAGCGTGGCGTCGAGCGTCACACCGGCCTGGGCGAGGATGTCGCCGCGCTCGTTGAAGAGCGCCTGCCCGAGCGGGCTGCCGAGGGCCACATCATCGATGTTGACGACACGCATTTAGAGAACCACAACCCCCAGTTCGCCAAGAGCCTGCGTCGCGGCGACGATCGCTCCCCGATCGTCAAGTCGACGCCCTAATGCTAGGGCAGATTCAATGCGCGCCCGTGCCTCTGCTCGCTGCCCTGTGGCCGCGCGTGTGCGCGCGATGAGAATATCCGAGCGCAGGGCTGCCGGGAGATCGCCCAGCTCACCGAACGCGGCGCGGGCCGCGTCCGCGGCCTCGGAGGCGAGGTCCACCTGCCCCTCGAGGAGAAGCGCCTCGGCCAGGACCAGATTCGCGGTCGCGGCAGCACGACGCGGTCCCGACGCGGCCGCCTGCTCCAGATTGAGATGAGAGAGCATCTCGAGCGCCTGCCGTGCTTCCCACGAGGCCTCTTGAGATCTCCCATCGGCCAGCTGAAGGCCGGCCGCGGCCGCGGCCATGGCCGCGAGCGCGGCGAAGATCGCCTCGACCGGTTCATTGCCATCGAGTTCGGCCAGCGTGATGTCGTCGCGGGCCGACTGGAGGTCCTCGTAAGCCCTGTCCGCCTGGCCGGTGCGTGCCGCGATCAGCGCAGCGCGCCGCAGCAACTCCGCGCGCCGAAGACCCGACGGCAGAGCGGCCACCGCGGAGCGGAAGATCTCCAGCGCTTCGTCATGCTGCCCGCGGAGCGCGAGCAGGTCGGCGACGCGCCCCTCGACTTCGGCGCGGTGATGGGTTCCACTCGTCTCCCGTCCCCGGAAGCGCGCGAGCGATTCGCGGAAGTCCCCCAGCGCCGCCGACAGATCGCCCAGTGTCGCCCTGGCCTCGGCAGAGCGGACCAGCGCGGCGATCGCCTCATCGTCATCATCTGCACGGCGCAGGTGTTCGGCGAGTTCGAAGGGATCATCCACTCCCGCGCGCCTGAGCGTCGACGCGGCGCGGCCGTGGAGCTTGCGCCGCTCCGTCTGAAGCAGACTCTCGTAGACGACATCGCGGATCGCATTCCGGGCGAACCTGGCCCGCGCACCCTGACCGATCACCAGGTTACGCCGCGCGAGCCGACTCAGCTGAGGGTTGACGTCGGACCGGCCCACCATCTCGGCCGCGATCTGGGCGTCGAACGAGGTTCCAAGGACGGACCCGGCGCGGAGGACTTCCCTCGCCTCCTCGTCGGCCGCGTCGATCCGGGCCTGAATGAGCGCCATCGTCGATGCCGCCAGGCCGCCCGCGTGCGGACGAGGCACCACACCGGTCTGTCGGAACGACCACACGATCTCGCCCAGCGCGAGCGGGCTGCCCGAGGCCGCGCGAACGAGCGCCGCCCGCGTCGGCGGGTCGATCTCCTCGGTCCCGATCGCGCTCACCAGCACGGCGTCCATCGTCGGTTCGTCGAGGGGAGTCAGGGTGACGTCGACCGCGTTCATCCACGGCGAGTCCCAGGGCGTATCGCTCGTCGTCGCGAGCAGGAGCGGCAGGCTCTCGGCCTGGAGCACGCGCGCGAGGACATCCAGGCTGGGCTGGTCGGAGCGCTCGACGTTGTCGATCGCGACGACGATCGGCTGGGCCCACCGTCGCAGGAGATCGGCGAGCGTCGCGCCGAGGATCTCCGCCCGCGTCGTGGGATCGAGCTGGGCGAGCGGCGAATCCGGGTCGGGGAGCCGGTCCTCACGGAGCCACGTCAGCGCTTCGCGGACGAGCGGATCGCCATCGACCTCCCGCTCGGAGGATCGCCGAGAACTGGCGATCGTTCGCACGATGCTCAGAGGATCCCCGCCCGACGAGGCCCGCACGAGCGCGGCGTCGGCAAACTCGGGCCGGTTCACGTACGTGTCGAGCAGGCGTGACTTGCCCAGTCCGGGCTCCGAGCGGATATTGACCGCGGCCGGGCTCCCCATCGCGAGTGCGCTGTCGATCAGCGAGAGCTCCTCGAGGACTGCCTCGCGTCCCAGGATCGGCACCGTCTCGAACAGTTCGGTGACCGCCTCGGCACGGCCGAGGAGGCGGAACGCCGGTACCGGCTCCGGCTTCCCCTTGAGTGTGAGTGGCGGGATCGACTCGTAGAGAAACCCGCGCCCGCCCAACTCCCGCGTCATCTCGCCGACGATCGTCTGACCGGGATCGGCCGAACTCTCCAGACGCGAGGCGACGTTGACGACATCGCCCGAGACGCCGTAGTCGGTCGCGCGTCCCTCGCCGATCGCCCCGGCGATGGCGATGCCCGTGTTCACTCCCACGCGGATCTGGATGCTCCGCTTGAACCGCTCCGACCAGCGCGCGTTCACCTCGTCGAGCGCCCGATGCATTTCGATGGCCGCGTTCAGGGCGCGGATTGCATCGTCCTCGCGCGAGACCGGCGCGCCGAAGACCGTCATCATCGCGTCGCCGATGAACTTCTCGACATAACCACCATGAGCACGTGCGACCTGCGCCAGCTGTTGGAAGAACTGAGTCATCGCGGTCTTGACGGTCTCGGCATCGTGGTGATGGCCCAGGCTTGTGAATCCCACCATGTCGATGAAGACGATCGACACGAGTTTTCGCTCGGCGCGACGCGTCCCGACGTCGTCCTCCTCGCCGTGGGCGATGAGGTTCGCGCCACAGAGCGCGCAGAAGCGATCGCCCGTTCGGCAGAGGCGGGCGCAACGGGGACAGGTCGGTCCGACCGCGGTCCCGCAGTGCGTGCAGGACGCTATATCGAAGGCGACATCGCGCCCACATCCCGGGCATCGCTGCGCGACGGCCACGGCGCCGATTCTACGGCCGCTGTCAATCGTCCGGTACCACGCAGGCGCGGGCGATCGCCTGTCGGATGGGCTCCGCGGCGGCCCGACGATGGAGCAGTCCCTCGAGTTCTGCGCCATCGAGATCGACATAAAAACGTCCATCGCGAAGGACGAACAGCGATCGATAGGGGAAGCCGTGGTCCCGTCTGGGGCTTGGTTCGCGGGAAATGCTCCCCGCGATCGTGCCCTGACCGTGGATGGACCAACCTGCGGGCAGAGCCTTCCACCAGCGTGCGAGCCCGGAGACGCCCGCGTGCAGGGGTACGCCTTCCTCGGGCACCGCCAGCACCGCGACTGTGATCATCGACGCGCCGCGCTGCCCCTCGGGCACATTCGCCAGACGCTCGAGCGTGTGCGCGATCAGGCGCTCGTCGTTCGCCTCAGTGCCATCGACCCATCGCCGACTGTGGATGCCGGGCGCGCCACCGAGCGCATCGATCTGGAGGCCGCCATCGTCGGCCAGCGCGGGTAGGCCGCTCCACGCCGCGTAGGCACGCGCTTTGGCGAGCGCATTCTCCAGGAAGGTTGCCCCTGTCTCGTCGATTTGCGGAGGTACTGCGCCGATGTCCTGGAGCGAGAGCAGCGGCACGGCAAGATCAGCGAGAAGCCCGCGCCATTCGCGGATCTTGGCCGGATTGGTCGTGCCGAGGAGCACGGGAGGGGCACTATAGTGGCCGCGTGGCGTCAGGGCGCGGTCGAGGTCTGGGGTCCGCGACCGATCGCTGAGAGCATGAGTCAGATTCACATCGTCCGCCGCCCCTATCTGTTGGCCCATCGCGGGGCCTCTGGCTACGCGCCGGAGAACACGTTCGCAGCGTTCGATCGCGCGGTCGCGCAGCGCGCCGATGGCATCGAGACCGATGTGCGCGCCACCCGAGACGGCGTGCTCGTGCTGATGCACGATGAGCGAGTCGATCGTACGACGCAGGGTGAAGGCCGCGTGGCGGATCTGGAGTACCGCGAGATCCAGCTGCTGGATGCCGCGCACGGCCATCCCGCCCGGATGCGAGCCGAGGCGGTCCCCACGCTGGAGGATTTCCTCGAGCGGTACGGTGGCCGCGTCGCGATCTGCCTGGAGATCAAGCAGGTGGGCATCGAGTCCGCGGTGGTGGAGATGGTTCGGTCGCGGGGTCTGCTTGCCCTGCGTCCCCGGCAGTCGGCGGCTCCGCGAGGCAGGGGGGTGCTTCCACCGGTCTCGTTCACGTCCTTCGACCTGCAGAGCGCGGCGTCAGTCGCGCGCCTTAGCCCCGGCAGTCTTGTGGGACATCTCACTGGCGAGTTCGACGACGCCGCGGTCGGCCGCGCGATCGCCGCGGGCCTGAATCAGATCTGCCCGCCGGCCAGTCTCTGTACTCCGGCGCGCGTACAGGGCGCGCGGGAGCGCGATCTCTCCATCCGCGCCTGGCAGGTGCGCAACCGGGAGGCGCTCCGCACCGCGGTCCTCGCGATGGTCGACGGCGTTACCTGCGACTGGCCCGACTGGACTCTCGACGCGAACAAGTAGCCGGGGTTCAGTCGCTCGCCGAGGGGACGGCCATCGTTCGGTCCACGGCATTGGCAACGCGGGCGCACGCACCCATGAGATCGCCGAACCGCTTCGGCTTCAGCGACTGCTTGCCGTCCGAGCGCGCGTGCTGGGGATCGGGATGCACCTCGACGATCAACCCATCGGCGCCGGCGGCGATGCCCGCCAGCGCGATCGGCTGCACCCACGCCCAGTTTCCCGTGGAGTGACTGGGATCGAGGATCACCGGCAGGTGGGTCAGTCCCTTGAGGATCGGGATGGCGTTGATGTCGGTGGTGTATCGTGCCGCATCCTCGAACGTGATGATGCCTCGCTCGCAGAGAACCACGCCCGTGTTTCCGCCCGCCAGGATGTACTCGGCGGCCATCAGGAAGTCGCGCACTTTGCTGCCTGGCCCGCGCTTGAGGAGGACCGGGTGGCGGGTCTGACCGACGTAGCGCAGGAGCGAGAAGTTCTGCATATTCCGGGCGCCGATCTGCAGCATGTCCGCGTACCGGCAGACGACGTCGATATCGTGCGCGTCCATCAACTCGGTGACGACGGGGAGGCCGGTCACATCACGCGCCGCGGCCAGCATCTTCAGACCGTCCTCGCCGAGACCCTGGAAACTGTGGGGCGAGGTTCGCGGCTTGAAGGCGCCCCCGCGGAGGAGTCGCGCCCCGGCAGTCCGCACCTCGCGCGCCGTGGCGAGCACCTGTTCTTCCGACTCGACGCTGCACGGGCCGGCGATCACGACGACCTCGGTCCCGCCGATCTGCACGCCCCGGACATCGACCGCGAACGGTCCAGGATGGGCGTGCCGCGACGACAGTTTGAATGGCTCGGAGATGAGTTGAACCCGCTCGACACCGGCCAAGTTCGAGAAGCGATCCATCAACTCGACCTTGTCGATGTCCACCTCGCCGAGAACGGCGACGACCTTTCGCTCCACCCCGGGGTTCAGGAATGGACGGAAGCCGCTCTCGCTCACCGCGGCCATGACGGCGTCGAGTTCGATGGCGGTGGCGCCGAGCTTCATGATGATGACCACGACTGGAGGCTCCTGGCCCGGGTCGGATCGGGCCGGGGATTCTAGTGACGGTCAGACTGGCATCGCTAGCGCCGATTCAGACGTTTGCCATTCGTCCTTATCGGCTGCTCTGGGCCGCGACGCTGCTCTGGAACCACACGCGGTGGATCGATCAGTACGCGCTCGGGTGGCTCGTCCTCGACGTCACCAACTCCGCGTGGCATGTAGCGCTGATCGGTGCGACCAAATCGCTGCCAATCATGCTCTTCGGCGTCCTCGGAGGCGCGATCTCGGATCGCGTCGATCGCCGCTGGTTGCTCATCGTCTCGCAGATCTCAGGCGTTGTCGTCGTGGCGGCGCTGGCAGCGGTGATCGCGCTCGGTGCGTTCACTTTCGAGATCGGCGCCGCGATCGCTCTGCTTTCCGGCATCCAATGGGCACTCGAATGGCCGGCGCGGCGCGCGCTCGTGCCCGATCTGGTCGGTCGCGAGCGCACCGTGAATGCGATCGCGCTGGAGAGCGTGTCGATGAACCTCTCCAAGATGATGGGACCGGTGATTGCCGGGTGGCTCATCTTCGCTCGCGGCGCCGAGGCAGCCTACGCCGCGGTGGGCGTCCTGTTCGCGGCGCAGATCGTGCTGCTTCGCGGTCTGGTGCGGACCACCGGCGGTGCGCCGTACCGATCGCCCTCGATGCTGGCCTATCTGCGCGAGGGCTGGACCCAGCTTCGTCAGAGCGAGCCGATCATGGCCGTGCTGCTCATCACCATGGTGATGAACATGTTCGTCTTCCCCTACCAGACGCTCATGCCGGTCTTCGCGCGCGATACCTTCGGTGTCGATGCGCGGGGCCTGGGCTGGCTCGGCGGGGCAGTCGGTTCCGGGTCATTGATCGGGTCGCTTTACATCGCCTCCCGGGTGACAGTGCCGCGGCCGGGTTTCTGGTTCTCCTTCGGTTCGATCGCGATGGCGGTCTCGCTTGTGGCCTTCGCACTCGCCCCCAACTTCGCCTGGGCACTCGTGTTCCTCTTCGTGAGCGGATTCGGCCAGGCCGGATTCTCCGCGCTCCAGAGCACGATCATCCTGCGCGCCGCGGACGAGAGTCTGCGCGGACGCGGGATGGGTGCGCTGACCGTCGCGATCGGAATGGCCCCGCTCGGTCTCCTGGAGATTGGCTGGCTCGCGACGATCGTTGGTGCCCCTCTCGCGGTCGCACTCAACGCAGGCCTCTGCGCTCTGCTCGTCCTGATCGTGACGCTGCGCTTCGCCAATTACCGGCGGCTGGCCCATTGAGTGACCGGTCTCACCCGGCACCAGTTCCGGGCCACGCCGCGCCGTCGCGGGTCGATGACCCGGCTGCCATCGCGCGGTTCTACGATCGATTCTGGCGTCCCGAGAACCGCGCCGCGATCGAGGAGCACGACTTCCACGCCTTCCAGCGCGACGTCGACGCGGCGCTGGCCTGGATCCTCCGTGATGGCGATGGACTCACCGGTGCCCGCGTGATGGAGATCGGTCCCGGCCGCGGGCGCGACACCCTCGGGCTGGCCCGAGACGGGGCCAGGGTGACCGCCATCGACGTGTCCATCGAGTCGGTGCGCGCCGCCCGGGAGCACCTGCGTGCGCACGACCTGGCCGACCGATACGATGCCGTCGTCGCGGATGTCGCCCATCTGCCGTTCCGAGACGAGGTGTTCGACCTCACGCTCTCGCGGTTCGTCGTCGCCCACGTGGACCGGAAGGCGATGACGCCCGAACTGCATCGCGTGCTGCGGTCGAGCGGTCGTGCGGTGCTGGTCGAACCGCTGGCGCATAATCCGCTCGTCGCGCTGTATCGCCGCTTCTCGGCGCACGGCTGCCGCGAGACCTCCCCGCGCTATCTGACCTACGGGGAGATCTTCACGATGGCGCGGCAGTTTGCGCGGGGCGTGCGTCACCGCGGCTTCTACCTCATCTCCCCCCTGGCTCTGGCGCTGCGCGGCACGCCGCTCTTTCGCCCCCTCGGGACCCTGCTCACAGTGCTTGAGTTACCGGCGACACTGTTGTCGCCCATCCGGCGTTTCTGCTGGGTCATCGTGGCGGAGTTTCGAAAATGAGTGTCGACGCGCGCATCACCCGAGTGACCGCTACTGCCGAGTCTCGCCCTCGCGCGCAACCGGTACGCGATGCTTTCCAGACGCTCGATACGAGCGGCATCTGCACCGTGGAAGTGGAGACCGATATCGGCATCGTCGGCCGAGGGCAGATCGGTTTCGGTCGGCTCGGTTCTGCGCCCGATCTTCTGGCGCGCATCGTCAACGATCTCCTTGGTCCCGCGATCGTGGGGGACGACCCATTCCTCGTCCGCGCGATTCGCGATCGACTCTGGCGGCTCACCGATTACCACGGCTCGACGGGACTGACTCTGATGGGTGTCGCCGGCATCGACATCGCCCTCTGGGACTTCGTGGGCCGGGCACTGGACGCGCCGGTTTGGAAGTTGCTCGGCCCGGTGCGCGATCGCGTTCCGACTTACGCGATGGTCGGCTGGCTGAACTACGACATCCCGGCGCTCGAGCGCATCTGTGGCCGGGCGATGGAGCAGGGCTTTGCCGGCGTGAAGATGAAGGTCGGGGCGCCGGCTCTGGCCGAAGATGTCAGCCGGATTCGCGCCGTCCGCGCGATCGTCGGCGCGGAGACACCGCTAATGGTCGACGCGAACCAGGTGTTCGACCTCGCCGAGGCGACGCGCCGCGGGCGGGTCTACCAGGAACTCGGGTGCCGCTGGTTCGAGGAGCCGTTGCGCGCCGACGATCACGATGGGCTCGCCCGCCTTGCCGCGGCGCTCGATATCCCCATAGCCTCAGGCGAGAACGACTTCGGCAAGCGACAGTTCCGCGACCTCCTCGAGCGCCGTTCGGTGGACATCATCCAGCCGGATATCCGACGGGCCGGCGGCGTGACGGAGTGCCTCGAGATCGGCCTGATGGCCGATGCGTTCGGTGTGCCGTACGCGTCGCACGGTGGGGGCGTGCACTTGCATGTCCTCGCGGCGCTGCCGAATGTGCTCTACATGGAGGGCGGCGTCCTCGCGGAGGGTGGTTCAAGTCGACTTGTCGACGGGTGCACGCTCCTGCCGCGCGGCCCCGGCTTCAGTCCCGAGTAGACTGCGCGGCGCCGGTTGCGTCTGGCGCGCCGTGGAGGAGGGGAGATCGCATGCCGACGGTCGATTTCGAGGCGTACCTGGCCCACGACTACGATGGCGGTAAGCCGTTTGGCGTCCCAGAGCTGCTGGCGATGGAGGATGAGGCGGGCATCCAGGTCGCTGTGGTGATGCCGGCGAACAATGGCCCCGCCCCGCAGCGCGAACTGCGGATTCAGCCGGACAATCAGCGACTGGCGGACGCGATCCAGGGGAACCCCCGCTGTGTCGGCTGCGCGACGATCAACCCCAAGCTTGGTCTGGCGAATATCGAGGCGCAGTTCGCGATCGTCGATCGCTACGGGTTCGGCGGGCCGAAACTGATGGCGGTACTCCACCAGTACGAGATCGACGACCCGATGGTCGATCCGGTGATGGAGCGTGCGCGCGAGCGCGGCATGGTCGTCTCGATTCACTCCGGGGGTGACGTGGTGCACCCGAACCGCATCGCCCGGGTCGCGGCCCGTTTCCCCGACGTGGCGATCATCATGGATCACATGGGGTATCCGGACGCGACCGAGGACGCGATCCGCGCGGCAGAGGAGCACCGCAACATCTACCTGGGCACTACGATCCTGCGGTTCTTCCGTGAGGATCCCTCCCGAGCGGTGCCTACCGCAGTCGCCGACGCCGTGCGGCGTGTGGGTCCCGATCGGGTCGTCTGGGGTTCGAACCTCCCCGAGTACCCAAAGAGCGCCCTCTGGTGCCGCCAGGCGATCGAGCGTCTCCACCTGGGCCGCGAGGCGGAGGCGCTGATCTTCGGCGAGGTGCTCACCCGCCTCTACCGGATTCCCATCGGTTGAGTCCGCGCTATGCGCGCGTCGACGCGGCGCGCGCCCGGCGGCTCTGCGAGGGGCTTCTTCGCGCGGCCGGTGTCGAGGAGATCGTCGCCCGGACGATCGTCGACGTGCAGATTGCGGCCGATGAGCGAGGCATGCATTCCCACGGTCTGCGCGCGCTGCCCATGTATCTCGATCGCATCCGTCGTGGGATCATCAATCCCCGCCCCCGGGTGCGCATCGAGCGCACGGCGTCGTTCGCATCGGTGGTGCACGGTGACGATGGCCCGGGTCAGTACGTCGCGACGCTCGCGACACGCGAGTGCCTCGCCCACGCGGCCGCTTGCGGTATCGGATTTGTCGTGGCGAGGCGCTCCAATCACCTGGGCGCGGTCGGCCACTACGCGCGCACAATCGCCGACGCGGGATACGTGGGATTCGCGACGACGAACGGCAACGTGATGCTCGCGCACCCCGGCACGGTCACGCCGTTCGTGGGGAACAATCCGCTCGCGTGGGCTTTCCCCTCGCGCGGTGAGCCCGGACTGACCGTCGACTTCGCCACGAGCGTTGTCGCAGGCGGACGGGTCGATCTGGCGGCGGCGGAGGGCGAGTCGATCCCCGAGGGCTGGGCGCTCGATCGCACCGGCCGCACGACGACCGATGCGCGCGCCGCGGCGGAGAGCGGCCTCGCGCTGCCGCTCGGCGCCCCAGCCGCTCCGCACAAGGGGATTGGCCTCGCCCTCGCGCTGGAGGCACTGGCCGGTGTGCTCTCCGGGGCGCGGTTCGGGCGCCAGCACGCGGTGGAGGTCGAGCGTGGTGAGCGACCCTGGGATGAGGGACATGCCTTCATGGCGATCGACCCGGCCACGGTCATGCCGCGCGACGAGTTCCTCACCCGCATGGATGCCCTTGTCGTCGACGTCCGTACGGCCGACCCCTCCGGCGCATCCCGGGTTCCCGGCGAGGGCGCGGTTCGGCAGCAGCGCGAATCTCGTACCCTTGGCGTGCGCCTGCCGGTCTCGGTCCTCGAATCTCTGAACAACGCGGCTATCGCGGCCGGGTTGCCGGACCGGCTGTTTCCAGGCTCAGGCGATCAGGGCCCGTAACTCCTCGAGGCCGAAGAGCAGTTCCGGACCCTTTCGATCGGTCGGCAGGACCGACTCCACAATCGCGGCTGCCTGCCGGATCTTGGTGCGAATCTCTTCGGCCGCGTGACGATCGCGCTCTGGATACACCCAGACCCGGAGCGACACGGTGGTATCGTGGTAGAGGAACGGGACATCGGCATACGACTCGATCTGGCAGACCGGGCAGGTGGTGATATTGAAACTGCCGCCCATGATCTCCGCGCGCAGGTGGGGTGCCGCGGTGACATTCGCGCTGCGATGGACCGAGGCATCGAAGGTATGCCCGTTCGGACAGGCGACCCGAACGTCACGCTTCACCGTCAGATGTTACGCGGGCGCGCGATCCTCGCCTACCAGGGTCGCCGTGCACCCGCGTAGTGTCGGCCCCAGTACCCGTCGAAGGCGGAGGAGACGACCACGCCGCTATCCCAGTTTTCGGCGTGGACGAACCGCCCGCCGCCGATGTAGATCCCGTCGTGCGTATAGCCGTCCCCGTTCGTATTGGCGAAGACGACGATATCGCCTGGCAACAGGTTCTGCCGCTTGACACTGACACCGGCGCCGGCCTGTTCGTCCGCGGTCCGGCCGACGTAGATCCCGTGCTGGGCGAGGACGTAGGCCACCAGGCCCGAGCAGTCAAAGCCGGTGGCGGGGCTGCTCCCACCCCAGACGTAGCCGATCCCCACATACTTGAGCGCGGTCTGGGCGATGCGCCCACCCGGACCCGGGTCGGCGACGACGATCGGAGTCGACGCCGGACGTGCCCGTGCCGCACCGGACCGATCGGCCGGGCCAAGGAACTCGGCCGAGACCCAGCCGTAGCTTCCGTCGAACTCCACCTTCACCCAGGTGACGCCCTCATTCTGCACCGGGCCGTCGATCACGTAGACGAAGGCCGCGTCGCGCACCACCTCCATCACCGGCGCACCGGTCGACGAGGCCGCGCGAAGGTTCAGACCATCGTCGGTGACGACCGACGCTTCTGATCCGACGCGCACCCCCGCGGGCAGAGTCGCACTGACCGCGGGGGCGGAGGCACCGTCGCGAGGCGCCGCCGGTCGCAAGAGGTCGCCGCGGACCCAACCGAAGTCGCCATCGAACTCGACCCGATACCACGATCCGTCGTTGCCGACCCGCGGCCCGTCCAGCACGTACACGTAGCGTCCCGGGAAGAGGAGGGTGATGATGCGAGAGAAGATGCCCGGCTCCGACCGGAGATTGGCGATGTCCTCGCCGGCGACCTGCGCCTCTCTCCCCACGTAGACGTGGTCTGCCGATACCGGTGTCAGGCCGAGTCCCGCGATCACCGCGAGCGTCGCGGCCAGACTCTGTAATCGTTTTGTCATCTAGGCCAGCAGGCTACCAGGCAGGCGCGCTGTCGGTCAAGTTGTCGATGGATTCTCGATGAATCCTGCATCCGCAGGAGCAGGAGAGAATGACCCGCGAGCGCACTGAACTGCGCGCTCTTTACGCAGCGGCCTTGAAGAGGGGAACGACTGTGCCTGCGATCGCACGGATCTCCTCCTGCTCAGCATCGCTGAGCGGTCGCGGCTCGGACGCCAGGTCCAGCGCCATCGCGAAGAACTCGCGGTGCCCCGGTGGTATGGCCGCGGTGACGCCCAGGCCCAGGGTGAAGCGGAGGGCTAATTCCGCCTCGCGCCGATCCACGAGTGGCTCGTACCAGCACTTCCGCCAGGAGCGCTGCTCCGGGGTCGTCCCGGCCGGCCAGGCTGTGCGTGCCATCGCCTTCAGCGCGAGAACGCCTGCGCCGCGCTGGCGCGCGGCCTCGCGAATCTGCCCGCCGAATCCTCCCGCCAGGTATGTAGAGAAGTTGATGGGGCAGAGCACGGAATCGAACGGGAAACGCGCGAACAGCGCCACCGCGGCCTCCGCGGAGTGCGCGCTGAACCCGAGGAAACGGGCCTGACCGCGCTCCCGCGACCGCAACAGGACCTCCATTGCTCCCCCCGGAGCGAAGACCTGCTCGACCTCCGCGAGTGTGGTCATCGCGTGCAGTTGGTAGAGATCGAGGTGATCGGTCTGGAGCCTGCGGAGCGTCTGCTCCAGTTCCCGCTGAGCCCCCTCGGCGTCGCGCCGGTTGGTCTTGCCCGCCAGGAACGCGCGCGATCGATAGGGCGCCAGGGCCGGGCCGAGTTTCTCCTCGGCCTCTCCCGCGCCGTAGCTCGGCGCCACATCGAAGTACGTCACGCCCCGATCGACCGCCCGTGCCACGTCCCGATTCGCATCCGCCTGGCTCTCCTGGACGCACAGCATGCCGCCGAAGCCGATCACGGAGAGGCGCGCCCCCGTCTGCCCGAGTTCTCGATACTGCATCTTTCCCTCCCGCCGCATTATGCGCCGCGCCCGCCACCTCTGGCCCAACCGCCACTCTCTCCTATCCTTCACTCCCGACGGGGAGTTCGATCCCCGGCACGAGGGGTTGTGCGACATGGGCGAGCGGGTCATCACGCTGGTGCCGATCCTGGCCGAGGATGTGCTGGCGATCGGGCGCAGATTGCTACCTCCGGGGTATCGACTGGAGGTCGTCTCGAAGGCCGACCTGCCCTCGCGCATCGGCGACATCGAGTTTCTCCTGGGCATGGAACCTGGATGGATCGACGACGACGTCCTCGCGCGCGCGAAAAACCTCAAACTCGTCCAGTTGATGAATGTGGGCTACGACTCGTTCAACGTCGAGGGGGCGCGGAAGGCGCGCCTGCCGGTGGCCGTCAATGGCGGCGCAAACGCCATCTCGGTCGCCGAGCACACGCTGATGTTCATCCTCGCGCTCCTGAAGCGGGTCGCACTGCTCGACGAGAACGTCCGAACGGGAGTCTGGCGCGGCGGTGCGTTGGGAGGGCTTCGGATCCACGAGATCTGGAGCCAGACGATCGGCATCGTCGGGATGGGCCGAATTGGGCAGGAGGTCGCCCGCAGGCTCCGCCCGTTCGAACCCGGCGAGATGGTCTACTTCGATCCGTTCCGCCCACCGCCCGAGCGAGAGAAGGAACTCGGCGTGCGCTATCTGCCGCTCGATGAACTCCTTCGCGTGTCGGACGTGGTGACGTTGCACGTCCCCCTCATGCCCAGCACGCGCAACATGATCGATGCGCGGACACTGGCGCTCATGAAGCCGACCGCGATACTCATCAACAACAGTCGGGGAGGTCTGGTCGATGAGGTTGCCCTGGCCGATGCGCTCACCCGCGGCGTGATCTCCGGTGCGGGACTCGACGTGTTCGCGCAGGAGCCTCCGCCGAAAGACCACCCTCTGTTCACACTCGGGAACGTCCTGCTCACACCGCACATGGCGGGGCCGACCTGGGAGAGCTACCCCCGGCGATTTGCCAACTGCTACGAGAACATCGTGCGGGTCGCGAACGGCGGGCAACCGCAATGGGTCATTCCGGAACTCGCTGACGTGCTCAAGGCTCCCGCTCCGGCCTGAATACCCGCCCCTCCGGCGTCACCTTACCCGTAACCCTGATAGAGAGGGGGTCGGGATGGGTGCCGATAATCGCTGCACACATGTCTCGCCTTGGGGCACTCCTTCTCGGCGTGTTGTTCGCGCTGATCGCGGTGCCCGCGCACGCCCAGTTGGTCACCGCCACCCCGACGCTTCCCGACCTCACCATCGAGTCCATGCTCGTCGAGTCGCAGACCGCCGGCGATTGCAGCACCGAGGGGAGCCTGCTTGGCGTGCGGGTCGTCGTTGCCAATCGCGGCGGTTCCGGCGCGGGTCCGTTCGCGGTGGACGTCAACGGCGTTCGCCAACGCGTCACCGGTCTCGCGGTGGGACAGACCATCTCGCTCTGGTTCCGCGGATTCCGCGTCGGACTGAACACCGCGGCGGTCGATCCCCTCCAGGAGGTTCTCGAACTGAATGAGGGGAACAATCAGTCGCAGGCGCTCTCGCCCGCGCTGACGCAGGCTCCCACCTGCACCCCTACAGCGACCACGACGCCCACGGCCACCGCCACATTCACCCCTACACCGACAGTCACCCTGACCCTGGTGCCGACCGCCACGATTGCACCGACCGAGACCCCATCCGGTGGCATACGTCTGAGCATTGCGCCGGGCTACGCCCGTCTCCAGCCGGGATCCACGATCGGCATCGACGTGACGATCGCGTGGAACCCCGCCAACGAGCGGGTCGATCTGAGCCACGCGGGCGCGGATCTGATCTCCGACATCGCGGGCACCAATGCGACGTGGGTGCCAGGATCGACCATCGTCGGGCTCGGGACGACGAAACTCGTCCTCGGATCTTCGAACACCATTGCGCCGGGTCTGTACGTCGTGACCATCACCGGAACGACCGCGCAGGGTGCGGCGACGGTCGACCTCGAACTGGAATTCGTGCCACCCACGGCGCGGTTCGAAGCCGAGATCCAGCGCCGTGGCGAATACGGCGTCTACGGACCGGAGGTGATCCCGCCGTATCGCGGCGGCGACGGGTTCTACTATGAGTCCCGGGTCAACAGCCTCCTGCAGTGGCGCCCGGAGATCAACGGGTACTTCAACACGAACACCTCGGAATGGGTCGATCGGAGCCAGAGCGCGGCCGGGCTCACCCGCCTGCCGCCCACCATCCTGGATGACGGTTCTGCGGGGAACTGGAATACGGCGCGGCAGACGCGCCTGGCCTGGATCACCGACCCGCTGCTCCGCGATCGTTTCCTCCGCCCGCCGACCGGTCACTCCGGCCCGTGGGACGAGAACGGCTCGATCGTGCTCTACGGCCTACCCGTATCCCAGCCCGTGCAGATGGGTCCGTACGTCGTCCAGCGCTTTCAACGCGCGGTGTTCCGGCACTGGGTAGCGAACACTCCCGCCCATCCAGAGTGGCGCGATACCGTGTCGATCGTCCCCCTCCAGCAGACCGTCTTCACCTTCCTGCCGGAAATCGATCCTGTCGCGGCCGTACAGGTCGCGGTTAACCGCCGTGAGACCGGGGCTGTGGCCTACCCAGGGTACTGGGAGATCGACGCCGCGGCGGCGAACGGTTTCGCTTCGGTCCACCTGGAGAATGACGCCTCCGAGGTCGCCCGGGTGGCCATCGGCAATCCCACGGGGACCTGGACGGAGGTGATGCTCGTCGGACCCACGGGGACGCACGTGGAAGCCGCGCCCGGGCAGTCGCTCATCGCCCAGTGGCCGGGGATGCCTCCCCTTTCGTGGATCGTCGAGCCAGGTGGGCGCATCGTTCTCGATGTCCACAAGAACCGCACACACGCCGATCCGGTCGTCCGCGACGCATCGGTGGTGCACGCCTGGGCACGTCCATCCGCCCGTTCGGCGATGGCACGCGTAGTCGCGGGCATCGCCGCTGTGGGAGTACCGGAGGCAGGTGATCTGAACGGCGCCCGGCTGGCAACGTTCTACCGCGCGCTGCTGGACTCGGCATCGCGTCTCGGCGCCTCGCGCTCTGGATGCATGGTCGCGCTCGATGGCGATGTCAACGCCGGTGACGAGGTCGCCTTCGATCGGAATCTGGCGTGCATCGCCCGCGAGCCGATCTCCGGGTGGATTCTGGCCGAGGCCGCGGCGCAGATTGGCGTCGGCGTCGATCCGGGCACTGTCTCGTCCCGACTCTCCGTCGCGGCGCTCCGGCAGCGCATCGGCAGGGATCCGGCCACTGGCTGGGTCTTCTGGAACCTTTACCTCGACGGACGCGAGCCGGGCGGCCGCATCCGCATCAGTCGGACAGGCACGGTCGCCCAGCAGGAGGAACTCACCGACTGACCTCGCCGCCGGGCGGACCGGCGCGCGAGTGCGATTACGGTGCGGCGGTGGGTGCCGCCGGCCGCGACTGAGGTGCCAGGGCTTGTTCCGACAGCCATCCCCGACGAAGGCCGTCGAACGACCGTACCTGGAAGAACCGCTGTCCTTCGAGGCTTTCAATCGCCGTGACGAGCACCGTCTCACCGGGCTGAACCAGGACGCCGTTCCGTTCCGCCAGGACACCGGGCCCCTGTCGTAGCTCGAACGGGCGCGCCAGCGGGCGCCCGGTGCGCTCGTCGACTTCCGCGACCCGGCCTACCCGGGTATCGACGGACTCGCCATCGACGTCGACCTTCCCGACCCAGAAGGGAGTCGCGGTCGGTGCCGGGCCGCGGATGCGCCTCACCAGGCGCTCGGCCGGCAGGCAGGCCGGGGCGGCGATGCCGCCCGCGGTGAGAGTCAGGATGGCGACCAGGAGGCGGCGCCGCGAGCGATCAGCCGGCACTGGGCGCGAGTGGCACGACCAGCCGCCGAGAACGCTGGAAGAGCGGCCCTTCGATCGCATAGAGATGCCCATCCGGCGAGCCGACGTACACGAGTCCGTCGGAGGCGATGAGGGGAGAAGAGACGCGGGCGGTGCTCTCGACCCCGGTCGCCGTGTCGATGCGCCAGCGCAGCAGACCGGTGTTGTCGATCGCGCACAGCCGCGCGGTCGGTGACCCTCCTGGCAGGATCGCCTGGATGATGATCAGTCCGTCGGCGCTGATCGCGGGCGCGGATTCGATGCGCCCATCGCGCAGGCAGTCGGCCGAGAACCACTTCACCGATCCATCGGATGCGACCGCGTAGAGCCGGTCGCCGGCGCCGACGTACGATGCACCGCCGGCATCGACTGCCGGGGACGAGTACAGGATCGGCAAGGGGATCTCGGCGGTCCAGCGCAGCAGGCCGTTCGGATTGATCGCCCTCAGGCCGTTCGAGGAACCGACCCGGATGAGCCCGTCTGGCCCGATCGAGGGTGACGATCCGACGAATCCGAGTACCTCGGTGATCCATACGCCAGTGCCGGTGGCCGCGTCGATGGCGTGAAGGGCGCCGTTGGCGTGGAAGGTGCCGAGATAGAGGCGACCGTCGGCACTGAGCGCGGGCGACGAACTGGCGAGGAGGTCGGTATCGTACGTCCAGAGCACCGTTCCGTCGACGACCGCGTGGAGCGTTCCGGTCAGGCTGCTGGTGGCGACGCCGAAGTACACGGTCGGGCTCGACGTATCCGGCTCGACCAGGAGGATGTTGGCCAGCCCGGCGCTGCTCGATGCCGTCGCAACAAAGGACCACACGGTGTTCCCGGCGGTGTCGAGGGCGAAGAGCGTATTGGTATCGAGGTCATCGGCGATGGCGTACACCCGTCCATCCAGGCCCATCTGCACCGCGCCGACCCGCTGGGCGAGCTGGCGGCGCCATCGCGCCAGACCGCTCGGTGCCACGGCGTGGAGGTACCCGCCGGCGCCGAAGTAGATCGTGCCATCGGGCCCGAGCACGGCCGGGCTCTCGATCTGCCCGGTGCTCGCGTACTTCCACCGCACGCTGGCACGCGCGGGGGCGCTGGATGTGCTGAGACTCGTATGACGCGGGTCACGCATGTACTGCGGCCACTGGTCCGTGGTGACGGTGGCGGTGGGCGACGGAGTTCGGGTGGCGGTAGATGGTGGTCCGGCCGCGGTGTCGATGATGCCCATCTCGACCGATGCGAGGGCGGAGACATCGCGCGACCCGGCCACGAGGTAGATCCGTCCGTCTCCCGCCACCGCCGCGGCGGCGCGCGTCCTGGGTGCGGCAATACCGTTGCGGATCGTCCATGCGTTGCTCGTCGGGTCGTACTCCTCCACGCTCGTCAGTTCGCCGGAGGCGTTGCGTCCACCGATCGCATAGATGCGGCCATCGCTCGTGACCGCGGTGGTGAGGTCCGCCCGGGGGACGTTCATCGACGTGCGGGCTGTCCAGGTATCGGTCGCGGGGTCGTACTCCTCCACCGTCGCGTGATAGGTCCCCCCGCCGACGCCGCCGATCGCGTAAAGGCGGCCGTTGGCACCGGCGACCACACTGAGACCGGAACGCGCCGTGGGCATCGATGTCCGGGATCCCCAGCTATCGCCCGGCGGGTCGTACTGCTCGACAGAGGCGAGCTCGTTCCCATTCGCGTCGACGCCACCGATGGCGTAGAGGCGCCCATTCGGTGCCGACGCGGTGCCGTGGCCGGATCGTGCCGTCGCGAGTGACTGCCGTGCGGTCCACGCGTCGTTGGTCCCGTCGTACTCGTAGACCGACGCCACCGGTCCGGTGGCCGATTCGCCCGCGACCGCGTAGAGCCTTCCGTTGGTGGCCGTTGTCAGCGTCAGGCGCGAGACCGCGGACGGCAGTGCGGCACGCGTCGACCACACCCCCGATGTCGGATCGAAGCGTTCGTGCGCGGTGAGCTCGGTGGCGAAGTTCGATCCGCCGACGGCGTGGAGCGCTCCGTCCGTCGCGGCGGAGATCGCCAGACCCTCGCGCGGCGTGGGCAGCGATCGGGTGGTCGTCCACACGTTCGATACCGGGTCGTAGACCTCGATGGTCTCGGCATAGCCCGAGGCGACGGCACCGCCAACGAGCCAGAGCCTGCCATCGGACCGACTCACCAGGGTTGCGCCGGTGCGTGCCTGCGGCAGGTTCGCCCGCGCGCGCCAGGTGTTCGTCGTCGGGTCGTACTCCTCCAGAGAGCGCAGCAGCGCGCCTCCGGTCGTGGTTCCCCCGGCGATGTAGATGCGACCGTTCGTCGCGCGGGCGGCGGCCGCCCCAGCGCGGGGATTGGTCATCGCCGCGCGGGAGAGCCAGCTGTTCGTCGAGGGATCGAACTCGTCGGTAGTGCCGACATAGGCGCCCGCGGAGGTGACACCTCCGAAGACGTAGATTCGGCCGTTTCCGCCCGACACCGCGGAGAGATCGGACCTGGCGACCGTGAGTCCCGTCCGCGCGACCCAGACGTCATCGTCCGGGTCGTATTCCTCAACGGTGGTGGCGCAGCACGTGCCGGGATTGCCGCCGAACACGTAGATCAGTCCGCCGGAGGTCGCCGCGGCCAGGCCGTAGCGCGGCGCGCTGATCGCCGTCCGCGTCGTCCAGGTGTTGGTCTGGGCATCGTACCGGAGCACCGATGCGGTGATCGCGGCACCGCCGGTCCACGTCTGGCCGCCGATGAGGTAGACCCGACCATCCGGCCCGGTGGCGATCCCCGCGCTCGATCGAACGCTCGGCAGGGGAGCACGTGCCCTCCAGGTGCCCCGCGTGACATCGAACCTGTCCACCGCGCTGGTGTGGCCGCCGTTCGTGCCGATTCCGGCGCTGAATCCACCCACGACCAGCACCGTGTCGTCGGACAGAGTCACCGCGCCGGCGGCGCTGCGAGGGACGAACGTATCCGAGATCGCTGACCAGGTGACATACCCCGGCTCGGCCTGCGTCTGGGCGGGAAGCCGGGCGACCGCATAGAGAAGAATGAGGCACGCCAGGCCCAGCGCCAGGCTTCTGTGAGAAGGGCGCATCTCACCGATACTATCGACAGGCCTCGTTAGAGAAGCAGACTAGAATGCCGGCGGTGCGCCTCGCGTGTGTCTTCGGCACGCGTCCCGAGGCGATCAAGATGGCGCCGATCCTCCTCGCGGCACGCCGCCGGAGCGATGTTGTTGCCCGAGCGATCGTGACGGGTCAGCATCGCGAGATGCTCGATCAGACTCTCGCGGTCTTCGAGATCGCCCCCGACGTCGATCTGGCGCTGATGCGTCCTGGATCGACCCTCATCGAGATGACCGCCCGATTCCTCCCCGCGCTTGCGGAGGCCCTCGCGCGGGAGCAACCAGATGTCGTGCTCGTCCAGGGAGATACGCTCACGGCATTCGTCGGCGCTCTCGCCGCGTTCTACTTACGTATGCCTGTCGGCCACGTCGAGGCGGGCCTGCGCAGCGGCGATATGGCCGATCCGTTCCCCGAGGAGATGAATCGCCGCCTGACCGCGCCGCTCGCGAGTTTCCACTTCGCACCCACCGCGCGCAGTCGCGACAACCTCCTGCGGGAGGGTGTTTCGGCGGACGCAATCCACGTCACGGGTAACACGGTGATCGATGCGCTCCATCACGTCGCCGGGTCGCGGGGGACCACGGCAACGTCCCGGACGTCACGCACGATCCTGATGACCATGCACCGTCGAGAGAATCTCGGCGAGCCGATGGCGCGGGTATGTCGGGCGGTCCTCGAGGTTCTGGCGATGCACCCCGACGTGCGGGTCGTCTTCCCCATGCATCCCAATCCCGCCGTGCGGCAGGTTGTCCGTCCGCTCTTCGAGGGCCATCCGCGCGTCACGCTCACCGAGCCCGCCGACTATCCCGCGCTGGTGGACCTTTTGCGCTCCTGCTATCTGTGCCTCACCGACTCGGGCGGGCTTCAGGAGGAGGCCCCCGCGTTTGGCAGGCCAGTCCTGGTCCTGCGCGAGACGACGGAGCGTCCGGAGGCGGTGGAGGCCGGGTGTGCCAGACTGATCGGTACCGGACAGACGGCGGTCCGGGCGAATCTGGAGCAACTCCTCGATCGGCCCGACGAGTACGCGCGAATGGCACGGACGACGAACCCCTTCGGCGATGGGCACGCCGCGGAGCGCATCCTGACGATCCTTGGGAGTGCGGAGAGTGCCAGACATTCGTTGACGTAACGATGAGCGTGGGGTGTTAACATCCGCGTCACAGCGCGGGAGAGGGCAGATGCGTCGGAGGACGAAGGTCATCTCGGGTCTGGCGGTCGCGGGTGCGACGGCGGGGCTCGCCACGCTGGTCGCGGTGCGGGTGCGGGCCAATCGGGCCACCGTCCGCTTCGACGACGGTCATAGTGCCCGTGCGACGGTATCGTCCACGGGTGACGTTCAGGTGTCATGCGCGTGCGGCGCGCCCGACTGCGAGCACGTCCAGGCCGCGGCGGTCGTCGCGGCTGCGCGTGTTCCCCGGGCCGGTAATGCGCTCTGGCACACTCTTCGCGGTTCTCTGGACGATCTTCTGCGTCGCCGTACGCGAGAGCAAGCGGAGACGACGGCCGAGGTGGGCCAGCGCGTGTTCGAGACGGAGGGTCTGACCGTCACGCCCGAGGCTGCGTCGCAGGGGCGAGGCACGGCGTAGAATCGCCCGACTTTGCGTCGGGAGCGAGAGCGATGTCGGTTGCCGCGCCATTCCTGCTGAGCGCCGATCAACTGAAGGTCACCGTCGATGACTTGATCCGGTCGAAGGGTCCGGGCAAGTGGGGCGAACGCATCAAGGTCGACGAGCGGTTTACCATCACCGTCATCCAGCAGCCGCCGGGCACGCCGAACGACCACCACTACCACCTCGAGAACGAGACGTGGTTCATTTACCGGGGTGAACTCACCTGGCAGTACGAGCACCATCCGGAGCCGGTGCACGTGCGCGCGGGAGACTTCGTCTTCGCCCCGAAGGACCTCTGGCATCACATCGAACCGATCGGAACCGAAACGACGATCCGGATCGCCTTCACGCCGACCGGCGAGTTCCATCGATACGATCGCCCGGGCTGTCGGCCGCTGCCCTCGTAGCGCCGGGCCTTCCCCCGCCGTACTCATTCAGCGCGGATTCACCCACGAAGAGAGGACCAATGGCCGACAAGAAGATTCGTGTCGCGGTGGTCGGTGCCGGCTGGGCCGGGCAGACCCACGTCAAGTTCTACAAGGACCTGCCCTTCGTCGAGATCGTCGGCTGGGCGGACATGGTTCCCGGGAAAGCCGCCGAGGCGGTCGCCGCCGCCGGGCTGCCCGCCGACCGCGCGTTCACCGACTTCCGGCAGATGATCGATCGCCTCGCGCCGGACGCGGTGAGCGTCTGCACGTTCAACATGGGCCATCGCGAGCCCACGATCTACGCGCTGGAGGCGGGCAAGCACGTCCTCCTCGAGAAGCCCATGGCGGCGACGCTCGACGACGCGGCCGCGATCATGCGCGCCTGGGAGAAGACCGACCGCATCCTGATGGTCGGTTTTCAGCCGGATTTCTCGGCCGAGCACCAGGCCGCTAAGCAGATCGTCGATACCGGCATCCTCGGCGACATCTACTACTCGGAGGCGGTGACGCACCGTCGGTTCGGCATCCCCGGTGGGAACTTTGTCAAGAAGTCCACGGCCGGTTCTGGCACGCTGGTCGACACCGGGGTGTATGCCATCCACAACAATCTGTGGTTGATGGGCGATCCGAAGCCGATCGCGGTGAGCGCGATCACCGGGAACCCGCTCGCCAAAGCCTACAGGGGGATCCGTCAGGCGTTCGGCGGACCATGGTCGGCCGATCAGTTCGAGGTCGAGGAGTTCGCCTTCGCATTCGTGCGATTCGACAATGGCGCGGCGATGACCGTGAAGTCCACGTGGGCGGCGCACGCGGATTCGATCGGCCGGACGTTCTTCCTCGGGACGAAGGCCGGCCTCGCGCTCGATCCGCTGGAGGTATTCCAGAACCAGAGCGTCGGCGAGTTCAACATGACCATGACTCCGAAGAACGTCGCCAAGGAGGAGTGGGGTGCCTCGTGGGGGCTGAAGATGCGTCGCTTCGCCGAGGCGGTGCGTGATGGCCTGCCATCACCAATCGATCCGCGCGGCGTCTACCTCGTCAACGTGATCATGGATGGGATCATCCGATCGGCGGCCGAGAAGCGCGAGGTCGCGGTGAGCGCGTCGTACGCTCCGGTCGGCGCTCGCGCCTAAGAGGCGAAACTGAGCCGGAGGACGCGGTCGTCCTCCGGCCGCGGCGAGCCTCGACCGTCACGATTGCTCGTCAGGATGTAGAGCGCGCCGTCCGGCCCTTCGACCACATCCCGTAGTCTCCCGTAGGCGCTGCCGTAGAGCGTCTCGAAACTCGTGACGGTCCGCGGGTTGGCGGGATCGACGGTGAGCCGATAGAGCGCCTGTCCACGCAGTCCGGTGAAGAGGAAGGAGCCTCTCCACGGACCGGAGGAGACGAAGGTCGCCCCGCCCGGGGCCCACGTCACCGCGGCCGAACTCTGGACGATGGGTGCCTCCAGACCTTCTCGCCGCTGCTCGCCGCGGATGGTCGGCCACCCATAGTTCTTCCCCTTCTCGATGTAATTGACCTCATCCTGACCGGATCCCTGGCCGCCGCTCGGCCCGTGCTCGGTCGCATACAGACGGCCGGTGCCGCGCTGCCAGGCGAGGCCCTGGGGGTTGCGGTGGCCCATCGACCAGACCGGCGACCCCGGAAAGGGGTTATCCGAGGGCACCGCTCCATCCCGCGTGATGCGGAGGATCTTGCCGTTGTTCGAGTCCGGTGCCTGGGCTAAGTCGTCGCGAAACGTATCGCCGACGGTCCAGTACAGCATGCCATCCGGCCCGAACTTGACGCGGCCGCCATCGTGGTTCCCCGCGCCTTCCAGGTCATCGAGGAGAACGCGGTCGAGGCTCCCACGGCCAGTTGCTGGGTCGTCGCGCATGCGCACCAAGCGGTTCCGGACCGAGGTGCCGGAGAGGTACGAGTAGGCGACGTAGACGTAGCGATTCGTCGCGAACTGCGGATCGACATCGATTCCCAGGAGGCCAGCCTCACTGCCCGTGCGCTCGTAGACGTCGAGCGTCGCCCATGGTTCGGCGCGAAGTTGCCCCCGCTCGACGACGCGGATGCGGCCGGGACGCTCCGTGATCAGGGCGCGCCCGTCCGGTGCGAAGGCGATGCCCCAGGGCACGGCCAGGCCGCTTACCCAGGTGGTGACCGTCGGTGTCGGCGCGCTGGGCTTCGGGGGCGCGGCGGTCACGGTGGGCAGAACCGGAGCCACCGGTTTCGCGGGCGCGGCTGTCGCTGTGGGTTGTGAGGGCGCCGCGGGCTTCACGGTCGCGGGCGGCGCCGAGGTGGCCGTCGCCGTGGGGAGCGCCGCCGTGGTGGGCTTTGCCACCGGCGTGGGCGATAGCTCGATCGGGCGCGTGCTCGTCGGTGCGGGCGGGGGCGATGGTTTGGCCGAAACCGTCGGGGTGGGCGGTGCGGCGCACCCGAGGATCAGGAGCAGGGTGAGAAAGGAGGGGAGCAGGCGCTGGCGCATGCTCCCCTAGTCTGGCAGGGCCGGACGGTGTCTGTCCCGGATCGAGCCGGTCAGGCCGCCACGGGCTGGGTCACCGCGGTCTCGCTCTCGAGTTCAATGAGCCCCTTGCGGATCGCGTACTTGATCAGTTCGGTGCGTCCGCGTACGCCCAGTTTCTGGGCAATGTGCGCCTTGTGCGCCTCGACCGTCTTGACCGAGAGGGTGAGATCGCGGGCGATGGCCTGGTTGCCCTTTCCCTCGGCGACGAGCTGCAGAATCTCGCGCTCCCGGACCGAGAGCAGTTCGCGGCGCGGCGCATCGTCACGCGGGCGCTCTGCGAAGCGGACGTAGTTCTGCATCATCCGCTCCGAGATCTCGGGTGACAGGTACGTGCCACCCCGCGCCAGCGTGTGCAGCGCGCGTGTGAGTTCGGTGAGGTTCGCGTCCTTGAGGATGGACCCGGCTGCACCGGCGCGGAGGATCGCGAGGATCAGATCGTCGTCCGCTCCGAGCGTCATCAGCAGGATGCGCGCGCGGTTGCCGGTGCGTCGCAGGTGTGCCGTGGCTTCGATGCCGGAGACGATGGGCATCTGCGTATCCATGAGGATGACGTCCGGCTGCACGCGCTCGGCGGTCTCGATCACGTCCTTGCCGTCGGCGGCCTCGTGCACGACTTCGAACTCGCCGGTCATCGTCAGGGCTGTCCGAAGCGCCTGCCGGAGCAGCAGGTGCCGATACCCGATCAACACTGTGGTCTTCTGATTCATCACGTCCGTGTCCCTCCTGGTAGGGGACAAGGTACGGCTGCGTCAGGCGGGTCAGCCTCGCGCCCCTAAGGGATTCCTCGATACGCAAAGCAGCGTAGAGCGTGGTGTGAGACCGAGTGGCGGCGCATTGGCTCCGG
>CAZHZF010000002.1:0-115333 GCA_964536925.1 uncultured Dehalococcoidales bacterium | reverse complement strand
TGATGAATCAGGTCGCGCGCCAGCGCGATCGCGTGCGCCTGTCCCCTCAGTTCGGTCTGGACTACCGAGCGCCACGGGAACGGGCAGCTCTGCGCTGCCCAGGCATCGATCTGCTCACCCAGGTGACCGGTGATGAAGATGATCTCCGCGATGGGCATGCCGCGCAGGCGATCGATGATGTGGTCGAGCATCGGTTTGCCCGCGACAGGGATCAACGGTTTCGGGTGGATCAACGTGTGAGGGCGGAGCCGGGTTCCGAGACCGGCAAGAGGGATGACCACCTGGATCATCGGCGCGCGACCCGCTCGGCGGCACGCCCAACCCGAAAGAGCGTGTTCTCACCCAGGTGGGGACCAATCAGTTGGAGTCCCACAGGCAAACCCTCCGCCTCGCCACACGGTACGACCAGCGCGGGCACACCGGCGCAGTTCACCGTCACGGTCAGGACATCGGCCAGGTACATCGCGTACGGATCGTCGACCCGTTCCCCCAATCGGAAGGCGACTGTCGGACAGGTTGGCGTTGCCAGAACGTCGACTCGGTCGAATACACGGCTGAAGTCGTCCCGAACGAGCTCGCGGACCTTCTGCGCCCGGCCGTAGTAGGCATCGTAGTACCCCGAAGACAGGGCGAAGGTGCCCAGCATGATCCGTCGCTTTACCTCGGGTCCGAAACCATGCGCCCGGGTAGAGGCAACCATCTCGATGACGTCCGAGGACTCCCGACGGCTCAGCCCGTACCTCACACCGTCGTACCGGGCGAGGTTCGCACTCGCCTCGGCGGGTGCGATGACGTAGTAGGCCGCGAGCGCGAAGCGAGTGTGCGGCAGCGACACTTCCTCGATCTCGGCACCGAGATCGGCGAGGCGATCGACGCAGGCCCTGATCGCCGCGATAACGCCGGGCGCGATGCCCCTGCCGAAGTACTCGATCGGAAGGCCGATACGAAGCCCACGCAGATCGTCGGAAGCCTCATCCTCGGGACTGATGGGTTCGTCCAGCGTCGTCGAGTCGAGCGGATCGAACCCGGCGATCGCGCGATAGACCGCGGCACAGTCGTCCACCGTCCGGGCGAGAGGCCCGATCTGATCCAGCGATGATCCGTAGGCGGCAAGTCCGTAACGGCTGACGCGACCGTAGGTCGGCTTGAGTCCCACAACGCCGCAGAAGGAGGCGGGGAGACGGACCGAGCCGCCCGTGTCCGATCCGAGCGCGAAAGGGACTTGACCGGCAGCCACCGCCGCACCAGAGCCGCCACTCGAACCGCCCGGCACTCGTGTGATGTCCCGCGGGTTCCGCGTGGGACCAAAGGCGGAGAACTCGGTCGACGACCCCATCGCGAACTCATCCAGATTGGTCTTTCCCAGAGCGATCGCCCCGGCCTCACGGAGGCGGATGACCGCCGTCGCATCGTAGGGGGGTGTGTAGCCCTCCAGGACGCGCGATCCGCAGGTTAGCGGCATCCCCGTGACCGAGATGTTGTCCTTCAGACCACATGGGATCCCGAGCAGCGGCGGATGGGGCTCCTGGCCCGGGGAGGATCGTGTCCGATCGACACGATCGGCTGCCGCGCGCGCTCCCTGCACGTCGACGTGGAGAAAGGCGTGGATCGTCTCATCAGTTTGAGCGATGCGATCCAGCGCGGCGTCCACGAGTTCGCGCGCCGAGATATCGCCCATTCTCAGAAGCCGAGATACCTCCGCGATCGGAAGATCGAGCGCGATGTCGCTCACGCATCCTCCAGCACGGACGGAATCAGAAACTGTTCCTCTCGAAAGCGCGGTGCGATCGCCTCGACCTGATCCACCCGGAGGCCAGGGAGAGGTACGTCCTCGGCCATGCGCGCCTCACGGCCGACGCGGGGCGCCTGGTCGCCATCGATGGTCACCTCGGACAGCACCGCCACGTGCCGGAGGATCGAGGAGAGATCATGCGCCATCGCATCCAGTTCCTCAGCGCTCATCGAAAGCCGCGCCAGAAGGGCAACGTGGCTGACCACATCCCGCGAGATGGTGCCCGCCTCGCCCGTCGGGGCCTCGTCCCTCGTCACGGGTAGAGACGATCCAGGGTTCGCGCGAACGGGATGGTCTCCCGCACGTGATGGATGCCGCAGATCCATGCGACGAGTCTCTCGATTCCGAGCCCGAACCCGCTGTGCGGTACCGTCCCGTACCTTCGGAGATCGAGATACCACGCGAACTGCTCGGCAGAGAGACCGTGCTCCTCGATCCGCGCCTCCAGCATGGTGAGATCGTCCACTCTCTGACTGCCGCCGATAATCTCGCCATACCCTTCAGACGCGAGCAGGTCGGCGCAGAGTGCAACCTCGGGGCGAGACGGATCGGGCTTCATGTAGAAGGCCTTAGACCGGGCGGGGTACCTGTGCACGAAGACCGGCCTGTCGAATTGGTCGGAGATGTACGTCTCGTGCGGCGCACCGAAGTCGTCGCCCCACGCGATCTCATCGCCCCGCGCACGCAGCATGGCGATGGCTTCGTCGTAACTGATTCGGGGAAACGGCGGCACTACCGCACGCAATCGTGCCGTATCCCGTTCCAGCGCGCCCAGATCGGGCCCGTGGCGACTGAGCACCTCGGCCACGACGGCCGCGACCAGGCGCTCCTGCAGGGCGAGCGAATCATCGAGGTCGAAGAAGGCCATTTCTGGTTCGACCATCCAGAACTCATTGAGATGCCGCCTCGTGCTCGACCGCTCGGCGCGAAACGTGGGGCCAAAGCAGTAGACCCGGCCGAGCGCCATCGCGGCCGCCTCGACATAAAGCTGCCCGCTCTGGGATAGGTAGGCGGTCTGATCGAAGTACTCCGTCGAGAACAGAGTCGTCGTCCCTTCGGCAGCATTCCCGGTCAGGATCGGCGAGTCGATAAGGGTGAACCCCTCGCCATCCAGGAACGAGCGAATGGCACGCACGATCGTCGCTCGGATGCGGAGGATCGCGACCTGGCGCGACGATCGGAGCCAGAGGTGGCGGTGCTCCATCAGGAATGCCGGACCGTGCTCCTTCCGCGTGATCGGATAGTCGTGGACCTCCTGAATCAGTTCGAGATCCTCGACGCTCATCTCAAACCCGCCACGTGCGCGCGCCTCCGCGCGCACCTTGCCCGTCACGCGGAGAGACGTCTCCTGACCGATGCGTGTCGCTACCGCGAAGAGTTCGGGCGAGACCTCCGCCGCGGAGACCGTGCACTGGAGGACGCCGGATCCGTCCCGTACGATGAGGAAGGCGAGGCGTCCGCTGGCCCTCCTTCCATCGAGCCATCCCTGGATCGTGACGACCGCATCGACGTGAGTCCCGATGTCCGAGATCAGGGTTTGCTTCACGTAACGAGTCTAGCAATCCGCTTCTCGCGCTTCTTCGCCGGCGCCCACTTCGCCCCGTCTCAGGGCAACGTCTCAGACGGGGCGAAGGGCGCGCGTGACCGTGATCGCGGAGACCGTCGATGCACCGGCGCGTCTGAGAACCCGCGCGCACTCGTAGAGAGTGGCGCCTGTCGTGCACACATCGTCCACGAGGAGGATGCGCTGCCCCGCCACTGCCCTGTCCGCGATCGCGAACGCGCCGCGCACATTGGAGGCGCGCTCATCGGGGTGGATCGAAGTCTGCGGCGGCGTCGGGCGAGTGCGTCTCAGCGCCCGTGCCTCCGGCGCGTTCAGGCGAGACGCGATCTGCCACCCCAGAAGCTCGGACTGGTTGAAACCTCGCTCTCGCTCTCGCGCCGGATGAAGGGGGACCGGGACGACGAGGTCGGGAGGCACGTCGACCAAAGCCACCAGGTGACTGCCAAGGAGACCGGCGAGGTGGCGGTGGCCTCTGAACTTCAGAGCATGAACGGCCAGGCGCGCCAGGCCATCGTGGCGGTAGAGCGAATGCACGTGGTCGACCGGCGGCGGTGATGCCCGACATTCTCCACAGACTCTGGAACCCGTCGTCGCGTCGCCACAGATCGAGCAGCGTGGACCGACGAGCGCGGGCATCCTTCCCTCGCATCCGCGGCAGAGCCACGTGTCGCGCACGCCACACCCAATACATCGGGGAGGGATCAGAACGTCCAGGATGGCTCGGCCAAAGGCGCTGATCACGCTTCTCCGCCCGTCGCTGCCTTTCTGGCATTTACAATTCGGAGCGCGGAGGTACCGACTGATGCCGATCTATGAGTTCGCGTGCCCGGGCTGTGGCTCCCGTTTTGAGCGATCGATGAGCTTCTCCGCTGTGGCGACCGCGGTGGCGTGCCCCGACTGCGGTCGCGGGAACAGCCGGAAGCTGATGTCGTCATTCTTCTCGTTCTCGCGCGGCGCGGGGCCGGATGCCCAGACCGCGGCAGCCACGCCCTCGATGGGATGCTGCGGCGGTGGATGCGGTTGCGGGGGCCACTGAGCCGCGAGGGGCGGCGGTCTCGCCCGAATCGCGCGACCGACCCACCGACCACGGAGACTCCATCCCCCGCCTACTCGTCAAGGTAGCCGGCGGACGAGCGCTGAAAGAGTCGCGGAGCCGATCAGAACCAGCACCGACCAGAACGCACAGCGAATGGCGAGGGTGAGGGTCGCCTCGAGCCAGAAACCGAACGGGAAGATGCGGATCAGATTGTCGGTTCGCGGATCCAGCATCCACAGATCGTTGGCGAACGACACCAGGTGAAACTGCGTGAAGAGCGCCCCGAAGTCCGCCAGGGCAAGCCCACCCAGGAGTGCCAGTAGGGCGATCGTCGCCGCGGCTCCGCGTGACGCGGCGTTGAGAACCGACCGGACACCTTCGCGTCGCCGCACCAGAAGGGTGACACCCGCGACAAGAACGACCATCGCGACGGCCGCATCCCGCGCGAGCCCCACGGCCTGCACGAGCACACGCACGTCTTCCATGTGGTGGACCTCGCGATCCCCGAAGACCTGAACGGGCGCACCGGTCGAGGCAAGCGCGTCGGGCAGGCTCACCTTCGAGGCGAAGAACCGCACGATCGCCTCATTGATCGGCGCGATCTCCTCGGCGCTGAACTCGGTAGTGCGCCCGATCGCGTGGCGATCCTGGACGACGGCGAAGTACGTCGAATCGGACAGCATCTGGCCGAGCGGAATCGTGATAAGGAGCAGTGCCGCGCCCGCGGAGACGAGTGTTGCGGAAAAGGCTCGAAGCACGCCCACGGTCGATGCAGAGTCTAGGCGGCCGCGGTTGACCCGTTCTGGCACCACCGCTGGGCTGGTCGGATAATGGGCCGGTGGCACGGGTCACGATCGTTGGCCTGGGATCGGGCAAGCCGGACGACCTCACCGTCGAGGCGCGTGATGTCCTGGCGCAGGCACCCGAGGTGTGGGTACGGACGCGTCGCCACAGGATGGTGGGGCAACTCCAGGGCACGCGCATCCGATCGTTCGATCGGGAGTACGAACGTGGCCGGGCGCTCGAGGACGTCTATCAGGCGATCTCGCAGCGTCTTCTGGGGATGGCACGGCGACGTGGCGAGGTGACATTCGCGGTTCCGGGCCATCCCGCTATCGGCGAGCGGGTGACCGCTCTCCTGCGGTCTGCCTGCCAGAACGAAGGGATCGAGTTGCGAATCGTCCCGGGGATCTCCTTTCTCGACGCGGTCGTCTCCCTTCTGGGTATCGATCCTCTGGAGCGCGGCCTCCAGATCGTGGACGCGCACGACCTCTCGAGACGTATCGGAGATAGCGGGCGATTCGATCCGTTTGAGGAGACGCGGCAGCCGTTCAGGACTGCCCAGGACCTCCTCATCGCCCAGTTCGACTCCACGACGGTGGCGTCGGGCGTGAAGATCGCGCTTCTGGAGCACTTCCCGGCGGCCCATTCGGTCGCACTGGTCGATGCAGGGGGCCGCCGCGATCTCGCGCTCGCGGATATCGACCGGCATCCGATCGACCACGAGTGCACACTTTTTGTTCCGGCACTGACGTTCCCGCACGGACGCGCTGAGTTCGAGACCTTGCGCGGCATCGTCGCTCGGCTCCGTGGTCCCGGCGGATGTCCCTGGGACCGGGAGCAGACCGCGGTGTCTCTCCTGCGCGAACTGCGCGAGGAGGTCGCGGAGGTCGTCGATGCGGTCGAGAACGCGCTGGACGCTGGTGACTGGACGCACGTGGCCGAGGAGATCGGCGATGTGATGATGAATCTTCTGCTCGAGGCGCAGATCGCGGAGGAAGCCGGGCACTTCGCCCTCGAGGACGTCACGCGCGGCATCGTCGACAAGCTGATCCGTCGACATCCGCACGTTTTCGGCGATGTGCGTGTGAGTGGCACGGCCGAGGTTCTCAGAAACTGGGAGCGCATCAAGGCGGAGGAGCGCTCTGGCCCGGTCCGAGGTCGCCTGGGCGACGAGCCGCCGCGCGCGCTGTCGCGGCTGAGTGCGACTCAGACCGTACTCGCTCGTGCAATGCGCTCTGGCTTTGTCTGGGACTCTCGGGAAGGGCTCTGGGCGAAGCTCCGCGAGGAGGTTGACGAGGTCCAGACCGCGACCGAACACGAGCGCGAGATGGAGACGGGCGACCTGTTGCTGATGGTCTGCGCGGTCGCGAATGTGTTCGGGATCGATGCCGAGCGCGCGCTCGATTGATCTCTGGCGAAGTTCCGCCGCCGATTTCAGCATATGGAGGGCCTTCTGGGCGACGACACGATCAGGTTCGACGCCGTTCCCGAACAGGAGCGCATCGGACTGTGGCAGCGAGCGAAGGAGCGCGAGGTCCGCCTCTGAATCCAGCGATCGCGGTCGTCATCGTCAGTCGGAACAGCCGGGAGCTGCTCGCGGCGTGCTTGCGGTCGATCGAGTCGGAGCGCGCCCGCTACGACGGCGCGATCGATGTCACGATCGTCGACGCGGGGAGCGGAGATGGCACGGTCGATGCCGTGAGGGAGTCGTTTCCTCTGGTACGCGTACTCGGCGACCCCGCGAATCTGGGCTTCACGCGAGGCAACAATCGTGGTCTGCGCATCTCCGTACATCCACTGTTGCTGTTGCTGAATCCCGATACCGAACTTCGGCCCGGGGCGCTGAACGAGTTGGTGCGCGCCATGGACGCGGATGAGAGCTGCGGCATGGTCGGGCCGCGCCTCCTGAACCCGGACGGCTCCACCCAGTCGTCGCGTCGGAGATTCCCGACACGGTTGACCCCGTTTGTGGAGAGCACGGTGCTCCAGAGGCTCCCAGGGACTGGCCCGGTCATGCGCGACTTCTTCGTCCTGGATCGATCTGACGAACAGGAGCAAGTGGTCGATTGGGTTTCCGGTGCGTGCATGCTCGTGCGGCGCGAGGCGCTCGCGGAGGCGGGTCTCTTCGACCAGGGTTTCTTCATGTACTCGGAGGAAGTGGATCTCTGCCACCGACTGCGGCTACGGGGATGGCGGACACGCTATGCGCCGGCGGCGGAGGTCGTCCATCACGAGGGCCAGTCGAGCCGCCAGGATACGTTGAGGCGCGACCTACTCTTTCACGAGAGCCGACTACGGTATGTGCGGAAGTACTTTGGCGCTGTGACCGCGGCTCTGCTCAGGTGTGCCACTATCGGGCATTTCGCGGCCCTCCTGGTGGAGGAAGGCGCCAAGTACGTGCTCGCACCCCGGAACCGAGCGCTACGTCTGGCGCGATCGGCTCAGTACCGCGCCGTGATCGGGCATTTCCTCGGCTTCAGGCGTCTTCATTGAACCCCCAGCCCCACGTCCTCTTTGTGACCGGCGAGTACCCTCCCGAACCGGGCGGGGTGGGGGCATATACGGCGTGCCTGGCGGGGGAGCTCGAGTGCCTGGGGGCGCGATGTGCGGTCGCTACCGGCGCGTCGCGAATCGGTGGGCAGGCGGTGGGGTCGCCCGTGGGCATCTTGCGGCCCCTGGCGACGCGGCCGCCCCTCCTTGGATGGGGTGAACTGCTCCGTGCGATCGCCCGACTCGATCCCGACGTCGTTCATCTCCAGTATCAGGCGGGGGCATTCGATCAGCAGCCCTTTCCGAGCCTCTTGCCCGTGGCGTGTCGGATCCTCCGTCCGCGGACCCGTGTTGTGGTCACGTTCCACGATCTGCACGAACCGCGTATCGGCCCGAAGATGCGCCCGCTACGCCCGCTGGCGCTATCGCTCCTGATCCATTCGGCGCACGCTGTTGTCGTGACGAATCACGAGGACTGGCAGCGCATTGCCCATTACGGCCGCCCCTCTCTCTCCTACTGCATTCCGATTGGGAGCAACATCGCCCAGGTTCGGGCGGACCCCGCCGAGATCGCCGCCTGCCGGTCGGCCGCGAGGGCGACGGGCGGCGATCTCCTCGTCGCCTTCTTCGGGTTCCTCAATGAGTGGAAGGGCGTGGACGAACTGGCCTCGGCGTTCGATGCCGCCTCTCGCCGCGATCCGCGCCTCCGGCTCGTCTTCATCGGTGAATCTCATCGCGTCGGCTCGTCGACGGGCGAGGAATATGTCCAGGCGATCCGTCAACGCCTGGGGGAGAGTCACGCGCGCGATCGCGTGCATTGGACGGGATACTTGCCAGCCCGCGATGTCTCAGTCTGGCTGCAGGCCGTTGACGTGATGGCTCTGCCGTTCCGGGCCGGCGCCAGCCTCCGACACGGCTCCCTGGTCGCCGCGATCGCCCACGGCTGCCCGACGATCGTGACGCGCCCGGTCTCTACCGGCATCGGGCGGAGCCTGCCGTCGCTAGTTCACCGGGAGTCGGTCTGGATGATCGACCGGCCGGCGGACATTGCCGCGCTGGCAACTGCGCTGCTCGAACTCTCCGCGGATCCGACCATGCGCGAACGGCTTCGTGCCGGAGCCACGCGCCTGGCGCCCGCTTTCGCCTGGGATACGATCGGCCGGGCCACACTGGCGGCATACGGTGAGATGGGCCTGTACCGGCGTCCGCCGACTGCCGCATCCTGGCCGGGATTGCGCGATTGAAGCCTGTCGTCCGCGCGGGGGCAGAGTTCATTGGGCTGGGCATCGGCGCCATCGCTCTCGCCCTCCTGTTCACCTGGCGTCTCTGGACTCCGGTGGCGTCTGACCGTCGATGGATCCGCCCGGGTGACTTCAGCGACCAGTTCTTCCCGTGGGCGACTCTGGTCGGGCGGGAGATTGGCCAGGGGAGATTGCCGCTGTGGAATCCTCACGTCTTCTCGGGGTTCCCCTTCGGCGCAGATCCCCAGGTTGCGCTCTTCTATCCGGTATCGACGGGACTCGCCGCGATCCTGGGTCGCAATGGCCTCAGCTATCGGGAGCTGCAACTGGAGATACCGTTGCACCTGGCCATCGCCGCGCTGGGGGCTCTCTACCTCTGTCGCCGCATCGGGCTCGGCAGGCTCCCCTCGCTGGCCGCGGGCCTGATCTATGGCTTCGGCGGCTTCCTCACGTCGTATCCCATCGAGCAACTCGCGATTCTGCGCACGGCTGCCTGGATCCCGTGGCTCCTCTGGGCGGTGGAGGCGACCTGGGGTCGCGGATGGCACGGACGGCTGGCACCGATCACCGCCGTCTCGGTGGGAGTCCTTATCGTGGCGGGGCACACCCAGACCGCCATGTTCGGTCTCTACCTGGGCGCTGCATACGCCGTGATGCGCAGTCGCGCCGCTCTCGTTCCCTGGATGACGACCCTTCTCTCGATTGCCGCGGTTTTCGGGCTGGGATTGGGGGTCGCTGCGATCCAGATCGTTCCCGGACTGGAGTTCGTCGCCGTCTCCACCAGGGATCGACTCGCCTATGACGATGCGGCGTACGGCTATAGCCTCCGCGCCCTGCCTGGCGTTCTTGTGCCCGGCTGGCGGGACGAAAGGGCGCTCTATGTCGGCATCGGAACGCTCGGTCTGATCGCGGCGGCCCTCCACACGCGGCGCGCGGCGATCTCCTTCTTCGCCGTCGCCGCCGCACTCTCCCTTCTCCTCTCCGTGGGCGGGAACCTGTTTTCCTACGACCTGCTGTTCCTGGGTTTCCCGTTCTGGGGCGCGTTTCGCGATCAGGAACGCTTGATGGTGATCTGGAATCTGGCAGCCGCGGTCCTCGCGGCTTACGGAATCGATCGCATCCAGAGAGAAGAACGTGCGGCGACGCTCCTGGGACGATGGTTCGGCCACGCCGGCATTGCGTCGTCGCTCTTCCTTACCGCCGTCCTGATCGCGTGGACGGTCAATCGCGGGATCGAGCCAAACCCGCTGAATGAGCTACTCGACGCCACGGTGCTCCTCACGATCGTGATTGGGCTGCTGATCGCAGCGGTGCGCATCGGCATCCATCGGGGGGCACGGGTCCTCGTCGTGTCGCTGCTCATTGTCCTCGCGTTCGACCTCTTCAGTTCCGGTGCGAACCGGCGCCAGACCGCGATGGACCCGGATATGCGTCCGGGCGTCCGCGCCGCGCTGGATGCCGCATGGGTTGATGGCGAGCCTTTCCGAGTGCGGACCGGCGCCGATCGTCTGCTGCCACCAAACTGGGGGATCATTCTGAACACAGAGATGGTCACAGGCGATGGCCCAATCCAGATCAGGCGGATGCGCGATCTCCTGAACTCGGGCGCCGAGTGGCGCATCTGGCAGTTGACGAACACGAAGTTTCTGATCGACGACCAAGCGCGCGTGGATCCGGGATTGGAGGAACGCCATCGCTCGTCGGTCCTATCGACGTACGCGGTGCGTTTCTCCCTTCCTCGCGTCTGGGCGGTGAGCGATGTCCGCGTGGTCGATCCAACACAATCGCTCCAGGCGGCGCTGGATAGCGCGATCCATCCGGGTGATACCGCGATCCTCGAGGCGCATCCGGCGATTCCCATCGCACCCGGCCTGCCTCGGCCGGAGACACGGATTCTCGACTACTCTCCCAATCGGGTGACGATCCGGACCGATGCGACGGGCAATGCGCTCCTTGTCGTTGCCGATGCGTGGTACCCGGCGTGGCGGGCATCGGTCGATGGAGTGACGACTCCGATTCTGGTCGTGAACCACGCCTTTCGGGGTGTCGCCGTCCCCGCGGGCGTGCACGAGGTCATTCTTGAACTGACGATGGATCGTTACTGGATCGGCGGCGCGATCAGCCTCCTGAGCGTGCTCGGCGCCCTGACGGTCGCCATCGTGAGCAAGGCCAGGACGCCCGGTCGAGGCGCTACCCCGTGACGGCTTCGATGACCCGGGCACCCCTTCCGACCACGGATTGGCCGGCGATCGCGGCCACCCGTCTGACGGGTGGGTTCCCCCAGACGCTCCTCGTCGGGAGCCTGCTGGCGGCAGCGCTTGGCCTGCGCCTCTGGGAGATCGGCACGAAGAGTCTCTGGCTGGACGAAGGCATCAGCCACGCATTCTCGAACGATGGCCTGCCCACGATGCTCACGACGCTGATCGATCGCGACCTTCATCCTCCCCTCTACTACGTGATGCTGTGGGCGTGGCGGATCGTCGCTGGGGAGTCGGAGACGGCCCTGCGGTTTCCCTCCGCGATCTGTTCGGTTCTGGTTAGCGCGTTGACCTATGCGATGTCCCGCCGGGTGTTTCCCGGGAACCTGTCAGTCGCGACCATCGCGCTCAGTCTCAGCGTAGTATCACCGTTCCTGCTCTATTACGGGCAAGAGGCGCGCATGTATGCGCTTCTCGCCGCACTGACCGCGCTGGCATCGCTCATCCTGTTGCGAGCGGAGAGCGCATCGTCGTCGCGCCTCTGGGTGGCCTATGGGCTGACAATGACCGCGGCGCTGTACACGCACTATCTGGCTGTTCTCACTTTCATCGCGCACGCGACGTTTGTGCTCGTCTGGCGAAGAGCGTACGGGAGGGCATTCGGCCTGGCTCTCCTGGGATCGGCCGCGGCGTTCCTTCCCTGGCTGGGTGCGCTGGTGGGCCAGTACAGGAGGCTCGAGGCGTCGCCTGACTTCTGGGCCGGTACCATCAGCCTCGGGACCATCGTCGCGACCGCGCTGCGAAGCTTCCTGGCCGGATTCACCGGAACAGGCTCGGGCCAGATGATGATTCTGGTGGGGTTCGCCCTTGCCGCAATCCTCGGGCTTCTCCTCGGCGGGATCCGACTGGTGCGCCAGCCAGAGCCGCGGGTCATCTTCATCGTCGCGGTAGTCGTGATCCCCGTCCTGTGTCTGTATTTCATCATCGCGCGGAACCCGAAGTTCGCCGACCGTTACCTGATTTCGGTGATCGCACCGTTTCTCGTTCTCGTCGCCGCCGCGATCTATCAGAGCGCGCGATTTCTGTCCACCGGCTCGCGGCGCGTGAGAGACGGCCTCCTGATAGTCCTCAGCGCTCTGGTCCTCGGGCCCTCGGCATATGAGGCCCAGTCGGTCTTCTACGCCGACCGATACGCGAAGGATGATGCCCGTGGAGTCGTTCGCTTCCTGAGCGAGAACTATCGGCCCGGCGATGTCGCGCTCCTGCTCATCGATTGGTCGCCCGCCTTTGACTATTACGCGCGGGGCGCGCTGCCTCGCCGGGGACTGGGACCGACCGATGACATCGCCTTCGCAGCCGGGGAGATAAACGCCCTCATCGCCGCGGGTCATCGTCGGCTGTGGGTTGCTGGGTGGAACTTCGAGTGGGCAGATCCCTCCGGAGGCATCCGCGCCCTGCTGACCGAGGAGCTCAGCCTGCTCGAGGTGCCCGACCCCGGACTGCGCGGACACCGGATCCAGCTGTTCTCACTTGAGACGATCCTCCCTGTCGGTGCCCAGCGGGTCCCATCGCGCTCGTTCCAGGTCCCGTTCGATGGTGGAGTCGAGATGATGGGTCTTGACCTGGATCCCGTGGTTGTGACTCGGCCCGGCCGGTGGATTACGGGGCGCGCGTACTGGCGGATCACCCGACCGACGACCGCCGACATCGCCGTGTCCTTCCGTCTCAGGCGTGACACGATTCACTGGAGCGAGGATGACCATCGTCTGGGCGAGGATCGGCATCCGACGATGCGATGGACCGTCGGGCGCACGGTCGGTGGGCCTTTGGTCGTGCGCGTCCCGCCCGGAACCCCGCCGGGTGTCTACGAACTCACCGCTCAGATTTACGACCGCGCGCGCCCGCAGCCGATGTCCGTTCTCGCGTCGCCCGGCCAGACGCAGGTATCCCTGGCGTCGATCCTCGTCGAGGCGCCGAGCGAACCCCTCCACGTCCCGGATTTCGGCACCTGCCCCCGCGTGCGGCTCGCCGGCCTGGCGCTCCTCTGTCATTCACCCCTTCCCGACGAGCTTTCCGCGGGTGAGGAGTTCGTCGTATCGACGTCATGGGCCCGCGCGCCGGACGGAGCCCTTGCCAGGCGGCTTCACTATGTGGCGGTGGCGCCCGACGGAACGAGGACTCCGCTCAGGGAGTCCGATATCGGCGGCGGCAGCTATCCGCCGGAGCGTTGGAGAGATGGAGAAGTGCTGCTGGAGCGCAGCCGACTCACCGTACCCCGGTTGCCCGGATCGCCGATCGTGATTCGCCTAGCGGCGGACGAACTGGGCAGCGTCGACCTCGGCGCAACGAAAGTCCGGCAGACACAGACCCTGCTCGCGGATCCTCGTATCGGCCGACCGCTCGACGGTGTGCGATTTGACGGAATCGCCGAACTGGTCTCAGTGGATACGCCGCCCGCGGTCGCACGCGGTGCCAACGCTCACCTCAGACTGGTGTGGCGCGTCGTCGGAAGACCCGATGCGGCACTCAATCTGTTCGTGCACGTCGCGGGAAGCGATCGGCGTCCGGTTGCCCAGATTGATGTCGCCCCTGGCGGGACCGCTCGACCCGCATCTGGCTGGGTTCATGACGAGTACATCGTGGATGCGCAATTGATCCCAATCGCACCATCCGTGCCACCCGGTCTCTACCACGTTCTGGTCGGCCTCTACGATCCGAGCACGGGCGCCCGCATCGGCGTCACTTTGCCCGATGGCACGCGTGCCGACTCCGCGCCGATTGCCACGCTGCGCGTGAGTTAGGTGATGGTGCTCGCCGGGGCACGTTATCGCTATCTCGAGGTCGTCGCCAGCCTTGCGCTGGGACTGGCCGTCGCCCTCGGAGTCCTGTTTGGTGGGGTTCTGTACGCCGCGGCGGCACTGGTGGGTGTGGCCGGTGTGCTTCTCGCGGCTCGCTCTCGCCATCTCGTCCTGGCGGGATTCGTGGGCATCGTCGCACTTCTTCCGTACGCGGTCATCCCCCTTTCCATCGGCGGTGTCAGGCTCACTCTCGTGGACGTGACGCTCTCCGCCCTGCTCCTCTCCGTGGTCGCCGGATTGCTCCTGAGACTCGAGACGAGGCGGGGGACAGCCATTGACTGGTTAGTGGCGGCGTTCCTTGCCGTGTCCGGCGCGGCTTTTGTACTCGGAACCGCGTACGGAGTCACGCCCGAGCAGACGCGACAGTACCTGAAACTTGTGAACAGCACCCTCCTGTTCTTCACTTTGACTCAGTTCGTGCGCGAGCGGCGCGAGATCGACCGGCTGACCCGTCTCATCGCGTGCGCCGGGGTGGTCGCGGCCATCATTGGCGCGATCCTCTATCACCTGCCCGCGGCGATCGCGACCTCGTTCCTCGTGAGCCTTCGGCCACTCGGCTACCCGTCCGGAAACGTCCTGCGCTACATCGAGGACGCGGGCGTACGCACCGACATCCTCCGTGCGACGGGGACCTCGGTCGATCCCAATGTGTTCGGTGCACTGCTCATCGTCACCGGAACGCTGGCGGTCGGTCATGCGATTCGGAGCGCGGGGCGAGCCTCGTTCGCGTGGTACCTGGGCGTGGGAGTCATCGTGTACGCGCTGCTCGTATCCCTCTCGCGCGGGTCATGGTTGGGGTTTGGGGTCGGAGCTCTCGCCGTGGTGATGCTTCTGCGCGCGCGCCTGCTGTGGTGGGTCGGTGGCGGCATGGTGGCGGCGGTGGTGGCCCTGGCCGGCAGCATCGCCCGCTTCGCCGAGCACTTCCTTCGCGGCCTGTTTGTCCAGGACCAGGCCACAGGGATGCGTCTTGGCGAGTACAAGGACGCGCTGCGGCTCATTCAGGAGAATCCCCTCCTCGGGATCGGCTTCGGTGGGGCACCCTCGATCGATCGTTACCTTGGCGTGTCCAGTACGTTTCTCCTGATCGCCTCGGAGATGGGCCTGATAGGGCTGGGCCTGTTCCTCGGCGTGATCGGCATCACGCTCACCCGCGCACGGTTCGCGTGGCGCGATCAGACCGGGGACGATCGCGCGAGAACCGCGGTGCTTGCCTGTACGCTGATGGGTATGCTTGTCGCGGGGGGTTTCGATCGCCATTTCTACGATCTGAGGTTCCCTCACATGGCCGCGCTGTTATGGCTGGTGATCGGTCTGGTCCATGTGTCGATCGGCATCCGGGGTGCCGATACTTATCGAGGTGATGGGGTGGTGGAGGTTGACAGTGCTGCGAATCCTGGCGCCGCGAATCGGGCTGGCGCTGATCTGCGCCGTCACGCTCCTGCAGGCAGGCGTCCAGGATAGTGCCGCGCAGGCGACGCGACGCGCTCGCGTTGTCTGGAACGTGACAGGCGCGACGGACTGCGTCTCCACCTCACCGGGTTCGACGGCCTACGTTGTGTGCAAGGAACTGGACCCCGGTGAAACGGGCAGCGAGACGATCACCTTCCGAACCACCGCTGAAGTGAAGCGCCCTCGACTCATCATCCAGACCTCCAACGGTTCGACCGTGGTGTCGATCGATTCTCCCACGCTGGACGATCCTCTACCCGCGGATACGGACGTCTCCTTCGATGTCGATTTCAGCGTTCCTCCTGGAATTCGGGCACGGCAGATCAGCGCGCGCGTCTACCTGCGCGATCGCAACGCCGTTCTGGTCCCGCCTCTCAACGTCCGACTGAAGATCAACCACCCGACGCCCGAAGAGGTCGCGAGGACTCCGGTCGTCGTGCCGACCAATCACGTCCGCATCGTGAGCCAGCCGCTCTCGGCGGGTGCGAGTGCCAGTGCAGCGCGCCTCAATGTGCGGACTCTCCGGGTCACCTCGGGAACCGCGGTCACATGGACGAACAAGACTCGCGTGCAGCGCTCGGTCTACGGTGTCCTGTGCGATCCGACCGTCCCTGTCGTGAGTAACGCTCCGTGCGAACCGGATGCCGCCACGATCGGCGCGTGCGATCTGACGCTCGGCACGCAGCCGGACATCCGTCGGGACGCGTCGAACCGCATCCTCTGCTTCATCTCGCAGATCCTCGATGCCGAGGGTTACTACGTCCTTCGCGTCGATCGACCCTCGGCGCGGCAACCTCTGACCTATCTTCTCGACGATGCATTGAATCCCGATGCGTTCGTCGAGACGATCGGCTCCCGCAGCTACTACCCGTTCATGCAGATCAGATAGCGCGTCACGTCCCGATCTGGACGGCAAAGGTCCAGGGACCGACGAGGACTCGCGGCTGTCCTTCCGGAAGACGGAAGGCCGCGTTCAGCAGATGGGGTATCTGCAACTGAATGGTGCGCACCGCCGCGGGGGGTGGTGGCACGAATGTCACCTTGCCGAGCGAGAGACCGCTGGAGAGCGATGCGGAGGTCCCCGGCGCGCTCACCTGGTACAGCGTGCCGAGATCGTCCGTCAACTGAAATGCCTCCGGCTCCCACGTGGAGGGAGCAGCGACGCGGCCGCTCGTCACAACGTACGACAGCGTGACTCCGTCCGAGTAGATCTCCGCGGAGGTCACCCTGATCGTGACACCAGAGGTCTCTCGTGCCTGATCGATCGCGAGGACGCGTTCCAGCGCTGTACCTGTGAACCGCGCGGTCACGGCGGGAGGCAGGGGCGTTGGCGTCGGCGCGAGGAACGGGACGGAACTGATGATCGACGGGATAACGAGGAGTTGAATCAGAACAAGTCCGAGCGCACCGAGAATGAGCCCCACAGCCAGGTAGAACATGCGCGCGGCGGTCGGTCGAGGCACGGCGAACTCCCTAGGAGACGGCCATAAGGCGGCCGGTTGGCGCCAGCGTGAAGACGTAGAAGATCTCGTCCGAGGTCCCGTCCGGCCGAAATCCCGATCGTGCGACGACGTAGAACACGTATCTCCGTCCATCGGCCATCAGATAGCTGGCGATCCGGCTGATCGAGAGGATCGCCGCGCCACGCGCCCGGGCCTGGTCCAGGTCACTTTGCACGCTCGCGGAGGTCATTCCCGCCGCCTCGAGCGCTCGCCGGACCTCTGGATCATAGGTCTCGATCATGCCCACCGCATCGAATCTGCCCATGCTCGCCAGGTATTGATCGGCAAACGGCGCCTCCTCGTTTGTCGCCGAGCCCACCAGGCTCGTCGGGAGCGGCGTGATGTTGGGAGTGGCCACGGTCGCGCCACTCGTCTGGGTCGCCAATGGTCGGAGCCACACGATGGCGCCAACCAGCAGGACGACCGCCACGATCGCAACGAGAACGATAATCGGTCGCCGGTAGAGTGCTGCCCCAACGCCGACGACGGTGCGAGCAATGGAACTACCGGATCTTTCCGATGCCGGGGGTTCCGTTGGCGTTTCCATCATGGAGCGACCGATCCCGCGTACCGAGGTGTCTGCACCGTGACCCGACTGTTTCAGAATGGCGGTCGACAGTCAAGCAGGGCCGGCATTGCCCAGGTGCGCGTCCGACCGCGCCGGAATGAGACTTCTCTTCCTCCTTCCCCAACTGCCATATCCGCCACGCAAGGGCACACAGTTGCGGAACGCGGGCCTGCTGGGGTCAGTTGCCGCGAAGCACGAGGTGGCGACGGTCGCCTTCACCGATGGCGACCCGCGCAGCGAAGTCGAGACCAGAGCGCGGTGCCAACACGTGTGGTGCGTTCCCACTCCCGCGGGTCGGAGTCTGCGAGAGCGTCTTCGATCGGTCGTCACTTCGTCCGCACCGGACCTCGCCCTCCGCCTCGATTCCCGAGAGTTTCGGCACGCCGTCTCCCGGGCGATCGAAACCTTCGATCCGGACGTCGTGCAGATCGAGGGCCTCGAGGTCGCCCGCGCCGTGCCCCGATCCCCCGCGTCTCGTTGGACGCTTTCGTACGATGCCCATAATTGCGAGTGGTTGCTCCAATGGCGGAACGCGCGACTGGCGGTGCAGACCGGGCAGATCGCCCGTGCTGCCGTTGCGCTGCTGGAGTCGTGGAAACTGTGGAGGTACGAAGGAGCACTCATTCGGTCCGCGGATGGGGTGGTGGCGGTCTCCGAGATCGATAGTCGGGCGCTGATGTCGGCGGGCCCCGCCCGTCGCATCACGGTAGTTCCGAACGGAGTCGACACGAACCAGGTGCGGCGATCGCCCGGTCCGTCTCCCGTCGACCGGGTGCTTTTCACCGGTACCCTCGATTTCAGACCGAACGTGGATGGGGTCGTCTGGTTTGCGCGGGAGGTCTGGCCGAGCGTCCGGCGGAACCGCCCGGACGCGACCTTCGCCATCGTAGGCAGGGCTCCCGACCCTGCGATCCGGGCGCTCGACGGCAGCAATGGCATCGCGGTGCACGCGGACGTTCCCGACGTTGCCCCATTCTTCCAGGACGCGGCGGTCTTTGTCGTCCCACTGAGGCTGGGCGGTGGCGCTCGCCTCAAGATCTTGGAATCGTTCGCCTACGAGGTGCCGGTCGTCTCCACAGCGGTCGGTGCCGAGGGCATCGCGATCACCGCGGGCGGCGACATCGCGCTGGCAGATGACCCCGTGGCGTTCGCGGCGGAGGTGACGCGTCTCTGCGTTCCTTCGCCGATACGCGACGCACAGGTTGAGCGAGCGCGCCGTCTGGTCACGTCGGCGTACGACTGGCGGGTGCTCGCTCCCCGGTTCGATGCGCATCTACGCGCCGTCACACGTATTCCTCAAGGCGGATCGTGAGTCGCCAGCCCGGTTTCGATCGATCGGGTCGGCGTCCCCGGTCCGCTGTCCGTATTGTTTGGTTCACGCTCGCGGTGAGCGTTGTGCTCGCCTGGTGCGCTGCAACCCTGATCTCGGACCCCGACCGCGCGACCCGCGCCCGACACATCCTTGTCAGCCTCATCGCTTCGGTCCTTCCAGAGAGACCGGCGTCAGCGGCCGATGCCGCGGACATGCAGTCGCGAGTGCCACCCTACGGCATCAATGTGTTCCTCGAACAGGAGGTTGAGGCGTGGAAAATCGAACGTTCGCTCGATCTGGTCAGGCAGACGGGTTCGGGCTGGATCCGGCAACAGCTTCTCTGGACTGAGGTCGAGCACCCCGCTCGCGGGCAGTTCATCGATCGCGCGACGGGCGGCGATAGCTGGGCGAAGTACGACCGCATCGTGGAGGCGGCCGGGCAGCGCGGCCTCTCCGTCCTGTTTCGGATCGATACGTCGCCGTCGTGGGCGCGCGATGGTGACAAGATCGAGACGCCTCCGCGCGAGTTCGCCGACTTCGCCCGCTTCTGTGGGCTGGTGGCCTCGCGATACAGAGGACGAGGTGTCGCGATCCAGATATGGAATGAGCCGAACCTCTCATTCGAGTGGGGCGGACGTGCACCTCGCGCTGACGAGTACACAGACCTCCTTCGCACGGCGTATGCGGAGATCAAACGATCGGCGCCCTCCATGCCGGTGGTGACCGCCGCCCTCGCGCCGACTGTCGAGATGACCGAGCGCGGCCGGAATGACATTCAGTATCTGCATGAGATGTACGCTGCCGGCGCCGGCCCCTATTTCGATATCCTGGCCGTCAACCTTTACGGCCTCCGCTCCGGACCATTCGATCCAAGGGGGTCGGAGCACGCCGACGTCAACGTGAGCCGTGCGGGTCTGGTCCGCGCCGTGATGGTGGAGAACGGCGATGCTGCCAAGCCGGTCTGGGCGGCGGAGGTTGGCTGGAACGCACTTCCGCGGGACTTTCCCGCCGACAGCCTGTGGGGACGTGTGGACCGACTGACGCAGGCTGCTTACTCGGCGCATCTGATCCACCGCGTGCGGCGCGAGTGGCCCTGGATCGAAGTTCTGTTCTTCTGGCATCTTCGTCTGGTAGCGCCCGAGGGGCGGGCCTTACAGCAGTACTTCTTCAGCCTGCTCGAGGACGACTTCACGCCGTATCCCGTCTACTCCGCCATCGCGGGGGCGATCGCCCGCCCGGTGATCCTGGGACCCGGCATACGGTCGCCAGAGGTGTGGCCGTTCGGTTCCGGCGGCGCCGCTTCGCTGGACGGCGGCAGGCACGCATTTCGGTTTCGCGGGTCTGGTGTCGACGTCGTCCTGGCGCCAGCCGACCGCGTGCGAACGCTCGCCTGGCGACTCGATGGTGGAGCTGAGGTGCGAGTTGCCGTCCCGGCGGCCCCTGAGTCCATCGTTCACACCCTTCGGAGCGGGCTCTCGAGCGGAGTCCACAGCATCGACATCATGGGAGGGGTGGTGGAGATCGCCCGGATCTCCGTGATCGCAGAGGAGAGCATCCCCCGCGCTCCGCCGGATGCCCTCCTCATCCTCGGAGTTCTGGCGGTCGCGATCGTGGGAGCGCTCGCCCTCCATGCCAACCGATGATGGTTCGGCTGGCGCTCGCAGGCACGCTCGCCGCGGCGTTCGCCTTGCGCGTCCGCGGCCTCGCCACGCAGAGCCTGTGGTACGACGAGGGTACCTCGGCGGCGATGGCGGGGCGATCGTTGTTCGAGGTAATCGCGCGAAGTGCGGGAGACATTCACCCACCCCTCTACTACCTGCTACTGGCCGCCTGGACCTCCCTTGTGGGGCAGAGCGAGTATGCGTTGCGCTTCTTCTCGGTGAGCGCGGGGATGCTCGCCCTCGCGGCCACCATCGCTCTCGCGCACCAGGTGTTCGGTCCGCGAGTCGCCGTCCTCGCCGGAATTGCCGCATCGGTGAACCCTCTATCGATCTGGTACGCCCAGGAAGCCCGGATGTACGCCCTCGTCTCGCTGTTCGTGGTCCTCGCCGGGATCGTGGCGGTTCGCCTAAGCCGCGGTCACGAATCGCGAGACTGGCTCGGGCTGGCGGGCTTGGTCGTCGCGACCGCGTATACGCACTACATCGCGCTCGCAACCTGCGCGGCGCAGATCCTCGCGCTCCTTCCCCGGCTCACGGTTCCCCTGTGGCGTAACCGCGCTCTCGTCGCTCTCGTCCTGGTCCTCATTGCGTACGAACCCTGGTGGTCCACAGCCTGGCAGCAGATCACCGGATGGCCGTCGCCAACCGCAGCCGAGTCCCTGCCTGCACTCGGCCAGCGCATCGGGTCCGCGCTCTGGCTCGGCGTCCTCCCCAGCACCGGTGACCTGACGTGGACGACGCCCCTCGCGTGGTCGATCGTTGCACTTGGACTCGTTCGTATGGCCCGGGGCGGCGGCGCGAGTACCGTCGTCGGCCTCTCGCTGATCGTACCGATCGCGGCCATCGCCGTTGTCTCCGGCATGCGGCCATTCTTCCACCCGAAGTTCCTTGTACCGGTGGCTCCGTTCGCCGACATCGCCCTGGCAGTCGGTCTGGCCTGGCTCTCTGGACGGCCGTGGGCGCTGCCCCTTCCTCGCGTGGTGGTGGTCATCCTCGCGGTCGGCATGTGCGTCAGTCGCCTGGCGGCGTTCTCATCCGCGACCGGAGATCCAGCAACGCGGCGGGATGATTACCGAGGCCTCGCCGCTGCCCTGATGCGCGCCGAGGCTCCGGGGGACGTGGTGCTCGTGAGCGCGCCGGGACAAATGGAAATTCTTCGCTACTACTATCGTGGGGAGGCGCCTTTGATCGAGATGCCCGTCGGACGCCCCGCCATCGAGGATGCAACGATCCGCCGTCTCGAGACGGTCACAGGAGCGAGCTCGCATGTGCGCGGCGTCCTCTGGTCGATCGGTGATGTCGATCCGAACCGCGTGCTCGAGAACTGGTTGGACCGCCAACTGTTCAAGAGCAGCGATCGCTGGTTTGGCGGCGTGCGGCTTGTCGAGTACGTGAATCCCGCTGTCGCGGGCGTCCGGACAGACACCATCTCGGTCGATGAGGAGTTCATAGGCATCGGCCGGCTCACGGCCGTTGAGGTATCGACGCTGGAGGCTCGGGCCGGTGGCACGGTACCCATCGCTCTCCAGTGGGCCGCCGCCGGAAGTACCGAGCGATCGATGACGGTCTTCGCTCATCTGATCGACGATGAGGACTATCTATGGGGTCAGAGAGACTCCGTGCCCGGGGGAGGGTTGAGGCCGACGACGACATGGGTCGCGGGTGCCCAATACACGGATCGCATCGGACTGCCCATCCTGCGCGGCACGCCGTCCGGCGAACTCGATATCGAGATTGGCCTGTACGATCCGACCACGGGGAATCGTGCCCGGACGACGTCGGGTCGCGACTACGTGCGCTTCGGAAGCATCGCGGTTCGACCCGCGCCGACGGGGACGTTGCCCGAGCCGCGCACCGAACTGTGGCGTGATCTCGGTGGGGTCACCCTCGCGGGAGTCGACCTGCATCGGCTTGGCGAAGACGATGGCGGCCCCGCGCTCACGGCGGGCGAGATCGCGCTGTTCTCCCTTCACCTGGTGGGGAGGAATCCGTCATTTCGTGTGCGTGAGGCACGTGTGACAGCCGTGTCGGGCGCCACGGGCCAGCCGATTCGGACGTGGTCGCGATCAACTCTCGGCCGTGCGGCCGAAGCGCTGACGCCGGGAACCCACGTCAGAGTACCGATGCGACTGCCGACGGAAGGCCTCCCTCCCAGCACGTATCGGCTTGACTTGGCCCTGATAAGCGAACAGGGGACGGAAATCCTCTCCGCCGATGTGGCGCGCCTGAGCGTGCGCGGGTGACAGCTCGCATCGCGCTCATCTGCTCGATTCTCAACGAGGCTCACACGGTCGACGCGCTCATCGACTCGATTCGATCGCAGACCGTGCGCCCGGATGAGACCATCTTTGTCGATGGTGGATCTGGCGACGACACCGTGGCGAAGGTCGAGGCCCGCCTGAACGATCTCCCTGGCCTGGTCCTCATTAGGGCGCCTGGATCGACGATCGCCGCCGCGCGCAATATTGCGATCCGCCACGCGCGGGCCGACATCATCGTGTCGACGGATGCCGGCGTGCGCTTTGGGACGACCTGGCTTGCCGAGATCATCTCGCCGCTGCTGGACGATCCTGAGATCGACGTCGTCGCGGGCTTCTTCATTGCCGATCCGACGCCGGGTTCCCGTTTCGAGTGCGCGCTCGGGGCGGTCACGCTTCCTCACATCTCGGAGGTTCGGGTCGAGACCTTCCTGCCCTCCAGCCGCTCGGTGGCGTTCCGTCGCACGTGCTGGGAGTCCGTCGGCGGATACCCGGAATGGCTGGAGCACTCTGAGGACGTGGTCTTCGATCTCGCCCTGCGGCAGACCGGTTGCCGATTCTCTTTCGCGCCGCAGGCCACCGTCCGATTCCGCCCGCGTTCGAACCTCCGGAGTTTCTATCGCCAGTACCTTCTCTATGCGCGAGGAGACGGGAAGGCTGGCCTGTGGACACTCAGGCATGCTGGCCGGTACGTCAGCTATGCAGGAGGAGCGCTGTGTGGAGTCGCGGGATTCATCGACCATCGGTGGTGGCTTGCCGTTATCGCCGGATTTGTGCTCTATAACGGCCGATCGTTGCGCCGGATCTGGCTCGCGCGGCGGGACCTGGTGCCGACGGACCTTCTGGCGTCTCTGTTGTGGCTGCCCGCGATCACCGTCACCGGTGATCTCGCGAAGATGATCGGATATCCCCGTGGACTGGCATGGCGTCTTCGGAACAGAATCAAACGACCGTGAACGTGCCGGATACAGGGATCGTCATCGTCAACTACCGCGTTCCCGCGCTGCTCGCCGACTGCCTCACATCCCTAGCGAGGTCTTCGGCTCGCCAGAGGCTCGTCACCTGCGTCGTTGACTCAGCCTCAGGCGACGGATCGGTCGAGAGACTCACGCCGCGTTTCCCGGACACCACGTTCGTGCAGCTCGATCGGAATCTCGGGTACCCACGCGCGAACAACGTCGGAGTGACACATCTGCGCGATCGCTTCCCCGATCTGCGGTACGTGCTGTTCCTGAATCCCGATACGATCGTCCCTCCCGGTGCCCTCGCGAACCTTCTAGACGTTCTGGAGCGGTTTCCGGGCGCGGGTGCCGTGGGCCCGAGGTTGGAACTGGCCGATGGCTCGATCGATTGGGCTTGCCGGCGCGGTTTTCCCACTCCGCTGGTGTCGTTCTGGCATATGGCCCGGCTGAGTCGGCTTCTGCCACGGTCGCGCTTGTTCGGGCGCTATCGGCTCACATTCCTGGATGAGCGCGCGGTCGCCGATGTCGACGCGCTCGCCGGTGCGTGCATGCTCGTCAGGTGCTCCGTGCTTGACGAGGTCGGCCTGTTCGACGAGACCTTCTTCATGTATGGCGAGGACATCGACCTCTGCTATCGCATGCGGACCCGTGGCTGGCGTGTCATCTACGATGGATCGATCGACGTGCGCCACCTGAAGCGCGCCAGTAGTCGTCAGAATCCTCGCGCTCAGCGGGAGTTCGTGCGCGCGATGAGGATCTTCTACGAAAAGCACTACGCCCGGGACATGCCTGGCGTCGGACGTGCCGCCGTCGATATGGGGCTGACCCTTCTGAATCTCACCCAGCGCCTCCGCGCCGGTCGCGAAGAGATCCCCGCGTGAGTCCGCGCCGCCATTCCGCGCTCCCCGTAATCGGGCTGCTGGGGGCCGACTTCGTTGGGGCGAATGTCGCGCTGTTGCTTGCACACTACCTGCGCTTCGGCTCAGGCGCCTTCAGTTTCGAGGAACTGCATCCGTTACAGAGCTACTTCGGCATCGCGGTTCTCCAGACCCTCATCCTGCCAGTGGTCTTCGCGATCAATGGTCTCTACAGGCCCCGGCGCACGATCGGTTGGCTCGATGAGGTCTATGGGGTTCTCTCCGCCTACTCCGTGACGTCGCTCCTTGTCGTCGTGGCTAGCGCGCTGATCTGGCGGGAGTTCGGCCCGTCCCGGTTGCTCGTCGCACTCCTGTGGGTGCTCGGATTCGCGACGATCGCCGGTCTTCGCATCGTCATCTTCGCTCTCCAGGTGTCCTTTCGTGCCCGAGGGCTCGTCCAGGATCGTCTTCTGGTGGTCGGCTCGGGTGAGATCGCGGGACGGGTTGTCGAACGGCTGAGCCGCTCGCGCGGCCACGGATACGTCTCCGTGGGATGCCTCACCGAGCCCGGGGCTGACGGCGGTTCGGGGCCGCTGCCCGTCCTCGGAACGACGGCAGATCTCGTGGAGGTCATCCGCAAGCATCGAGTCGATGACGTCATCGTCGCGACGTCGGACCTCTCGCACGAACAGCTTGTCGAGATCGTCTCACTCTGCCAGGCCGAGAACGTCAACATCCGGGTCTACCCGGATCTCTTCCAGATCCTCAGCAGCGGTGTCGAGACGATGGACCTCGGCGGACTGCCCCTGCTGACGATCCGCGATACGGCACTGCGCGGGTGGAACATCATCATCAAACGGGCGATGGATCTCGCCGGGGGAGCGCTTCTCCTCGTCCTCCTCTCTGGTCCGATGCTGTTGATCGGGCTCCTCGTGCGACTGAGCAGCCCCGGGGGGCCCGTGTTTCACATTCAGGAGCGCGTTGGGCTTGATGGGCGACCCTTTCTCTGCATCAAGTTCCGGAGTATGCGGCCCGACGCCGAGAGCGGTTCAGGGCCTGTCTGGGCGACTGCCGATGATCCTCGAAGAACCCGCCTCGGTGCCTTCCTGCGGCGCTACTCGCTCGATGAATTGCCTCAGTTCATCAACGTCCTCTTCGGAGAGATGAGTCTGGTCGGTCCACGTCCGGAGCGTCCGTTCTTCGTCGAGCGTTTCCGGCGGAGCATTCCCCGTTATTGGGATCGGCATCGCGAGAAGGCGGGAATCACGGGGTGGGCTCAGGTGAACGGGATGCGCGGCAACACCTCGATCGAGGAGCGCACGGCGTATGACCTCTGGTACGTCGAGAACTGGACACCGTGGCTCGATCTGAAGATTCTCCTGCGGACACCGTTCAGCGCGATCAGCGATAAGAACGCATATTGAGATTCCGCGCCCGGCAGCGTGTCACCCTTTTCCTCGTCGCGGCGGTTCTCGCACTGGCGACCGCACAGACCGTCCACGCTCAGATACCGCCGACCCTTACGCCCACCCCGGGGCAGCCCGGTGGTGCCTCTCTCACCACAACCGCGACGATGACAACCACCGAGACGCCGACGCCGACACCAACCACGACCGCGACGCAGACCCTTACGCCGACAGCATCTCCCACCCGAACTCCGACTCCTTACCCGACCTTTCTGCCCGGCGCGACGCCGACGCTGGCCTGGCCGACACCGGGTCCGAGCGCCTTCTTCGCGAGCCGCTATGTCGCCAGCGTCCCACTGGCTGCGCCACCGACATCGGGGAGCGGGGGGATGCGCGGTCGCGTGGTCGATTGGCGCGGACTGGGCCTGCAGAACTTTCGCGTACAGGTCAGTGGAGATCGTGGACAGGCCGAGGCGGTCACCACCGCGGATGGGCACTGGGAAGTCCTGGGACTGCCTCCGGGAGCGTACGACGTGACGTTGCCCGATTACCGATCAACTCCCGCGGGTGCCGTCCCCGTTCTCACAGGTCAGATCACGACGCTGGACTGGATGGAGGCGAGTCAGTCGGCGGGCCCGGCTGCCGCGCCGGGTGCACCGACCGCGACTGCCGCGCCCACGGCGACACCGACGCCGGTGCCAGTCGCGCGATCGCCTGAGGAGCCGGCTCGGCCCTCGCCACCGGAACTAGCAGTCCTGCGCGTCGGTGCCTTCGCCCTCCAGCGGGTGGGAGATGCCTTTCTCTCCGGCGCGCTCGTTGTCGTGGTGATCGCGGTGGCCGTGGGTGCCATCCTCCTGCTACGGCGTATGCGGTGATGCTCCTGGTCGGACTCGGGAATCCCGGACCGGAGCACGAGGCGACACGACATAACGTTGGATTCCGTGTCCTCGACCTGCTCGGCGCGCGCCACCAGATCTCGTTTCGAAGGAATCGCTGGCGAGGTCAGGCGGGTCGTGGTCGCATCGCGGACACGGAGGTCATGTTGCTCAAACCGCAGACCTACATGAACGAGAGCGGGTTCGCGGTTCGTGCGGTGGTCGCCTTCCATCGACTCGGTCCGGAGACGGTGCTGGTTGTCCACGATGATCTCGATCTGCCGCTCGGTCGATTGCGGTTTCGTTTGGGGGGAAGCGCCGGGGGAAACAACGGTATTCGGTCCCTCATCTCGCACCTCCAGACCGATCAGTTCGTTCGGCTGAAATGCGGCATCGGGCGGCCCGGATTCGAGGGGGCCGTCGATTACGTGCTCAGTCCATTCCACGGCAGCGAGCGAGAAGCCGCCGCTGCGATGGTCGTGCGCGCCGCGGATGCCGTCGAGACCTACGTGCGCGAGGGCTTTGAGCGCGCCGCCGGGACCTACAATTCCGCCTGAGGGCCGGTCCTCGGGACAATGGCCCATTTTGTGTTGTCCGCGTGAGGCGGTGAGCCGGTGAGTGAGGGGGCACGGAGTTTGTTCCAGGGCCTGCTGAGGGCCGCCGAGCAGTGCATCGGCGCGAACCTCACTGCGACGGTCGGACCCGAGCGACCGCGCATCGTCGCGATCGACGCGGCGCACGCCTGGATCGTCGCAGCCCACGTGCAACGGACCTCGCGGTCGGCGCTGGTCGTGGTACCGACGATCGGACGGGCACGGTCCCTTCTCGAACAGTTGCGACTCGTCCTCGATGTCAACTGGCGAGTGGAACTATTCGCGGAGCGCGATGCCCTTCCGTATGAGCGCGTTCCCACGGACAGCCTCACCCGGACGGCCAGACTTCGGGCGCTCGGCCTCCTGGTCCTGGGCCAACAGGGCGTCGTCGTGACCACCGGTCGGGCGCTCCTCGACCGCGTCGCATCGCTTCGCGAGGCCCGGCGCCTTGTCGCTGAGGTCGCGGTCGGGGCCCAAATCGAACCGACTTCACTTGCGAAGCGGCTGATGAGCGCAGGCTATCGGCCTGGCGCGCTTGTCGAGGCCCCGGGGGACCTCAGCGTGCGGGGCGACATCCTGGATGTGTACCCGGTCGCGGACTCACGACCGGCGCGCATCGAGTTCTTCGGAGATGAAGTCGAGTCGATCCGCGCATTCGAGCCTTTGACGCAGCGGTCAGGATCTCCGCTGGGCACCCTCACCGTTCCTCCGGCGTCGGAGACGTTTCTCAATGAGGAACGGTCCTCCAGGATCGTCGGAGGTCTGGCGATCGATCATCTCCGAGAGGCGGAGGTCGCGATATGGAGCAGCGATCTTCAGGCAATCGCCGCGGGCTCGCTGCCAGAGATACCGGAGCTGTACGCCGGCACGCTTGGTTCGGCGTCGATCATCGATTACGCGTCGGGCACCCACGACGTGATCGCGATCGATCCGGTCGGTCTGCGCGCCGCAGCCGAGGCCATAGAGCAGCAGGCACTGGAGATCCTCGACCTCGATTTGCGCAACAACCGCATCCCGAAAGGTCTGGATTCGCCCATCCATCCGTGGGGTCGTGCCGCGGACCTCCTGAACCGCGCTGCCGGGTTCGATCTCCTGTGGCGGGATGACGAGGAACGAGGTCGCGCGGGAGATAGCGCGCGAACGCCAGAACGCACCGCGCCATTCCTCCTGCCACCGTCCTTCGGCGGCCGGCTTCGGACGTTCATGGATGAGGTGGCGGCTGCCAGCGCCGCCGGTGACGCCACCGTGATTCTCAGTCAGCAGGCCGCGCGGCTGAGCGAACTGTTTGCGGAGAGGGATGTGGTCGCTCCAATCGTGGACGCGGTCGACGATGCGCCTCCACCGGGTGCCATCCTGTTGGTCCAGGGAAGTGGACTGGAGGGAGTCGTCCTCCCGGGTCACGCCCATTCGCTGCGCATCCTGACTGACCAGGAGATCACGGGGTGGACCCGGCCCCGGCGACCGGTTCGCACGCGTCGAACCGCTCGCGAGGCGTTCCTCAGTGAGCTGGAGATCGGCCGTCCCGTCGTGCACGTCGAGCACGGCATCGGCATCTACCGCGGCCTGGTTCAACGTGAGATCGACGGGATCGCCCGCGAGTACATCGCCATCGACTACGCGGAGACGGACAAGCTCTTTGTGCCGGTCGAGCAGGCGGATCGCGTTGGCAAGTACGTTGGCGTCGGGGAGGCCGCACCCGCGCTGCACCGGCTTGGTTCGACCGAGTGGGCACGCACCCGCGGCCGCGTGCGTGCCGAAGTGCGGAAGCTTGCTGAGGACTTGCTGGCTCTCTATGCCGCCCGCGAGGTTACGACCGGCCACGCGTTCGCGCCAGATACCGTGTGGCAGCGGGAGATGGAGGCGGCGTTCCCCTACGTCGAGACCCCCGACCAACTGACCGCGATCGCCGACGTCAAGGCGGATATGGAGTCATCGCGCCCGATGGACCGCCTCCTGTGCGGCGACGTGGGGTACGGCAAGACCGAGGTCGCGATCCGGGCCGCGTTCAAGGCGGTGATGGACGGGCGACAGGTGGCCGTGCTCGTGCCCACGACGGTCCTCGCGCAACAGCACTTCCGCACGTTCACAGAGCGCATGCAGGCGTATCCGGTCAGGATCGAGATGCTGTCGCGCTTTCGATCTCCGCAGGAACAGACTCGGATCGTGGATGACCTGGCTGTCGGGAAGATCGACATCTGCATCGGCACCCACCGGCTGATCCAGAAGGACGTCGCGTTCAAGGAACTGGGATTGCTGATCATCGATGAGGAGCAGCGGTTCGGCGTGGGTCACAAGGAGCGACTCAAGACCCTCCGCACCGAACTCGATGTCCTCACCCTCACCGCGACACCGATACCGCGGACGCTGCACATGTCGCTCGCCGGCGTCCGAGATCTGAGCACCATGGATACGGCCCCGGAGGACCGGCTTCCCGTACGCACGTACGTCGAGCCGTGGGACGAAGGCCGCGTGCGTGAGGCGATCCTCCGAGAACTCGACCGCGGTGGTCAGGTCTTCTTCGTCCACAATCGGGTTCAGACGATTCATCAGGCCGCCCGGCGACTCTCGGCGCTGGTGCCCACCGCGACCTTTCTCGTCGGCCACGGGCAGCTGCCAGAACAGGAACTCGAGAAGGTCATGCTCGAGTTCGCGGCTGGCAGCGCCGACATTCTGGTCTGCACCACGATTATCGAGTCTGGCCTCGATATTCCGAACGCCAACACCATCATCGTCGATGATGCGGACAACTTCGGGCTGGCCCAGCTCTATCAGCTGCGTGGACGCGTCGGAAGAGGCGCGAACCGGGCCTACGCCTATTTCCTCCACAGGCGGAATGTGATTCTCAGTGAGATCGCGGAGAAGCGGCTGAAGGCGATCTTTGAGGCGAATGAACTCGGGGCGGGCTTCGGCATCGCCATGCGCGACCTGGAAATCCGCGGCGCTGGCAACCTGCTCGGAGCCGAGCAGAGCGGGCACGCCTCAGCCGTGGGACTCAACCTCTATACAGAGCTTCTTGCGGAGGCCGTCAGCGAACTGCGCGGCAGGCCCGTCGCACGCATCCCCGAGGTCTCGATCGACCTGCCGTGCGAGGCGAGTATCCCGGCGACCTACGTGGCGGATGAAGCGACCCGGATCGAACTGTACCGTCGGCTCGCGGCGGTACGCGATACCGAGACGCTCGGAGCATTGGGTGGCGAACTGCGCGATCGTTTTGGACCGATGCCCGCGCCGGTCCTTTCGCTGCTCTGGCTGGTCCAGATACGCGTCGGCGCAACACGCGCCGGAATCGCTCAGATCCAGACATCCGCCAACGAGATCGTGATCAGGATGCGTGGAGAACAGCCCGATCGTCTGAAACAGACCGAACGCCAATTCGCGCCATACGTCCGCGGCGGGCGAGCGTACCTCTATCTCGATCGCCAGGGCCTCGGGATTCGCTGGCGAGAGATGCTTGATAGAGTTGTCACACATCTCGATCTCGCTCCGGTTCCTGTCGGTGCCTGAGTGACCTTCACGAGGAGCGTTTGGTGACAGACATCGGCCCGCGACTGGCGGCGCAGATCCGTACGATTCCCGACTTCCCGATTCAGGGGATTCAGTTTCGCGATATCACAACGCTGATCAAGGACCCGACGGGGTTCCGCCAGGCGGTCGACGCCATCGTCGAGTCGTTTCGCGACGAGCGGATCGACATCGTCTCGGGCGTCGAGTCGCGCGGGTTCATCTTCGCGACACCGGTCGCGTACGCCCTCAGTGCAGGGTTCGTTCCCGTCCGAAAGCTCGGGCGGCTCCCTGCCGAGTCGATCCGTGTCGAGTACGCGCTCGAGTACGGCACGAACACCCTGGAGATTCACCGTGACGCCATTCGACCCGGCCAGCGCGTCCTCGTCGTAGACGATCTGCTCGCGACTGGAGGTACGGCCGCCGCCGCGGTGGACCTCATTCAGCAACTCGGTGGCGAGGTGGTCGGTCTGGCCTTCCTTGTCGAACTGCGCGATCTGAAGGGGCGCGATCGGCTGCCGGGCCAGACCGTTCGGTCGCTCATCGAGTACTGATCCGGCCACAGGGGGAGCGTCGCCACGACGCCGGGATTACGGTAGCGGCGGACGGCGATCTGCCCAGGGCTGCACTGCTTCGAAAGCCGCGGCGGCCCGCAGCACGAGGCCATCGCGGTGCCACCCCCCGACGATCTGCAGGCCTACTGGCAAGCCCGCGGCGTCAAACCCGCACGGGACTGAGGCCGCCGGCCATCCTGTGAGATTGAAGGGGAAGGTGAAAGGCACGCGATCGAAGATCTCACGTGCAGGACGACCGCCGATTTCCGGGTACGCATCGTGGGGCCAGGCCGTGCAGGGCATCTGAGGGGAGAGCAGGAGATCGAAGTCAGACATGAACGCCTGGGCGCGATCGTAGAAGGCTGAACGCGCCATGCTGGCCTTGCCAAGGTCCACCGCGCTCATCCGGAGGCCTCGCTCGATCATGATGGCCAGCGTCGGCTCCACCCAATCCGGTCTCTCCCGAAATAGGTGCCCATAGCGATAGGCCATCGATGCGTCCCATAGAGCAGACGCGAAGGGCCGAGGATCATCCCATCCCGGGACAACGTCGATCACCTCGCAACCGAGTTCGTCGAATCGATGCGCCGCACGCGCGCACGCCGCTCGGACCTCGGGGTCAACCGAGGCATAGCCGAAGTCGGACGAGTACGCGACACGCAGGCCCCGGAGGTCGCCATCGCAAGCATCGATCCAGGAACCCTCGATCGTCTCCAGCGATGTGGGATCGCGTGGGTCGTGCCCGGCGATCGCATCCATGAGCAACGCCGCATCACGGACGGTACGCGTCATAGGACCATTGTGGGAGCGTGATGCCCATATATCAGAGTTGGGCCAGTAGGGGACGCGGCCGAACGAGGGCTTGAAGCCGAAGATGCCGCACAGCGACGAGGGGATGCGAATCGATCCCGCACCGTCGGATCCCTGAGCCAGCGGTCCGAGGCCGGCTGCGACCGCCGCACCTGCGCCGCCGCTCGAGGCGCCCGACGTACGATCCAGCCGCCAGGGATTGACTGTCGGTGGACCGAGCAGGTTGTCGCACATGTCCTTGTGGCCGTAGTGAGGCGTATTCGTCTTGCCGAAGATGATCCCTCCGGCGGCGCGGATGCGCGCGGCAACGGCACCGTCGAACGTAGGGACGTTGTTCTCCATGAACTTCGAACCGAACGTTGTGCGCAGGCCGGCGGTCTGTTCCAGATCCTTGATGGATACCGGGAGGCCGTGCAGCGGACCGGAGGGTGGCTCGTCGGACTGACGCCGGGCGAGTGCGAGCGCGCGCTCGGCGTCAAGTGTCACGAAAGCGTGAAGGCGGCTGTCGATGGCATCCACCCTCGCCAGGATTGCCCTCAGCAGTTCGACCGGAGAGAGCACGCGAGCGCGGAGCATTCGCCTCAACTCCAGAGCGGGAAGGAAGCACAGTTCGTCCGACGTCACGTGCGCATCATACTGGGGAGGCCGAATGGCGGTCGCGCGGATCCCCCGGGGAAGCTCTGGCCGCTTCTCTATACTCGGATTGCCAGCCTTGCCGGATGGTGTAGTGGTAACACGTCTGACTCTGGATCAGAAGACCCTAGGTTCGAATCCTAGTCCGGCAGCCATGATGGCTTCTGTCGATGCCCGGATGGCCCAGATGTGCAGGGCCAGACCCCATTGGTGTGCCGCGGCGGACCGATCGTCTGGCACGGGCGCCAGCGCTCCAGGTGCATTGCCCGGACTTTGGCTGTCCCGGAAGGGACGACGCCATCGAAACGGTCGGACTGTGCGGTGACAGAGCACCTCCGCGAGCAGTTCCTCCTCCGCGGCGACGTCACGTTCTTGAACCACGGGAGCTATGGCGCGTGCCCGCGCCCCGTCTTCGAGACCTATCAGGCCTGGCAGCGAGAACTGGAAGGCCAGCCAGTCGAGTTCCTTGGTCGCCGCCTGCGCGGTCTCCTCGCGGAGGCCCGCGCATCCCTGGCCGATTATCTCGGCGCCGGTGCCGACGATCTCGTGTTCTTCCCGAATGTCACGCACGCGCTCAACGTGGTCGCTCGCTCGCTTCCCCTGATGCCCGGTGACGAGGTCCTCACCACCGATCACGAGTATGGGGCGCTCGATCGCACGTGGCGCTATCTCTGCGCGAAGGCCGGTGCGGAGTACGTGCGCGCCGCTTTGCCTCTTCCGCTCGACGATCCCTCACGGGTGGTGGACGCGGTGTGGTCGCGCGTCACCGATCGGACCCGGGTGCTCTTCCTGAGCCACATCACGTCGCCGACCGCGGTTCTCCTGCCCATCCACCCCTTGATCGAGCGGGCGCGGACGCGCGGAATCTGGACGGTGATCGATGGCGCCCATGCTCCGGGCCAGATCGACCTCGATCTGGATAGCCTCGGCGCGGACTTTTACGGGGGCAATTGCCACAAGTGGCTCTGCGCTCCGAAGGGCGCCGGGTTCCTGCACGCCCGTCGAGATGCGCAGCACGTTATCGAACCGCTCGTCGTCTCGTGGGGATGGCAGCCGGTCGATCCTGGGCCGTCCCCGTTCGTCGATGCGCAGGAGCGCCAGGGTACGATGGATCCCGCCGCGTATCTGAGCGTCCCGGCGGCGATCAAGTTCCAGCGCGATAACGGCTGGCCAGCGGTGCGCGACGCCTGTCACGCCCGTGTCGCGCGGGCCCGACGCGAAGTCGAGCGATTCGCCGAGGTGTCGCCCGTCTGCGCCGACGATCCGCTCTGGTATCGGCAGATGGCCACTGTTCCTCTCCCCGCCTGCGATGTCGGGTTGGTCAAGCGGCGGCTCTACGATGAGTTCGCGATCGAGGTCCCGGTCCTGCGCTGGCGCGATCGCCCGTGGATCAGAGTGTCCATCCAGGCGTACAACGACGACCGGGACGTGGATCGGCTCGTCAGCGGACTAACGCACATCCTCGGGCGGTGAGACGGTCGTACAGTCGTATGACCGTACAACCGTCTCGCTGTCGCATCAGCCTGCGGCGACCGTCTCCGTCGGCTGATACGCCGGGACGCCGCAGAAGGCGTCGTAATCGATCAACTCGGTGATCGTGGGGTTGTCTCCGCACATCGGGCAGTGCGGGTCGCGCCGGATCTTCACCTCGGAGAACTCCATCGCCATCGCATCGAAGATCAGGAGGCGCCCGATGAGGGGGTCACCCTGGCCGAGGATCAGTTTCAGGACCTCAACCGCCTGGATCGAACCGACGATCCCCGGGAGAACGCCGAACACTCCTGCCTCGGCGCAGTTGGGTACCGCACCCGCCGGTGGTGGTGCGGGGAAGAGGCACCGATAGCAAGGTCCCACCCGCGGCTTGAAGACGGTCACCTGACCGTCGAACTGGAAGATGGATCCGTGAACAACCGGCTTATCGAGCATCACGGAGGCATCGTTCGTCAGGTATCGTGTCTGAAAGTTGTCGGTTCCATCGACGATGATGTCGAACTGTTCGAACACTGAAAAGACGTTGTCCGAGTAGAGGCGCTCTCGGAAGGGGATCACTTTCACATCGGGGTTGATCGACGCGATCGTCCGCGCGGCGGATTCGACTTTCGGTAGCCCCACCGTCTCTACACGATGCAGGATCTGTCGCTGAAGATTCGAGAGATCGACCGTATCGAAGTCGACGATGCCGAGCGTGCCCACACCGGCCGCGGCCAGGTAGAGCGCGGCCGGCGAGCCGAGACCACCCGCGCCCAGCAGGAGCACGCGCGCGTTCAGGAGCTTGCGCTGCCCCATCGCCCCCACCTGGGGCAGCAGGATGTGTCGGCTGTAGCGTCGAATCTGCTCTTCGGTGAACATGCGCTTCTCCTCCTCAACGCGCGCTGAACGTGTCCCATGGTTTATGCGTGGGGATCGCGAATCTCCATCCTAACCTGACGGATCTCGCCGTCGACGATGCGAAATGCCCCAATTGTGGGGCTCTCCATATCCTGGAGCGACACGATCACATACAGCGACTCGGGATAGAACGCCATTCGCACATCCGTCGCGGACGGGTATGGAGCCGACCGGGTGTGGGAGTGATAGATGGCGACGAGGTCCTCGCCCTGCCGATCGATGTCATCGAAGACCCGGATCTGCTCCCGCGGGTCCATCACGTAGAGGACGGGGCTTGCCTCGGAGTTCGTCATCCGATGGACCCGGGCGACACGGAGATCCTTGCCGGACAGGAGACCGCAGCACTCATTGGGGAACTCCGACCGTGCGTGCGCCACGATTTCGTCGTAATGCTCGCGCGCCATCACGCACACGTCGTCCGAGCCACCCGCGAGCATCGGCACGAACGCGACCTCATCGCCCGGATGCAGGGCGGTGCGTCGCCCCTCCAGGGCGCGAACTTCCTCGCCATTGAGATAGACATTGATGTAGTGCTTGAAGTCGTCGCCTTCCCAGATCTCGCCCCGAATGCCGGGGTGCGCCGCGTCGAACGCGTCGACCAGGCCTCCGAGATCGGCACCCTCGGCCAGCGCGATCGTGATGTGGGCGCTGCCTCCGGTCAGACGCCGATACGGAGTCGGCACATAAACGGTGACGTCCACTCATCCGCTCCGGAACATCTGCGCCATACTGAGATAACGTTCGCCGGTGTCGCAGAGGATAGTGACGACGGTCTCCTGGGCGCCGAGACCGCGTGCCACCTGCCCGGCGGCCCACACATTGGCGCCCGCGGAGATGCCGACAAGCAGTCCTTCATCGCGCGCGAGGCGCCGCGCGGCCTCGTAGGCATCCTCATCGGTGACCGTCAGGACCTGATCGATGATCGCGCGATTGAGGACGCCGGGAACAAAGCCCGCCCCGATGCCGTGAATGCGATGGATCCCGGGGCGACCACCCGACAGGACAGCCGCCCGCGCTGGTTCGAGCGCGACAACTCGCGACGTGGCCCACGTCGCTTTCACGACTTCGCCCACCCCTGTGATCGTGCCACCGGTCCCTACACCAGCGACGAACGCATCTACCCGACGATTCATGGCGGTGATTGCGCGGACGATCTCGGGCCCGGTGCCGCGGCGATGCGCGTCTGGATTGGCGGGGTTGAGGAACTGCTGCGGCATGAAATATCCGCGCTCGCGGGCCAGTTGCTCCGCCGCGAAGACCGAGCCCGACATCCCCTCGATCGCGGGAGTCAGTTCGAGGGTGGCTCCGTAGAGGCTGAGCAGGGTGCGCCGCTCCAGGTTCATATCGTCGGGCATCGTGAGCACAAGCTTGTAGCCGCGGACCGATGCCACCAGCGCCAGACCGATGCCAGTGTTGCCACTGGTGGGTTCGACGATCGTCATCCCCGGCCGCAAGGACCCGTCCGCCTCGGCCCGTTCGATCATCGCGAGCGCGATGCGATCCTTGACCGATCCGCCAGGGTTCGCCGATTCGAGCTTACCGAAGATGGCCGCGCCGCCGGCCACTTCCAGGGAGGGGAGGCGCACGAGGGGAGTGTTCCCAATCAGCGAGGTGACGCGATGATCAGTCATCTTGCTCCCATCGTATCGCAAATATGAGTAAGTTGATCGGAATTAGTACGGATGGTCAGGCCGCGCCCGATGAGGCAGGCATCGTTCCGTTCGCGCACTTTATGGACCTTGCACTCTACGGCGAAAAAGGGTACTACCGGACCCTGGTTTCACAGCGGGACTACCGCACGTCCGCACACGTGTCACCGGCCTTCGGCCACTGCCTCGCATCTCTGCTGGCCGACCTCGCGGGAGCGGTTCGCGATCGCACGCGCTTCGACATCGTCGAACTGGGTGCGGGAGACCTTGCCCTGGCTCATCAGATCGTCGCCTGGCTGCGGCACCATCATCCCGCGATTCTCGGCCGCCGCCAGTATCTGGCGGCAGACCTTTTCTTGCGCGCGAACGCGGCGTTCGATGAGATCGCGGCCGTTGTCGCAGACGTGCGCGTGCTTCCGTTCCGAGGAGTCGTGGGGGCGATCCTCTCGAACGAACTGTTCGATGCCCTGCCGTTCCACCGCGTTGGCCGCGATGGTTCTCACCTCTATGAACTCCACGTCGACACGCGCGGATCGGCCGCCCGCTATGTCCGCCGACCGCTGCCAGTCGTCCTCGCCCGCTATCTCGAGACCCTCGGGGTCACGCTTCTCGATGGTCAGATCGCCGACATGTGCCCGGATGCGGAAGACGCCTACCGAGCGATGTGCCAGGCGCTCCAACGGGGGTTCCTGATTACGATCGACTACGGCGGCGGGACGCCCGACCTGTACGGCCCGTGGCGCCTCGAGGGCACCGCGTTGGCCTATCGCAGCCATACCGTCCACGCCGACCTTCTCGCCGACCCCGGGCGCCAGGACATCACGGCCCACGTCGATTTCGACCGTCTCGAGGCCGTAGGGTCCGAGGCCGGTCTTATAACGCTGTATCGTGGCCGTCAGGGCGAGTTTCTGCGCGGAAGGGTCGACCGGTGGCTCGGTCGGCTGGAGCCATCCCGACTCACTCCCGCGGATCTGTTCAACGCCCGGCACGGCGCGTCGGAATTGACCGCGCCGGGCGGGCTCGGACGCATGTGCGTTCTTGTTCAGACGCGAGGGGTCGAGGCCCCGCCAGATCTGCTGGTATAGTGCCGCGGGATGGGGAACCCGTTCCGGGCGTTTTTCGGGGCGATTGGCGACGCCTACGGCGAACTGTTCTCGGTGGCCGGCATGAACCTCATCTGGTTCTTCGGTACGCTGCCGTTCTACATGCTCTCGGTGTTCGTCATCGGCCCCTATCTGATGGTCGATGAACCGGAGAATCAGGCCGCGTACATCTACGCGATGGCCGCCGCGGGGGTCTTCTGGGCCGTGGGTCCGAGTCCGCTCCTCGTGGGTGTGCACCTCTGGGCGCACCGCCTGGTGAACGACCAGCGCATCGAATTCTCGGTCTTCTGGGATGGGCTCCGCGAGTTCTGGCGACCGGCGCTCGCGCTCTGTGGCATCGCGATCGCGGGGAACGCGCTCCTCTTGATGAACGCTGCCTTCTACCTGCGAAGTGAGGTCGGTGTGCTCCGTCTCTTCGGGGTTGTCTGGGTCTGGGCGACCGTCGCATGGGCGCTCATGCAGATGTACTGGTTGCCGCTCCTCATCGCGCAGGAGGATCGGCGCCTGCGGCTCGTGGTCCGCAACAGTTTCTTTCTCACCGTGGCTCAGGGCATCCCCAGCTTTGTGCTCCTCGTGCTCCTCGGCGTCATCGTGAGTCTGAGCGCGCTGGTGATGATGCCGTACATCTTCCTCGCCGGCGGTGTGGCGGCGATCGCGACCACGCGGATGACACACTCGCTCCTGGAGCGGTTTCGCCAGCGTCCCGCGGCATCGTGATCCATCTCCTTTTCGGAGATTTCACCGGTGAAAGGCGGCTCCGCGCGATCAAGGCAAGTCTCGGAGACGATTCCGCGGTTGCGCTGAACATGGCCGTGTTCGAGGCGGGGCATGCGACTCTGGCGGATGTGACCGCGGCCTGCGATGCGATCCCCTTTCTGGCCGAGCGACGATTGGTGATCCTGCGGGGGTTCCTCGCGCGCCTCTCCAGTCCGCGGGGGTCGGACGTCGCCTGGATCGAACAGCGCCTCACTCATCTGCCGGACTTCGTGGACGTCGTTCTGGTCGAGGAATCGACGCCCGAGGGACCGGGTCTTGCGCTACAGAAGCGCCTGGAGTCCGAGGGGCGGTTGCTCTGCGAACGCGACGCCACTCTCGATGCAGCCGGGGCGATGGCCTTCGCGCGCGAGGTCGCGCGCGAGCGCGGCTGGGACATCGCCCCGCAGATGGCCGAGGCTCTGGTGGATGCGATCGGTTTCGACCGCATCGCGCTGGAGCGGGAGATTGAGAAACTCGACCTCTACCGTCGCGCCGCGCCGATCGATCGCGACGCGCTCGAGGCCCTCGTCGCCCGTCAGGAGTCCGGAAGGGACTGGGAGTTCGTCCGCGCCCTGGGCGAGCGCGATTCCAGGCGAACGCTGGCGGAGTGGCGGCGGCTCACGGATCGAGGAGACGATCCCCATCATCTGCTGGCGCGCATGGGCCGGCAGGTTCGCCAGATCGCTCAGGCTTCCGACGTGCTGCGTCGCGGAGGTGCGGGGGACGTCGCACGGACGCTGGGCGTCTCTCCCGGTATTGCCGGCGCTATCTCCGCGCAAGCGCGACGGTGGTCGCTCCCGGAGGCCCGCCGACTATTCGCTGCGCTGGTGGAAGCCGACCACCTGGGCAAGACGGGTGGGGCGCCACTCGATCATTCCCTGCCGTGCCTGATTGCCACGTTCGGTCAGGCCGATCGCCCGAACAGGCCGCCCGCGATCCGAGGTCGAGCCACCACTCGCGGCTGACCGCTAGAGCACCATCGGGCGGATCAGCCCCACCACGCGCCCCTGAATGCGGAGGTGATCGGGCTGAACGTAGATCGGCCGCAGGTTGGGATTCCTCGGCTCGAGCCGAATCCGGTCACGCTCGCGGTAGAAGCGCTTGAGGGTCGCGGCGCCCTCGGGTTCCGCGCCGTCGGTCACCAGTGCGACGACGATGTCGCCGTTCTGCGCCGTCTCGCGAGGTTCCACGATCACGATGTCGCCATCGTCGATCAGGTCATCGATCATGGAAGTTCCCGCGACCCGCAGGGCGAACAGGCCATCTCGCGCCATCGACGACGGGATCTCGATCTGCTCGGCATCGGTCTGCACCGCGTCGATCGGTCGACCCGCGGCGATCCGTCCGACGATGGGAACTGCGTACGGGCGGGATCCCGAGTCCTCGCTCCCCACGAGCTCGATTCCGCGCGAGATCTCGCGATGCCGGCGAATTACCCCCACGCGCTCGAGCTTGTCCAGGTTGTAATCGACTACCGAGGTGGAGGTGATGCCGACGGCCTGGCCTATCTCGCGTACCGTCGGCGGTCGTCCGTTCGCCCTTCGAGACTCGGCAATGAACTGGACTATCCGCTCCTGGCGAGCCGAAAGCCGATGTTCCTTCGACAACGATCGCGCTCCTGTCCGCACGGCCATAACCGAACGTGTGTTCCCAGAGCATCCTAGGGCGAACACCCGTTCGAGTCAAGAGGCTGCCGATGCCAGGCTGACAGGGACTCGTCATGTTCGCGTGTGCCGGAGCGGCCTGGCTGGTTTGTCGCGCCTCACCCCCACGCTCGTCTTGAGGGTGGGCCGAACCGCGATCTGATGTCCGAGTCTGAGTCGGCTAGCCCTCGGCCTTCGCCACCGCGTTCAATCGCTTCATCAGCCGACTCTTGCGGCGGGCCGCGTTATTCGGGTGGAGGACGCCCTTGGACACCGCGCGATCGAGGTGGCTGATGGCGACCCGTACCGCCTCGGCTGACTCGGTCGCGGGGACGCCGTCGGCGATCGCCACCTGCGCCTTACGAACGTGCGTCCGGACCGCGCTTCGAATCGGTCGGTTACGCCGGCGTCGCTCTTCCGCGACCCGGATCATCTTGATCGCTTGCCTGGTATTCGCCAAGAACCGAACTCCTGAGGGTTGGGAACAGAGACTATAGGCCGTGCCGGGAAACGAATCCAATCCTGGGCGCGGCGATGGCGGCGACGGACTCACGGAGATCTCGAGAAGGGAGCAACCTTACGCCCCATTACGGCTCTGTTTCTGTGGTATTATCGCTACTGTTATGAGGATTCGATCGGCGAGTCAGGCCCTCGACGTACCGGTACCGACGCTGCGACGGTGGACTCAGGAGTTCGCGGCGGGTTTGAGCCCGGAGGCACGAGCGAGCGAGGGACGACCGCGCGAGTTCTCTCCGCGTGACATGCGGGTGCTTCGCCGCGCGAAGGAGATCCTCTCCGGCGAAGACGTAACCTACGAGCGGGCGCGGAGAGAACTCTCCGCGGAGGGACTGCTGTCCTACGTCGTCGAAGCGGATGGCGGCGGCGCCCAGGAGGGGCGTGATCCGGCTGCCGAGCAGGCTGCGTGGATCGAGTTCATCCGGGGCATCGTCCAGGAAGAGATCGCCACCCTGCGCGAGGCATCCGCCAATCTGGGCCGCCGCATCGATGGCCTGGAGAGATCGCTCGATCGCTTGAGCGCATCGGCCGCGCCCACCGGAAGCCCGATCACCCCGGGCGCGCCGGCCGCGGCGGTGGACTCCGAGGCCGAGCGTCGGCGGAACTGGCCCCGGTTTCGCTGAGCCGATCCGGCGGGGCGTTATACGGCGATACGACTGTTGTGCTGCCAGATCCTCTAGCCACTGTACGGTACGATTGTTAGATCGTGCGATTGTGCGCATGACCGTCTGTCATGAGGGGGTACGCGATGGACCTTGGCCTACGCGATCGTGTCGTGGTGATCACCGGGGGTGGCGGTGACATCGGTGTCATGTGCGCCGAGATGTTCGCGGCCGATGGTGCGCGTGTCGCCGTGTCCGACGTCCGACTCGAGGCGGCGATGCGCGCGGCCGATCGTGCGCGCGCCGTGGGCGGAAGGGCGTACGCCGATCGTGCCGATGTCACCGACGTCCAGGATGTGGAGCGGTTCCTGAGCGGCGTGGAGGCTGCGCTGGGGCCGATCGACATCCTGGTCAACAACGCGGGAGTCTTCCAGTCGTGCTCGATCGATGAGATGAGCGTCGCGGACTGGAACCGCGTGATGGAGATCAATCTCACCGGGGTCTTCATCTTCTCCCAGGCGGCCCTCCGCCGCATGAAGCCGCGGCGGCGCGGTTCCATCGTCTCGATCGCGTCACTCGCCGGGCAGGTGGGCGGTATCCATGCCGGGGCGAACTACGCCGCCTCGAAGGCCGGCGTCATCTCCCTCACGAAGTCACTTGCCAAGAACGCGGGTCCCTCCGGCATCCGCGTGAATTGCGTCAATCCCGGCGTCATCGACACAGCGATGACCCAGCCGTGGCCGGCAGATGTGCGGGCGAACATGGAGCGGCAGACGCCGCTCGGTCGACTCGGTCGACCCGACGAGGTCGCCCGTGTGATCGTGTTCCTCGCCTCGGACGCGGCGAGCTTCATCCACGGTGCCCACGTCGACATCAATGGGGGCATCCTCATGGACTGAGGCACACGGGACCGTCCCTATAATCGGTCGATGACGGGTTCAGGAGCGCTCCCCGCGACGCTGGGGGAACTGCAAGAGCACGGGTATCAGGCACGGACCGTCAAGGAAGAGTTACGACGCAACCTCGTCGCGCGGATCCGATCGGGTGCACCGCTTTTTCCGGGCATCGTCGGTTACGAGAATTCGGTCCTGCCTCAATTGGAGAACGCCATCCTCTCGGGGCAGGATGTCGTTCTGCTGGGAGAGCGAGGGCAGGCGAAGACGCGCATCGCGCGATCTCTGGTCGATCTCCTCGACGAGTGCATTCCCGTTCTCGCCGATTCCGAGGTCAACGACGATCCGTTCGCGCCGATCTCCCCGGCTGGTCGTGCGCTCGTCGCGGCGAGGGGCGACAGTGCCCCCGTTGAGTGGATCGGTCGTGACCGGCGCTACGGCGAGAAACTGGCCACGCCGGACATCACCATCGCCGACCTCATTGGTGAGGTCGACCCGATCAAGGTCGCAGAGGGCCGCTACCTCTCCGACGAACTGACCATCCACTACGGATTGATTCCACGAACGAATCGGGGGATTTTCTGCCTGAACGAACTGCCCGATCTAGCCGAACGCATTCAGGTCGGCCTCCTCAACATCATGGAGGAGCGCGACGTCCAGATCCGCGGTTTCCGGGTTCGGTTGCCGCTCGATCTTTTCGTCGTGGCGAGTGCGAACCCCGAGGACTACACGAATCGAGGGCGCATCATCACGCCGCTCAAGGATCGCTTCGGTGCCCAGATCCGGACCCACTACCCACGCACCATCGATCACGAGATCGACATCATGGAGGCCGAGCGCACTCCACTCACGGTCGAAGGCGTCCAGGTGGTCGTCCCAACATTCATGCGAGAGATCGTCGCGGAGATCACCCACCAGGCGCGGCGCTCGCCCGATATCGCGCAGCGTTCCGGCGTGAGCGTTCGGGTCTCGATCACCAACTACGAGAATGTGCTCGCCAATGCCGTACGACGCTCGCTGCGGCTGGGAGAGTCGCTCGCAGTGCCGCGCATCTCGGATCTGGACGCGGTCACCTCGTCCACGTCGGGCAAGGTCGAGTTCGAGTCGTTCGGGGATAGCCGCGAGGGGCGGGTCCTCGATCGCATCATCCATGGCGCGCTGCTCGCGGTCTGGAGCCGGCGGTTCCAGGCCGCGGAACTTCAGTCGATCGCCGATGCATTTGAGGGCGATCGCGTCATCGAAGTATCCGATCGCACGCCATCGACGGACTACAGCGCCGCGCTCGACCTACCGGGCATGCGCGACGCGATGGCTCGGCTCGACATCGCACGTCGAGATCCGGCGCTGACGGCCTCGGCGGTGGAGTTCGTGCTGGAGGGTCTTCATCTCAACCGGAAGCTGAACAAGGACCGTGTGGGCGCCACGACGAGGTATCGAGGCTAGCGCCGTAATGGCGCTTCTCATCGCTCTCGGCTGCGGTCGAACGCCGGACCCGCCGCCGACGCCTCGGCCGATATCGCTTCCCACCGTGATCGTCTCTCCGCTGACCCCGGTGCCCACGCGCGTGCCGGAGCCCACGCCCTCGCCAACTGGATTCGCGCCGCCCGTGTTCGTCGATCCGTTCGCAGCGTTCTACGCGACCGAGCGCGACGGAATCTTCGTGACCAGCCGCCACCCCGCGGCGCGCTACTACTATCGATGGGACGATCGACGGTGGTACGGCGTCGATGATCGCGTCTGGTTCCGAACGGTGGACGATCTGCTCTTCGTGTTCCCCGCGCGCATCCCCGCGCCGTGACAGACATCGATCGATTCGACCGGGCGACGCGCATCGTCCACGCGGCGCACGCCGCGCTGTTCACAGGTCTCGTCGTCACGGGATTCCTGCTTCTCTTCTCTCCGTCGACCCGCGCCATTGCCCTGGGTCCTTACCGGGTACTGCCCCTGGTGCACACGGCACTTGGCGTGGCGATGATCGCGCTGTTTCTGCTTGTCGCCATCCACCGCGCTTGCCAGCCGTTGCGGAGGGACATCCGGGGGGCCCTATCCTGGCGCCAGCGTGATGCGCAATGGCTCGCGCTCGCGCCGATCTCCATCCTCCTGCGTCGGATCACTCTCCCGCCGCAGCCAAAGTTCAATGCCGGTCAGCGACTCAATATCCTGTTCACGATCGCCACGACGGCGCTCCTCGGCGTGACCGGGCTGATCCTCTGGAGCGGTCGGCTCATCACCTATCGGATCCAGGAGCCCGCCTACGAGATCCACTTCCTGATCGCTCTGGCGGTGTTCGTGGTGGCGCTCGGTCACATCGCGTTGGCTCTGGCTCACCCGGGGTCGCTGCGCGGCATCATCGGCGGGCGCGTCTCGGCGCGTTGGGCGGCGCGCCACCACGCCGAGTGGGCCGCGACGACGAGCCTCGCGCCTCCCTCAGCCGACCGCGGCCAGTGACCCCTCGATCGCACGCATCGCCTCGTCGATATCGGCGCGCGTGATGATGAGTGGGGGGACCATTCGGACCGTGTTCGGTCCCGTCGCGTTGACGATGAGCCCGCGCGACAGACACTCCTGAACCAGGCGAGGTGCGTAGTCGCCGGCCACATCGAAGGCGACCATGAGGCCGCGGCCGCGGACCTCCGTGATGCGCGCATCACGCTGCCGCAGCGATTCGAGCCGGCTCACGAAGTAGGATCCCATCGCGGCCGCATTCTCGGCAAGGCGATCGCGCACGATCGTGCGCACGGTTGCGACGCCGGCCGCGCACGCGAGGGGGTTTCCGCCGAACGTTGAGCCATGGTCCGAGGGGGTGAAGACGGCCGCCCGCTCGGTCGCGAGGCATGCTCCAATGGGCACACCGCCGCCGAGGGCCTTGGCGAGCGTGAACACGTCCGGCGTGACGCCGTACGGCTCGTACCCCATGAATGTTCCAGTGCGACCGATCCCGGTCTGGATCTCATCGAGGATCAGCAGAACCCCGCGCTCGTCACACAGCGTTCGAACCGCCTGGACATACTCGCGCGTTGCGATATGCACGCCGCTCTCGCCCTGGACCACCTCGAGCATCACCGCACAGGTCCCGTCGGTGAGGGCATCGCGCATCGCGTCGATATCGTTGAACGGCACGGTGACGAAGCCATCGATCATGGGTGTGAATGGCTTCTGAAACTTCTCCTGCCCGGTGGCCGCGATCGTCGCCATGGTGCGCCCGTGGAACGAGCCCGTCGCGGTCACGATCCTGAAAGCACCGTCGAGGTTCAACTTGCCGAACTTCCGGGCAAGTTTGATGGCGGTCTCATTCGCCTCGGCGCCGCTATTGACGTAAAACACGCGCTCGCCGCATGTGTGGGTTCCGAGCAGTTCCGCGAGTTCGAGTTGCGGCGTGCTGTAGTAGAGGTTGCTGACGTGGATGAGCTGTGCCGCCTGATCCGCGATGGCTCTCACCAATTCGGGGTGCGCGTGGCCCAGCGCGTTTACGGCGATGCCCGCGACGAAGTCCAGGTAGACGCGCCCTTCCTCATCGGTCACGCGGGCCCCGTCACCACGGACCAGGACGACCGGAAGCCGATTGAACGTGCGCATGTAGCGCCTGCGCTCGAGATCCACCCAGTTCGTCCTCTGGCTAACCACTCATCCCTCCTTGGGTGTCGGCGCGACGGATCATGGTACCCACGCCCATCTTCGTGAAGAGCTCGCGGATCACCGAGTGTGGCACGCGGCCGTCCACGATGTGGGTCGCGGCCACCGCGTCCAACGCTCGCACACAGGCCGCCGCCTTCGGGATCATTCCACCGGCGATCACGCCGCTGGCGATCAGAGTGCGCGCCTGCTGATCGGTCAGTTCGGTGAGGAGCGAGCCATCCCGATCCTTGATGCCCGGCACATCCGTCAGGAAGAGCAACTTCTCGGCATGCAGCGCGACGCTGATCTCCGCGGCCGCGGTATCCGCGTTGAGGTTGAGGTGCTGACCGTCGGCGCCGAGCGCGATGGGGGCGACAACCGGGATCGCGCCGGACGCGGCGATGGTGCGGATCAGCGCCGGATCGACATCCGTGACCTCCCCTACATTGCCAAGGCGGACGTCCTTCACCCGGCCCCGGAGCGTGGCCCCGTCGACGCCGCTGATTCCCACCGCACGGCCCCCGAGCGCCGCGATCTGGCCGACGAGCTCTTTGTTGACGAGTCCGGCCAGTGCCATCGTAACGACCTGCATCGTCTCGTCATCCGTCACGCGGAGGCCATCGACGAAGACCGCCGGCTTGTCGATCCGACGGAGCCAGTCGGTGATGACCGAACCCCCGCCGTGGACCAGGACAACATCGATTGCCAGGTTCTTCAGCATGATCGCGTCGGCCAGGGTCGTATCGCTCGAGCCGAGGGTACTCCCGCCGATCTTGACGACCACCGTTTTGCCCGCGAACCGACTCACATAGGGCAACGCCTCGCTGAGCGAGCGGACCGGATCGATCACGTCGTGTACTTGCCGTTGATCTCGATGTACTGCTCGGTGAGATCGCAACCCCAGGCGATGCCGCGGCCCGTGCCGAGATTGAGGTTTGCCTCGATCACCACATCGGGTCCCGCGAGCGCGGCCACACCATCGGCCCGCACGAACGCCTGGATCTCACCCTTTCGCATGAGCCACACGTCACCGATCCGCAGGTCCACGCGCGCCTCCTCAACCCGGGCACCGCTGTACCCCATCGCGCAGAGGATGCGCCCCCAGTTGGGATCGGCACCGTAGATCGCGGTCTTCACGAGGCTCGATGCCACCACCGCTTTGGCAGCGGTACGGGCGTCCGCATCGCTGGCTGCGCCAAGTACGCGCATCTCGATGAACTTTGTCGCGCCTTCGCCGTCGCGTGCGATCGCCTGAGCGAGATCCGCCGCGACCGCCAGAAGCGCATCCTCGAACGCCCCCGCGTCTCGGGACGCAGGGGTCAACTCACCGGCTCCCGCGGCGCCATTCGCGAGAAGGAAGAAGCAATCGTTCGTGCTCGTGTCGCCGTCCACCGTCATCTGGTTGAAAGAGCGATCGGTCACACGCGCGAGCATCTCGGCGAGCAGCGGCGGCGCAATCCGTGCATCGGTGGCAACAAAGGCGAGCATCGTCGCCATGTTCGGGTGGATCATCCCCGAGCCCTTGGCCATCCCCGCGATCGTTATCGGCTGTCCGCCCAGTTCGATCGTGATCCCGGCCTTCTTCACGCGTGTATCGGTCGTGAGGATCGCCTGCGCCGCGGCATCGCCGCCCGTCGCGGTCAATGTCACGGCCGCGATTCCCGCCTCGATTCTCTCGATGGGGAGATGCACGCCGATCACACCCGTCGACGCGACCGCGACCTCCGATGGTGGAACGTCGAGCTTTGCCGCGGTTGCGGCCACCATCCGTCTCGCGTCGGCCAGGCCTCGCGCACCCGTGCAGCAGTTGGCGTTTCCCGCGTTGACCACGATCGCTCGCAAAGTGCCGGATCGCAGGTTCTCCTCGGAAATCAGGACGGGGGCGGCCCGAACCTGGTTCCTTGTCATCGTCGCGGCAGCGGATGCAGGCCGATCCGAAGCGATGATCGCCAGATCGAGCGAGCGTCCGTCCCGCTTGATCCCGGCGTGCACAGCTCCGGCGGTGATGCCGCGGACATCGGTGATCGCGGCGTCGCGATTGATCTGCACTGCCGCAGCTCCTGGACGAGGAACCCCGGGACCGGGGAGAAGTGCCGCGGATTATACGCACCCTATACTCGACGCAGGCCAGAACCGCGGATCGATGCAGAGACCCCCCTTACTTCCCGGTCGCTTCGGATTCGGTGGGCGAAGCCCCGGGCAGTGGATCGTCCTGGCCATCATCGTCCTTGTCGCCCTGTTGATGTTTGGCGGCGACGCGTCACCCCGCGGCATCGCCGAGGCCGCGGCCGATCTCGCCCTGCTCCTCGCCCTGTTCATCATCAGTCTCACGATCCACGAGTTCGCTCACGCCGCTTCGGCCTGGTACCTCGGCGATCCGACCGCTCGCTATCAGGGCAGATTCACGCTGGACCCGCGGGCGCATCTCGATCCCGTCGGCACGTTCATGATGGTGCTGACCCTCATCCTCGGGTTCGGGTTGGGTTGGGCGAAGCCCGTACCGGTCAACCCCTATCGCCTCCTCTTCGGTCCGAAGACGGGTATGGCGATCGTCGCGTTTGCCGGTCCGGCGTCGAACATCCTGCTCGCGTTCGCCTCGCTCCAGGTCGCCCGACTGTTCGGGCAAGGCAGTTCTTCCGAGATCTCGGTGCTGCTGATTCAGCTCGCACAGATAAACATCGTACTGGCGTTGTTCAATCTGATCCCGATTCCTCCGCTGGATGGCTCCCGGATCCTGATCGGTATTCTTCCGGAGCCATTCGCGTCCAATCTCGCGCGGCTGGAGCCGTACGGCCCGATGCTGCTCATGTTTCTGGTTCTGTTCCTGCCCCAGGTTTTCCGCACCATCGTTGGCGGGGCGGCCGGGCCACTGCTCCGGTTCCTGGCCACATTCGGTGGCCTGATCTGACCGCGCCTTGCTCCTCGGGCGAATCGTCTATCGCGTTCGACAGGTGCTCCTCGCGACGGGCCTCCTGGGTGACCTGCCGCTCGATCATCGCGCCTGGCTCGCCGGCGATCTCGCGCTCCTCTTCGAGCGGCAGAGTGCGGTTGACCAGCGGCACGCACGACGCGTTGCGCGCCTGTTGCTGCGAGAGGGCGCGCCCGACCTGGAAGTCATACAGGCGGCGCTGCTACACGACGTGGGTAAGAGCGTCGTGCCGCTCCGCCTCGCCCATCGGGTCGCGTGGGTGGTACTGCGCCGTGCGCCCCGGTCGGTCCGTCATCTGTGCCTGAACTGGAGCCCCGCCCTGAAGGCGATCGACAGGCACGCCATTGTCGGGGCGCGTCTCGTCGCCGCGGCGGGCGGATCGAGGCGGCTGGCCGACCTGATCGCCGGTACGGGAGATGATCCGGCCCTCGGGCGCCTGCGCGCGGCCGACGACTCGGTCTGAGGTGGCGACTCCATAGAATCGTGACCGTGGAGCCCGACAGGCCTCGCCTGACGATCATCGGTCTGGGGCTGATCGGCGGTTCCCTCGGTCTCGCGCTCAAGAAGGCGGCGATCGCGCACGAGATCGTGGGACACACGCGACGATTCGAGGTCGCGCAGCGCGCCCGCGCGATGGGCGCCATTGACCGAGCCGAGTGGAACCTACCGGCGGCCGTGACCGGCGCCGACATCGTCGTCCTCGCGGTGCCTCCGGGGGCGATGGCCGCACTGCTGGGACAGATTGCGCCATACCTGGAAGCGGGCGCGATCGTCACCGATGTTGGGAGCACCAAGCAGGAGATCATCGCGGCCGCCGAGAGCGTCCTTCCGCCCGAGGTAGCCTTCGTCGGCGGCCACCCCATGGCGGGGCGCGAGCAGGCCGGGCTCGAACACGCCGAAGCCGGGTTGTTTCAGGGAGCGACCTACTGTGTCGTCGCTGGCCCCCGTTCGACGGATCGAGCGGTCGATGTGGTGCATTCCCTCGCGCGTGCGGTCGGGAGCCATCCGTTCACAATCGACGCGGCCGAGCACGATAGCCTCGTGGCCGCGGTCAGCCATCTGCCATTCGTGACCGCCGCGGCGCTGGTCCGCGTGGCCGCGCGCTCGCCGGCGTGGCTCGATCTCCAGCGGTTGGCGGCGGGAGGGTTCCGCGATGGCACCCGGACTGCGAGCGGAGACGTGGTGATGCACCGTGACATCGCTCTCAGTAACCGGGAAGCGATCGTTCGCTGGCTGGACGATCTTGTCGGCGAACTCCAACTGGTCCGCGCGATGATCCTTGACGGTGATGCGGATGTGCTGCAGACCTGGTTCGCCGAAGCCAAACAGGAGCGCGATACGTGGCTCAGCCGTCGTGGGGGCGGCACGGTCCCGACCGTCGCCGTGCCCATGCCACCACGAGACGAACTGACTGACTCTTTGCTCGGTCGGTTTGGCCGTCTGATCCGGCCGCGAGAACAGTGATAGAGCACCGTTACGTCCAGCATTCGCACGATCGACGACAGAATGACTATTCGGTCACAGTCAAGAGGGAGCGATGATTACGGAATTCCCGGATCTGATACCGGTCACCCAGCGACTCTGGGACCGCCGCGAGGCGGATGTCGCCGGACGGGTGCATGCCATCATCCGTGGGAGTCGACTCGCCGCGCGCATCACCCCGGGCATGCGGATCGCGGTGGCGGTGGGCAGTCGTGGAGTGGCGAACATCGCGCTCATAACCCGATCCACGGTCGAGGCACTGCGTGGGCTCGGGGCCGATCCCTTCATCGTGCCGGCCATGGGCAGCCACGGCGGTGCGACCGCCGAGGGGCAGATCCAGATTCTCGCCGAACTCGGGGTAACGGCGGAGGCCGTCGGCGCCGCGATTCGGTCCTCGATGGAGGTCGATGTCCTCGGCCGAACGGACCGCGGAATGACCGTGTACTGCGATCGGAATGCAATGGGCGCCGACGCGATCGTCGCGATCAATCGCGTCAAGAAGCATACGGACATGACCGCGGTCCACGAGAGCGGTCTCATCAAGATGCTCGCCATCGGTCTTGGCAAGCGCGCTCAGGCCGAGGCGATCCACGCCTATGGCGCGGCCGGCCTCCGGGAGCACCTTCTACCGGTCGCCCGGATCGTCCTGGCCCGCGCGCCCGTGCGCCTGGGCATCGCGACGATCGAGAACGGGTATGAGGACACGGCCGAGATCCACGGCTTCGAACCCGAGGAGATCGAGGCTGGTGAACGGCGCCTTCTCGCCCGAAACAAGCGGCGATTGCCCGGGCTCCCCTTCGACGCGATCGACGTGCTCATTGTCGACCGGATGGGAAAGGAAGTTTCCGGCACGGGAATGGACACAAACGTGCTCGGGCGAGTCCGAATCGCCGGTGAGCGCGAACCGGCGCGACCTCGCGTCACGTGGATCGCGGTCCTCGATCTGACGCCAGCATCGCACGGCAACGCGATCGGCGTCGGATTGGCGGACATCACCACGCGACGGCTCGCCGATCGGATCGACTGGGACGCGACCTACGTTAACGGCGTGACCAGTGGCTTCTTCGAACGGGCAAAGTTGCCCATCGTGGCCAGCAACGATCGCGACGCGATCGCGACCGTCTTCTCGCGGCTCTCCCCGGAGGTGCGCGCTCGTGCGCGCGTCGCGCGCATCCGCGATACGCTCCACCTCGATCGCTTCAGCGTCTCGCGGGCGCTTCTCGACGAGGCACGTGGCCCGATCGACGTTGTTGGCCCGGCGCGGCCTCTCCGGTTCGACGAGATAGGGAACCTCCCGGGCGAGGATATCGCGGCGCACGCCCGGTTGATCGCCTGATGATTGAGCGGTCGGGTCCGCGATTGCGGACGTTCCACCACATTGCGGAGGCAGGGAGATGATGGTCGAGAACGGCGCGCGCGGGAGCGCGCTCGTCCGGCGGCTGCGTGAGGTGGCCAGGGTAGGTGGCCGCTCCGAGCGCATGGGGTTCGGGCTCGCCCGGGGGAGTCTGAGGGTGCCCCCATTCCTTGTTCTCGTGCGGGCTGCTTCGACAGGTGGTCCCGTGCACGCGGGAGTCGACGGCGTGATCGCGACGGAACCCCCCTCGAATCCCGGTGCGCTGCCGGTGCTGTTCGAGGACGCTGCCATCGCGACTCGGTCGGTGGAGGCCGGTTTCGCCCTCCCGGAAGGCATCGACCTTCTCCTTGGGACTCCCGGAACCGTGCCGGCCGACCTTCTCGCGATCGCGGGTCAGTCGGTCGGGCTCATCGTGCGAACGGATGAACTCGATCCTCTGAGCGCGAGGTTCATTGCCGATCTGCCGGTCGCCCTCCTCCTGGTGGGGCGCAGGCTCGGTCGCGCCGACCGCTGGACCGTGGCCGACATCATCGCTCTGCGGCCCTTCATCGAGCCTTCGCGTGTGCCGGCCATCGTCCTGGCGGACGGCGGGCTGCGTCCGAGCGATCTTCAGGCGCTTCGAGATATCGGCGCGCTGGGTGTAGCGCTCGACCACGGTCTGGCGCCGGGTCCATGGATCAGCGCCGCCGGCGCGGTGCGACCGCGAGCTGCCGCCGGCACGGGTTCGGAATCGGTCGCGACCGTCCCCCGTATCGCCGCCAACGACGACGATCGAGACGACGATGAAGAGGAGTAACAGTCGGGCAGGACGATAGCTGTACGATTGTTCGTGTGTTCAGTCGGGCCAGACGTGATTGTGGAAAACCCATTCGAACAGGGGCTTCACATCACCGACGAGATCGGCCGAGTGGAACGCGCCGATGTACACCCGGCGTCCATTGACGGTCGCCGAGGCGACGATGGTTCTGCCTGCATCTTCGGTGTAGCCGATCTTCACCCCGTCGGCGGGTTCGTACTGGGCGAGAAGCCGATTGAGGTTGAACACTTCATAGATGCGCTCACCCGCCTGGACGGTGTGCCGGCGTGCAAGGCTCAATTGTCGGAACCGATCGTCACGCATCCCGTACCGTGCGAACTGCACCATGTCGTAGGCAGACGAGTAATGGTTCCGCTCGTCGAGACCATGTGGGTTCACGAAGTGAGAATTCGCCAGACCCAGTCGCGTGGCGAGCCCGTTCATCAGGTCGGCGAACTCCGATCGTCCGCCGGCCACGTGCGTCGCGATGGCCAGAGCCGCGTCGTTGCCGGAGGGCAGCATCAGTCCGAAGAGAAGGTCCTCCATCGAGATCCGCTCGCCCCGCCGCACCCCCATCAGCGTGCTGTCGACGAGTTCCGTCTCGTCGAAGCGGGCAGTGACCACTTCCTTCCAGTTGGTGCTCCGCTGCAGGGCGACGATCGCAGTCACGATCTTGGTGGTACTCGCCGGGGCGACCCTCCGGTGCGCGGCCTGTTCGAAGAGGATCGCGCCGGAGCCGTCATCGACGATGACCACCTCCCGAGCCCCGAAAGACGGTGCGCTTGCCGACCCGACTTTCACCGGTGGCCGCCGCGCCGGAGTTGCGGTCGCGTAGGGTGTCGGACTGGGCGAACTGGTCGGCATCGCGACTGGAGTCGCGGTGGGGAGGGCCGCCAGGATCGCCGCTGCGGGCGTTCCGGTGGCCTGGAGTAGGCGTGAATCGGCGATGACCGGAGTCGTCTGGGCCGGCCGCACCGTGCCCATCACGCGCGCCTGGACGGGGATCGTCGCGGGCAGTCCGGCCAACGATGATCCGGCCGGTCCGAGTCGAGCAGTGAGGAAATCCGGCAGGCCGATGAGGGAGAGGACGACAAAGACGATCGGCGCGATGATCAAGCTGCGGTACACGGGGATCTAGGCGGACTCCATGCCTGGGCTCGATTCTAAGGAGGGTCAAGGTCTTGCTCCCGTTATGTATCGCTAAGAAGGGCGCGCCAACTGCCGGCGTGGCGGATGCCGACGCGGGCCACGCAACCTGCGCCGGCGGTTCCCGTGGGCGGATGCGGGTCCTGGTCGGGCGTGCTCGCCGTACAGCCCAGACGCGTCGCCGCACGGTCCAGAGGAGGGCAGCCGGGCGGGCAGCGCCTCCGTGCCACTTAGATTTATATTAGAGTCACGTAATGGTCACGCGACGCCGCATCGTGGAAGGAGCATCGGATGAATGACCGGTCAGAATGCCGTTGCCGAGGGAATTCCTCACGCCATTTCCGAGTGATGGGATGAGCGATGACGTCTACGACTTCCACACCCACACGTACCTGAGCGATGGCGAGCTCTCCCCGATCGAACTCATCCGTCGGGCAATCGCGCGCGGCTATCGGGTCATCGGCCTGGCCGACCATGCCGGCCCGGGGACGATGGAGGTCGTCGTACCGCAGTTGGTCGAAGCGTGCGCGTATTGCAGCCGCCACTGGGACATACTGGCGATACCGGGCGTCGAGTTGACCCACCTCCCGCCCGCCGACATCGACCGGTGTGCGCGCGAAGTCCGACGACTCGGCGCCCGCGTGGTCGTCGTCCACGGCGAGACGCCGGTGGAACCCGTGCCGCCCGGCACGAATGCGGCGGCGGTGATGAGCGACGCCGTCGATGTGATCGGTCACCCGGGCCTGCTCTCGCTCGAGGAGGCGCGAGAGGCGGCCCAGCGGGGAATCTTCCTGGAACTGTCGCCGCGGCGTGGCCACTCCCTCGCCAACGGCCATGTCGCTCGACTCAGCGAGGCGACCGGCGCGCGCGCAATTGTCGACAGCGACGGCCACGCTCCCTCGGATCTCCTCACCCCGGGACTCGCCCGCCACATCGCGCGATGCGCTGGCCTGGGCGAGGAGATGGTGCATCGCGTCGTCGTCGAGCATCCTCGCGCCCTGCTGGCACGGATCGATGGCTGCGATGTGCGACGCGTATGACCTGGAACACGCTCCACTCGAAGAGCGGGGCGATGGACCACTGACTGGCTAGAATCGCCAGTCAGTGAACAGCCGGTCTCCAGGGATCGCCGTTGCGCTCCCCGCGTACAACGAGCAGGAGAGCCTGCCGCGGACGGTGCCCCGCTTCGTCCGCGCGCTCCGCAATGTCACCGATGACTTCGAGGTCGTGATCGTCAACGACGGGAGTAGTGATCGCACCGCCGAGGTGGTGAACGAACTGTCGCGGGAGTATCCGGAGGTTCGGCTCGTCCAGCATCCCGTGAACCTGGGGTATGGCGCCGCCGTGTGGACGGGAATCACCTCCGGCCAGAAAGAGTTCGTGTTCTTTACCGATGCCGACGGTCAGTTTGAGGTGGAGGAACTCTCCCGGTTCCTTCCTTTCGCCGGCGAATACGATCTCATCATCGGCTACCGCGCCCCTCGCCGCGATCCACCAATGCGACTCGTCAACGCGTTCGGCTGGAAGATGTTTGTGACTCTCCTGTTCGGGTACGTAGCGCGTGATATCGATTGCGCCTTCAAGCTGTTTCGTCGTGACATCCTCGACGTGGTGTATGTCGAGAGCCGAGGCGCCGCGTTCAGTGCCGAGTTTCTCGTGAAGGCGAGAGATCGCGGCTACCGCATCAAGGAGTTGCCGGTCACCCATCTTCCCCGCGAAGCAGGGTCGGCCACGGGCAATCGGCCAGATGTCGTCCTCCGCGCCTTCCGCGAGATGACGGCTTTCTGGTTCAAATCCCGCATCCTGCGTCGCGAGGGTTGATACGCATCGCGCCCTCTCCCGGTCGCACGGGCGGATGATCGGTCGCGGCCATCGCGTTCTCATGGTGGCCCCGACGACCTTCTTCGCCGACTACGGCTGTCACGTGCGCATCCTCGAGGAGGCGCGGGCGGTCGCCGAGCGCGGCGGCAACATCGTCGTCGTGACCTATCCCGGGGGGCAGACCCCAGACGGGCTGCGCGTCGAGCGCCCGAGCGCCCCACCCTGGGGAAACGCCGTCCGCGTGGGCAGTTCCTATCATCGCGTCTACCTCGATCTCCTCCTTCTCCTCAAGTCGATCGCCACCGCGATGTGGTTCCGCCCGACGATCGTCCACGCCCACCTCCACGAGGGGGCGCTGATCGGCTGGTGCGTCTCCCGCCTGTGGGGCGTGCCCGTGGTCTTCGACTTCCAGGGAAGCCTGACGAGCGAGATGGTCGACCACGGGTTTCTCCGGCCGACTGATCTGAGTTTCCGCCCCCTCCGATGGGTCGAACGTGAGATCTGTCGGCGTGCCGATGCGATCCTGACGAGCTCCCACAATGCGGCCGACGTTCTCGTACGCATGTTCGGCGTCTGCCCGGAGAAGATCACGGCCGTGCCGGACGCCGCCGATGCGGCGCGGTTTCGGCCCCGCTGGATGGTTGACGAGACACAGCGAGAGCCCCTTCGCGCCGCCCTGAAGGTCCCCGCCGGAAGGCGGATCGTCGCCTACCTGGGTCTCCTGGCCGAATACCAGGGAATCAGCCGATTGCTTCGCGCCGCGGCGGCGATCCGTGCGGTGCGCCACGACGTGCACTTCCTCGTCATGGGATTCCCCGGTGTGGAGACGTACAGCCGTCAGGCCCGGGATCTGGGGATCGCCGACTCCGTGACGTTCACCGGGCGCGTGCCGTACGCACGTGCTCCGGAACTCCTCAGCCTCGCCGACATCGCCGTAGCACCGAAACTCTCGGCCACCGAGGGGAACGGAAAACTCCTCAACTACATGGCGGTGGGCCTGCCGACGGTCGCCTATGACCGCCCCGTCAACCGGGAGATCCTCGGCGAGGATGGAGTGTTTGCCGATCCCGGGGATGAAGCGTCGCTGGCGAGCGCCCTGCTGCAACTCCTGGACGACCCCGATGCGCCGAATCGGGGTCGGCGCCTGCGCGAGAGGGTCGAGCGGGAGTTCTCCTGGAGTGAGGTGGGCGCGACGATCCTCTCGGTGTATGCCCGCGTGTCGCAGCGACGACTCACGGAGCGCCGCGGCAGCGCGATCGCCCCATCACGGGCGCGGCGGAATGATCAGTCTCTGGTCGATCTGTAGAACGTGATCGGTCGGTAGGCCGTTCGCCTCGGGGATCGCCTGCCATGGAACCCCATATCGGGCGGCGATCGATTGGAAACTCTCGCCGGGCGCGACGACATGGATCACCGGGGATGCTGTGGGCGCGGATTCCGGTCTGGGCGTGGAGGTCGGCATAGACGTTGCGGCGGTGGGCGCCGCGCCGTTCAGGTCGGCTGTAGGCGTGGGAACCGTGGTCTCCGTCGGCGAGAGCGCGGGAGTCGTCGTCGCGCTGGCATCGGGCAAGACTGTTCTCGTCGCGCCAGGAGACGGCGTGGTCGCCTCCCCGGTCGCGGTCGCACGGGGTGTGCGTGTGGGGGCAGGACCGCTCTGGACCACGATGACGGCGCGGGTCGCCGTCGCGGACGGCGGAGGCGTTGTCGGAGAAGGCGTCGGGATCGGCGATCGTGTGGGTAGCGGGCTCGGTGCCGCGGTGGGTTGAGCGACGCGAGCGACCTCGTTGCTCTGGGCGACCGTTGCCTCCTGTGCGATCGCGATCGCCGCGGCCAGGAACAGCGCGGCGGTAAGCGCGAGGACTCCATAGAACATCAGGTCCGAACCATCCCCCGATCCGCGCGGTCTCTGATGCATGGAAAGCGGCTCAGGGCGTTGGCGTAGACGTAGGCGTCGGCGGAACTGTCGTCGGAGTCGGCGGGCTCGGGGTGGGTGATGCCGGTACAAGAGAAGCCGGCGTCGTCGTCGTTGGGGGGGTCGACGTGGGCGCGGCGGGTGCGCTGGTCGGCGTTGCCGCCGCAGGGGTCGGGGCAGCCGTCGCGGTTGAGGCTGGAGCCGCGGTGGGCACTGGCGTCGGGGCCGGGGTTGGCGAGGCGGCTGGCACGGCTGTTCGTGTGGGCGTTGGCAGGGCCGGCACGCTCGACGGCGTGCTCGTCGCGCCACCCGGCGTGAGGGTCGGGACGGGTGCGGCACCCGTTGGGGTCAGCGTTGGCAGGGCCGGCGCGCCCGTCGCAGTGGGGGTCGATGTGGCGAGGAGCGTTCCGACCGGCGTCGGCACGCCGAGGACGATCGTGGGCGTGAGCGTGGGTGGGCCGCCGGGTGACGGTGTACCTGTGCCCCCTGGAGTGACGGTGGCGGCGGGACCGGGCGTGCCCGTGCCCGGTGTGCCGGTTGTGGCGACGATGGGCGGTTCGGTCGGCGTCGCGATCCGTCGGGGCGGAATGAACTGCGTGGGAGTCGCTTCCAATGTCGGCGTGATGGTCGGGGTGGTACGAGGCCGCGGCGTCCATGATGGCGTGGCCGAGGACCGCGTGGTTGGTGTGAAGGCGACCTGCGCAACGCCCGCCGTGGGCTGGGGCGTCCGGAGCGCCTCCGGCGTCGCCAGCGCGGCTTCAGTGGCCATCACCAGCACGGTCTGCCTGACGTTGATCACGAGAGGTGCTTCAGTCGGCTGGGCCGCAAGCCGCGCCGCGACCACTGAACTGGCGATGCCGAGGACATACAGCATCGCCGTCCCAAGGAGCAAGACAACGAGCATGAGACGGATCGTCGGCGGCTGGCCACCGAGAACCACCAGTGCCGTCCGAATGAACTGAACGATCGCGACCCGCAGGTCCAAGCCCCCTGTCGCCTCGATCCGGAGGCGCGCCGCGCCCTCTTGATCGGGCATCGCTCGCCCGCCGGAGGCCCGTGGCTCACCTGTAGAATGCGCGGGCCGGAGTCGATGTTAGGCCGGGCTCCGTACGAGGTCAATTTCGAAGCCCATGGTCTCCAACGCATCATTCACCGATCGCATCATCGCCAACGTCGAACGCGTGATCGTCGGCAAGCGCAACGTGATCCGCCTCGCTGTAGCTGCCCTGCTCTGCGACGGGCACGTCCTGATCGAAGACGTCCCCGGCGTCGGGAAGACGATGCTGGCCCGCGCGCTCGCCGTCTCGATCGGCGGCGAGTTCAGGCGCCTCCAGTTCACGCCCGATCTCCTGCCCTCGGATGTGACGGGGGTCTCAGTCTTCAATCAGCGTGAGTCCGACTTCGAGTTCCGACCGGGACCGATCTTCACCAACGTGCTCCTTGCCGACGAAGTGAATCGGGCCACCCCCCGGACGCAGTCCGCGCTCCTTGAGTGCATGGGAGAAGGGCAGGTCTCGGTCGAGGGGCAGCCGCGCCCGCTCCCGCGGCCTTTCATCGTCCTGGCGACGCAGAACCCGGTGGAGTACGAGGGCACTTTCCCTCTGCCGGAGGCACAACTGGATCGATTTCTGATGCGGGTGCGCATGGGGTATCCCGATTTCGAGGAGGAGAGCGGGCTCACCCGATCGATCGGGGCTACGCACCCGATTGCCGCGCTTGGCGCCGTCGCGACGGACGCGATGCTCCGCGAGGTCCAGGTGGCAGTCCCATCGATCCACGTGGACGACTCCGTCCGCGACTACGTCGTTCGCCTCGCGAGGGCCACGCGCGATCACCCCGACGTCGCCCTCGGGGCCAGCCCGCGCGGGACCCTCGCGCTCCTCCGCGCCTCGCAGGCCCTCGCCCTGATGTCGGGCCGCGATTTTGTCCTGCCCGATGACGTGAAGGAGGTGGCCGTGCCGACCCTGGCGCACCGACTGATCCTGCGTCCCGATAGTCAGTTGCGCGGTCGCACGGGTGACCACACGGTCGCAAACCTCGTCTCCTCGCTCGACGTTCCTATCGCGGCGGCGTGATTCCCCTCCTTCCCGTTCTCGTCGGCATCCTTCTGCTGGCGATGATGTTCAAGGTTGCCTTTCTCTATCAGGTGCTCTACCTCCTGGTAGCCGTGACGGTGCTCAGCCGTCTCTGGTCGCGCCTGGCCGCGCGGCAGATCAGCGTCGAGAGACACTTCGAGCCGCGCGCGCTCCACGGCGACCAGATTCGTCTGACCCTGATCGTGCGCAATCGCGGCTACCTTCCCTGTCCGTGGATACGCGTCCACGATCGCCTGCCCCTGGCGATCGCGACCGCGGCGAACGTGGACCACGTGTTCTCGCTGGGGCCGGGACAGGAGTATCGGATCACGGTGGACACGGTCGGCCGCCAGCGCGGCTGGTTTGAACTCGGCCCGATCGTCGTCGAGTCCGGTGACGTGTTCGGCCTGACGCGGTTCGAGGTGGAACACTCCACGCCCGATCGCCTCACGGTTCTACCACGCATCGTGCCGGTGAACCGCGTTGGCCTCCCGTCCCGATTGCCATTCGGCGAGATCCGCTCGCGGACGCCTCTCTTCTCGGACCCGGCGCGGACGATGGGCACGCGAGACTACCTCGCCGGCGACTCCATTCGACTCATCCACTGGCGCGCGTCGGCGGCGGCGGGACGCCTGCTGGTGCGCAAGCTCGAACCGGCGATGACGTTGGAAACCATGATCGCGGTTGAACTCGGGAACGACGCCTACGAGCCTGCCTCCCGCGCCTACGCGAGCGAACTGGCGATCGTTACCGCGGCCAGCCTGGTGAGCCACCTCTCTCTGATGCGCCAGGAGGTCGGGCTGATCGTCAATGGCACGGATCCGGCCCGGTCTGATCCGCACGGCCCACACGTGATCCCGACCAGGAAAGGGCCGGACCACCGGATTCACCTGCTGGAGACTCTGGCGCGGTCAAATCTCGCCAACATCCCCGCGCTCGAGACGGTTCTGGCGCGCTCGGTGGCATCTCTGGCGTTCGGGCAGACGATCGTGGTGATCGTGCCGCGGGTCACGGAGGGGTTGGAAGGCTGCCTCGACCATCTCAGGCGTGCCGGATTCGCGGTCGGTCTGATCGTGATCGCACGAAGGAGCGATGTGGATCGCGCGGAGAACGGCGCCGCCAGGTCCACGGTGCCACGACATACCATCTGGCGCGAAAGCGATCTGGAATACGCCGGTGATGAGATCCGACGGCGACCCGGAGCGATCCGCTCCGCGTAAGAGGACAGGCTGGCTCGATTTCGCGCTGCCCGAGTTTCACCGGGAACGCAATGTCGCTCGGCGCGGGGGCCTGGCGCGGGCGTTCGAGCCGGCGTGCATCGTCCTCTGCGTCGGGTTGTACACCCAGGGCCTGCTTCAGTTCGGCCTCATCTTTGGCCCTGAGTGGCGCGTGGGCGGCGTCCTTCCGGTTGCTCTCGCGCTCGCCATCATCGCTCACCTGTATGCTGACCGTCTGGCGCGCCCCAGCGTCATCTGGCGCGAGTGGATCGTGCTGTTCGTTCCCTTCGCTGTCGCGGTTCGCCTCACGCCCTACCTCAGCTTGCCGATGGATACGTTCAGCCATGAGACCGCGCAGTGGCTCAGCGACCCGACCGCGATTTTCGATATCGGCTACCTGCTCGTTCTCGCCGTACTGGTCGGAGTCTGGCTGACGTCCTTTCACTCGACTCTGGACCTGGCGGCTGCCCGGGTCCAGTCCGGGGAGATCCTCTCGACCGGTTCACGCCCGATCGATCGCGCCTGGGACGTAGACCGCATGCGGACGATCGATCACACCAGCCCCGTCCGGCGGCTCGCGGGACGCTTCCTTGGGGGCGGGATCGCGCTGGCATTCTGTGCATCGGTGACCGCACTGGGTGCGGAGCAGCGTCTGGCACCCGAGGTTGTCATCGAGTTGTTTCTTCCCGGGAGACCGAGCAGCACGCTGGCGTACGCGAATCTGATGATCTATTACGTCGCGGCGTTGCTTCTGGTTTCCTACGCAGTGTTCGTGCGAGATCGCACCCTCTGGGCACTGGACAGTACCTGGCTTTCGGGGGCGGTCGGCCGACACTGGATGCTCTCTGCCAGCGGCCTCCTGGTCGTGGCGGTCGGTCTTGCCTTTCTCCTGCCGACGGAGGGGCTGCTCTCGCTGAGTGAGGTCTTCCAGTTCCTCTTCGGCGCGCTGTTCCAGGTGGCGTCGTCGCTGATCCTCATCGCCTACCTCCTCTTCTGGGTGCTGACCTATCCGCTACGTCTCCTCAGCGGCGGCTCGGAGGAAATCGAAGCGCCGGCGCGCGGTTTCGAGGCTCCGCCGGCACTCAGCTCACCGGATTCGGATACGTCGTGGCTGGACGCGGCGCGCACGCTCGCGATCTGGGGCGTCCTCGGAGCCGCCATCCTGTACTCCGCGTCGAATCTCTGGACCCGACGGGCGGGACGAGGACTCGATTCACTGCTCGCCGCGGTGCGCTCGGCACTCGGTGCGCTCTTTCGCGCGATCGTCCTCCTGGTGTCTTTCGCGCGTAGGGCGGGCGCGGTCGCGATCGATGTGGCGCGCCACGCGATCGGGGTCGGCCGCGATCGAGTCGTGCGGCAGCGGCCGGTCATCGGCGGCAGGCCGGGCCGAGAGGCGCGGCAAGCGATCATCGCGCTGTATGGCCTGCTGCTCGCGCGCGCCGAGCGCCGCGGCATCGTGCGGCGGCGACACGAGACCGCGATCGAATTCAAATCCGTTCTCGACCCGGTGGTCCCCGACGAGGTTGGCCCACTGAGCGATCTGACCGAGGCTTTCCTCGTCGCCCGCTACGGCGCGGCACCCATCGCCGAAGAACGCGCGCGCGGCGCCCGCAGCGCCTGGCGGAGATTGCAGAGCGCGCTCGTCCGCGTGCGTGTCACGCGGAGATGAGCCGAGGGACACACGCTGTCCTGAGAGAGGTGGCCGCCCTCGGCGGCATCGCCCTGAGTGTCATCTGGTTGAACTGGGCACCGGTCCTCGAGGCGGGCGCGTATCTCCCGGCGCACGGTGGGGATCTGGCCGGGCTGATCTATCCGTACTTCCGTTTCGCCGCCGCGACGCTGCGGTCCGGCGAGATCCCGTTCTGGAACCCCTACAGCCAGATCGGTGCCCCGTTCATCGCCGATATCCAGTCCGCTGTCCTCTATCCCGTGAATGCGGTCATCCTCCTGGTGACCGGTGAGCCGGGATATCGCGCTCTCACCGGACTCGTGCTGTTCCATTTCTGGCTCGCCGGGGCGCTCACGTACTGGGCCGCCCGAGAGATCGGTCTACCGCGCGGTGCCGCGCTCGTCTCCGGCATCGCGTTCTCACTCTCGGACTATTTCGTCATCCACACGGGGAACCTGAACACCATCGCCGTCGGCGCCTGGATCCCCGGCATCCTCCTCGCAAGCCTCCGTATCCTCCAGGGTGGCTCCCCGATCTGGATCGCCGGGGGCGCGGTCTGTCTCGCGATGGCCGCGCTCGCCGGGCACGTTCAGCCGCTGCTCTTCGGGCTCATCGCCATCGCGACAGTCCTGATCGCCGGGCTCGCGGGGGGTCGATTCGGCTGGCGTATCTCGCGCGGGTCCGCGCTGCGCCTGCTCGTTATGGTCACCCTCGGTCTCGCGGCGGCGGCGCCCCAACTCGTTCCGGCGGCGGAACTCACGCGCCACACCGATCGCGCCGGGTTTTCCTACGGCGAAACACTGCAGTACGCCTTCGCGCCGGGCAATCTCATCTCCTTTCTCGTGCCGGACTGGTTCGGCCGCGGGCCCGACGCGTACTGGGGGCAGTGGCAGAGGCACGAGGGCGGCTACGTGGGTATCGCCACGCTGGTGCTCGCGTCGCTAGCGGTACTGGCCACCGCGCGGCGCGCCGCGCCTCAACCTGGCCGAGCGCTGCGCCCTGTTGCCTTCTCCCTGCTCGCTCTGGCGATCGTGGGTGTCCTCCTCGCGATCGGTGACTCATCGGGGATCCACGCGCTGGCCGTGAATCTCGTTCCCGCGTACGGATCGCTCCGCGGCGCGGCCCGGGCCATTGTGCTGACCGACCTCGCCCTGGCTCTTCTCGCCGGAATCGGCGCGCTGCTCGTTGCCGCGCCCGCGACTCGCGCGACACGGATGATCCGCGAGCGCTTCTTCGTGAGCGGCGTATGGGTCTTGATCGCCTGCGCCGCGCTGATACCCGCGGGCGCCTTCCTCCTGCTCGTCTATCGGGATGATCCGTCCCTCCCCCGCGTGACCGGCGTCGTCGAGGGATGGGTGATGTTCGTCCTCTGGCTGGGACTGACGCTCGGACTGATTGCGGTCCGACGGCGGGGCCTCCTCACGGCGCGATCCTTCCCGTTCGCCATCGCGGCGCTGTTGGCCGTCGATCTCGTCAGCGCGGGACAGGGAATCGAGGTCTCGCGAGCGGATCCGCGTCAGGCGTTCGGGACGGCGGACACCGTCGCGTTCCTCCGAGAGCGCCAGGATCTCGTCCGCGTCGACACCGATACCGGGATCGCCGATCGCTTCTCACCGGGCACGGGACTGGTGCGCCTGCTGCCTGACGTGCGCGGCGGCCTGCATCCCCTCGAACTCAGCTCTGTACGACGGTACTGGATCGAACTGGGATCGCGCTCCAACCCCCTCTACGATCGTCTCGCGACCACCTACCTCGTCGCTCCGCGCGAGGCGCCAGTCGATCAGTCGAAGTTCGTGCCCGTCTTCGCGGGGTCGGGTGACCTGACGGTTTACCGGAACCTCCGCGCAGTCGATCGTGCCCGCCTCGTTCCGACCGCGCTGGCCGCGTCCGATGGGGCGGAGGCACTCGCGCTGCTCGGGAGTGCGCGGGTCGGCGCCCTGGGAGCGATCGTGGTCGAGGGCGGCCCCGCGATCGAGGGGCAGACTTCTGGCTCCGCCGTGATCCGCTCAGCGAGCGTCAATCGGATTGTCGTCGATATCCGTGACCTCCAGGCCATGGCATATCTGGTGCTGGCGGATGCCTGGTACCCGGGCTGGACTCCGGTCGTGGACGGGACCGTGCGCCCCCTCATCCGCGTGGACACTGTGTTTCGCGGTGTCCTCCTGGGACCGGGCGACCGCGAGGTCGAGTTTCGCTTCGAGCCGACCGGATGGAGGTGGGCGGTGGTCACTGCCGGGCTCGCCTGGGCGGCGCTCGCCGCCATCCTCGCCGTTACCATGCGCCGGTGGATCGGCATCGGCTCTTCCCGACGCGGCCCTGGATCGCCGTCGGAGTCCTGATCGTCGAGTCCGACCGCCTACTCCTGATTCAGCGCGGGCACGAGCCGGGTCGAGGACTCTGGGCGTTGCCCGGCGGGATGGTGGATCTGGGCGAGACCGCGCGTGAGGCGGCGGCGAGGGAGGCGCGCGAGGAGACGGGACTCGATGTCGACGTCGGCGAACTGATCTGGATCGCCGATGCGATCGGGCGCACCCCGGACGGGCGCGTCGAGTATCACAACGTGATCGTGGACTTCCTCGCGACGCCTACGGGCGGCTCTCCGCAACACGGGGATGACGCGATGGATCTCCGGTACTTCTCGGTCGACGAGATCGAGGGGCTTCCCCTCTCAAGAACGATGTATCCGCTCCTCGAGCACTACTTTCGGCGTTCATTTCGCCGGGGCGCGTGAATCGGGCGCCGCCGATCCCTCGGCACCCGGCCGCGTCGCGATCCGAGGCTCCATACCGACCGTGCCCGGTCGATAGTACTGGCGAGTGCTGAGGATGTCCGGCAGGTGCTGTTGCGCCACCCGACCCTCGGGATGATCGTGCGCGTACTGATACCCGCGCCCATACCCCATCTCCCGCATCAGTCGGGTCGCCGCGTTGCGCAGGTGGAGTGGGACCGGGAGCGATCCATGTGCCCGCACGTCGGCGATCGCCGCCTCATATGACGTAAGGACCGAATTGCTCTTCGGCGCCAGCGCGAGGAAGAGCGCCGCCTCGGTCAGGGGCAACACGCACTCGGGCATACCCACGAAGTGGGTGGCCTGTTGCGCCGCGACCGCAATCGAGAGTGCCTGCGGGCTGGCCAGCCCGACATCTTCGGCAGCCAGGATCACGAGCCTGCGCGCCACGAAGAGCGGATCCTCCCCGGCCTCGAGGAGCCGTGCCAGCCAGTAGATGGCCGCGTCCGGGTCAGAACCACGGATGGACTTGATCATCGCGGAGATGACGTCGTAGTGCTCGTCGCCGGCCCGGTCGTGGGCGAGGATGCGTCGCTGAACGGCATCCTCGACCGTCGCGCGCGTGATGATCCGTCGGCCTCCTTCATCCACCGTGGCCGCCTCGATCGCCGCTTCCAGCGCGTTGAGCGCCGTGCGCGCATCCCCATTGGCGATGCGCACGATCGCGCCAGGGACGTCATCGTCCAGGTGCAGGACCTCGGCACGGGTGTCTGCCTCGGTAACGATGGCGCGCCGGAGCACCTCGAGGATGTCGTCGTCGTCGAGCGGGTTCAGGCGCATGACGCGACACCGCGAGAGCAGCGCGGAGTTCACCTCGAACGACGGGTTCTCCGTTGTCGCGCCAATGAGCGTGATGACGCCTTCCTCGACGTGGGGCATCACCGCGTCCTGCTGCGCTTTCGTCCAGCGGTGGACTTCATCGATGAAGACCACTGTGCGCACCCCGCGATCCCGCCGAATACGCGCGGCCGCGACGATGCGGCGCAGGTCCGGGATTCCTGCCTCCACCGCCGAGAGCGACTCGAAAACCGCGCTGGTGACCTGGGCGATGAGTCGGGCAAGCGTGGTCTTTCCCGAGCCCGGTGGTCCCCACAGGATCATTGACCCTACCCGGTCGGAATCGATCGCTCGGCGCAGTGCTCGGCCGGGACCGACCAGATGCTCCTGGCCGACGAACTCGTCCAGCGTACGCGGTCGCAGTCGTGCCGCCAGCGGACTGCGCACCGCGTCGCCCTCCGTATCGAACAGGCCCGATTGGGCGCCCGAACGTACGGCGCGAGGTGGACTCACGACGTCAATCTATCACCGATCGCGGGCGGGATACGGTGGGCTCGGCCCGCGGCTCAGGGCCGAGCCCACCGGCAGGCTTGGGGCCAGCCGCGAGCGAAGGCGCGCCGCCAGTTCGAGTCGCACGTCTGCCACGGTCACGCTCGGACCGACTATGTCTTCGAGGTTGACGATGCCTCGCTCCCGAATGCCGCAAGGGATGATGCCGCTCCAATTCGCCAGATTCGAGGAGACGTTGATCGCCACACCGTGGCTCGTCACACCCCCTGAGACCTTCACCCCGATCTGTGCGATCTTTCTCGTGCCCAGCCACACCCCCGTGTAGCGGCCATCGGTCTCCCCCACGACGCCGAACACGCCAAGCGTCTCGAGAATCACGGCTTCCAGATCGCGCAGATAGCGGTGAATGTCGCCGCCTCGCGGTCGGAGGTCGACAATCGGGTAGGCGATCGCCTGGCCCGGATCGTGGTAGGTGACGTCGCCGCCGCGGTCGAGGTGGAGCAGGTCGATGCCGCGCCGGGTGCGCTCATCCTCCTCGATGAGGACGTGTTCGAGAGAACCACTACGGCCGATCGTGTAGGTGGGTGGATGCTCCACCAGCAGCACGATGTCGTCGATCGACCCGCCTCGGCGCCGCTCCACATAAGTGCGCTGGATCGACGCCGCGTCCATTACGGACATCGCGCCCAGATCGCGAAAGTCGATCACCGGCGGACCGAATCGATAAGCCGGTGGCCCTCCAACTGCTCCCGCGCGTGATACGAACTGCGCACCAGCGGGCCGGCCTCCACGTGGGCGAAGCCCAGGCCCAGGGCACGCGTGCGGAGCGCCTCGAACTCCGCCGGCGTGTAGTAGCGACTGACCGGCACGTGGCGGCTCTGCCCCGTCGGCCGCAGGTATTGACCGATCGTGACGATGTCGACTCGGGCAGATCGAAGATCGGCCAGGGTCTGTTCGATCTCGGCATGCGTTTCGCCCAGACCGACCATCAGGCCCGACTTCGTACAGCGCGCGCCCAGTTCCCGTGCCATCGCGAGGACTTGCAGCGAGTTGTCATAACCGCAGCGCGGCCGAACCTGATCGTGCAGCCGCCGCACGGTCTCGATGTTGTGATTCACCACGTCGGGCCCGGCCCCCACGATCATCTCGATGGAGGAACGCCGCGCGCCCATGTCGGGAATCAGCACTTCGATGCTGCACGCGGAGTCCTGCGTGCGTATGCGTCGGACGGTCGCGGCGAAGACTCCAGCTCCGCCATCCTCCAGATCATCGCGCGTGACCGACGTCACCACTACGTGACGGAGGCCCAGGCGGCTCACCGCCCGCGCGATGCGCCCGGGTTCTGCCCAGTCGACAGCCCCGCTCGGTTGCCCTGTCTCGATCGCGCAGTACGAGCAGCGTCTCGTGCATCGATCTCCAAGGATGAGGAAGGTCGCGGTGCGCGAGTCCCAGCATTCGCGCTGGTTCGGGCAGCGCGCCTCCTCGCACACCGTATGGAGACCCAGGTCGCCGAGCAGTTGCCGTACCTCGGTCGTCGCGCCTTCCGCCCCGACCCGAATGGTCAGCCAGGGCGGGCGTTGTCGTGCCAGGTCGATGGTCGGTGTTGCCAACCGCGGCGATTCTGCCTCTGTCATGTCGCGCGGCGTTCTTGCGCGCCGCCCATCTCCACCAGAGCGACCGCCTGGTCGATCCTGACGCTGGTCCCCTCGTCGGCCAGGATCGAGGCGACGCTGCCCGAGACCGGCGACACGATCTCCACGTTCACTTTGTCGGTGATGACCTCGACGAGCGGCTCGCCCTCCTCGACCCGCTCTCCAATGCGCTTCAGCCAGCGCCCGATCACGACGTCCTCGATCTGCTCGCCCAGGGAGGGCAGGAGTACCGGAACCACCACCGTACCTTACAGGCTCGCCAGGATGCGGAGTGCTTCGCTCATCTGCGGGTCCGCGTTTGCGGCCAGATCGTCCACGGTCATGTCGACCTGGACGTCTGGTCGGACCCCGAGCCCGTTGAGGTTGAGACCGCGAAGACCGCTTCTGACCCGCGCGGTGGCGATCTCCAGTCCCGACCCATCCGGCAGGAGAAAGATCTGACCGGTCGAGACACAGCCCGCAGTCGGCATCCCGACGACCGATCCCGCGCCGTGCTCCTGAATGGCCGAGGCGAGGATCTCCCCGCCCGACGCGGTTCCCCCGTTGGTGAGGACGATCAGGCTCTTGCCGGTGAGGCGATAGGAGCCATCGGCGCTGAAGGCCTCGGTGTTGCCCGTCGACCTGACCGTCTCGAAGAGCACGCCCTTGGGAACGAAGCGGCTCGCAACTTTGTGGACGCTATCCACGCGACCGCCGCCGTTGTCGCGAAGGTCGAGGATCAGGGCCCAGCGATCCCTGGTCAGTAAACTCCCGAGAGCCTGGTCCACCTGGGCGACGGCCGTCTCCGGGAAACTGAACACCCGCAGATAACCGATGCCCTGGTCGACCTCACGGTGGACCACGACCGGCGCGACAACCTCTCGTCGCTGAAGGGCGAATTCGAACTCTCCCGCCGTTCCGCGCCGGCGGAACGTCAATCGCACGGTCGAACCCAGATCGCCGCGGATCGTCTGCACGACCTGCTCGACGGTCATGGCCTGCGTGACCTGGCCATCGATGCGCACGATGGCGTCCCCGCGCCGGACGCCCGCCCCGGCGGCGGAGCCGCCCTCGAAGACCTCTACAACGATGAAATCCGTCCCGGCACGCCGCACCAGCACACCTATGCCGCCGAAGCGGCTCGTGCCGGAGAGGCGCTCCCGCTGCTCCTGAACCTGCCGCGCCGTCATGTGCAGCGTGTGGCAGTCGTCGACGCTCTCCGCGGCTGCCCGAACCATCGCGTGGGCGAGAGTCAACGGATCGAGTTTCGATCCGGATATCTGCTCGAAGAGGGCGAATTGTGCGTCCGGTGGCACTGCTGCCTCCGGGACCGCCGCGCCCTGGGCGGGAAGCCTGAACTGAGGTTGAGCGCCCATCCCCACCAGCCGGCGCCACACCCCGCCCTGGGCCGCCGATTGAAGCGCGATTGGGTCAACCGCGTCGACGTACTGTTCGTCCAGCATTTGGAGCGCGCGGACATACGTGTCCTGAGCGAGTTGACTCGACGAGGTGGTGCCGCCGGGAGGTGGCAGCGCAGGGACGCCGCAACCGACCGTGACGAGGAGAGCGACGGCGGAGGCGGCACGAAGCAGCCTGCGCCCATCCATCAGTAACCTCGCTCGACGAAGAGGCGAGCGACCAGGTTATCCACGGGCGCGTAGTCATCCGTGAGGATGATCTGGCGGCCCTGGGCAAGGTATTGACGGAGGGTGGCCGCGTCCAGAATCGCGCTGTACTTCGCGCGGGTCGTCATGAGACCCTCGAACCGTTCGAAGCTGGCGATGTCGAGGGGTTCTGGCGAGGCCACGGCGACATAGGTGCTGGGGCCACTCCCCTCCCACGCGCGCCCGACTCCGAAGAGGTAGACATTGCCAAAGACCTTGTCCAGTGTTTTGAGATAGGCGCGGAGAAAATCACCGGAATGATAATTGTCAATAATGTTTGTCATAAGGATTCCATCTGAGCGCATCGACGCCTTGACCATCTGATCAAACTCAAGCGTCGTAAGATGGTACGGCACAGAAATATCGTTGAACGCGTCACCGTAGACCAGATCGAACTGGTTTATCGGGCGGTTCTCGATATACCAGATGCGCGCGTCCTGATTGTGAGTCCGTATGCGACCATCGCGCGGGAGGCCGAGAAAGTCGTGGGCTGCCGTGGTGACAGCAGGATCGATCTCAAGGACATCGACCTCAGAGAAAGGATACTGGGCAGCGACGAACTTTGGAAATGTATAACCACCGCCGCCGATGGAGAGTGTCGCGAATCGAGGGCGCTGCGCTGCGTGCCATTCGGTAATCTCGTTGTACACGCGCTCATATCCGTAACCGATGAACTTTGGGTTGTCAAGTGATACATAGCTGTGAACGAGATGATCGAGGACCAGAGAGCTCACCTCTACGCCTTCCACGATCGCAGTACTGACGCGGATGCAGTAGTAGCTCGATTCGCGCAGGCAGGGACCAGCAAAATCGGCGCGCATCTGGTAAAAGGCGGCGAAGGCGCCCACGAGCAGTATCGCGGTCGCGCCGCGTGCGACGCCGCGCCAGTACTGCCCGATCATCAGACCGACCAGGATCAGGACCGCTGAGACAGTCCAGACGATCTGCCGGGTTCCCATCGCCTCCACGAGATAGAAGCCGGTCGCGAATGTCCCGCCGATCGATCCCACGGTCGAGAACGCATAGATGCGACCGACAATGCTCCCGGTACGGTTCAGGTCGCTGAGCGAGAGCTTGATCACCAGCGGAGAGATCATGCCCAGCACGAAGGTCGGCGCGAAAAAGATCAGGCCTGTGTAGACAACGATGCGCACCATGAGCGGCCACGTGCGATCGAGATTGAGATTGATGATGAACCCGGTGAGTGGCAGAATCGCCAGGCTGACCACGCCGGCGACGATGAAGAGTGCCCCCAGAACGCCACGAGAGGCCATCCGATCGGCGAGCCAGCCACCCGCGTAATTGCCGAAAGAGATGCCCGCGAGGGTGACCCCGATGATGCTCGTCCACGTATAGAGCGATACGCCGATGTAGGGCGCCATGATGCGCCCGGCAATCAACTCGATAACGAGGGTGCAGAAACTGCCGATGAAGACGATCGCGGACGCAACGACCGGGTGTCCGATTCGCATTCTTGGTGGTTTCCGTCCTTCCGCCAGAGAGGCGTACGCATTCTAAGAAGTCAGGCGGCACCATCCCGGTATCCACCCGGGTAGACAGCGGCCTTGACGATCTCGCGGCGCGCCATTCTGTCCAGGAGGCGCTCGACGCCCCTGAGATCGTCACGGTCTTCGAGAATCGGCTCGACGCGGACCCTCCCGGCCGCGAGCAGGCGGAAAGCCGCGTCGACACTCCGCGGCGTGTGATGGAAGACTCCCTGGACCGACAGCGCGTCGTAGTGGAGGCGCCCGGTATCGAAGGTCACTGCCGTGCCGGACGCGCATCCGCCGAAGAGCAGCAGCGTCCCTCCGCGTCGCGCGAGCATCGCGCCACGCTCCCACATCTCGGGCAGCCCCGTCGCATCGACGACAAGGTCGGGGCCGACTCCGCCGGTCTCGGCCCGAAGACGCTCCGGAGTCGCGTCGTCCGTTCCGAGCGTCACATCGGCGCCCAGGAGAGTTGTCTGCGCCAGGCGACGAGCCGAGCGGCCAATCGCGATGATGCGCGACGCACCGGCGAGGCGAAGGACCTGCACGAAGAGTTGGCCGATCGCTCCCGTCGCGCCCAGGATCGCGGCCGTTCCTGCCATCCGGAGGCGCGCCATCTCGACCCCGTGAACCACTGTGGCGAGCGGTTCGAGCGCCGCGGCGGTGGACGCCGCGAGGTGCTCTGGAATGCGAAACGTATTGGTCCGCACGATCGGCGCCGGGATGCGCGCAAGCTCGGCGAAGGCTCCCCAGTTCAGATGGCTGTCGAGGTCGTCACAGAGCCCCGTCTCCCCATGCTTGCACGCGGAGCATGCTCCGCAAGGTGCGGAGTTGGCAGCGGCGACGCGATCCCCGATCCGAAACCGGTCGACACCCGATCCCACACGCACGATCGTTCCGGCCATCTCGTGTCCGAACGGCATGGGTGGATGGAAGAGGCGGTGCCCACGAAGATACGCCTTCAGGTCGGTGCCACAGGTCAGAGCGACCTCGACCGCGATGATCAGCTCTCCGGGAGCCGGTTCGGGATCGGGCACCTCCATCCTCGTCAGTTTGCCCGGTGCCATGAAGAAGAGAGCCTGCATCAGGCGGGCGCCGTCGCGGTGAGCACGATCTTGAGCGACTCGCGGTGAGTCGCGGTGAGGCGGAATGCCTCCGGAGCCTCCTCCAGGGGCAGGACCCGATCGATCAAGCCATCGCAGAACCGGGGATCCCGGGCGATGATGGACAGTGCGGTGGTGCCATCATCGACGCCGGCCGAGTAGGAACTCGTGAGCGTGACCTCGCGGAAGAACGCTCGGTGTGGCTCGAACGGCAGTGTCTCGCCTGGTCCGGTCGGCCCGAATTGGAGGAGGGTGCCGCCGGGAGCGACGCGCTCCAGCGCCCAGGCGATCGCGCGTAGCGACGCCGGAGTCACGATGACCGTCGGCACGACGAGTGCGAGCGCTTCCGGGTCCTCGGGAGTCATCGCCCGGTCCGCGCCGCTCCGCAGGGCAGCGGCGTGTCTGCTCGGTTCAATCTCGACCACCTCGATCCTCGCCGCCCCCCAGGCTCGCGCGAGACGAACGTGGAGCAGGCCGGTGATCCCGGCACCCACCACCAGCACGTCCGCGCCGGGACGGAATCCCGCACGACGCAGCGACCGCACGCAGCACGCGAGCGGTTCGATGAGTGTGGCGGCGGCATCAGGCAGGAAGTCCGGGAGGCGGTGGACCGATGTCGCGACGATGGGCGCGGGTACGGCGATATATTCAGCCAGGCCGCCCGGGCGCAGGCGCGTCGCTCGGAACTGGGGGCAGTTCGTCGGAGCGCCGCGGCGACACAGCGCGCAGGTGCCGCACGGTGCGTGGTGGTGCACCCACACGCGATCGCCGCGCCTCGGGTCCCGCACCCCCTCGCCGGTGCTCGCCACGACGCCGACAACCTCGTGGCCGGGGAACAGCGGGGCGCGCGGTCGCATGTACCAGTCCAGCACATCGGAGGCGCAGATCCCACAGGCGCGGAGCGCGATCACGATCTCGCCCGCCGCGGCCGTGGGAGCCCGTTGCTCGATCAGACGGATGTCGTCGTTCGCGTGATACTGGACGACGCGCACGGGTCGCCAGTATACGGGCGCCTCTCTACAATGCCGCGGTGCCAGACGCCGCCACTTCTCCCACCTCCTCGCCGGGTGCCGCGGAGCGATTCCCCACCGTGCGCGCCGTGGAGGCCGCGCTGGCGGAGAACAGCTACGTCGCCGAACCGGCCCTGGCGATGGGGATCTTCCTGTCGCTCCGACTCGGAAAGCCGCTGCTTCTCGAGGGCGAGGCGGGAGTCGGCAAGACGGAGATCGCCAAGGTCCTCGCCCGCTCGCTGGAAGGCGATCTGATCCGGCTTCAGTGTTACGAGGGCATCGACGTCGCGAGCGCGGTGTACGAGTGGAACTATCTGCGCCAGATCCTCCACCTTCGAGCCGCCGAGTCGGATCACACACCCGGTGCCGACCGCGTGCAGAATGTCTTCGGCGAGCAGTTCCTTCTCAAGAGGCCGCTGCTCCAGGCCCTCGAGGATCGCGGTCGTCCCGTGGTTCTTCTCATCGATGAGATCGACCGCGCAGACGATGAGTTCGAGGCGTTCCTTCTGGAACTCCTCTCCGATTTTCAGGTCACGATCCCCGAACTCGGGACGATCGCCGCACGCTCGGTGCCCGCCGTCGTGCTCACGTCGAACCGCACTCGAGAGATTCACGATGCTCTCAAGCGCCGCTGCATCTATCAGTGGATCGACTACCCGACGCTCGACAAGGAGATGCGCATCGTCGGCGCGCGTGTGCCCGATCTGCCGCGTGCGCTTGCCGGCCAGATCGTGTCCTTCGTCCAGGGGCTACGCCAGCAAGACCTCTACAAGCTACCCGGTGTGGCGGAGACACTCGATTGGGCGCGGGCGCTCCTGGCGCTCGGCGAGACGGAACTGCGTGAGAGCGTGGTGGTCGAGTCGCTGGGCTGCCTCCTGAAATACCAGGAGGATCTCAAGGCCGTCGAGGGCGACGCGCTTCGCCGCCTGATCGGAACGGCGCGGGCGGCCTGAGGCCGCCATGGTCTACGGGGTTGGTCCGACAGCCGAGCACACCCGCCGGCTCGTAACCGGCGGTGTCAACGTCAGTCGGCTGACGCGCAACTGTCTGATCTTCGGTCGCCTTCTGCGTTCGCTCGGACTGCCCATGACGGCGGGCCGAGAGATGGAGTTCCTCCGTGCGCTGCAGATCGTGGACGTTGGTCGGCGGGCCGACGTCTACCACACCGCTCGTTCCCTCTTCGTCAGCCATCGCGATCACGTCGCGGTCTTCGATCGCGCGTTTGACCTGTTCTTCGCCTGGCTTGGCGCTGAATGGCGTCCTCCGGACACGAGCGAGTCCTCCGGAACGGACAGTCGCCCGGTCGGTCCCGAGGCCGACGAGGAGGGGATCGAGTCGGAGAGCATCAGCACGATCCAGATGAAGGCCGAGGCCGCGGCATCTCCAATGGCGCCGGAGACGGAGGAGGAACGGGAGGCGCGCGGGGACGAGCAGGCCGATGCGCAGACCTACAGCGCGATCGAGGTTTTGCGCAACAAAGACTTCGATCGGTACACCCCCGAAGAGCAGGCCCGCGTGCGCGACCTCATGCGGCAATTGCGGCTCCGCCCGAGCACCAGGCGCACGCGTCGGATGGTCCCCTCGCCCCGTGGACGGCACCTCGACATGCGCGCGGTCGTCCGCGGAATGTACCGGACGGGCGGCGAGCCGATCGTCCTCTCGTTCAGGCGGCAGAAGTTGAAGCGACGAAAGCTCGTGCTGATCTGTGATATCTCTGGGTCGATGGAACGCTACTCGCGCGTGCTGCTGCAGTTCCTCCACGGCGCCCGCCAGGGCATGCGCAACGTCGAGGTCTTCGTGTTCGGCACGCGTCTCACTCGCGTGACGCGGGACCTCGCATCGCGCCAGGTCGATGCGGCGCTCGATCATATCTCGCGACGGGTTCAGGACTTTGCCGGAGGCACCCGTATCGGTCGGAGCCTCCACGACTTCAACCGCATCTGGGCTCGCCGGGTTCTCGGCCAGAGTGCGGTCTGCATCCTGATCTCCGATGGATGGGATCGCGGCGATCCCCGTATCCTGCGCCAGGAGATGGAGCATCTCCAGCGCACAAGCTTCCGGCTCATATGGCTCAACCCCCTCCTGGGGTTGCCGGAGTACCAACCTGTCACGCTGGGAATGCGCACCGCACTGGAGTTCGTCGACGACTTCATGCCGGCGCACAACCTCGCGTCGTTGGAGAATCTTGCGCGCCGCCTCTCTACCCTCGAGGCACGACGACCCGTCAGAAGGCAAAGTACCTTCGCGCCCGTACCCGCAGGAGCCCGCTGAGTATGGGACTGACGGTGGGGCTCTCCGAGATCGTGCTCGCGTGTCACGATCAGGCGCGTGCGCTCGCGTTCTACAGGGATCTGCTCGGGTTCGCCCTGATTTCGCCGCCGGACGTGCCCGGACCACGGTTCCTCCGGGTCGCCGAGGGTGCTGGTGGGATACCGCAGATGATCGTCCTCGTGCCCCTTCCGGCCGGGGCCCCTCCCTTCTCGGTGCCGCGGCCCCTCCACCACCTCGCGCTGACCGTTGAGCCTGCCGACTTCGACGAGCAGGCACGTGTGCTGCGGGCGGCAGGACTGGAGATCCGCACCGGAGCGCATCCTGTCATCCCCTCTCGGACGATGTACGTCACGGATCCGGAGGGAAACGAGGTCGAGTTCATCTGTCGGAGGGCGGAGGCATGAGGTTCGGTCAGATCAGGCTCCAGAACGGCGACATGCACGCCTTCGTGGCTCGTGGTTCGCGTGCCGTCGACATCGCCGACACGGCTCGCTCGCTCACGACGATGGGCGACTATTTCGATCTGGCGCTCGCGCGCGATGTCACGGTCCAGGACGCAATCGAGCAAGCATCCGGTCAGGGTGGACCGACCTACGATCTCGAGGCGCTGCTTGCCGGCGAGGCGGACCGAGGCGCCCGCCTTGCGATTCCACTCACGCCACGGGACGCCTGGGGTTGTGGCGTGACGTATAAGCGAAGTGCCGAGTTCCGCGATCAGGACGCATCCGGTGGCGTGCGCGGGATCTATGATTACGTGTACTCCGCAGCACGCCCGGAGACGTTCTACAAGGGCGGTGCGGCACACGCGGTGGGCCCCTACGACGCCATCGGCATCCGTCGCGACTCGACGTTCACCGCGCCTGAACCGGAACTCGCGTTGGTCCTGGACCGGCGCGGCAGAACGGTCGGGCTCACGTGCGCCAACGACGTATCGGCGTGGGACATCGAACGGGAGAATCCGCTCTACCTGCCGCAGAGCAAGGTATTCCGAGGATGCCTGGCGATCGGTCCCGTCATCGTGACTCCGGATGAGGTCGGCGACGGCACCAATCTGGACCTCCGGTGCCGGATCGTACGTGAGGGCATTCCGATCCTCGATGGAAGCGTGAACACCTCCAGAATCGGTCGCTCGCTGGCGGAGTTGGTCGAGTACCTGACGCGCGATAACCCGATCGGCAACGGCACGGTGCTCTGCACCGGAACGGGCGTGATCGCCGAGCGAGAGCACGCGCTGCGCCCGGGGGATCGGGTCGAGATCGACATTGCCGGGATCGGCCTTCTGGTGAACCCGGTCGAGCGACTGGTATAGTCCGCCGCGACAACTTCATCGCGAGACGGGTGGAGAGAGCCACCGTCGGCGACAGCTCAGAGAGTGAACGCCACCGGCTGCAAGCGTTCACCAGGTCGCGGCGGTCCGGACACCATTCATCCAGGGTCTCCCGCGTACGCGGCGGTCGATCACCGTTATCGGATCACATCGAGTGCGGCGTCGCCAATGCGCGCGCCGAACCAGGGTGGAACCGCGTGAGACGGCCCACGCCCCTTGGGCGTGGCGCCGTCTCGTTCGTTGAGGAGGTTCCCCGTGAATGATCTCGAGCGCATGCGCCACTCCGCAGCCCACGTCATGGCCCGTGCCATCGTGGACCTCATCCCCGGCGCCCTGGTGGCGATCGGTCCCCCGATCGAGGATGGCTTCTATTACGACTTCGCGCTTCCCCGTGAGATCACGCCGGCCGACTTTCCGGAGATCGAGCGCAGGATGCGCGATCAGATCGCCGCGAACCTCCCGTTCACCCACGAGAGCTGGCCGGTGGAGCGTGCCCGCACCCACTTCGAGGCGCTGGGAGAGCGGTACAAGGTCGAACTCATCGACGATCTGGTCCGCAATGAGGGAGTCACGGAGGTCGGCATCTACCAGCATGGCGACTTCCTCGATCTGTGCCGTGGCCCGCACCTTCGATCGACCGCGGAGATCGGCGCGATCCGTGTGCTGCGCACGGCCGGGGCGTACTGGCGCGGTGATGCGAAGCGAGAGCAACTGACTCGGGTCTACGCGACAGCGTGGTCATCCGAGGAGGAGCTCGAGGCGTATCTCGCCCGAATCGAAGAGGCGCGGCGCAGAGACCATCGCGTGCTCGGCAGGCAACTCGAACTCTATTCGTTCCACGAAGAGAGCCCGGGCAGCGCGTTCTGGCTGCCCAACGGCGCGGTGTTGCGTCAGATCATCGAGGATTTCGTGCGCGCCGAACACCGCAAGCGCGGCTATCGGGAGGTGCGCACACCGCTGATTCTCGATCGCTCGCTCTGGGAGCGTTCCGGCCACTGGACGCTCTACAAGGGCAACATGTTCGTGACCGAGGCCGAGGATCGGGAGTACGGCATTAAGCCGATGAATTGCATCGGCGCCTATCTGATCTATCGCGAGCGGCTGCACTCCTTCCGCGAGCTGCCGCTTCGCCTGGCCGAACTCACGGGCGTCCTCCATCGGTACGAGCTGTCCGGTACGCTCGCCGGTCTCTTCAGAGTCCGCCAGTTTGTCCAGGACGACACCCACATCTTCGTGTCGCCCGACGATCTCGAGGAGGAGCTCGGCAGAGTCATCGACTTTGGCCTGTTCCTCCTTCGGGCATTTGGCTTCGAGTCCTTCGATATCGGCCTCTCCGTGCGCGATCCGGCGAACACGGAGAAGTTCCTCGGCACCGACGAACAGTGGTCGGGCGCGGAGGCTGCGCTGAGCAGGCTCGCGGCCAGTCGCGGCCTGGAGCCGAAGGTCATGTTCGGAGAGGCGAAGTTCTACGGCCCGTCACTGGATATCCACGTGCGCGACGTCCTCGGACGGCCGTGGCAATGCACGACGATCCAGATCGACTTCAACGCCCCCGAGCGGTTCGACCTTGAGTTCATTGGCTCCGATGGAGGACGGCATCGGCCAGTGGTGATCCATCGCGCTCTGATCGGTTCCTACGAACGGTTCATCGGGGTGCTGGTGGAGCACTACGCCGGCGCGTTCCCCCTGTGGCTCTCGCCCCTTCAGGTGATCGTGCTGCCCATCGCCGACCGCCACAACGACTATGCCCGCTCGGTCGAGGCCCAGCTGGTGGAGCGTGGCATCCGCGTCCAGGTGGACGATCGGCGGGAGAAACTGCAGGCGCGCATACGCGACGCGCAGTTGATGAAGACCCCCTTGATGCTGGTCGTGGGCGATCGCGAGGCGCAGGAGCAGACCGTCTCACTCCGCCTGCGATCGGGTGAGACCGAGGCGGCGGTACCGATCGCCGGGCTGCTGACGCGAATCGTTCAGGCGGTGGAGGATCGCGCGATGACGATCGAGGTGGCGACGGCGCCGGCGTGATCGGTCAGGAGGCCCAGGCTATCAGGCCGGGCTCGATCCGGCGCCCGGCCTCACGGTGGTTGGGCAGAGCGCGCACCGTATAACCCACGGTGCCGGTCTGCCCGATAGTGGTCGTGCCAACGTACTCCAGACTGCCGTCATCGTGCCGTCGATCGAGCGTCATCTGTTCGACGGTGCTCGCATCGATCTCGCCGTTCGCGTCCACGCGACCGGAGACGAGTTCGATACAGAGGTCATCACCGGTGAGTTCGCCCGGGAACACGATCGCGCGCACGGTGGCGGAGTCGCCGATCCGCGCGGTCGACGGTCGGTCGCAGGTGACATCACGGATCGTCACGCGATGCCATTGGCGCCACATGCGTAGTTTCCAGGCGGCAAGGTCGCGGGCCAACGCTCCGTCCTCCGCGCCGAGCATCGCGAAGCGGTTCGCGGCGGGTTCGTACGCAAGCTCGTCATACTCGCGCAGCATCCGGTGTGTGTTGAAGACGGGGCAGAGTGATGCCGCGGACGCCTTGAGCCTGCCTACCCACGATCGCGGTACCCCGTCGGCGGCACGCTCGTAGAAGAGGGGGACGATCTCCTTCTCGAGGAGGTTGTAGATCGCCCGCGATTCGATCTCATCCTGGTAGTTCTCGTCAGCGAAGACTTCGCCCTGGCCAATGGCCCAGCCGATCTCTGGCCGATACCCTTCGACCCACCAGCCGTCGAGCACGCTGGCGTTCAGGCCCGCGTTGAACGCGACCTTCATGCCGCTGGTGCCGCTCGCCTCGTGGGGACGTCGCGGATTGGTGAGCCAGAGATCAACTCCCTGCACGAGCATCCGCGCGACGTCGATGTCGTAGTTCTCCACGAACACGATGCGATTCGCCAGTTCGGGCCGGCGCGTCGCCTGCACGATCGCCCGAATCAATTCGCGCCCGGCGAGGTCCTGGGGGTGCGCCTTCCCGGCGATGACGAACTGCACGCGCCGATGGGGGTCCGAGACGATGCGGATGAGCCGCTCCATATCGCGGAAAAGGAGGAGCGCCCGCTTGTAGGTCGCGAACCGGCGCGCGAACCCGATCGTCAATGCCCCGGGATCCAGAACCTCGCCCGCGGCCGCGACCTCGGGCAAGGAAGATCCGCGCTGTTCGGCTTGCTGACGCGCACGGAGGCGAACGAACGAGACCAACCGCGCCCGATCGCGCTCGTGCGCACGCCAGAGTTCCTCGGCGGGGATCTGGTAGGCGCCAGACCAGATGCGACTATCCTGAGGATCCTCGCGCCAGCCGGTGCCGAGGTACCGGTCGAACACCCGGGATACCTCGCTGCCGCACGTCCAGAACTGCGTGTGCACTCCGTTGGTGATGGAGCCGATGGGGACCTCGTGGACGGGAACGTCCGGCCATACGCCGCGCCACATCGCGCGCGACACCTCGCCGTGGAGGCGGCTGACGCCGTTCACATGATCGGCCAGGCGGATCGCCAGGACCGCCATCGAGAATCCCTCGCCGAGATTGAACGGGTTCTGACGGCCCAGACCGAGCAGTTCGTCGCGGCTGACACCGAGCTCGGCGCGGATCGGTCCGAGGTACTGGTCCACGAGGTCGGCCGAGAACACGTCGATCCCCGCCGGAACCGGGGTGTGAGTGGTGAAGACATTGCCGGATACCGCGAGTTCACGCGCCTCCGCGAAGTTCATCCCCCGCGCGTGCATGAGGCCGCGAATCCTCTCCAGACCCAGAAAGGCGGCGTGACCCTCATTCATGTGGCAGACGGTGGGCTCGATGCCAAGCCGTGCGAGCGCGCGCAAGCCGCCAATCCCGAGCAGGATCTCCTGCCGGATCCGCATGTCGTTATCGCCCTGATAGAGGCGGCGGGTGACATCGCGATCCTGTGGCTGGTTTTCTGGCAGGTTGGCGTCGAGCAGGTAGAGAGGCACCCGGCCGACCTGGAGGCGCCAGATCGCGGCGCGGCATACCCGCCCCGGGAAGTCGACCTCGATAGTGAGTTGCGTGCCATCGGGACCGAGCTCCGCCGTCAGCGGAAACATCGAGAAGTCGTTGTCGTAGTAGCGTTCGAGCTGCCATCCATCCGGATTCAGGTACTGCCGGAAGTACCCCTCCCGGTAGAGCAGCGATACACCGACGAAGGGGAGGTTGAGATCGCTCGCGGATCGGAGGTGATCGCCCGCGAGCAGTCCCATTCCACCGGAGTAGATCGGGACCGACTCGTGGATACCGAACTCGAGCGAGAAGTACGCGATCTGCTTTGCCGCGGTCGCGGGCGCCACGGGACGCTCGGTCATGTACTCGTCGAGACTCTGGGTCACGCGATGGAGGTGCGCTAGAAAGCCCGCCTCATCGGCAAGTTCGATCAGCCGATCCTGCGAGAGATTGCTCAGGGTCAGCACCGGGTTATGGCCGGAGCGCTCCCACTCATCGCGATCCAGGCGCGCGAAGAGTTCGGTCGCATCCTCGTGCCAGCACCACCAGAGGTTGTGTGCCACGTGCTCGAGCGCCGCCAGGGCCGGCGGCAACGCGGGGCGAACCTTCAGGGTGAGAAGCGGGCGCAACGAGATGACCTCCCCGAGCGATCGAATGATATAGTCCGGCCTCGAAGAGCGAAGGTTTAGAAGCACAGCGTTGGGCGGGTACCCGATCGCGACGCGCGGGATGAGTCGCGTGCGCGATATGAGGATGCAGAAGCTCGCCGGTCGAAAGGAGACGCGATCTCAATGCCGCTGACCGCGGAACGGAAGACTTCGATCATCACAGAGTCGAGGACTCACGAGACGGACTCGGGTTCTGTCGATGTACAGGTGTCCATCCTCAGTGCTCGGATCGATCAGATCGTGCAGCATCTCAAGGAGCACGAACGAGACCACAGCTCTCGTCGTGGCCTTCTCAAACTGGTGGGCGCCCGGCGGCGGTTGCTCCGCTACCTGGCCCGCATCGACCACGCGCGATACCAGGCGCTGATCGGCCGACTCGGCCTGCGTCGCTAGCGCCCGGCGGGCCTCGCCCGTGTGACCGGACCTCCGCTCTTCGATCTAGCCAGAGATATGGCACATCGTGGAGGGGTTGTCGTTGGTTCATCAGTTCGAACTTGATTTCGCCGGTCGTCCATTGCGCCTGGAGGTGGGGAGGCTCGCCGAACAGGCGAACGGAGCCGTCCTCGTCCAGTACGGGGAGACCGTCCTACTTGCCGCGGTAACGGCCGCACCGTCCCCACGGGAGGGGATCGACTTCTTCCCGCTCACGGTGGACTACGAAGAGCGGATGTATGCCGCGGGCAAGATCCCGGGCAACTTCTTCCGGCGCGAGGGGCGTCCTACCGAGAACGCGATCCTGACCGCGAGGCTCACCGACCGACCTCTGCGTCCGCTCTTTCCCAAGGACTTCCGGAACGAGGTCCAGATCATCGTCACTGCCCTCTCTTACGATGGCGAGAACGACCCGGACACCCTCTGCCTCCTGGGTGCGTCCGCCGCACTGACGATCTCGGACATCCCGTTCGATGGTCCCGTGGCCTCCGTTCGGGTCGGCGTGGTCGACGGCGGTCTGGTCCTCAACCCGACGGTCCGGCAGCAGGCCGAAAGCGTGCTCGATCTGGTGGTCGCCGGTACCGCATCCGAGATCAACATGCTCGAGGCCGGCGCGCGGATTGTGCCCGAAGCAACGGTGATCGAGGCGATTGCGTTCGGTCACGCCGCGGTGCAGGAACTGATCGCTCTGCAGCAGAAGATGCGGGCCCAGATCGGCCGTGCCAAGTTCGCGTATCCCAGTTTCGGCGCCGACCACGCGCTGGAGCAGCGCGTCCGTGCCCTCGTGGGCAGTCGGATCGACACCGTACTCGATACCGCGGAGAAGCACTCCCGCGCGGCGGCGGCGACCGCCCTGGCTCGATCCGTTGCGGAGCAGATCGGAGAGGGCGCCGACGCGAAGGCGATCGGAGGCCTGGTCGAGGAACTCGAGGCCGAAGGTCTGCGACAGCGGATTCTGAAGCAAGGACGTCGCCCGGACGGCCGGGGCGTGCGCGACCTCCGCCCGATCTCCTGCGAGGTGGGGATCCTGCCGAGGACGCACGGGACGGGTCTGTTCCAGCGCGGTCAGACGCAGGTTCTCTCCATCGCGACGCTGGGATCGACCGCGGATGAGCAGCAGATCGACTCGCTTGGCCTGGACGAGACCAAGCGCTACATGCACCACTACAACATGCCGCCCTACTCGGTGGGCGAGGTCCGCCGCACTGGCTCCCCGGGGCGTCGTGAGATCGGCCACGGGGCCCTGGCCGAGCGTTCGCTGGTCCCGGTTCTGCCCAAGAAGGAGGACTTCCCGTACACCATTCGGGTTGTTTCAGAGGTCGTGTCCTCGAACGGGTCGACCTCAATGGGATCGGTCTGCGGTTCCTCGCTGGCTCTCATGGACGCGGGGGTTCCGATCTCGGCGCCCGTCGCGGGGATTTCGATCGGGCTCATTTCCAGCGACGATGGCGCGGACGTTCTCTTGACAGACATTCAGGGGATCGAGGATCACCACGGCGACATGGACTTCAAGGTTGCCGGCACGCGTGAGGGAGTGACCGCGATTCAGCTCGATCTCAAGGTGCGCGGTCTCCGTGCAAACCTGATTCCCGAGGTCTTCGATCGGGCGCGGACCGCCCGACTCTTCATTCTCGACCGGATGAGCGAGGCGATCGCAGCGCCCAGGCCGGAACTCAACCGGCATGCGCCGCGCGTAATGAAGGCCTCCATACCGGTCGATCGCATCGGTCAACTGATCGGCCCGGGCGGCAAGAACATCCGGGGGATGCAGGACACTTACAAGGTCAAGATCGACGTTCAAGAGGATGGCACGGTCTACATTGCTGGGACGGACTCGGCTCTGGCCGAGAAAGCGCGCATCGCGGTGGACCTCATGGGGCGCGATGTCGAGGTCGGTCAGAGCTACATGGGCAAGGTCACGCGGCTGACCACCTTCGGCGCATTTGTTGAGATCCTCCCCGGGAAGGAAGGTCTGGTCCGAATCGGTGAGCTCGCCGAGGAGCGGATCGCGCGCGTCGAGGATGTCGTGTCAATCGGCGACGAGATCATGGTGAAGGTCATCGAGGTCGATCCGCAGGGGAGGGTCAATCTCTCCCGACGTGCCCTGCTGGTGCCTGATGATGGGACGCCGCGAGAGCCGGCCGAGCGCAGACCGCCACGGGATTTTGGCGATCGGGGGCGACCGCCACGGCGTTTCGACGGCGATCGACCGCGGTTCGAGGACCGTCCCCGCTTCGAGGGCGATCGGCCGCCGCGCGAGGGCGGGTTCCGCTCCGGTCCGCGTCCGCCGCGACCGGGCGGCTTCCGCGATGGTGCCCCGCCACCCGGAAACGAGTGATGCCGAGCCAGCCCCGTCCGCCTTTCTAGAATCGGCCCGTGGCTGTCAAGCGCGATTACTACGAGGTCCTCGGTGTCGGCAGAACCGCCACCGAGGACGAGATCCGCACCGCCTTCCGTCGGCTCGCGCGCCAGTACCACCCCGATATCAACAAGGAGCAGGGCGCGGAGGCCCGCTTCAAGGAGATCAACGAGGCGTACGAGACGCTCAGCAACTCCGACAAACGACGTTCCTACGACACCTTCGGTCACGGTGGACAGTCGGCCGGCTCCGGAGCCGGGGGCTTCGGGATCGAGGATATCTTCGAGTCGTTCTTCGGTGGCGGCGGGGTGCGGGGAGGACGGCGGGTCGTCCGCGGCGCGGACCTTCGCTACGACATCAGCATCACCTTCGAGGAGGCGGTCTTCGGCACCTCCCGCCGCATCGAGGTTCCCCGGACCGTCCCGTGCGGGCGCTGCTCCGGTGATGGCTCAGAGCCCGGAAGTACGCCCGAGCGCTGCCCGCAATGCCATGGAGCGGGTGAGACGCGGCGCGTCCAGCAGTCGGTGTTCGGTCAGGTGGTCAACGTCATGGTCTGCGATCGGTGTCGTGGCGCTGGCCGGGTGATCACACGGCCCTGTACCGAGTGTCAGGGTCGCGGTCAGGTCCGACGGGTCCGAGAGATCCCGCTGCAGGTACCACCTGGCGTCGATGACGGCCAGCCGATCCAGATGGGCGGGGAGGGGGAGCTGGGCGCGAACGGTGGTCCCCCCGGGGATCTCTACGTCGTCATCGGCGTCAAGCCGCATGCCACCTTCAGCCGTTCGGGCGCGGACATTCTCTCCGAGGTACGGGTCAACATCACGCAGGCGGCACTCGGCGACGAGATCGAGATACCAGTCATCGACGGGTCGACGCGGATCCGGGTGCCCGCCGGAACGCAGAGCGGCCGCGTCATTCGGGTGCGTGGCAAGGGTGTCCCGCATCTGCGCGGCGTGGGACGTGGCGACCATCAGGCCCACATCGTCGTGGAGACGCCCGTGCATCTCACCGATCGTCAGCGCGATTTGATGAAGGCACTGGCCGCGACCTTCCGCGGAGAAGAACCGGAGGCGGCGCCAGAGCCGTCGCTCCCTGGCGAGCCAGCCGAACCGCGCCGAAAGGGGCGCAAAGGCGGAGAGAAGTCCAGGGGAATCCTCGACCGCGTGAAGGATGTCCTCGGGGGCGAATAGGTGATCGGCGATGTCTGGGTCGAGGTCTCGATCGCCGTAACGCCCGATACCGTGGAGTCGGTGGCGGAGGTCATCTCACGCTACACCGATGGAGGAGTGGCGATCGACCACGCCGTCGAGGGTGCGATCGCCGAGGCTTGGGCGTCGGACATCCCTCTCGGGCAGTCGGCGCGACCCCTCATCGTTCGGGGATACATGCCGGATACCGCCAGCGCCGCGAGTCGTCGGGCGGCGCTCGAGCAGGCGGTGTGGCACCTGCGTCAGATTGGACCCATGGGCGACCTTGTAGTTCGCGAGGTTCGGGCGGCGGACTGGGAGAACGCCTGGCGCGATCACTTTCAGGTCCATCGCGTGGGCAGGCGGTTCGTCATCCGTCCCACGTGGCGGTCGTTCACGCCGAGTGAGGACGATGCCGTCATCATCCTCGATCCTGGCATGGCGTTCGGCACCGGACTGCATCCAACGACGCAGCTATGCCTTCGCGCCCTCGAGCAGTGCGTCCGCGCGGGATGCCGCGTCGCCGATGTTGGCACGGGATCGGGTATTCTCGCGATCGGCGCCGGCCTTCTCGGCGCGCACGAAGTCGATGCCCTCGATATCGACGAGGTGGCGGTTGCGACAGCGACGCAGAACGTGAAGAGAAACGGCCTCGAAGCGACCGTACGCTGTCGGCAGGACGGCCCGGCCGCCCTACCGCATTCACGATACGACGTCGTCGTGGCGAACATCATCGCGCGGGTCATCGAGGAGCACGCCGCCGACCTCGTCGGGAGCGCGGTGCCAGGCGGGACGGTGATCTGCTCGGGGATCCTCTACGAGAGACACGAAGCGGTGGCCCAGCGCCTGATAGCCGCGAACCTGAGCCGACCGACGGTCGAGGTCGAGGGTGACTGGTGCGTACTTTCCGGGGTCCGACGGTGACCGCGGGCGGCCCACATCGCTTCTTCGTCCCGCCGGGAACCGTTCGCGACGGGACCGTGCGCTTCAGCCGCGATCAGGCGCATCAGATCTCGACGGTCCTGCGCATGGATGTGGGGGATCGGGTCATCGTTCTCGATAACTCGGGCTGGAGTTTCACAGTAACTTTGAGCCGCGTGAGGCGGGGCGAGACGACGGGCTCGGTCATCGAGAGAGCGCTGGTCACCAGCGAACCGCGCACGAAGATCACCCTCTATTTCGCCCTGATTCGCGCGGCCCGACTCGAGATGACACTGCAGAAATGCACCGAACTCGGTGTGGTCGCCTTCGCACCGATCCTGACCGAGCGCTGCATCGCCGGTGATGTCGACGACCTGACGAGTCAGAAGATCGAGCGCTGGAATCGGATCGTCGCCGAGGCCGCGGAACAGTCAGGGCGCGGCAAACTGCCCGCGCTTCTCCCCGCCGCGCCCCTCGATGCGGCACTAGAGGGCGTTCGGGGTACGTCGCTCATCCTCTGGGAGGGGGAGCGGACGCGCACGCTGCGAGATGCGTTGCCGAGTGGCGGAAGGTCGTTCGCGATAAACGTGTTCGTCGGCCCCGAGGGGGGATTCACAGATCGCGAGATCGAGCGCGCGCGGACCGGCGGTGTCGTGCCCATCACACTTGGGCCACGCATCCTTCGCGCCGAGACTGCCAGTATCGCGGTCGTGAGCGCGCTGCTCTTCGCGCAGGCCGACCTGGGCTGAGGGAGGCTGTCGGTGTCACAGTCGTGTGTCTTCTGCGCGATCGCCGCGGGAACGATCGCCGCGGAACTGCTCTATCAGGACGAGAAGGTCGTTGCCTTTCGCGATCGATCTCCGCAGGCGCCAGTGCACGTCCTGCTCGTCACCCGGTTCCATTTCACCTCGGTTGATGATCCCGCCGTCCCGACGGATGCCGCGGCGTGTGCCGCCCTTTTCGCGGCCGGCCAGGCCGTTGCCCGGCAGGTTGGCGTGGAGCAGAGGGGGTATCGGCTGGTGATGAATCACGGAAGTGACGGGGGCCAGACCGTGCCGCACCTACACGCGCACCTGCTGGCCGGGCGGTCGCTGGGTTGGCCCCCGGGGTGAGTGGTACACTCGGAGGTCATTACGGAGGTCGTTCCCGATGGCCAAGTCACGAGATCGTGTCGGCCGTGAAGTCAAGAAACCGAAGAAAGACCAGGCTGCGAAGGCACTGACGCGGCCGATCGCTGGACCCATCTCGGTCGATATCGTCCCGCGCAAGCGCAAAGTGCGTGAAGACGACGAAGACGAGGAGTCGGGCTGAGCTAACGCCCCAGCGTGGGGAGCAGGAGGCGCTGCGTCCCTGCTGCTGGAGGGTCGACGAAATGCGTCGTCTGACTCTGGAGGAGGATCGCTACCGATCCGCCGATCATGTAGTCGCCCGGGAGCCCCGAGAAGGAACGCAGGTTCGTTGCCCCTGGCAGTAGCACCCGATACTGGCCATCGAGAGGCACGACCGGCGTCTCGGTGCCATCCTGGCGGATGAGACTGGCCGTAGGTGCGATCGGCGCTACGCCGGCGGAGACTGCACCCGCCCCGGTTGCCCACAATACTGTGGCTGTCCCACGGGGACTCAACACAGTGATGCGTTCGTGGTCGCTCCGCCGATCGCGCGTCGCCAGTCGTCCATCGCCGAGAGCGTCGATCGCTACATCGAGCGCCCGTACGGCGGGTCTCGAGGTGCGATCGTTCCGGTAGAGGCCATAGGCCTCGGTGTGGCCATCGTCCTGGAACTGGAACAGCGCGGCCCGTTCCACGTTGGCTGCGAGCGCGAGTGCCAGATACTGGATTGCGAAGGCCGCCTGCTCGTCCACCGTCGCCGAGCCACGGTAGCCTGCATCGGCACATGAGACGTTCGCCGGAGGCTCTCCACACGCCGGAGCGTTCGCCTCATTGATCCAGATGCGCTTCGGCGGGATGCCGAAGCCCGCCAGAACCTGGCGCGCGGACACGGTCCGGTCGTAGGCATCGGTCGCCCGGCTGTACCAGTGGAACGGGATCACATCGAAGTAGTAGCTGTTCGCCGCGGCACGCGGGTCCCTCACCAGTTCGGCGAGAAGCCATCGCAGCCACGCGTGCTCTACTCCGGTGCTGTTCATCCTCTCCCAGCTCATCAGCCCGCCGATCGCGATGGGTGTGGCACTGTCCTGAGATCGAATGGCCTGGTGCGCGACGGTCAGTAGCCTCGCGTACTGGGCGGCGGTGCCGGACCAGAACTGGGTGAAGTCCGGTTCGTTCCAGATCTCCCAGGCGATGGGCCTCCCGGCATAGCGGCGCGCGGCCTCGGCCACGAATCGGGCCCACCGATTCGCGCCATTGATCGTCTTGCCAGGGGCCGAGACGTCGGTGCCATCGGCGAAGACCGGCAGGGTCATCGTCGCCGGGGGATCGATGGCGGCGGCCGCCTGGCGCGGAGCTCTGAATCGGCCGAGAGGCGGCGCGATCAGACGGTAAGAGGCGCCCATCGCCGCCTGAGCCGTGTGGAAGGCGGGCGTTCCGAGGAGAACCGGCATCGAGCCAAGCCCATACTGTTCGTCCAGTGCGAAGATCGCGTCGACGCCGCTCCAATCGAACTGGCCGTCGGCGCGCTCTACATCGGTCCAGTACAGAGCCCACCTATTCCAGCCCGCGCCGAGCGACGCCGCGCGCGCGTGGCGTTCCGCGTCGCGCGGACCACCAGGATAGCCGACATGCGCGATGCCGAATCGAGTCGACCGCGAAGCACCACCGGCGTCGCTCGCCGTCGAGATCAGCAGTGCCCCCACAGCCAGTATCGCAGCGAGCGCGACCAGGATCGGGTCGCGGGCGATCAGCCGGATCGGCTGCCCTGCGCGGCCTCGCGCCCCTTGTCGCCCTCGGATATCAGCATCACCGGAATGTCATCGCGAATCGGATAGCGACGACCGCACCGGTCGCACACCAATTCCTCGCCCGCCAGGGTCACAGCCACCTTGCAGGCCGGGCACGCAAGGATCTCCAGGAGCTCTTGACTTATCGGCAACAGGCACCCTCCTCGAGCCAGTCTACCACGCGTTCAGTGATCGGGAGGACTGCTGACGCGCCGGTATAATGGGCGCGTCGGCACACGACGACCTCTCGCTTCAAGCGAAAGGGCGAGAGAACCGTAGATCCGGGAGATGACATGAGCGTTCCCGCAGCCTCGACGGTCCGCAACATCGGTCTGTTCTCGCACGGCGGAGCCGGTAAGACAACCCTGAGCGAGGCGATGCTTTTCGCCGCCGGGGTCATCAACCGAGCGGGTCGACCGGACGATGGGACGACGGTGTCCGACTACGAGCCAGAGGAACAGAAGCGGCAAGTGTCGGTCAACCTCGCGGTTCTGCCGTTCGCCTGGAAGGGATGCAAGGTCAACCTGCTCGACGCTCCAGGCGTTCTGGACTTCGCGGGTGAGGTCCGGCAGGCGATTCGCGCAGTCGATACCGGTCTGATTCTCGTGGACGCGGTCGCCGGTCCTGAGGTTGGTACCGACCTGGTGTGGCGGCAGTTGAGGGCGACCGGGACACCGCGGGGATTCGTGATCAGCAAGATCGATCGCGAGAACGCGGACTTCGGGCGAGCCCTCGATAGCCTGCGCGCGCGGTACGGCGCAGCCGTGGTCGCTCTGCAGTGCCCCATTCACGATCAGAGCGGATTTGTCGGAACGATAGACGTCATCAGTGGGGGTGCCTCGCGTGGCACCGATGGCGCAGCATTCGATCCGCCGCCGGGAGTCGTCGGGTCCGTAGACCAGATGCGCGAACGGCTGATTGAAGCCGTCGCGGAGACCGATGACGACCTGATCGCGAAGTATCTCGAGGGCGAGACGCTCACCAGCGATGAGATCGGCGGGGCGCTGCGGAAGGCGATCGCCACGGAGCGGCTGTTTCCCGTCTTCGTGGTCGCGGGCCTCCCCGGCCTCGGTGTGAGAACCCTGATGGACGCGATCGTCGATGTCCTCCCCTCGCCTGAGGATGTCGCGCCCGTGACCGCGACAGAGGTCGCCTCCGGGAAGGCGGTTCAGTTGCAGCCGAGCGAAGGCGCACCACCCGTCGCCCTGGTCTTCAAGACCATGGCTGACCCATTCGTCGGCAAGCTCACCTACTTCCGGGTGCTGACCGGCATCGTGCGGGCGGACTCCCACCTCTGGAATGCATCGAGCGGTCACGACGAGCGACTGGGCACACTCTACGTCGTCAGAGGGAAGAGTCAGGAGCCCTGCGTGCAGGTGGGTCCCGGCGACATCGGCGCGGTAGCGAAACTTCAGAACACGGCCACGGGGCATACGCTCACCACCCGCGATCGGCAGGTACGAGTGGAGCCGATCGCTTTCCCGAATCCCGTCTACTCGGTCGCGGTCGACCCGAAGTCCAAGGCCGATCTCGACAAGCTGGGCGGCGCGCTCCAGCGCATCGTGGAGGAGGACCCCACGCTCACGGTGCGGCGCGATCCCGAGACCGGCGAGACGGTCATGTCGGGCCTGGGGGAGCAGCACATCGACGTCACTCTGGAGCGGATGCGCCGGAAGTTCGGGGTCGAAGTCACGACCCGCGAGCCGAAGGTGCCGTATCGCGAGACGATCCAGCGCTCGGCTCAGGCCGAGTACAAGCACAAGAAGCAGACCGGTGGCCACGGCCAGTACGGTCACGTCTTTCTGGAAGTCGAGCCGCTGCCGCGCGGCGCGGGTTTCGAGTTCACCGAGAGGGTGGTCGGGGGTTCGGTGCCCCGGAACTTCATACCGGCGGTGGAGAAGGGGGTCCGCGAGTCACTTCCCGGCGGCGTCTTCGCCGGATGCCCGGTCGTGGATGTCCGCGTTACCCTGTTTGATGGCTCGTTCCATCCCGTGGACTCCTCGGAGATGGCGTTCAAGCTGGCGTCCAGCCAGGCGTTTCGTAAGGGGTTCGAGGATGGGCAGCCGATCCTCCTGGAACCGATCTGCGACCTTGACATAACGGTTCCCGAGTCCTTCGTTGGCGATGTCATGAGCGATCTCAACGGCAAGCGCGCGCGGGTGCAGGGGATGGATCCGGAGGGGGACGTCACGACGGTCCACGCTCAGGCGCCGCTCGCAGAGATCCAGCGTTACGCGACCGACCTGCGGAGCATCACTCAGGGAAGGGGGACCTACACGATGAAGTTCTCCCACTACGAAGAGGTGCCCGCCCACGTCGCTCAGGCCGTGATTTCCGAGCAGAAGAAGGCCGCGGCCGCCGCCCACTGAGGAATGTCAGGCGGCGCGGAAGTACGCCCTCGCCGCCTCGATGTCCCGGCGTATCTGATCGACCAGTGCGTTCAAATCGGGGAATCGCCGTTCATCGCGCAGCCGCTCCTCGAACGTGATCCCGATGGTCCGATCGTAAAGGTCCGCCGAGAAGTCGAGCAGGTGGACCTCCACCGTGACCCGTGAGCCATCCACCGTGGGCCGAACACCGACGTTCGTCACCGCGGGGTGAAGCGAGGCTTCCACCGACGCCCACGACACGTAGACCCCGTGAGCCGGAAGCAGGCGGCCCGATCGGAAGCGGAGGTTAGCGGTGGGGATGCCGACCGTCCGCCCTCGGCCGTGCCCGCGCTCCACCGAACCGACGAGGCCGGGCGATCGCCCAAGGAGACGTCCCGCCGCCGCGACATCCCCCCGCTCGATCAGGTCGCGGATGACGCCGCTCCGGATCTGCTGGCCTTCGAACGTTGCCTCGGGGAGGAGATGCAGCGCGATCTGCCGCCGCCCAGCGATCGCGCGAAGCTCCTCGCCGCGGGCGTGACGGTTCCGTCCGATCGCGAAGTCTGGTCCGCCCACGAGGAGCGCGATCCGTCCGTCGGTACGCGCTTCGACGCGATCGAGGAACTCATCTGCCGTCAGATCCGCAACGTTTCGGTCGAACGCCCAGAGGTGCACCTCATCGGCGCGCGCCTGCAGCAGGGCGACACGCTCGTCCGGATCGGTCAGCCACCGAGGCGCGGAACCGGGCTGAAACAGTTCTCGTGGCGTCGGGTCGAAAGTGATCACCACGGATCGTGCGTCCCGATCGCGACACGCGCTCGCGAGGGCGTCGAGGAGATGCTGGTGCCCCCGGTGCACGCCGTCGAACACGCCGATCGCGAGACCGACCGCGCGCACCATCAGGTGAGAACCTTCTTCGGATGCCAGGACCCGTCGCGCCATTCGGCGATCGCGATCGCACGGTCGCCCACGACAGCCAGGGCCAGCAAGTCCGTGCGCGATGTTGTGGTCTGATGACCGGGGACTGGAACGCCGTGACGCAGCATCGCCACCTGATCCGCAGTGACATCGATCGAGGGCCATTCGCTGAGTGCATCGCGTATGGAGATCGTGAGCCGCTCATCCTTCCGTTCTCGAATCGCCTGGAGGAGCGCGGTGAGCGGAGTCGCGTCGGAGATCGCGAATCGCCCGCTACGCGTCCGCCGTAGCGCTGAAAGGTGTGCACCACATCCCAGGAGAGCGCCAAGGTCGTGCGCGATCGATCGAACGTACGTACCCTTCGAACACGCGATCGCAATCGTGGCGCGTGGCGATTGCCAGTCGAGGAGTGCGAGGCGATCGATCCGTACATGCCGGGGCGCGAGCTGGATCTCCGCTCCGCGGCGCGCGTACCGATAGGCCGCCTGACCAGCCACCTTGATCGCCGAGAACCGGGGCGGGGTCTGAACCGTGCGAGGCCGAAGTTCCTCCAGTGCCGAGACGATCGGGTTCGCGTCGGGCGGGGGTTCGCCCTGTCCCACTTCCACGCCTGTCGCATCGTAGGTGTCCGTCTCGGATCCAAGGGTCACTTCGGCCTCGTACTCCTTATCGTCGAGGGCGAGCCATTCGGTGACCCGGGTCGCCGCGCCGAACGCGACGACGAGGACACCTGTAGCCATCGGATCGAGCGTCCCCACGTGGCCGACGCGGACACCACGGGGCAGCGCGGATCGCAGTCTGGCGACCACATCGTGGGAGGTAAGGCCCGCCGGCTTATCGACGATGAAGAGGCCCGCGCGCTCTATGCGTCGGCCCCGCTGGCGAGAGCATCCCGCACCGCGCTGATGATGCGCTCGATCGCCGTCCGGAGGTCGACGCCCTCGATCGTGCATCCGGCCGCGGCTCGGTGGCCGCCTCCGCCGAATTGCTGCGCGACGCGGGCGACGTCGACTCCCTCATCGGCACGCAGGCTCACGCGCACGCGATCGTCCGCATGCGCGGTGAACAGGACCGCGACGTGGACATCGCGCGTATCCGCCAGAAACCCGACCAGGCCGTCGATATCGGCGAGATCGAGCCCAAAACGGGTGGCGTCACGATGCGTGACGTGGCTCCAGAGCACATCATCCTGTCGCTCGACTCTCTCGAGAACCAGACCCCACAGTGGTAACTCGGCGGCGACGCGGTACCGGTGCACGGCATCGGCGACGACTGTCAGCGGCGCGCCGCGATCGACCAGAGCGCTGCCGATGCGAAGCGACCGTGCGGTGGTGCTGGACGTCCGAAAGCCGCGGGTGTCAGAGATCACGCCGGTGAGAAGGTGGCGGGCGATTGTGGGCGTGATCTCCCACGAAAGCTCGCCGAACAGTTCGTAGAGGACCTCACATACGGACGCGGCGTCGGGATCGATCACCTGCTCGGCGCCGTAACCGGAGTTGGAGATGTGATGATCGATGTTGACGAGGGGCACGGAGTCGATCCAGGCGCGCGCGCCGAGCAGTCCGCCAGCGATCCGGTCGTAGGACCCCGAGTCGACCGCGATCACGAGATCCGGTCGCTCGACGGACTCCGGCGCGACCTGCAGCGTGTCACCGCCCGGCAGGAGACGCAGCGCCTCGGGAAGGGCATTGGGCGTGATGGCGACCGCATGACCGCCCGCATCCCGATACCTCGTGGCGAGGGCGAGAGCGCCGCAGACACTGTCCGCGTCGGGGTTGACATGGCCGACTATGACGACATCGCGCGCGCCGGCGAGCCGCGCCAACGCGCCGGGCGAGATCCGGCGATCTCTCACGACGCGGTCGAACGGGCCCGGCGTCGCTTAGTCTGCTTGGGAGCGACCGGTTCATTTGCCTCGCGGATCAGTCGGAGCAGGCGGTCTCCTCGCTCGATCGAATCATCGAGCGCGAACTCGAAGTCAGGAACGTGCCGAAGGTCGACGCGATGGCCGATCTCGCGACGCAGGAATCCCGACGCGCTTCGGAGGGCCACCAGGGTCGACTCACGCTCCGATTCGCTCCCGAAAACGCTGATCCATACACGGGCGTGCCGAAGATCGGTCGTGGTGTCCACCTCGGTCACACTGACAAGTCCCGCAAGCCGCGGATCCTTGATCGAGCGGGCGAGCATCTCGCTCAGTTCCGCGCGCAGGAGTTCGTTGACGCGATCGATGCGACCGGTGCGCATCAGCCGTCGATACGCTCTCGCGCGTAGGCTTCGACGATGTCGCCCGCCACGAAGTCGTTGAAGTCGACGACGGTGATGCCGCAGTCGTACCCGGCGACGACCTCGCGGGCCTCATCCTTGAAGCGCTTGAGATTCGCGAGCCGCCCACCTTCGAGGAGCGTCTGCTGTCCGCGCCGCACCGTGATGGTGCTCTGTCTCGTGACGCGCCCCTCGAGAACGTGGCATCCGGCAATCACCGTCTCGCGGCCGATGCGGAATAGCTGCCTTACCTCGATCCGCCCCTCGAGGACCTCCCGGTAACGGGGCTCGGTCATTCCTCGCACCGCGGCGGAGATGTCCTCGATGATCTCGTAGATCACCGAATAGTTCCGGATATCGACGCTATGAGCTTCGGCGACGCGGCGGGCGCCGGGCTCGGTGCGCACGTTGAAGGCCGCGATCCGCCCCTGCGAGGCAACCGCCAGATTGACGTCGCTCTCAGTGACGTTACCGATGCCGGCATGAAGGATCTTGATCCGAACGTCGCTCGTCCCGAGTTGCTCGACAGATGCGCGGATCGGGTCGACCGATCCCTGGACATCGCATTTGATGATGAGGTTCAGGTCCTTGGCGGTCGTCGATTGCGCCCGGTCAAGCATCTCCTCGATTGAGAGACTCGCGCGCGTACCCGTCTCCGCGCTGCTGCTGTGACGAATCTGAAGCTGCTCCTGCGCCCAGGCCCGCGCCGTGCGATCGTCGGGCGCGACGCCGAATCGATCGCCGGCGTGCGGAACGTCGTTGAGTCCGAGGATCTCGACCGGCATCGCCGGTGGAGCGTGCCGGACCTTGCCGCGGCGATCGTCGAACATCGCCCGCACGCGGCCCGAAAAGGGCCCCACCGCGATGAAGTCTCCGACGTTCAGCGTGCCGTTCTGTACGAGAAGCGTCGCGACCGGGCCTCGCGTGCGGTCGAGCTGTGCCTCGATCACGATCCCGCGCGCCGGGGCATCGGCGTTCGCCTGAAGACTCTGCAGTTCGGCCACCAGTTCGATCACCTCGAGCAGGTCCTCGATGCCCGCGCCGGTGCGCGCGGACACCCGGACCGCCGGGGTATCGCCGCCGAAGTCCTCCACGACGACCTGATGCTCGGCAAGCTGTTGCTTCACTCGTTCCGGATTGGCGGTGGGGAGATCGCTCTTGTTGAGGGCGACGATGATCGGGACCTTCGCGGCTCGGGCGTGCCCGATCGCCTCAATGGTCTGCGGCTGCACCCCATCGTCGGCCGCGACGACGAGGATCGCCACGTCCGTGGCCTGCGCGCCGCGCGCGCGCATCTGCGTGAACGCCTCGTGGCCGGGCGTATCAAGGAAGGTGATGCGCGACCGACGCCCGGCGTGGGTGTGTTCGACCTGATACGCGCCGATGTGCTGGGTGATGCCGCCCGCCTCTCCTTCGGCGATATTGGCCGAGCGAATCCGGTCGAGCAAGCTGGTCTTCCCGTGGTCGACGTGCCCCATGATCGTCACGACCGGGGGACGGGTCGCGGCGGTAGCGGCATCGATCTGCAGGGGGGCGCCCAGCGCGGTCGATTCCAGCGAGGGCGCCTGAGCCTCGCGTGGCTGGAAACCGAGTTCGTGGGCGACGATGGCCGCGGTGTCGTAATCGATCTGCTGATTGATCGTGGCGAGCATGCCGTTGCCCATCAGGACCTTGATCACCTCGCCCACCTGCACGCGCATCGTCTCGGCGAGTTCCTTGACTGTCATGCGTGCGGGCAGGACGATCCGCAGATCCTCGGGTCGACGTGCCGGAGCGACGGGCGCCCGGCGCTCTTCCGTGGGGGCGGGCGGGCGGCCGCGTGGCCGCGCGTGTGGGCGTGGTGGTGGTCGCCGGCCGAATCGGGGTGGGCTCATGTACTTCCTCCTGGCGGCGCCGTCGGTAGTTCCCGAGCGAACGCGGCCAATGTCTGTCGATCCTCTGGGGTTAGATCTGCTTTGAGCGCACGGTCGAGGGCACGACGCTCCAGGCCGATGATCCAGCAACGACTGTAGCGGCACAGATAAGCGCCGCGCCCGGCCTTCTTTCCGGTCGCGTCGATCTCGATGCCCCCGTCGGAGCGCACGAGCCGGATCAGCTCCCGCTTCGGCTGCGCAGTGCGGCAGGCGACGCACGTTCTCTCCGGAGGCGGACGTCGCGGACGCCGAGCCTTCTGCTGGCGCGCGATCACACCAGTGCCTCCGAAGTGGACCTCGCATCCACCATCGGCTCCGGGCCGTCCCCTTCGGGGATCCCGCGTGCCGATGCTGCCTTGATATCGATGCGCCATCCGGTCAGCTTCGCGGAAAGGCGCGCGTTCTGCCCCTCTTTGCCGATCGCCAGGGAAAGCTGCCGATCCGGTACCGTGACGATGGCGGTGTGTTCGAGTTCCTGAATCTCCACATCGAGCACCTGGGCCGGGCTCAGCGCGTTCGCGACGAATGTCGCCGGATCGTGAGACCAGGGCACGACGTCGACCTTCTCGCCGGAGAGTTCGGCAACGATGCTCTTGTTCCGCGTGCCCTTCATTCCCACGCACGACCCGACCGGGTCGACACCTTCTTGCCGCGTCGTGACCGCGACCTTGGAGCGCGAGCCGGCCTCACGCGCGATCGCCTTGATCTCGACCGTCCCGGCGAAGACCTCGGGGATCTCGAGCTCGAAGAGCCGCCGAAGGAGATTGCGGTCCGAACGCGAGACGATCAGTTGCGGGCCAGCCTCGTCGAGCACGGCTCGTCGGCCATCCGCTCGGTCGATGCGCAGAGGCGGTACGTGGACCCGTGGGCGGCGATTGACCTGAAGGACGTACACGCGAAGGCGTTGACCGGGGTGATAGCCGTCACTCGGCACCTGTTCGGCCACCGGAAGCACCGCGACGGCACCGTCCACGCTCATCACCACGAAATCGCGCAGGACGGACAGTACCTGCGCCGCGACGAGCTCGTTCTGCCGCCCCAGCAACTGCTGGTAGAGCGCATCCCCCTCGAGGGGCCGCAGCCGGTCGCGCAGGGTCGTTCGCACGACCTGGGCCGCGACCCTGGTGAAGTCCGGTGGCGTTACCGGAACCTCGACATCCGCGTTCAGGGTCGCATCGGGACTCTGGCGCATCGCCGCCCCGAGTGAGACCTCGTGCTCGGGGTCGAGGACCTCGGCGACCACGTGGCGACGCGCCAGGACCGCGATCTCGCCGGTCGCGCGATTGATCTGGACCCTCGCATCGTGATGGCCCAGGTGACCGTAGCCGCGCCTGTAGGCCGCGAGCAGCGCGTCCTCGATCGTCTGGATCACGAGGTCCACCTGCACGCCACGATCTGCTCCGATCTTCTGGAGCAGGCTCAGGAAGTCGCTATTCATCTGCTGTTCTGCTTGGGCGGTTGCCCGGCGCCGAGTATAGGACGCCGAAATCAGGGAAGGGAGAAATCCAGGTCGATCGGCGAGAACACGTCGAAGTACGTGATGACGATGACCAGAGCGAGCAATGCCGACATCCCGATCATGTGGATCAGGCCCTCGCGCTCCGGACTGACCCGCTTCCCTCGGACGATCTCCAGCCCGATGAAGAGCAGACGGCCGCCATCGAGGCCCGGGATGGGGAGAAGATTCGCGATCGCGAGTCCCACGCCGAGGGTTCCGGCGAGGGCGAGCAGCGGATACGCCCAACCCGAGCGCACCGTCTCCGCCGCCGCCTGGGAAGTCGCCTGGAAGAGACCGACCGGCCCGACCGGCCGGAGGAGTTCCGCCGGAAACAGGCCGCGCAGGGCCAGGACCGGCAGCGTCACCATCAGCTCGCTCATGCGCAAGGTGTGCGCGGCCCCACGCTGCGCCGACTCCACCACGCCGTAGGCGACAGGTTCGACCCGAGCCGGGCTCTCGCGCACCTCGACGCCGATCGGACCCTCACCGGCCGGCCACTCCCGCCGTGGCGTCAGGTCGATCGGGATGATTGCCGATTCGCGACGGACCTCGAGGCGAAGGGGCGCGCCAAGGGAGGACCGGGTGATTGCGCTCAGGTCGGTGACACGCTCGATGGGTTGGCCGCCCAGCCGGTGGACTATGTCACCAGGCCGGACCCCGGCCAGTTCCGCGGGCGAGTTCGCGGCGATCCGCATGATCTGGACCTGGAACTGCGTGACGGTCGGCCAGCCCACCAGATGAGCCGCCGCGAAGATCGCGATCGCCGCGACGAGATTCATGGCCGACCCGCCCGCCAGAATCAGGATCCGCCAGACTCTCGAAGCCTGTGCGAACGATCGTGGCTCCGAGGGATCCTCCTCGCCCAGCATCCGGACGTAGCCGCCGGCGAGGATCGCGTTCAGGGTATAGGTGGTCTCGCCCCGCCTGAATCCGAACAGCCGAGGCGGGAAGCCGATCGCGAACTCATCGACCCGCACGCCCGCCGCCTTCGCGAAAAGGAAGTGCCCCAGTTCGTGCACGAACACCATGCCCGAGAGCATGGCGATGAAGATGATGATCTCTATCGAGCCGCTCCCAGGTACTCCCGCGCGAACTGGCGCGCCCAATCCTCGGCGGCGCGTACCGCGCCGAGACCGTCCGCCGGGCGCGGCCGATGGTGATCGACGCACTGACGGAGCGTCTTCGCGATCTCGTCGTAGGCGATCTGGTGCGCGGCGAACCGCTCCACCACCACGTCGTTCGCCGCGGAGATCGCCGCGGGGTAGGTCTCCCCGCGCTGCCCCGCCTCGACCACGACGCCGAATGCGGGATAGCGCTCGGGGTCCACGCGATCGAACGTCAGTCGTCCCGCCGCCATAAGATCCACGAGCGGCGTGGCGCTGGGGAGCCGATCCGGGAACGTCAGGGCGTACTGAATCGGTAGATGCATGTCCGGACGCGCGAGTTGAGCCTTGCTCGACCCGTCGGCGAAGTTCACGATCGAGTGAATGATGCTCTCTCGATGGATGACCACGTCGATTTTCTCGAAGGGAACGCCGAAGAGCCAGTGCGCCTCGATGACCTCGAACGCCTTGTTCACCAGTGTGGCCGAATCGATCGTCACCTTGGCGCCCATGTTCCAGACAGGATGGCGCAGCGCATCCTCGACTGACACGTAAGGCAGGCTCTCGATCGGGAGATCGCGCAACGCGCCCCCCGACGCGGTCAAGACGATGCTGTGGACGATGTCGGCCGGGAGAGAGTTCTCCCGGCAGGTCTCGCCCCGCACGCACTGCCAGATGGCGCTGTGCTCGCTGTCCAGCGGGAGGATCCGCCGGCCCGTCCGCGCCGCCGCCTCGGTCACCAGCGCGCCGGCAGCGACGAGGACCTCCTTGTTCGCGACAGCGACATCGCGGCCCGCGTCCAGCGCAGCCACGGTCGCATCCAGCGCGGACGTGCTGGTCGTCGCGACGACGACCAGATCGACATCTGGAGCGCGAACGAGGTCGACCATTCCCACGCGCTGGCTGTGGGCGATGACCACATCGGCAGAGGAACTGAAGAACGGAACGTCGAACTCATCGACCTGTTGCCGGAGGAGCGTGGTGTTCGATCCGGCGGCGAGGCCAATGACCCGAAACCGACCGCGCAGCGCGCGCACAACGTCGAGAACCTGAGTCCCGATTGAACCGGTGCTGCCGAGAATGGCCAGCCCACGCGACCTCACGGCCAGATATAGCCGGTCATGAGCGCCACTGTTACAAGGACGAAGATCTGACCGTCGATCCGGTCGAGGAGTCCGCCGTGGCCGGGTAGCCATGAGCCGGCATCCTTCGCCTCCACAGCCCGTTTCAGCCCGGACTCGACGAGGTCTCCCGCGACCGCGGCTGCCCCGATGCACGCCCCACAGACCAGCGCGAAGACGGTTGGCCAGCCCAGGGGCGGTGCCAGCAGCACGGTGACCAGTGTCGGCGCGAGGACTCCGGCGGCCGCGCCCTCCACGGTCTTCCGCGGGCTGATGTGCGGGAAAAACGGATGGCGCCCGAATGCGCGGCCCACGGAGAAGGCACCGGTGTCGCTCGCCCAGGTGCCGAGCGCGCAGATGAGCAGGACGAGTGACCCGCGCTCGACGTCCTGGCCGACGACACTCACCGGTTCGGTGGCGGCGCGGAGCACGTTCGCCTGTGCCAGGGGCCATCCGATCGCGAAGCCGGCGAGGACCGTCAGCCCCCAATCGACCAGAGCCTCGCGGAGCGCCGTTCCTCTGGCAAGAAAGTAGGCTCCGGGCGCGACGACGAGTACCGCAATGGCGAGTGCTCCGAGGTGGGTCCCCTCCACGAGTGGCGCCAGGCTGAGCGCGGCGCTCCCCACGACGGCGAGTGGCCACGCGGGCCGGAACCCGCCTCGCTCCAGCAGGCGACAGTACTCCAGGGTGGCGACGATCGTCGCGGTCACCACGACCGCCGCGAGGACGATACCGCCGAACCAGATGCCGGCGAGCACGATCGGCGCGAGGACGAGCGAGGTCGCGACGCGACCGACCACGATGGCGCGCCGGGTCTAGATCGCGTCCGCGACGCGCCCGAATTTGCGGGTGCGCTGCGCGTACGCGCGAAGGGCCTCGATCAGTTCGGCGCGCCCGAAGTCGGGCCAGAACACAGGGGTCGAATAGTATTCCGCGTACGCGGCCTGCCAGATCAGGAAGTTGCTGAGGCGCATTTCCCCGGCGGTGCGAATGACGAGATCGGGTTCTGGCTGGCGCCCAGTGGCCAGGCAGTGCCCCAGCCTTGCCTCGGTCAGTCCTGAAAGATCGGAACCCGACGATGCCAGCCTGCGTACCGCCCGGACGATGTCGGCGCGACCGCCATAGTTGAAGGCAACGTTGAGAGTGATCCGGCGATTCCGTCGGGTCATGTGGGTCGCGTCGCGGATCGCCGCGACCAGATCCTCCGGTAGATTGTCGGTCCACCCGAGGTGATTCACGCGGACGCCGTTGCGATGCAGGTCAGGGGTCTCGCGTTCGATCACCTCAGCCATCAACGAGAAGAGGCCGCGGATCTCGGCCCGCGGGCGCCGCCAGTTCTCGGTCGAGAAGGCATAGATGGTGAGGTAGCGCACGCCGAACTCCACGCACGCCTCGAGGACCACGCGGATGTTGTCGGTTCCGGCGCGATGGCCGGCCAGACGTGGCAGGCCGCGGACGCTCGCCCATCGTCCATTGCCATCCATGATGATGGCGATGTGGCGCGGTCCGACCGGCGCCGCGTCCACCAGTGCGTCAGGCGCGGTGACCGTCTAGACCTCCAGGATCTCGGCCTCTTTTGCGAGGCCGACGCGATCGACCTCGAGCACGAAGCGATCGGTCAGACGCTGGAGGTTCTCCCCGCCACGCTGGTGGTCGTCCGCCGAAACCATCTTCTCGGAGTGCAACTCGTCGATGTCCTTCTGCACGTCGCGGCGCACATTGCGCACTGCCACCCGTGCCTCCTCCACCCGCCGTCGGGCGACGCGGACGAGGTCTCGCCGTCGCTCCTCGGTCAGCGGGGGGATCACGAGACGTATAACCCGCCCATCGTTGTTCGGCGTGAGTCCCAGGTCGGACTTCTGGATCGCTCGCTCGACCGCGGCGAGACTGGACTTGTCGTATGGGGAGATGACGATAAGCCGCGCCTCGGGCACCTGAATGCTGGCGAGTTGGATCAGGGGCGTCGGCGTGCCGAAGTAGTCGATGGCGAGGCGCTCGACGAGGCCGGGATTGGCGCGCCCGGTGCGGATAACAAGGAGATCCTTGCGCAGGGCGTCGACCGCCTTGGTCATGCGGTCTTCCGCGTCGGCGAGGCATTCGGCAATCACGCTGACCCTCCGTTGACCACCGTGCCGATCTTCTCCCCGCGCACGATCCTCTCCAGTGCGCCCGGAGCATCGAGGTCGAACACGATGATTGGCAAGCGGTTCTCCATACAGAGAGTGAGAGCGGTGCCGTCCATCACGCGAAGACCCATGTTGATAGCCTGGATGTAGCTCAGCGAGTCGAACCGTTGTGCCTTGGGATTCCGTCGCGGATCATCATCATAGACGCCGTCGACCGCGTTCTTGGCCATCAGCAGGACATCCGCGCCGATCTCGATCCCGCGTAGCGCACCCGCCGTATCGGTGGATACGTAAGGGTTGCCGGTGCCGCCCGCGAAGAGCACCACGCGCCCCTTCTCGAGGTGGCGGATGGCACGGCGCCGGATGTAGGGCTCAGCGACCTGCCGAACCTCGATCGCCGTCTGTAACCGCGTATCGACGCCGGCGCGCTCCAGCGCGTCCTGCAGAGCGAGGCCATTGATGATGGTCGCGATCATCCCGGCGTAGTGCGCCTGGGCCTCCTCCATCCCACGCTCGGCCGCCGCCCGGCCGCGCCAGATGTTCCCTCCGCCGATGACCAGGCCGACCTGCACCCCGAGATCGCAGGCGACGCGCCGCACGTCCCGCGCGATGCGATCAAGCACCGCAGCCGAGATGATGCCGCCGTCTCGATCGACAAGCGCCTCGCCGCTGACCTTGAGGAGGACGCGTCGATAGCGAAGGGGTGACGGCGCGGATTCGTCGGACTCGGGTCGGCCGGTCACCCCACGAACCGCGTTCAGGCGCCGAGTTCGAACCGGGTGAACCGCCGCACGCGCACATTCTCGCCGAACCGCGCCGCCCGCTCGATGATCAACTGGCTGATCGTCTGGCCCGGATTCTTGATGAAGGGCTGGAGGAGCAGAACCTGAGCAGCCTTCTCCTCGTCGGTGAGCGATTCCGGTGCGTCCTGCGGCGCGACATAGGTCGGCGCGCTGGCCGCGATCTGCATCGCGATGTCATGGGCGAGCGCGCGGAACCCCTCGTCCCGTGCCACGAAATCCGTCTCGCAATTCAGTTCGACGAGAACGCCGATCCGACCGCCGGCGTGGATGTACGCGTCGACGACACCCTGTCCGGCTACACGCCCGGACTTCCGTTCGGCCCGCTCCAGCCCCTGATCCATGAGGATCGCGTAGGCCTTCTCGGCGTCGCCCTCGGCCTGCTCGAGCGCCTTGCGACAGTCCATGATCCCGGCGCCGCTGCGCTCGCGCAGCGCTCGGACCGCATCCAAGGTAACCGCCACTCTGGTCCTGCCTCCTGTCCTCGCGGGACGTGTGATCTAGACGCTCTCGGCCACTTCGTCGATCGGATATTCCCCGCCCTCGACGTACTCCGCATCCTCGCCAGCGTCGTCGCCATCGGCCTCTTCCGCCATCCGTGCCTCGCGCAGTTGCTGGCCCTCGATCGCCGCGTCGGCGATCTTGCCGGTCAGAAGCTTGACCGCGCGGATCGCGTCGTCGTTGGCCGGGATCGGGTAGTCGATCTCCAGGGGATTGCAGTTGGTGTCCACGATCGCAACGATCGGGATCTCCAGACGACGCGCCTCGAGCACGGCGATACGTTCCTTGTGCGGGTCGATGATGAAGAGCGCGTCCGGCAGCCGACCCATCTGCTTGATCCCGCCGAGGAGACGATTGAGCCGGTAGATCTCGTTATCGAGTTTGCCGGCCTCCTTCTTCAGCAGCCGCTCGAATTCCCCGGCCTCCCGCTGGCTCTCGAGGTCATCCATGCGCCGCGTCCGCCCCTGGATGGTGCGGAAGTTTGTCAGCAGGCCGCCCAGCCAGCGCTGGTTGACGTAGAACTGCCCACAGCGCCGCGCTTCGGACTCGACGGCTTCCTGCGCCTGTTTCTTGGTACCCACGAAGAGGACCCACTTGCCGTCTGCAACCAGATCGCGCACGAAGTTGTACGCGTCGTTGAGCCGCTGGACCGTCTGCTGGAGATCGATGATGTGGATCCCGTTCCGTTCCGTGAAGATGAACGGACGCATGCGTGGATCCCAGCGCCTGGTCTGGTGCCCGAAGTGGACGCCCGCCTCGAGCAGAAGTTTCATGGAGACGACATTTGCCACGATGAACCGAACCCTCCCGTCGTTAATTCCCGGCCGATGGACCGCCCGGGCCGCCGCCCCCATCCGCTCGCGCGTTCACCGATCGCTCGGCACGACAGCACGATCAAGAGGCGTGTGAGATGTGGCCGAGTATAGCGAAAGGCTTATGGTATCTTGGCGTCTATGGAGTTCCGCGAACGACTCCGCGAGGCGATCCGCCTGCGCGGCAGCAATCTCTGCGTCGGTCTCGATCCCGTGGTAGAGAGGCTCCCGGCCGGGTTCTCGCGGGATTCCGAGGGTGTCGCCCGGTTTATCCGAGCGATCGTAGAGGCGACGTCCGACCTCGCGGCGGTGTTCAAGCCCAATGCCGCGTTCTACGAGGCGCTGGGCTCGGACGGGTGGCGAATCCTCCGCGAGACGGTCGCCCACGCCCGGCAATTCGCGCCGGTGCTGGTCGATGGCAAGCGTGGGGACATCGATTCCACCGCCGAGGCGTACGCACGGGCTACGTTCGACGTCCTCGGTGCCGATGCTTGCACCGTCAATCCTTACCTCGGCTGGGATGGGATCCGACCTTTCGTGGAGAGGCGCGACCGCGGCGTGTTCGTCGTCTGCCGGACGTCCAACCCGTCCGCAACCGATCTGCAGGATTACCTCGTGGATGGCCGCCCGCTCTATGTCCACGTGTCGGAGCGCGCGCGTCTGTGGAACGAGCATGGCAACGTGGGGCTCGTCGCCGGGGCGACGCGGCCTATAGACATCGCACGGGTCGCCCAGGCGGCACCTGGCCTTCCGATCCTGATCCCCGGTGTCGGAACGCAGGGCGGCGATCTGGCGGGGGCCGTGCGTGCCGTCGGTGATACACCCTTCGTCATCAATGCGTCGCGAGCGATCCTGTTCAGAAGTGCCGGCTCGGATTTCGCGGATGCCGCGCGCGTGGCCGCTCTGGACCTTCGCGACCAGATCGCGAGTTGCCGGTCTGTCGGTGTCGTTTGAACTGGATGCCCGAGTTCGCCTGAGGAAGCCGCATCCCTGCGGCGGTACCGAATGGCGCATCGATCGGCTGGGAGCCGACATTGGCTTGATCTGCCTGACCTGTGGGCGGCGCGTGCTTATCGATCGCGCCACCCTGGAGAGGCGTATCGTCAGGCCGCGCGCTCGACGGGGCGCGGATCGGTCACGATCGGCCGCGCCGTGAAATCCCGGGTCGAACTCGATCGACGCACCGTGCTCGTCAGGGTGCTCATCCTGGCACTCGTGCTGTACGTGGCCATCGTCGCGATCGTCAGCCTGCGATTCGATGGTGGCGCTGGCGCACTGCGCGAGGGAACGGTGAGTCAGGCGACGATCAAGTCGCCTTACAGGGTGACCTTCGTCTCCCAGTCTCGCACGCGGGAGGCACGGCTCGCGGCCGCGGCGGCAATCCCCGATCAGTACGTGGTGGACGAACGGATCGCCGAGGAGGCACGCGAACGGCTGACAACCCGTCTCCTGGATATCAGCGACGCGCGCGCGCGGGGAGGCTCGCCCGAAGTCCCGGTCGTGGAGACCCAGAGGATGCTCGACCCCGCCGCCGCGGACCTCGCCGTTGACATCGTGGCGATGACCTCCGGCGAGTGGCTGACCGTCGCCGCTGAGTCGCAGCGTGTCTTCGACGTCGTCGCGCGCGGCCGCATCTCCGCGGCGCAGTTCGAGAGCACCCTGGCCATCGTGCCGGGACTGGTGAGTCCCACGCTACCGGAGCGCCACGCTCGCCTCGTGAGCGCAATTGTCCGTGCGCACCTTCGGCCGAACTACGTCCTCGACGCTGTCGCGACCGAGCAGGCGCGGCGGGACGCACAGGATCGCGTCGAGCCCGTCCGTGTGACGCTCGAGCGGGGCGAGACCATCATCCGAGATGGCACGGTGGTGAGGACGCTCGACATTGAGAAACTGGATGCCGTTGGTCTTCGCCGGGACGGCGTCGCCTGGAGAGACATCGCGTCCTCGGGCCTGCTGCTCTTTCCCCCGGTCGCCGGACTGGCGATCTACGTCTACCGTTTGCGTGGCAGCCTCCTGGGTCGCCCGCGCCGCGCCGTGGCCCTTGTCGTGCTGATCGTCGCGACCGTGCTCGTCGTGCGGCTCGTTCTGCCCGAACGAGAGACGATGGCCTACATCCTGCCGATCGGGGCGCCGATTCTGCTCGTCTCCATTCTCCTGGGCTTCGACCTCGCGCTGATCGTCGGCGCCCTTCTGGCGATCGTGGTGGCGGCGCTGACCGGAACATCGTCCGAATTCCTGATCGTGAGCCTGGCCGGCGCAAGCGCCGCGGCGCTGACCGGCTCGCGCGTCGAGCGACTCAATGGTTTCATCGCGGCGGGAGCGACCATCGCGCTCATGACGTTCGCCGCGTCGGCGGCATTCGCGATCGCTGCGGGCGAGTCCGATCCGGCGTATCTGGTCCGTCTGGCCGGGTTCGCGGTTGCCAATGGCTCGCTCGCCGCGATCATCGCCGTGGGCACGCTCACGGTCGTCGGCTATCTCTTCGGATTGACCACGACCCTGGGTCTTAACGATCTCGCCCACCCGACGCAGCCACTTTTCCGGCGCCTCCTCACGGAGGCGCCGGGAACCTACCACCACAGCATCATGGTCGCAAACCTGGCCGAACGCGCCGCGGAAGCGATCGGCGCCGACACGCTGCTGTGCCGTGTTGGTTCCTATTACCACGACATTGGCAAGCTCACGCGCCCCTATGCCTTCATCGAGAACCAGATGGGGGCGGAGAACATCCACGATCGGCTCGATCCGCTCACGAGCGCCCGAATGATCGGAGCTCACGTCACCGATGGGATCGCCCTCGCGCGAGCGCATCGTCTTCCCGATGGCATACGCGATCTCATCGCCCAGCACCACGGCACAGCGTTCATCGGCGCCTTCTACGTCAAGGCACGACAGGAAGGCCTGGGACCCGTCGATCCGGCCGACTTTCGCTACGTTGGTCCGAAGCCTCAGACCAAGGAAGCGGCGATCCTCATGCTCGCCGACAGTGTCGAGGCGGCCGCTCGAGCGAGCGCGAGCCACGCACCCGAGGTCATCGAAGAGATCGTGGGCAAGATCTTCAACGGGCGGCTCGAGCAGGGTGAACTGGACGAGTGCGACCTGACACGCCGCGACCTCTCGCAGATCCGCGCCACCTTTCTCACCATCCTGAACGGGGTCTACCACCCCCGGGTCGCCTACCCGGAACCAGAGCGCATGCCCGCGCCGGCATCGAACGCTCCGGGCGCCTGAGTGGCACATTCTCTGGACCTGACCCTTGAGGTCGTGGACGAGACCGGCCTTGCCGGCTCGCACCTGGGCCTCGTGCGACTGGTCGCGGAGCGTGCGCTTCAGAGCGACGGTCTCGAGGGCGGATACCAGGTCAGCATCACGCTCGTGGACGATGCGCGCATCCGCCAGCTGAACGCCGAGCATCGTGGCGTCGACGCGCCTACCGATGTCCTCTCCTTCCCTCTCGCCAGCGACGACACCGCGGGCTTCGTCCTGCCACCGGCCACGCCGACCCACCTCGGCGACATCGTGATCTCATTCCATCGCGCGCAAGCACAGGCGGAAGAGTACGGTCATACGCTCGAGCGTGAGATCGCATACCTGACCGCTCACGGTGTGCTCCATCTCCTCGGTTTCGATCACGAGGAGGAGGAGGACCGCGCGATTATGCGCACGCGCGAGGAGGAGATCCTCTTCGACCTACCCCGGGAAGAGTGACCCTTCCCGCTCAGGCGGCGCGTGTATGGGCGCGCTGGTGTGCCAGGTACGCCACGACTGCCGCCGCGGAGAGCAGCGAGGCAGCGCCGATGAGCAGGCCCGCGCTGATCCTCCCCTCCACCGGCGCCGCGCCCCGCTGGTCGGCGGCCGCGATCAACTGCAACCGCAGCGCCTCCACGAAATCCGATGAGGGTTCGGCCGGACGGAGCATCTCTCGCAAGAGGCGCACGATCGGGTGCCAGACGGTTCCGTCACCCTCGTCGACTCCGGCGATCACCCGATCGACGACCTCGGACACACGATTCGCCTCTTCGACCTCCGCACCCAGTCGGATGAACCCGAGCACCATCAGACGCGCGCCTCCGTGCCATGATGCCGCAGGAGTTCCTGCCTGAGCGCGACAATCGTGCGGTGAAGCAGCGCTTTCACGGCACCCTCCGTCCGCTGCATCTCTCGCGCGATCTCCGCGGTGCTCCGCTCCTCGACGAATCGCCAGACAAGCAGCATCTGACGGTCGAGCGAGAGCTTGCCGATCGCGGCGCGGAGCTCGCGACGCTCTTCGGCCTGGAGGGAGCCGACGGCGACGTCCGCATCGTCGAATGCCCGGTCGGCGGCCTGCTCCAGAGGTTCGACCGGTTTTCGGCCGGTATCGCGATGCCAGTTGGCGACGAGGTTGTGCGCGATGCGAAACAGCCAGGAAACGAAGGGCGCGCCCCGGGACTGGTAGCTGCCGATCCCTCGGAGCGCCTGGAAGAAGACCCGTGAAGTGAGGTCTTCCGCGTCGGGTACGCTTCCGACGCGGTGATAGATATAGGCATACACACGACGATGGTGCCGATCGAAGAGTGCCGCGAATGCGTCGCTCTCGTGCCGGGCACGGAGAGCCAGATCGTCGTCCGAGAGATCGAGCATCGCATCGGTGTTCACGCTCTAGAACACGGCCCAGTTGCGCGGGATACGGCCGGCGACCACTCTACAGTCGGCTGAACGACTCGATTTCCAGGACGAACACGGTCGCGCCGCCAATCTGCACCTCGACGGGATACGGCATGTAGAACTCGCCCGGTTCCATGACCGGTGGCAGCGGATTGATGTACTGCGTCCTGGTCTGGCAGTTGCTCTGAATGGTCTGCAGGACGGCGTCCACCTGATCGTCCTCGACCCCCAGCAGGATGGTGGCGTTGCTCTCCTTGAGGAAGCCACCGGCAGTGTTGATGCGCGTCGCCCGAAAGCCGGCGCGGGTGAGCGACTCGATCAGCCCGCCCGCATCATCGCTATGAACAATCGATAGGATCAGCTTCACGGGCAGCTCCTCGGTCGTGGGCTAGGGGAGAATCTTCACACGACGGTAGGGCTCGCGACCTTCGCTACGTGAACCAAGATTATATCGCTCCGCGATCTGGTGCTGGAGTCGACGCACGTAAGCGTTCTGCGGGGTGAGCGCAATCGACTCCGACCGACTCATCACGAGCTTGATCGCGTCCTCCGCCTCCTGTACCGCGGCGGACACCGGGTCCTTCGCCACCCGCAGGTCCAGGACCTCGGCGAGGCACTGCTGCATCTGTCCCACCGTGTTGCTCTTCAGAATGTAGATCTGGACGCCGGCCGACTCCGCATCCTTGATCGCGGGGGGCCGCCGCTTGTAGTAGCTCTTCAGCGTCATCACGAGGTTCGCTGTGCGCGGATCGCGGACCACTTCGGCGGGCGCGCGCAACTGGTCGATGGTCTGCTCGAGCCGCGAGTTGCTCACCCCGTACGGGTAGATGCGGATCTTCCGGACCTCACTGACAACAGGCTCCAGACGCTCCACGGTCTCGTAATCGGCGAACGGGATGACGGTCCGATCCCGGCCATTCGGGCGCGACGCCGGCCGGATGGGAACCTCCGACCGGGCGATTTCGCCGTCCTGCACCCAGCGGTTCTGGGCAGGGTGCGGGTGTGCGCGAAGGAGCGCGTCGACGGTCTCCGCGACGTTGGCGTGCACCGCGACGCGATCCCAACTCTGGATCTCCACGATCGCGTCGAACGTGGGGGGCGCCTTTCGCTCCAGGATCGACTTCTGCGTTCCGCGGCGTCGCGCCTCCTCATCGGAAAGTGTCACGCTCTGGATGCCGCCAATCAGATCGGAGAGAGTCGGGTTCTGCATCAGGTTTTCGAGCGTATTGCCGTGGGCGGTGCCCACCAGTTGGACGCCGCGCTCGGCGATCGTGCGCGCGGCCTGGGCCTCGAGCTCGGTGCCGATCTCATCGATCACGATGACCTCGGGCATGTGATTCTCCACGGCCTCGATCATCACGCCGTGCTGGGCATTCGGCGTCGCCACCTGCATTCGCCGCGCGCCACCGATGCCAGGGTGCGGGATGTCCCCATCACCGGCGATCTCGTTCGACGTGTCGACCACGATGACACGCTTGTGGAACTCATCGGCGAGGACACGCGCGACCTCGCGCAGCATCGTCGTCTTGCCGACTCCCGGCCGGCCGAGGAGGAGGATGCTCTGCCCCGACTCCACGATGTCGCGGATGATCTTGATCGTGCCGTACACCGCCCGCCCGACACGGAGGGTCAGACCGACGATCCGCCCCTTGCGGTTCCGGATTGCCGAGATCCGATGCAGCGTGCGTTCTATGCCCGCGCGGTTGTCGCCCCCGAACTCGCCCACCCGGTCGACCACGTGCTCGATGTCTTCGGCGGTCACTTCGGACGTCGAGAGCACCTCCTCCGCCTCGACGTAGCGGGCGCGTGGCGGCCGGCCCAGATCGAGCACGATCTCGAGCAAGGTCTCGCTCTGCTCGGGTCGCAATACTCCGCGAAAGCGGGGCGGGAGCACGGCGACGAGGACGTTGAGATCGTCGTTCTCGACCGTCTGGACCACGGGAGACTCCTCGAAGATGCTCAGGTGACGCGGGCCGGTACGAAGCGCCGCTCGGGCACCCGTATAGGTAGCAAACGACCCAGTAGATCGTGCGGGATTCCGGGGAGGAACCCCCATCGTTCAAGCGCCGAGCCGATCTCGATCTGATACGAGCGGACTGCCATCGTGGTCCGCCCTCCACGGCCCAATTCGGAGAAGGCGAACTGGAGGCACGCCTCGATCTCCGCGACGTCCACCCCATCGAACAGCGCTCGAAGCGATCGCCGGCGCGGTGTCACCTGAAGCCATCCATCGATCTGATCGGTGCGACTGAGGACGTAGTCTCGCCGCGATCCGGGAAGGACCGGGCGCACCGGCGCCATCAGCCCCCAGCCGTCGACCCAACGCCATTCCTGAAGCGTCATCCCCTCGAACTCCCGGACGCGGAGCGGAACCGCCGAGCAGTACAACTGGAAGAGGGCGTGGTGATCGACCGGTCGTCGCGCACGCAGGCCAGGAACGTGCACGGAGGGAACTTCGGCCGGGTCGGTGAGGACGTACTCGGTCTCGGCGGCATAGGTGCTGAACCCCGCGTTGCGCAGGGGCGCGACCCAGGGGCTCGCCGAAGGCAGTCTGGCGAACAGCTTCATCGCGCCTTCGTCGATCGCCGCTCCGACGACGTGGCCGATGAGACGCACGCAAGAGGCCTCGCCCCCGTGCGGCTCATCGACGATGCAGCGGTCGATCTCCCAGGTGTCGGTGCCCGCGCGCACCCGCGCCGCGATCAACCCCACGGCACGGCCGTCGGTGAGATCGACCCAGCACTCGCGCCCGGGACGATAGGTGAGCGCCTGCTGGATGACCTGGCCGATGGACAGTTGGTCCCGATCGCCTTCTGAACGGAGGATGTCGCGCGCGGTTGGCCGGGAGGCGAAGCGGAGGAGGGGGACGAGATCCGTCGGGCGTACGGTGCGGATCATCGACCGCTCGACCGCCGGCGCGGACGAAACATCCAGCATGGAGTGTACCACGCGGACCCGTTCGGTCCCGGCAGACGCGGGATCGCGGGCGCGGGCCGGTTGCCCGGACCGACCCCCGGCCGTAGAATCGCTCGACGTAACGAGGTGGAGTTGCATCGACAGGTGACATTCTGGCCGCGCGCGTGAGGGCTGCCCTGGATTCGTGGCGGGGCGCGGCGGTGGCCGGCCTGCGCCGCCAGGTGGTCCTGTGGGTGGGTTTGACAGCCGTGCTCGTCTGGGGCATCGCCGGCCTCGGCACGCCGCCGCCCATCGCCTAAACTCCTGCGTGCACAGGGGCAATTAGCTCAGTCGGCTAGAGCACGCGGCTTACATCCGTGAGGTCGGGGGTTCGAATCCCTCATTGCCCACCCGGATTATCTGCCCTACGACTGACACAGAGCGATTCCAGAGCGTCGCTCAACTTCTGCTGAAGCTCCCTGCCCTGCAACCAGCGAGTGGGTGGGTCTGCAAATAGAGAAGAGCGTGCCAGCGGCTGAGCGCAGTTCTCACTGTGCGCGCGAACGACGGCGGGACGTGGCACGCGAATACTCTACGCCGAAGCTGAAGACTACCGGAGGTGGCTCTGCGTAGACACGCGCCCGCGTTTCCCTGGGCACTGCCGTGGTGATGTAGGAGCATCAAGATGCTACGATCCGTACGTGAGAACGACCGTGAGTCTGGATACGGATGTGGCCGCGGCCGTCACCCAACTGCGGCGCGAACGCGGCATCGGCGTGAGCGCGGCCGTGAATCAGTTGGCGAGGGCGGGGTTGGCAGTCAGAGAGGCCCGGCCGCGGTTTCGACAGCGGTCCGCCCGACTCGGATTGACGCTGGATGTCTCGAACATTGGCGAGGCCCTCGAGATCCTCGATCACCGAAGCCGGTAACTGATGCTGATCGACGCGAACCTGTTGCTCTACTCGGTGGACGCGTCCGCGCCCGAGCACGCCCGGGCCTCCGGCTGGTTGACGGAGCACCTGAATGGCGAACGCCGCGTCGGTCTGCCGTGGGAATCGCTGACCGCGTTCGTACGGATCGCCACCCATCCGCGGGCATCAGCAAACCCGCTCACACCGGAACAGGCCTGGCGATTCGTTGCGGACTGGCTGGCCGTTCCAGTCGTGTGGATTCCGATGGCGACGCAGGCCCACGCGGACGTCCTGGCCCGCCTGGTGCTCTCCTATAAGTTGTCGGGAAACCTGATCCCCGACGCGCATCTCGCCGCGCTCGCTATCGAGCACGGTCTACAAATCTGCTCCACAGATACCGATTTCGCGCGCTTCGCCGAGGTTCGGTGGCTCAATCCGCTGGCCCGCTCCAGCTAAGAAAGCCGACCGTTTCGCTGCGATGCCTGGGTCCCGCGACCCGCGGGAGGCGGCTCGGGTACCCGTGACGTGGTACGCTGCGCTAAGGAGCGCGGTCCCTGGTTCCGTGCCGATACCCTGGAGGATGGACCCGTGACCCTTGCGACCGTTCCGCGCCGCCGCTGGGGCCGCACCGGCCTCTCCATCCCGGTCATCCCATTCGGGACGCAGGGATTCGGCAACATGTTCGGTGCCGTCGGCGAAGAGGCGGCGACGGGACTGGTGCGCCGGGCGATCGAACTCGGCGTCAACCACTTCGACTGCGCGCGCTGCTATGGCGATTCGCTGCGCAAGTTGGGGCCGGCGCTTCGCGGCGTCCCGCGCGAGGGCTATATCGTCAGCGGGCGGGTATGCCTCCACCGCGATCGCGGTGACGCGCTCCATCCCGACCGGCCCCGCCATTCGGATGACTGGCTGCCCGATGCGACCGCCGACGCGGTCGTCCGCGACGTGGAAGAACAACTCGCCTACCTGGACATCGGTTACTTCGACGCGCTCCTCATCCACGATCCGCCCGATATGGAGCGCTGCCTGGCGCCGAACGGTGCTCTCGCCGGGGGACTACGCCTTCGACAGCGCGGCCTGGTGCGGCACCTCGGGTTCGGCATGCGTCCGCACGAGTTCCATCGCCGTGCGATCGACACGGGCGACGTCGACGTCCTGCTCTGTTTCAACGACTACAACCTCCTCCGCCAGACGGCCGCCGAGGGTGTGCTGCCCGCCGCGGCCGCGCGGGACATCGGCGTGCTGAATGGCTTCTCGATAGCCCGAGGGATCCTTACCGGCGCCGACGTGGATGAGGCGGCGCGACGTGGGCACTGGGGTAGTACGGAGGACGTCGAGCGCGCCCGGCGCATGCGCCAGTGGTGTCTGGATCGTGGTGTCAGCCTGCTCCATCTCGCGCTGCAGTTCTGCCTCCGTGAGCCGCGTATCCATGGCAATCCCCTCGGCTCGCAGAACATCGCCGAGCTCGAGGCGAACGTGCGCGCGGTGACCGAATCCCTGCCGGAGGGCGTGTTCGCGCAGTTCGCGGCGGCGATCCTCTGATGGTCGCTCTCCGGCGTCCGACCGCGCCTCGGGCACTGCTCCTGATGGGACAACTGACGGCGGGAGGTCGTCAGTTTCACAATCAGCCCGAGCACTGGTCCTGTCTGGCGGCGATCCTGCGGACCGCCGACCTCGCCGCGGCGACGATCACCGACGACCTCTCCGCACTCACGATCCCCAATCTGGCGCGCTTCGATGTCGTCCTCAACTTCTCCACGGACCTTGTCGCCACGTCCGATCAGATCGATGCGCTCGTCGACGCTGTGGCGGCGGGCACGGGATTCGTCGGGCTCCACGCCGCGACCGCGACGTTTCGCGACAGCCGCCCCTACGTAGACATGGTCGGGAGTCGGTTCTCCCGCCACCCCCGGATCAAGCACTTTACCGTCGAGATCGTCAATCCGTCGCATCCGGTCACGGCCGGTATCGAGCCATTCGCGATCGAGGACGAGCGGTACGAACTGA
>CAZHZF010000001.1:193162-196887 GCA_964536925.1 uncultured Dehalococcoidales bacterium | reverse complement strand
TGCGGGTCAACTGATCGATGCCGCCGAGTCCTTCCGGGTCATCCGCCTCACCTAGCCTGGTCCCTGAGGTCCGTTCTTCGGAGTACGCCGCGCTCGTCGCTGACGTTCAGGAGTGTCGGCTCTGCGCGACGATGGAGGGGCGAACGCGTGCCCTTGGGTGCGCGAACGGCCCCCTGGTCGCCGCCGCGATCTTCGTCGCCGAGGCTCCCGGGCGCTTTGGCGCCGATCGCACCGGTGTTCCTCTGAGCGGCGACCGCGCCGGGACGAATTTCGCCGACCTGCTCCTCCAGGCCGATATCGAGCGATCGCGCGTGTTCGTCACGAACGCTGTCCTGTGCAATCCGCGGGACGATCGCGGCCTCAACCGTGCGCCCGGAGCCGCGGAGCGCGCCCGCTGCCTCAACCACCTGCGCCGGACACTCAGCATCGTTCGTGCGCCGGTGATCGTGACGCTCGGGACCCACGCTCTGGCTGCCCTCGATCGCATCGAACCGCACGGCCTGCGACTCGCCAACGACGTATGCCGGGCGGTCCCATGGCAGGGCATCACGCTGGTCCCGCTGTACCACCCCGGCAGCAGGTCGCGGGTGCACCGTTCGTTGGCTGCGCAACGCGAGGATTTCCGCCGCCTGGCGACTACAATTCAGGGGACGGAGTGACTCTCGTCCGATCGTGATCCGGCGCCTCGCGTTCGTTCAGCTATCGGTGCAGCACTGGCCGATTGCGCTGGAGTTTTATCGCGACCTGATCGGTCTGACGGTCGCGCAGATCGCCGAAAGCGAGCAGTGGGTGGCGTTCGATGTTGGGGACGTGCAACTGGTGATCTACGGCGGCGGCGTGGCGGCGAACAGTCCCAAGACGGTCGAACAGAACGCCTTCGTTCCCAACCTCGCCTGTGATGACCTGGAAGGGACGGTCGCGACGCTGGAGGGCCGTGGCGTACCGTTCGTCTCGCGGTTGCAGATCCGCCCGGACGGATACCGCCTGGCAACGATCGTCGACCCCGAGGGCAATCAGATCCAGCTATTCGAATGGACAGGAGCGCAGGCCCCATGAGCGCAGCAATACAGAACCTCGTCATCCTCGGGTCCGGTCCCGCCGGGCTCACCGCCGCGATCTACGCCGCCCGCGCCTCGTTACAGCCGCTCGTGATCGGGGGCGCCGAGCCGGGCGGTCAGTTGATGCTGACATCCGACGTCGAGAACTATCCCGGCTTCCCGGAGGGAATCCAGGGGCCCGAGTTGATGTCGCGGTTCCGCGAGCAGGCCGAACGCTTCGGCGCGACGATGGTCGATGAGGATGTGACCGCAGTCGACTTCACGCATCAGCCCTTCGCGATCTCGACCGACCGCCAGACGGTCCGCGCGCGGAGCGTGATCATCGCGACCGGGGCGTCCGCTATCTGGCTGGGGCTGGACTCGGAGACGCGGTTGCGCGGGCGAGGCGTTTCCACCTGCGCGACGTGCGACGGCTTCTTCTTTCGCGGCAAGGAGCTCGTGGTAGTGGGCGGCGGGGACACGGCGATGGAAGAGGCCACCTTCCTGACACGGTTCGCGACCAAGGTGACGGTCGTGCATCGGCGAGAGGCGCTGCGGGCGTCGCGGATCATGCAGGAACGCGCGGAGAAGGACCCGAAGATCAGCTTCGTCTGGAACGCCGTGATTGACGAGGTGCTCGGCGCCGACAATGTGACCGGCGTCCGCCTGCGCGACGTGAAGACAGGCCAGTTGCGCGACCATCGGACCGATGGTGTCTTCGTCGCGATCGGTCACCAGCCCAATACCGGGTTCCTCAAGGGCCAGATCGAACTCAACGAGAAGGGGTACGTCGTGCCCCGAGCCGGTTCGGAAACGCAGACGAACATCCCCGGTGTCTTCGTCGCCGGCGACGTTGAAGACTTTCACTATCGGCAGGCCGTGACCGCGGCCGGCGCGGGGTGCAAGGCCGCGCTGGACGCCGAACGGTACCTCGCCGCGCTGGAGGACTGATCCGCGCCAGACTCAGTCCGGGACGTATCCGATCGCGTCGAAGCTCACCGGCGACCGCGCGGACGCCACGGCGACGAGCGATCGGACCGGACGCGGTTCTCCCGCGAAATACTGGCGGTACACCTCGTTGATCGCCTCGAAGTCCTGCATGTCCCGGATGTAGAGCGTGACTTTGAGCACATGGTCGAGCGATGAGCCACCGGCTTCGAGGATCGCCTTGAGGTTCTCGAGCGCGTTGCGCGTCGCGGCCCGTACGTCCCCTTCCGGGGCGGGACCGAAGGCGGGATTGGACGTCGGCACCGACGCGGTGAAGACGAGGCGGTCCCATCGGATGCCCTGGCTGTACGGACCGATCGGGGCCGCCGCGCGATCCGTCTGGATTCCCTGCTTTCCAGTCATTGCGTTCCTCCCACGGTAACGAGAATCTTCAGCGTCTCGGCCTTCTGACGTTCGAGCCGATCGAAGCCGCCCGCGACGACATCGGCGAGCGCCACGCGATGGGAGACGATGCGTTCGGCGTCCACCCGGCCTGCTCCCAGCAGCCGCATCGCACCCCGATAGTCCTCGTCGTACACGTGGGCGAGGGAGCCTATCACCTCGATTTCGGGCGCAACGATCGTGGCCGTGACGTTCACGGGCGCGAGAGACGAGTTCAGGCCCACGACGACCACGCGCCCGCCTCGCCGCACCAGCGAGGCCGCGAAGATCCATGTTCCGGTGCCGCCCGCGCACTCGAGGACGATGTCGGGACCGACGCCCCCGGTGAATTCGCGAAGGCGAGGGGCGCACTCCTCCGCTTCGGGATCGAGCACCACATCGGCGCCGAGAGCCGCCGCGATCGCCTTGCGCGCCGGCGACCGCTCGACGACAGCCACGAATCCGGCGCCGGCGGCCCGAACCACCTGGAGCGCGAGCAGACCGACCGCACCCGCGCCAACGATCGCGACGCTGTCGCCGACCGCCAGACGCGACCGTCGCACCGCGCGTACCGCCACGGCCAGGGGTTCGGCGAGCGCAGCGGATGCCATCGTCACGCCGGCGGGCACCGGCTCGCACATCGATTCGGGCACCGCACAGAACTCCGCCAGGCCGCCGTCGCCGTGCAGACCGAGCGCGGCCATGTGTTCGCACAGGTGGACCTGGTGGCGCACGCACCAGTAGCATCGCCCACAGGAGATCACGACATCGGGCGCGACCGCATCGCCGGGCCGAAAACGCGTGACCTCCCGACCGACCGCGACCACGCGGCCGGCGAACTCGTGCCCCATCACCATTGGCGCGCGCCGACCTGTGAGAGGATTGGGCTCGACGGTGGGGATCCAGATCGGGCCCTCTCGGTACTCCTCGAGGTCCGTGCCACAGACGCCGCAGTACGCCACGCCGATCACGACATCACGGGGACCCGGCGTCGGGTCGGGGACGTTCTCCACCCGGAGGTCGTTTCTGCCGTGCCACCGAGCCGCGCGCATGGGCGTCTCCTTCCGGGCCGGAGGATACGCCGTACCGAGGGAGCTAGCCGCCGCGGAAGAACTTCCTGAGGCGCTCCATCAGCGATGGCGGTTCTGGGGCCGGGGCCGAGAGCGCGCGCAATTGCTCGTTGGCGACCTTCAGCTGCGCCTGGGCATAGCCGAGTTGGAGTGCCATCTTCATCCGTTCGTCGTGCATCCGCTCGATCTCGCTCAGAGCCTGCTCGAGACGAGCACTGAGTGCCGCGATCGCCGTCGCGGCTACCTCGAC
>CAZHZF010000001.1:122601-193062 GCA_964536925.1 uncultured Dehalococcoidales bacterium | reverse complement strand
GCGATCGGCGACCGTACGTCTTCCGGGTGATGGGTCTGGCCGTTTCCGCCCATCTCCTCCACAGCCGCCACATTCAAGAGCGAGGAGAGGTCGATCAGCCAGTCGTCTCCCGCTCTCTCGGCGTCGATTCGCCCGGCGAGGATCCACCGCTCGATCGTCTCCGGAGTGCGACCCGTCGCGATGACGGCATCCTCGACGATCACTCTTGCCATAACGTGGATTCTAGGTCGGTGCCGGCTTAAATCCCTGTAAGAGGGGGCGTATAATCGAGACGGTGACCGCGGGCCCGGCCGAGCGCCGCGTCCTGATCGTGGATGACGAGCCGAACCTCGTCGACGCGGTGCGCCTCTGGCTTGAGATGGAGGGCTACGTCGTTCTCATCGCCACGGGCGGTGAAGAGGCCCTCACCCGCGTGCGCGAGCACCTGCCGGATCTGGTTCTTCTCGACGTGATGATGCCCGGGATGGACGGATTCGAGACCCTCCGGCGACTGCGCGAGGTGTCTGATGTCCCGGTGATCATGCTGACCGCGCGCGGCGGAGAGGACGACCGCGTCCGCGGCCTGCGGAGCGGCGCCGATGACTACGTCGCGAAGCCGTTCTCGCAGCGCGAACTCTCCTCACGCATTGAGGCCGTGCTCCGCCGCGCCGAGTCGCAGCCATCGGTCAATCGAACGGCGATCACAGTCGACGAGGACCTGACGATCGACTTTCGGCGCGGGGAGGTCCACCTCAGGGGCAATCGCGTCCAGCTCACGGCCATGGAATATCGCCTGCTGTATCACCTGGCAAGCAACCCGGGCCGCCTGCTGCCGTATGAATCGATCCTGGCCCGCGTCTGGGGCATCGAGTACCTCTCTCAAGAGCATTACGTGCGCCAGTACGTCAACTACCTGCGCCAGAAGATCGAACCGGATCCCTCGCGCCCGAAATACATCCTCAACGAGCGCGGGCTTGGATACCGGTTCGTCGACTACCGCGCGGCGGCGATCGAGGCATCGAAGCGGTGAGCTTTGGCGGCGACGATCCCGGCTACCTGGAGTTCGCGCTGGCCGGGCTCGGCGATGGGCGCGAGGTGGGACCAGCCCTCGGCGGGTTGCTCGCGGCGGCGCGCGGCCTGCTCAGTGCCGATTGCGCCTACATCTTGCGGCGCGAGGGCAACGTCCTGAGCCTGATCGCATCGGACAGTCTTCCCCACGCCCCGGATGAGTCCGTCTCGCTGGGAGTGGGTGGCCCGGAGGCGCGGGCGGCGATCATCGCCGAGGCGGTGGTCGATCGGGCGGGCGGCTCACCCTACCTGAACCGGGGCGACCTCGCCCTGGTGGCCGCCCCGATCGTCCTTCGTGGCAGCGTGGTCGGCGTCTTCGCAGCAGCACGGCAGGCGTTGTTCGTACCCTCGGAAGTGCGCTGGGTACGCATCCTCGCGCGAATCGCGGGCATCGCGATCGAGAACGCCCGCCTCCTGGAGGCGGAGCGCCGTCGGGCACGGTACGGCGAGACGGTCGGTGCCATCGGGACGATCGAGCGCGTCCAGGTGCAGCCGTTCTGCCAGCGTATGGCGGCGGTCATCAATGACGTGATGGCGGCCGATATCACCGATGTGTTGCTCTGCCGCAATCTGTTGCAGGTGGAGGCCGGCCACGGCGCGGCGCGGGCGCCGGAATCGTGGGAGTTGATTCGCGCGGGCGAACACCGCATCGAGGACTTCGGGGAGCCCGTCGGACTCGACCGCATCGATACGCGTGCCGGCGGCGCCTTCGCCGCGTCCTTCAAGACCGGCGTGCCCTACCGGTGCGCCGACGCGCAGGAGAACCCCAAAGCCCCCTCGGGCCTCCGCACCATCGGTGTCCGATCGATCCTCGCGATCCCGATCCCCGGCGATCAGGAAGCCCAGGGGCTGCTCATCGTGGGGAGCCGTCGACCGGCCGCATTCGACAGCGATGACGCGGCCTTCCTGCGTCTCGTCGCGGAGCGCGTCGGACTCCTGCTTCGCCACAGCGCGATCGAGCGCGATCACGCGCGCGCAGCGGCGCGGCAGGAGTTCCTCTCGGTCGTCTCCCACGAACTGAAGACGCCCGTGGCGGTGATCAAGGCGTACAGCGAGGTGCTCGATCGGCGCGCCGGGCTTTCGGACTGGCCGGGTCAGGATCGCACCATCGTCGAGCGCATCGGCGAACAAGCGGATCGCATGCTGGCGATGATCGAGCAGCTACTCGATCTGCAGCGAATCGAGATCGGCCTGCTCGACCTGCAGGTCTCCCCGTTCGATCTCACAGAACTGGTGCGGGGAGCCGCCGAGGCCGTTCAGGCGACGACCGACGCACACACCATCGCGGTCGAAGGGGTTGCCACCTGCCCCGTCGTCGCAGACCGGCGACGCATCGATGAGGTCATCACCAACCTGCTGGACAACGCGGTCAAGTACTCGCCGGCGGGAGGTCCGATCGTGGTGCGGGTGGCGCGCAGTGAGGGCTGGGCACACCTCTCCGTGCACGACGAAGGCGTCGGAATGTCCGCGGACGACGCGACGAAGGTCTTCGATCGCTTCTTTCAGGTGGGCGCCGGTACGTATCGGCGCGGACATCTCGGCCTCGGGCTGGGCCTCTACATCGCGCGAGAGATTGTGGTCCATCACGGCGGCCGCATCGCGGTGCGGTCCGAGCCCGGGCGAGGGTCCGTCTTCACCGTGGACCTACCGGTCGGCGCGGTCGACCTTCTGTCCGAGCCGGGTACCGTGGTCGTTGAAGGGACGGAGGCCGCGGGCTGAACGATTCAGCGTCGCGGCCTCCTGTGTCGCATCAGGATCCGCCGCCCAGGACCTTGATCGCGCGCGGCCGTGCCTCTGGCGACTTGGGCAGAACGATGTCGAGCACGCCGTTGGCGTAGGTCACGCGCGCCTCATCGGCATTGAATGGCAGCGACAGAGCGATGTCCCGCCGGAACCGGGTGTTGCCGTACTCGGACCACACCGCCCGCGCGCTCTCAGGGATGCTCGCCTTCGACTCGCCCGAGATCGTCAGGTATCCGCCGGGCTGCGCCGTCACCGAGATCGTCTCGGCGGTGGCTCCGGGAACGAGCGCCTGGACGCGATACGTATCGCCATCCTCGAAGACGTTCACGGGCACACTCGCCGTCTCGCGAGCGGCACCGCCGTTCGGCGACGTGAATGCGGTGTCGAACAGGCGATCCATCGCCTCGCGCAGGGACACGTACGGCCGGGCCTGAAGACTCATCATCGCGGTACCTCCTCGGTCAGCTCTTCTTTGCTGACTCATTTCGTTGAGGTACTCTACTACGAGTCGTAGCGGGTGTCAATACATCTTCCGTAGTCCAGGCGTCTCGACGCGTCGCTTCAGTCCGGCACCTGCTCGGGTCCCTTATCCCGGAATCGCTGGATGAACGCCCGGATGCGCTCCGCATCGAACGCGTCCAGACGGTCCATCTTCGTCCAGGCGGAGAGGGTGATGAGCGCGGGCACATCGGCGCGCGGCCGTGGCGCGAGGATGACCTTCGACCGATACGATCCGACGAGATCCCGCAACTGGTTGACCAGATCCGGGCATCCTTCCGGACAGTTGTAGTGGACGATGACGCCCCCGTGTTCGAGGTTGTGGACGAGGAGAGAGTCGGGCAGTTCCTGGTCGTGCACGCCCCAGGGGGCCCAACTCGGATAGTGCGGACCCGACGTCGGCGGATTCGAGTTGTACACCGGGGTCGGCTGAGCGGGGTCAACGTGTTCCCTGCCCTGATCGGCGAAACTCAGGACGGGAAGAGGGCGTAGCGCATCCACCACCGCGGGGACGCCGAAGACTGCTCCCACCGCCAGGATTGCGGCCGACGCGCCGATGAAGACCCACCGACGGACGCGCGACTGGCGCTCGGCCGCCTCCTTCGCGACCCTGGTCGCCTCTCGGCGCTGCTCACGCCGCTCACGTCTGGTCGGTCGCGCCATAGTCTTCCTTCACCTCGTTGTACTGCCATAGATGCTCGCCTTCGTGCCCGCCATCGCGGCACACCAGGTAGTTTCCCCGGTCGTCTCGACCGCTCCAGGGCTGTCCCGTCGCGTCAAGCTCGGTCCGGCTGAGCCGCCGGGAGGCGGGTCCCCCTCCACGGGCACACCAGATCGTCCGCGGCCACACACGCGGAACGATGCGGATGCCCTCCTCCGCGCCGGCGACGTGGGCGGCCAGATCGCGCGCGACACCCAGCACGGTCAGGATCGAGACCCCATCGGTGCGCACCACCAGAGTCCCATCCTCTGTATCGACCGGGGCGTCGGTGATCGCCTCCCACTCGATGGGGACAGTCGGAAGCCGGCGCTGCAACTCCGTCGCGAGATCTCTCGCCAGGGCGCGCGTTCGCTGGCGGCGCCTGATGCGTGCAGCCGGATCACCCATCGTCATCCGTCGCCGCGCCTCCAGTGGAGGTCGCTCACCACGATGAAGGTGCGCGTCGACTCGACCGCGTCGATCGCGTGTAGATCGTGCATCACCAGTCGATCGAGCGAGGCCTGGTCTGGCACCGCGACCCGGCAAATCACGTCGGTCTCGCCGTAGACCGTGCTGGCCTCCACGATGCCCGCGATGGGTCGCAGAGCCTCGAGCACACGCTCGACCTGCTTCGCGGATGCCTTGATGAGGACGTATGCCTGCATGGCGGATGCTCGGGAGTATCGCCGCGGAAGGCTCGCCGGTGTAACCCGAAGGATGGTCGGCTGGCCGGCGATCGCCGCGGCCCGCAGTACCGCCCCCAGCACGAGGTAGATGTCGCCATCATCCGGCGCCCGCAGTTTGAGGATGAGGTTCTCGGCCTCACCGTAGACGATCGCCGCCTCCAGCACGTTCTCCTGCTGGGCCGCCGCATCGAGGCCATCCCGCCAGCGGCGCGCCGGAACGGACACCAGAACGTAGGCGAGCGCGCGATCGGCGCGCTCCACCGCCTCCACCGCATTCTGGACCGAGAATCCACGCTGGTGGTATCGCCAGATCTCCCGCGCGCGACGAGCATCGGCCGGCGAATAGTCGCGCCGGGCGATGCGTTCTTTTTCGATCAGGCGGGGCCGGATATGCCCCTGCGCTTCGAGGTAGTGGACGAACCGTTTGGTGAGCCCATCACCCTGGGCGAGGAGTTCGCCTAGTCGCAGGCCAGCTTACCACCGTGGGCCTGATTCTCCCGCTTCATCTCGTGAAAGATGATGTGGGTCGACTCCGGTGTTGCCTTCAGGTGCGTCACGATCGCGTCGGTCACGGCCTTCGCGCACGCACGCTTCTGCTCCACGGTACGACCCTCGAACAGTTCGATCACGACATAGGGCATGGGAACCTCCTGACGAGCCGATGCGAGTGTATAAAGTCCGGTGCTATGAGCGAGTTCGCAGTTGTGCAGACCGAAGACACCGGGACGGGCGAGCCGATACGCTACTACATCGATCAGTCGTGGTACGACACGAACGGCATCTCCTTCCGGACCGCCGCCCAGGGCCGCTTCTGCCCCGAGTGCCAGAAGAGAGTCGGCTCCGTCGCCGAGGAATCCGTGCCTGTCGTCGACCAGAAGGCCGGACGGGTGGTCTACGAGACCCGGCAGGTCTCGTACGGCGATAACCCCATCGCGGTGATCCGCGCCCACTGCTCGAAAGAGCGGAACTACATCACGCCCGATACCCCTGTCGTCGAGAGCGTCTTCCGGATGTTCCTCGCCAGCGGAAATCAGCCGGCCACGTTGGATCACGTGCGCGACTCGCTTTCGGACTGGGTCTCGTACCGGGATCGCCCGCACGGCTACGCGCCGGATCTCGTGAAGCGGCTCCTGGAGGCCGATCGCCGCTACGGCATCCGCCCCTTCCCCCTGGGCGACTGATCGGGTGCCGCGCGTCGAGGCGATGGTCGTGGACATCACGACCCTCGACGTGGATGCCATCGTCAACGCGGCGAACAGCGGATTGCGTGGTGGCGGGGGCGTGGACGGAGCGATCCACCGCGCAGCGGGGCCGGAGCTCCTCGTCGCATGTCTGGCTCTTGGAGGATGTCCCACCGGCGAGGCCCGCCTGACGCGTGGCTTCCGCCTGCCGGCACGCTTTGTGATCCACGCCGTCGGCCCGGTATGGCGCGGAGGCGAGCACGGCGAAGCCGAACTCCTGGCATCGTGCTATCGCTCCAGCATCGAGATCGCGCGCGCACACGGACTTCGTTCGATCGCGTTTCCGGCCATCAGCACCGGCATCTACGGTTACCCGCTCGCGAGGGCCACGGCGATCGCAGTCGGGACCGTCCGCAGAGGAATGGACGAGCATCCGGACGCTTTCGACCGCGTCATCTTCGCCTGCTTCAGTGAGGAGACGCTGCGTACCTATCAGTTCGCCCTGAACGGATGAAAACCCGCCCCATCTCGTGTACCTTATGTTTGGTCGATGCGGGGCTGACTGACGGATGAACGCACCACGCTCGCACGAGGGCACGCGCCGGCGCAGGCCACCGCGTGTCAGGTCTGACGAGCTTGCCATTCTGCGCGACGCGATCGAAGGACTGCGTCCCGGAGACTGGCTGCTGCCGGAAGATGACGAGGATCTGGCGCGAGCGGTCGAGATGCTCGCTCAGTTCGCGGAATCCACGCCGACCTGAGGCGTCGGCACCTCTCGCCGCTGGAGCGCGCACCAGACGTAGAACGCCACGAGGCCGCGCCACGGCCGCCATCGCTCGGCGATGGCCCGTACCTCCTGCTCCGAGGCGTGGCGCCCGAGGCCATACATACGACCGATCGCGGCCCGCTGCCCCATGTCCCCGGCCGGGATCGCGTCGGGACGTGCCAGTCCACGGAGCAGCAGGTATTCGGCAGTCCAACGACCGACGCCGCGAAGACGCGTCAGGCGCTCGATGATCGTCTCATCATCCCATGAGGGCAGTGCCTCCAGATCGAGGGCACCGGAAGCCACACTCTCTGCGACGCCCCTTATGTACTCCGCCTTCTGCCTGCTGATCTGGAGCGCGCGCGCCTCGGCCACGGTCATGCGCGCGAGGACCGCTGGTGAGGGGAAGAGATGGTGACTCGCCCCAAACGCCCCGACGGGTTCGCCATAGGTCCGGACAAGGGCATGCTTCATGCGGCCGGCGAAGGCGATATTCACCTGCTGACCCAGTATCGCCCACACCAGCGTCTCGAAGAGGTCGGGGATGCAGAGAGGCGGCAACCCCGCGTACAAGACGAGAAGCTCCCCGACAACCCGATCCCGTCCGAGGAGTGTCGCGATCTCCGGAAGCGGCCGCTTCAGTCCCAGCGCATCGCTCAGGCGCACGGCGATCGCATCGCGCGCGAGTGCCGACGCGCCAGGTCCGGCGATCTCGATGCGGAGCGCACCGTTCACAATGCTCGTCACGCGCGCGACCACCGGGCCGGTATCCGATCGGAAGGCGCGCGCGTACGACGAATCGTCGATCGTCTCGGTGATCGCCGAGGGCGAACGCCTGAGGTAATCGAGGACGAGGTCGAACCGATATCCCGCCCAGGGGCGAACGAAGGTCTCCAGCGGGTGCTCTATACTGCCGGCCTGTGCCAAACGCCTACTTTCCCATCCTGATCCTGCTCGCCCTGAGCGTAGGTCTGATGGCGATCATCATGACTCTGCCTGGCCTCATCGCGCCGCGCAGGTCGCAACCGGGCAAGTACGTCCCGTACGAGAGCGGGATCCGTCCGCTGGCTCCGGCGCGGCAGCGATTCCACGTCAGTTTCCACCTGATCGCGATGCTCTTCATCCTGTTCGACATCGAAGTCGCGTTCTTCTACCCGTGGGCCGTCTCGTTCCGCCAGCTCGGGCTGTTCGGCCTGGTCGAGATGGCGCTCTTCGTCGGATTGCTGCTGGTGGGTTATCTGTACGTGCTGAAGCGAGGAGCCTTGCGATGGGAGTGAATCCGGAACAGCGATCGGGCGCCCCCGGGGTGCTCCTCACAAAACTGTCCGATTGGGGGCGGTCGCAATCCCTGTGGCCGATGGCATTCGGACTGGCCTGTTGCGCGATCGAAATGATGGCGACGACGGCGTCGCGGCACGATATCGCCCGGTTTGGCTCGGAACTGTTCCGAGCCAGCCCCCGCCAGGCCGACCTGATGATCGTGTCGGGTCGCGTGAGCCAGAAGATGGCCCCGGTGATCCGCCAGCTCTACGAGCAGATGCCGGATCCGAAGTGGGTCATCTCCATGGGTGACTGCGCGTCGTGTGGCGGTATCTTCAACAACTACGCCATCGTGCAGGGCGTGGACAAGATCGTGCCCGTGGACGTGTACATACCGGGCTGCCCACCGCGACCCGAGGCGCTCCTGCACGGGGTGATGAAACTGCAGCAGAAGATTATGGGCAACACGACGCCGACATCGGCGGCGAGCCCGGAGGCGCGGGGCGCCCGCGCGGGCGCAGCGTGACCGACACAAGTGCGGGCGCGACGGCGCCAGAGGCGCCGCCACCCCACCCGACGCTGGCGCGACTCGGCGACCTCTTCGGGGACGCGATCGTCGATGAAACGACGCACGGCCAGATCACCGTGCGCATTCCCGCCGAGCGCGCGCACGAGATCTTAACCGCGCTCCGCGATGACGGATCTCTCCGCTTCACCCGGCTGAGCGACGTGACCGCGGTCGATTACCTCTCCTTCGATCCCGTCACCACGCGCCGGGACCTCGGACGCACGCCTCGCTTCGATGTCGTCTACCACCTCTCCTCCCTCGCCCGCAACCAGCGCATCCGCGTGAAGGTGGCGCTGGCTGAGGATGCCGCGACGATCCCTTCGGTGGTCGACCTCTGGCCTTCCGCGAACTGGGCCGAGCGCGAGACCTACGACATGTTCGGGATCGTGTTTGTCGGGCATCCTCAGATGACGCGGATCCTGACGCCCGAGGACTGGCAGGGCCATCCTCTGCGCAAGGACTACCCGCTCATCGAGGAGGAGATCGAGTTCACTACCACGCAGCCGACCCTGAATGAGCCGGTGCGAGGAGCACGCTGATGGCGATGACGATGGTGAAGCCCGTCGGGTCGGCGACGCTCGTGGAGGAGGATGGGCGGCTCCTCCTCAACATGGGTCCGCAGCATCCAGCGACGCACGGTGTGTTGCGCCTGGTGCTGGAGCTGGATGGCGAGGTTGTCCTCTCGTGCGATCCGGTCATCGGTTACGTTCACACGGGAATTGAGAAGACCTACGAGCACAAGACCTACCACCAGGGCGTCACGATGACCGATCGGATGGATTACCTGGCGCCCATGTCGAACAACCTGGCGTTCGCGCTCGGCATCGAGAGACTCCTCGGCATCGAGCCGCCACCCAGGGCACAGGTGGGCCGGGTCATTCTGGCCGAACTGACGCGACTCAACTCGCACCTGGTCTGGCTCGCGACACAGGCTCTGGACCTGGGCGCGATGAGTGTGTTCTTCTACGCGCTCGCCGAGCGCGAGATGATCCTCGACATCTTCGAGATGGTCTCGGGTCAGCGCCTGATGACCTCGTACATCCGGCCGGGTGGGCTCTACTACGACCTCCCAGAGGAGTTTCCGGCGAAGGTGCGGGAGATCCTCACCGCCTTCCCGCCCCGCATCGACACGTACGAGGACCTGCTCACGTCCAACGAACTCTGGCGGGAGCGGACGGTCGGCATTGGCAAGATCTCCGCTGACGATGCCGTCGCCTACGGGCTGACCGGGCCGTGTCTGCGCGGCTCCGGCGTCAACTGGGACATCCGCAAGGCGGAGCCGTACTCCGGCTATGAGAGCTACGATTTCAATGTCCCGCTCGGCACGAACGGCGACGTCTACGACCGCTACCTGTGCCGCATGCGGGAGATGCGCGAGAGCCTGCGGATCATCGGTCAGGCGGTCGATCGCCTTCCCGGTGGCGATTTCACGGTCCACGACCACAAGGTGAGCTTCCCCTCGCGGGCCGAGCTGGCGACCAGCATGGAGGCCTTGATCCACCACTTCAAGCTGGCGACCGAGGGCTACCGCGTCCCCGCGGGAGAGATCTACGTGCCGATCGAATCCCCCCGTGGGGAGATCGGCTTCTACTTCGTTGCGGACGGGAGCGGGAAGCCCTATCGCGCCCACGTGCGGACGCCGAGCTTCTACAACCTCTCCGCGATCGCACGGCTTGCCCGGGGAGGGCTGGTCGCCGACCTGGTGGCCCTGATCGGCAGCCTCGACCCGGTGCTGGGCGACGTCGACCGTTAGGCTATATTACGGCCCCCGGAGAACCGCCGACTGTGCCACTGAGCGAGAAAGCGCGCGCCGAAATCCAGGCGGCCCTCACCCACTACCCCCAGCGCCGGACCGCCATCTTGCCCGCCCTGCGCGCAGCGCAACGCGATGCCGGGTACCTGGGCCAGGAGCAGATCGAAGAGGTCGCGCAGCTGCTCGAACTCGACCCGAACGCGGTGTACATGCTCGTCACGTTCTACGACATGCTCTACCGCGAGCCGAAGGGGCGGTACGTCCTGGGGGTCTGCAAGAACATCGCCTGCTACCTCCGTGGGGCCGACGAGATCATCGATCACCTGCTCGCCCGACTCGGGGTCGCGCTGAACGAGACGACCGGCGATGGCATGTTCACGGTGCGCCCGTTCGAATGCCTGGCATCGTGCGGCACGGCGCCCGTCATCCTCATCAACAACGAGGAGTACGCCGAGCGATTGACGATCGCCTCGGTGGATCGCCTTCTGGATGAACTCCGCGCCCGCCCGCCCGAGGCGGCCGGCGAGCACGGCGTGCCGTGGCCCATTCTCCAGGCCGAGTCGGCCAACCGTGGCTGAGTACGAGAAGGTCCTCACGCGCAACGTGGGGGTACCACGTGCCTACGACATCGATGTCTACGAGGCGAACGGTGGCTATGCCGGGCTCAAGAAGGCTCTCGCGGAGTACACGCCGGACCAACTGATCGACCTGGTCAAGAACTCCGGATTGCGCGGACGGGGTGGCGCCGGCTTCGCGACCGGACTCAAGTGGTCGTTCGTGCCGAAAGGGCCGATGCAGAAGTACCTCGTGGTCAATGGTGATGAGAGCGAGCCGGGGACGTTCCACGACCGGGAGTTGCTCGAGCACGATCCACACCAACTGGTCGAGGGCGCGATCATCACCTGCTTCGCGGTGGGGATCACGAAGGCGTTCTTCTACATCCGGGGCGAGTTCGCGCTCGGTTACCACCGCCTCAAGAGCGCGGTCCAGCAGGCATACGATCGCGGGTACCTGGGGACCAATATCCTCGGTTCCGGCTTCACCTGCGATGCCTACACCATTCACGGCGCGGGCGCGTACATCTGTGGCGAGGAATCGGCGCTTCTCGAGTCCCTCGAAGGCAATCGGCCGATGCCCCGCTCGCGGCCGCCCTTTCCCGCGGTGGTGGGGCTCTACGCCGGGCCGACCGTGGTCAACAGCGTCGAGACCATCAGCAACGTTCCGCACATTCTCAGCCGTGGCCTGGACTGGTATATGTCGCTCGGCACGCCGCCGCGGAATACGGGGCCCTTTATCTATTCGCTGAGCGGGCACGTCAACCGGCCCGGCAATCACGAGGGGCCGCTGGGATTGACGGTGGGCGATCTCGTCAACGATCTCGGCGGCGGTGTCTGGGGCGGGCGCACGATGAAAGCGTTCATCCCCGGTGGCGCTTCGTCGGCCTGGCTCAAGGGAGAATGCTGGGACGTCAAGCTGGACTTCGACACGCTGGGCGGCATGCGCACGATGCTGGGTTCGGGTGCGCAGATCGTCCTCGACGAGCACTGCTGTGTCCCACACGCCGCGCTGCGTCTGGCCGAGTTCTACAACCACGAATCCTGTGGCAAGTGCACGCCCTGCCGCGAGGGGACGCGTTGGATGGTCAAGATCGCGCGACGCATTTGCGACGGGCAGGCGGAGTCGAAGGACATCGATACGCTCTTCTCGATCGCCGATCGCATCGGTTTCGGTCCACCGAACAAGATGACGCTCTGCGCGCTCGGCGATGCCTCGACCAGTTGCATCACGAGCACGGTGCGGCAGTGGCGCGATGAGTGGGAGTATCACGCGCGCACGGGTAGTTGCCCGACGGCAAGCGGTCGCCCCGTGAAGCCGCTCGACTGATGGACAACCTCGTCACACTGACCGTCAACGGCAAGACCGTGCGCGTGCCACGCGGCACGCTGCTCGTGGACGCGGCGAAGACCATCGGGGTACACATCCCGGTCTTCTGTTACCACGAGAAGATGAAGCCCGTCGGCGCCTGCCGGATGTGCATGGTCGAGATCGCGCCGGGACCTCCCCTGCCGCAGACCGCGTGCACGACTCCGGTGGCGGAGGGGATGGTCGTCAAGACGACATCGCCGATGGCGGTGAGCGCCCAGAAGTCGACGATCGAGTTCCTCTTGCTCAACCATCCGCTCGATTGCCCGGTGTGCGACCGCGGCGGTGAGTGTCCACTTCAGGACAATACGTTCGGCTTCGGCGGCGCGGAGAGCCGCTACATCGACGAGAAGCGCCATTTCGAGAAGCCGCTCGCGCTCTCCGACGAGGTGCTCCTCGATCGCGAGCGCTGCATCATGTGCTACCGCTGCGTGCGCTTCACGCGGGAGATCGCCGGCGATGAGTCGCTCACCGTCATCGAGCGGGGGACGGAGAGTCAGATTGGGCTGGCCCCGGGCCGCACGTTTGATTCCCCGTTCTCGGGCAACACCATCGAGATCTGTCCGGTTGGGGCGCTCACAAGCGCTCGCTACCGATTCTCGGCGCGCCCATGGGATATCCGCTCGGTATCCACGGTCTGCCCGCACTGTGCAGTGGGATGCAACGTCCGCGCGGACGTGCGCGACAACCAGATCAAACGGTTCCTCTCGCGCGAGAACCCGGCCACCGATGATGGCTGGCTCTGCGATCGAGGGCGCTTCGGCTACGGATACCCGTACACCAGCGCTCGCCTGACCGGGCCGCGCGTCCGGCGGGGGTCCGCGTCATCCGACGCGACCTGGGCCGAAGCGATCGACGCGGTCGCAGCCGCGGTGCGCGGGGCAATCGACCGGCGCGGGCCCGGCTCTATCGCCGGTCTGGCCGGAACCGGTCTCACCAACGAGGATCTCCTTGCGTTTCGGCGGCTGATGGTGGACACGATCGGGAGTACGAACCTCGATCACAGTCGTGCGGGCCACCCTGCATCACCGCTCGGGATCGACGCGGTCACCGGGTCGATCTCAGGGCTCGATCGCTCCGATGTCATCCTCATTGTGGGTGCGAATACGCTGGTCGATCAGCCGGTCCTGAACCTGCGGATCAAGAAGGCCCTCGGACGCGGCGCCCGGGTCGTGGTGGTCGGGAGCGAGCGGCTCGACGTAAACCACTCGCCCTACCGGCAGCCATTCATCGCAGCGGATGACGATCTCGGCACGACCCTCGAGGCGATCGCCCGTCTGATACCGGCGGAGTTCGACGCTGCGCGGGCGCGGCGGCACGAAGCCGCCGAAGCCGCGGCGACCCGTGCTTTCGCCGATGCCGTGAAACGGGCGCACGATGCCGCCGTGGCGAAGGCGAAGGAGGCAAACGAGGCCGAGCCCGCGGCGTACGCGACGGTCGAGGAGGGCGCTGCCCGGTACGGCGTCACCCGAGCGACGGTGCCGCCGATACCAGCGCGGCGCGTGCGTGGCATCGAGCGAATCGCGGCAGAAGCGGGCGCGGGGCCGAGCGACCCGGCGATCGCCGGCGCGGCGCGCACCATCGGCAGCGCGGAGCGCCTCTCCATCCTCTACCCGCGATCGGCGGGGACCGATCCGCGCGTTCTGAACGCGGTCACGAACATCGGTCTGCTTTGCGAAGCGTTCGGCCGCGAGGGCACGGGGATTTTCCCGCTCGTCACCGGCACCAACGAGCAGGGCGCGATCGACATCGGCATCGTGCCGGGCGAGGGCGGCATCGCCGGAAACGCGATCGCGGCCGCGATAGAAGCGGGGAAGGTCGAGGTCCTGTTCGTCGTGGGGCGACCGCTCGAAGCCGACCTTCTGGCGCTGCGCGGGCGGATCCCCTGCCTCGTCGTCATCGACAGTTTGGGCGGACCAACCGCGGATGCGGCGGATGTCGCGCTGCCAGGGCTGACCTTCGCCGAAAAGGACGGGACCTTTACGAACCTCGATCGGCGCGTTCAGCGGTTGCGGGCGTGCACCACGGCTCCCGGCGATGGACGGCCGGAGTGGCGCATTCTGCGCGATCTGGCGAACGCGATCGGCGGCGCCTATACGGAGTCGAGCGCGGAGGCGATGGCCGCCGCACTGGCGCGCGAGGTCCCGCGCTACGCAGGGGTGACGCTCGAGCGCGTGGGATACCGGGGCATTCAGTGGCCGGTCGGACCGGAGGGCCGGGGAAGCGCCGTCCTCCACGGCGGCTCGACGTTCGACTTGCTTCCGGTCGGTTCGGCGTGAGCGAACTCGTCTTCCAGATCATCGTCGCAGTCGTCAAGAGCCTCATCATCATCTTCGCGCTGCTGACGGGGTTCGCCTATATGACGCTGTTCGAGCGCAAGGTGGCGGCCCGCATCCAGATCCGGTATGGGCCCAACCGCGTGGGTCCCTTCGGCCTGTTGCAGCCACTCGCGGATGGCATCAAGCTCTTCTTCAAGGAGAGTCCCACCCCACGGGGTGCCGATCGCTTCGTGTATCTCGCCGCGCCCTGCATGTCCGCGATGGTTGCGCTGGCGGCGTTCGCGGTGATTCCGATTGGGCCGCCAATCGAGATTGGTGGCCGCCAGATCGGAATGTACCTCTCGGACGCCAGCATTGGCATTCTGTACGTTCTGGCGGTTGGATCGCTGGGCGTCTACGGCATCACCCTGGCGGGGTGGGCCTCGAACAACAAGTATTCGCTGCTGGGTGGGGTGCGCGCCTCGGCGCAGATGATCTCCTACGAACTGAGCCTGGGCCTCTCGGTCCTGGCAGTGATCCTCGTAGTCGGTTCGCCCAATATGACCGAGATCGTGGAGTTCCAGGGAGTCGTGCCGCTCCTTCTCCTGCAACCGCTCGGGTTCTTGCTCTATCTGGTCTCGGGGATCGCCGAGACCAACCGGGCACCGTTCGATCTTCCCGAGGCAGAGTCGGAACTGGTCGCCGGGTATCACACCGAATACAGCGGCATGCGATTCGCGCTCTTCTTCATGGCCGAGTACATCAACATGATCACCGTCTCGGCGATCGCGACCACGCTGTATCTGGGCGGCTACAAGGGCCCGATCGCGGATGGGCCGTGGTGGTTCCTCCTCAAAGTCGTCGCCCTGCTCTTCGTTTACGTCTGGGTGCGCGCGACGCTCCCGCGCATGCGGTACGACCGGTTGATGAACTTCGGTTGGCGCATCCTGCTGCCGGTCTCCCTTCTGAACGTGTTTCTCACCGCGATCGGCGTCCTCATCATCGAGGGGAGGGTATAGGTGGCGAACTTCGTCGACGATGTCGGCGCCCTCGTTCGAGGGCTCGGCACGACGTTCCGGCACATCTTCCGGCCAACGGTCACGTACCAGTACCCGGAGAAGCGGCGTCCCGTCCACCCGCGGTTTCGTGGGCGACACAAACTCATGCGGTATGAGAACGGCCTCGAACGCTGCATCGGGTGTTCGCTCTGCGCCGGGGTCTGTCCCGCACGGGCGATCTACGTCGAGGCGGCGGAGAACACGGACGAGAACCGGGTCTCCCCCGGAGAGCGCTACGCGCGGCGATACGAGATCAACATGATCCGGTGCATCTTCTGCGGCTACTGCGAGGAAGTGTGCCCGACTGAAGCGATCGTGCTCGGCAACGATTACGAACTCGCCGATTACGACCGGGCATCGTTCGTCTATACGAAGGACATGCTGCTCGTGCCCGACCCGCGGGCGGGTGAAGCGATGGTGTCGAGGTCAACCTAGAGTGTCTCTGAGCGAGGTCTTCTTTCTCGCCGTCGCGGTGATCGCGATCGCCTCGGCGACGCTCGTCATCACGCTGCCGAACACGGTGCATAGCGCGCTGTTCCTCGTGGCGACGCTCTTCTGCGTCGCGCTGATGTTCCTGAGCATGGGTGCGGAGTTCCTGGCGGCCGTGCAGATCCTCGTCTACGCGGGCGCGATCATGATCCTCTTCCTTTTCGTGATCACCCTGATGAATCCGCAGCGGCCGGCCGGGCCGGACCGTCTCCGCTCCCAGGTGGTGTGGTCGTGCGCCTTCGCGGTGATGCTGCTCCTGGTCCTGTGGTTATCGATTCAGGAGGGAGCGCTGGCCGCCCTGCCGATCGCGCCGGTCTCGACCACGTCGCTCGGCCTCGACGCCCTGGGCGGCGCGCTCTTCACGACGTATGTCGTCCCGTTCGAGATCACGTCGATCCTGTTGCTGGTGGCGATGGTGGGTGCGGTCGTCCTTGGCCGGGGGCGCGTCCGATGATCGAGAGCGCGCCGACGCCGTACTACCTCGTCCTCAGCGCGGTTCTGTTCTCCATCGGTGCGCTGGGGTTCTGCATCAAGAAGAACCCGCTGGTCATGTTCATGTGTGTCGAGATCATGCTGAATGCCGCCAATCTGAGTTTCGTCGCGTTCGCGCGCCACCTCAACGTGGTCGATGGACAGGTGATCGCGCTGTTCATCATGGCGGTCGCAGCGGCGGAGGTCGTCGTCGGGTTGGGGATCATCGTCGCGATCTTCCGCCTGCGCGACAGCATCGATGTCGATGAAGTGAACGTGCTGCGAGGCTGAGGATGTCGATGACGACCTGGGTCATACTCGCTCTCGCACTGCCTCTCCTCGGATTCCTCTATTGCGCGCTGCTTGGCTGGCGGATGGGGCGCGCGGGTTCAGGCGTGGTCGCCTCAGCCGCGGTGGGCGCCTCGTTCGTGGCTGGACTGCTGGTGGCCGCGGGCATGGCGGTGCTGCCGGAGTCGGAGCGCTTCGTGACGATCACCGTGGCGAACTGGATCACGGCGGGTTCCTTCACCGCCCCGATCGCCTTTCTCGTCGATCCGCTGTCCACCGTCATGCTGCTGGTGGTGACTGGCGTCGGCTTCCTGATTCACGTCTACGCAACGGGATATATGCGAGATCACCACGGGCACCTCGACCCGGGGTACAACCGGTTCTTCGCCTTCCTCAATCTGTTCGTCTTTTCGATGCTGGTTCTGGTGCTGGCGAATAACTTCGTCCTTCTGATGGTGGGATGGGGTGGCGTCGGCGTGTGTTCCTACTTCCTGATCGCGTTCTGGTTCGACAAACCGGAGAACGCGCGCGCGGGATCCAAGGCGTTCATCGTGAACGCGATTGGCGATGTCGGTCTTCTCCTGGCGTGCTTTCTGCTCTTCTGGACTTTCCGCAGAGTCGACTTCGACGGGGTGTTCCGCGAGGTCGCCGCGGGCCAGGGATCGGGCGCGATGACGACCATCGCGTTCCTGCTCCTTATCGCCGCGGCCGCGAAGTCGGCGCAGTTCCCGCTCCATGTCTGGTTGCCCGATGCGATGGCGGGACCGACGCCAGTCTCCGCCCTCATCCACGCCGCGACCATGGTCACGGCGGGGGTGTACCTGATCGCCCGGACCCACCCGATCTACGAGCACGCCCCTCTGGCGATGGCGGCCGTGGCATCGATCGGCGCGGTCACGGCATTCTTCGCCGCGACGATCGCGTTGACCCAGACGAATCTGAAGCGGGTCGTCGCCTACTCGACTCTCTCGCAACTGGGATACATGTTCGTGGGCGTCGGCGTGGGAGCATTCGGCGCGAGCATCTTCCACCTCACCACCCACGCGTTCTTCAAGGCGGTGCTCTTCCTCGCCGCCGGTATCGTGATCCACCATCTCGCTGGCGAGGAGGACATGCGCCAGATGGGTGGTCTGCGATCGCGACTGCCCGTGGTGTACTGGTGTTTCGCGATCGCGGCGGCTGCGAACGCGGGGTTCCCGCTGCTCTCCGGCTTCTTCTCCAAGGATGAGATCGTCAGCGCGGCCTTCCTGTCGCCGCAGGGGAGTGTGATTCTCGGGGGGTTGCTCCTGCTCACGAGCGCGATCACCGGTGTCTACATGTTCCGCGCGGTCTCGTTGACATTCCACGGAACCTCGAACGCGCACGACCACGGGGGAGATCACGGCGTGGCGGGATCGATGCTCTGGCCGGTCGTAATTCTGACTGTCCTCGCGGTGGTCGCCGGCTTCCCGTACGCGCAGTTCGGCGCGTTTCTTCACCCATCGCTCACCCACTGGGGAGGGCATCCGGTCGAGGTCGCGAACCCGGTCGGCTCGATCGCGATCGCATCCGGCGTGGTCAGCGTCGCGGGTATCGCGCTCGGCCTGTGGCTCTACGCCGGGGACCGCGCGATACCGCGGCGGTTGGGCCGATCGCTCGGGGGGCTGGCCGAGGCGATGCGGGCCGGTTATTACATCGACGCGTTCTACGGCGCCGTGATCCTGGCGCCGGTCCGGGTCATCGCGCTCATCTCCTCCGGGCCGCTGGACAACTTCCTCATCGGGGGAATCGTCAGCCTGTTCCCCGCGTTCGCCCGCTGGATGGGGTCGGAGTTCCGGCATACGTTCCAGACCGGGTACGTGCGCCACTACGCAGCGGCGATCTTCGCCGGCGCGGCGCTGATCGCGATCTTCTTCGTCTATCGGATCGGGATCTGACGAGATGCTCACGACTCTGATCGCCGTCCCCCTGATCGGTGCGGGCGTCGTCCTTCTTCTCCGTTCGGGCGCCGCACGTTGGACCGCACTGGGCTTCGCCCTGGTGGAGCTGGTCCTGGCCGTCGCGGTCTCTTCCGGTTTCGATCCTTCGCTCGGGAGCTACCAGTTTGTCGAGAAGGTACCGTGGGTGCCGCTGTACGGCATCTCGTACGCGGTGGGAGTGGATGGCATCTCCCTGTGGTTGATCGTGCTCGCGGCGTTCCTCACCCCGCTTGCGGTGGTGGCGCGATGGCCGAGCGAGGAGCCGCGAGATCACATCTTCTACGCGGGCCTTCTCGCGCTCTGCGGCGCGATGGTGGGCGCGTTCGCGGCCACCGATGTCATCTTGTTCTTCCTGTTCTGGGAAGTCATGCTGATCCCGGCGTACGCGCTGATCGGCATGTTCGGCGGCGATCGGCGGATCTCGGCGGCGATCAAGTTCTTCATCTACACGGCGGCCGGGTCGCTGCTCATGCTCGCGGGGATCATCGCCCTGTACGTCCATGGCGCCGCCACCGGTCCGATGACGTTCGCGATGGACGACATGGCCCGGATCGCCCGTGGGGTCGTGCCATTCTGGATCTTCCTTGTGTTCGTTCTGGCGTTCGCGATCAAGGTACCTGTCGTGCCGTTGCATACGTGGCTGCCGGATGCGTACGCGCAGTCCCCAATCCCGCTCCTGGTTCTGGCAACGACGCTGACCAAGGTCGGCGCATACGGGTTCGTGCGTTTGATCCTGCCGATGTTTCCCGCCGAACTCGCGCTGAACTCCGGCTGGCTCTCCGCACTGGCGGTTCTGGGCATCCTCTACGGGGCTATCTGCGCGATCGGATCGCGCGACCTGGTGCGTCTTCTCGCTTACTCCTCGATCTCGCATCTCGGATTCATCGTGCTGGGGATTCTGGCGCTCAACACCCAGGGCGTGATGGGCGGCGTGCTGCAGATGGTCAATCACGGCATCTCGGCGGCGGCCCTCTTCATCATCGCCGACATGCTGATCCGTCGCACGGGGACTTCCGACATCATCAGTCTCGGCGGATTGGCGTCGCGTTACCCGCTGATCACCGCTTTCTTCCTCCTCGCGGTATTCTCCGCGGCGGGTGTGCCGGGACTGAACGGGTTCACCGGGGAGTTTCTGACCATGCTCGGCGCATTCGAGCCGCGCCAGCGCTTCGTCGTGGTCGCCTCAGCCGGGGTCATCCTCGGGGCTGCGTACCTGATCTGGATGTTCCAGCGCATCATGCATGGGCCCGTCAAGAGTCAGCGGGTGGTCGATGAGCGCGATCTGACCGGGCGAGAGGCACTGCTTCTGGCTCCTCTGGCGATCGCCATCGTCGTGATCGGTGTGGCACCGAACATTCTGCTGGGTGCGATGCAGGAGAGCGTGGTGGCTGCGCTGGGGTCGGTACAGACCGCGGCGACGGATGGAAGCGCACTTATCGCGATGCTGGGGGCGGCGTTCGCATGAACTTCCCACCCATCGAGTTCAACGCGCTTGCGCCTACGATCGTTCTGTCCATCTCTGCGCTTTTGGTCCTGATGTTTGGCCTCTTCGATGCTACGCGCGGGCGCAGTTTCCTGACCGCGGCCGCGGCAATCGCGGTGGCCGTGGCGGCGGTTACCAGTATCGCCGCGAGCTCCCCTGTCGCCTGGAACAGCTTCGGGATCCCCACGGCCGGCACGACTCCGGGGGTGTTGATCAATGATGGATTTGCGCTCTACGCCGGTTTGACGATCCTGATCGCGACCGGAGCGACGATCCTCATCTCGGGCCGGTACCTCGCCGACGAGCCAACCTACAGCGGGGAGTACCTGGCCCTCATCCTCTTCGCGGCAGCCGGGATGTCGCTGGTGGTGGCGGCCGCGGACCTGATCATCCTGCTCCTTGGCATCGAGATTCTCTCCATCGCCCTGTACGTGTTGAGCGGCTTCTCGCGCTCGCGGGAGACGAGCCAGGAGTCGGCACTCAAGTACTTCCTCCTGGGGGCCTTCTCGCTCTCCTTCATGATCTACGGCGCCGCGCTGCTGTTCGGGGCCGCGCAGTCCACGCGCCTCTCGACGATCGCGACCGTCATCGCCGCGAACGCCCGCCCGAACCTGACGGACAACATGCTCGTCCTCGGCGGCGTCGCCCTGATCCTGGTGGGGTTCGCGTTCAAACTCTCGCTCGCGCCCTTCCACATGTGGACTCCCGATACCTACCAGGGCGCACCGACGCCAATCAGTGGCTTCATGTCCGTCGCGACCAAGGCGGCCATCTTCGTGGCGCTGCTGCGGTTCCTGGCGTTCGCCGTCCCGGCGCTCCGCGCGGAGTGGAGCATCGCGGTCGCCGTGCTCATCATCCTGACGCTTCTGGTGGGCAACACGGCGGCCATCGCGCAGACGCGCGTAAAGCGTCTGCTCGCCTACTCGTCGATCGCCCAGGCGGGGTACATCGCCATCGGCATCCTGGCCGGCGCGGCGGCAGGCGGGGCGATCCTGTTCTATCTGCTCGCCTACACGCTCGCGAACCTCGGCGCCTTCGCGGCCCTCAGCGCTCTCGGCGAGGGCGATTCCGATCCCGAGGTCGACGATCTCAAGGGGCTGGGCGCGCGATCGCCGCTCCTGGCGGGTGCGATCGCGATCTTCATGCTGGGCCTGGCCGGTATTCCACTCACCGCGGGGTTCATGGGCAAGCTCTTCGTGTTCATCGCCGGCATCCAGGCGGGTTATGTCGATCTGGTCATCCTCGCCGCGATCACGAGCATCGCGGCGACGTTCTATTACCTGCGCGTGATCATCGCGATGTACTTCCAGCCGGTTTCGGCGTCACCAATTCGCGTCGAGATGAACGGCGCGACCGTCGCCGTGCTCGCCCTGCTGGCCGTCGGCACGGTGGCGCTGGGCATTCTACCCGCCGGCGCGCTGGTCGGCTGAGCGGGCCGGGCCTCCGCACACGGAGAGACGGCTCGCGGAGCAGCGATCGATCGGAAGAGGGCGCACGCCCACGCCGTGCGGGCCGCGCGCCAGGTAGGCGCGACGCCGAACTCAGCCGCTTGTCGGTCGCGCGACGGGTAGGAGCGGAAGGTCCATCAGAGAGATCTCGGATCGCCGTGGTGGTGTCGGCGCCGGTCCGGCGAGTCGGGTGACTGCCAGGGCAACACCCTTCATCCCGCGGCCCGCCCGGCGCGATGCCTGAAGGCGATTCGCGTCCGGGTGATGGATCGGCACGAACACCTGGCCCGCCGCCACGATTTCGCTGATGGTGACCCGAATCTCCAGGCGACCGTGCGCCGAGGCGACCGCGATGAGGTCGCCATCGCCGATGCCGAGACGGGCCGCGTCGCTGGCGTTCACCTGCGCGCGATGCTCCCCCCACATCCGCGCGAGCCCGCGTGACCGAGAGGACATCGCGTCGGTATTCCAGAGTTGGGCACGTCCGAAGATCCCGATGAAGGGGTGGGTCTCGTCGCGGGTGACCGCGCCCGATGACGTCCGCACCGGGAACACGCGCCCGCGTCCGCGTTCGAAACCGCTCTCATACAGCGTCGCCGCCCCGGTCGCACGGTCGAGAAGCGGCCACTGCACACCGTCGATGCCGATCGCGTCGTAGGCAAGCCCTCGGTAGGTGGGCACGACCCTGGCGATCTCGTCGGCGATGTCGGAGGGTCCGCCGAAGGCGAACTGCCGCTGGCACCAGTCGGAATCCTCCTCGAACCGCGCCGCGAGATCGACGAGGATGCGCCAGTCAGGCCGACTCTGGCCGATCGGTCGGAGAGCCGCATTGACGCGCTGAATGCGTCGCTCCGTGCTCGTGAAAGTGCCGTCCTTCTCCTTCGCAGAGGAGGCCGGCAGGATGACGGTGGCCAACTCCGCAGTCTCGGTGGGGAAGATGTCCTGTACGACGAGAAGATCCAGTTTCCGAAACGCGGCGAGCACGCGCTCGGTGTCCGGAATGCTCCGTGCCGGGTTCGCCCCGACGACGTAGAGCGCCTTGATCTCGCCGCGCTCGATGGCCTCCACCGTCGCGTCGAGATCGCGACCGGGAGCGGCGGGAATCTCGCGCTGCCACGCCTCCGCCAGCGCCGCCCGCGCCGGGTCCGAGGTGAGTGGCTGATGCCCCGGCAGCCAATCCGGAAGGCAACCCATGTCCACCGAACCGACCGTGTTGTTCTGGCCGGCGAGCGGAAATACGCCGGAGGCGGGCTTGCCGATCTGGCCGGTAATCAGCGCGAGCGACGCGATCGCCCGCACGATCGCTTCGCCATCGGCTTGCTGGGCGACGCCCGATGCGTAGGTGATGACCGAGTTCGACGTGTCGGTACGCTGGCCCGGCCAGACGATCTCGCCCCACAGGGAGCCGGGCACCGGGTACCGCTTGTCCGTCCCGCCAGTGGCGTAGAGGCGCGCCGCCTGGCGGATCTCCTCGGCCGGCACACCGGTCTCCCTCTCCACCGCGGCGAGGTCGACGGTCGCGACCGATTCGGCAAGTTCGTCGTACCCCTCCACGCGGCTCTCGATGAACGTGCGGTCGATCATCTCCTCATCGATGATGACCTTGAGCATCGCCGCCAGCAGCGACAGGTCCGTCCCCGGATGTGGGCGCAGGTGCATCGAGGCGAGGCGCGCCATTTCGGTCGCGCGCGGGTCGATGAGAATCATGCGGCCGCCGCGCCTCACGACCCGCTTGACCCAGAACGAGAGGACCGGATGCGCCTCGACGGTGTGGGAGCCGATGACGATCACGCACCCCGCCGATTCCAGGTCGCGCGTCGGGATGGTCGCGCCCGCGGATCCGAACGACGCGTGAAGGCCCCGCAGAGTCGGCTCGTAGCAGTACCGCGCCGTCGGCTCGTCGATGTTGTTGGTTCCCACTACGGCCCGGGCAAACTTCTGGAGGAGGTAGCTCTCCTCGTTCGTGATCTTCCCCGAACCCACGAACGCGATCGCGTCGGGACCGTGCGTCTGGCGAATGCGGCGGAGATCGCTGGCGACCCGGTCGAGCGCGCTGTCCCAGGTCGCATCGACGAATGTCGTGCCCTGGCGCACCCGAGGGACTTTCAGGCGATCGCGATGCTGGGCGTAGTCGTAGGCAAACTGGCCGCGGACGCAGAGATTGTCGTGGTTCGAGGCGCCCTCGCGATCGGCCATCACGTTGGCGAGGCGCCCGTTCTGAGTGTTGAGGAACATCGAGCAGCCGACGCTACAGTAGGTGCAGACCGACGGCGTGGTCGATTCGGTCGGCGTGGCTCCGTACTTCGAGTCCGCCTTCATCAGCGCACCGGTGGGGCACACCACCGCACACCGGCCACAGTAGATGCATCCCGACTCGGTGAGGGGCTTCTCAAAATCCACCGCGATCGTCGCATCCATGCCGCGATGGGCGAGGCCAAGCGCCGATACGCCGATGACCTCGTCGCATACGCGCACGCAGCGTGCGCAGTAGATGCAGTAATCGGGATAGCGCTCGATGAACGGGTTGGATCGCTCCGGCTCACCGATGCGACGAGGATTGAAGAAGCGCTGTTCGCGCCACTGCACGAAGTCGACGACGCGCTGCAACTCGCAGTTCTTGTTTCGCGGGCAGGTGACGCAACGATCGGTGACGGTGTCGTCCCGCTGGCACACGACGAAAGGCCCACACCGCTCCATCCGCGGGCAGTTGAGACAGCGGTCCGGGTGATCGCTCAGCAGCACCTCGAGCACCCCGCGCTGGTGCTGCCGCGCGAGCGCGGTATTGGTGCGCACCACCATGCCTTCTCGGGCGGCGACGGTACACGCAGTCTCCAGCCCCCGCATCCCCTCGACCTCGACGAGACACATCCGGCACCCCGCGAAAGGCGTCAGGTCGTGGTAGTCGCAGAGGTGAGGGATGTACACACCCGCCTCGATCGCCGCGTGGAGGACGGTCTTGCCCTGGACGGTCTGGACCGAAACCCCGTCCACCGTCAGGGTGATCGCGCGGCCGGCCGGCCGTGCCCCCTTCGGCGAGTGGATGCTGACATTGGCCGGGGTCTCGATCGACACGGGTATGCCCCCTACACGCTGATCTTCAGGACGCGGGCATCCTCGAGCCGATGCGGGTTCGGCCCGGCGGTGAGGATCCGACAGACGCCGGAACTGCATCGCCGATGGACGATGTGCTCCTCCAGTTCGGCACGGAAGTGGTCGACCAGGCTGACGGCGGGCACCGGCGCCGCCTGACCGAGTCCACACAGGGTGGTCTCGATCATCACCGGCCCGAGCCACCGGATCGTCTCCAGGTCCTCCAGGTGCCCCTCGCCGCGCGCCATCCGCTGAAAAATGTCGGTGAGGCGCGCGGTGCCGATACGACAGGTCGTGCACCGGGTGCACGACTCGATGGAGTTGAACGCCATCATGTAGATGCCGAGGTCCACGACGCAGGCGCTCTGATCGAAGATGACCAGACCACCCGAACCGAGGACGGTTCCCGCCTTCGCGCAATCCTCGTTCGACATGGGCAGGTCGAGCATGCTGGCGGGCATCGCGCCGCCCGTGGGACCGCCAGGCTGAGCGAACTTGAAAGTTCCCCCATTCGCCATCCCGCCACAAATGTCGAAAACGATCGTCCGGAGGGGTGTGCCGAAAGGCACCTCGATGAGACCACTGCGCACGATCTGCCCGCTGGGCGCGAACAGTTTGGTGCCGGTGCTGCGCTTCGTACCGGTCTTCGCGTACTCCTGTCCGCCCATCCCCAGGATGATCGGGACGTTGGCGTACGTCTCAACGTTGTTCATGTTCGTCGGCTTCGCCCAGACACCCTTCTCAGCGGAGCGCACGAGCTTGGGGCGCGGCATGCCGCGCTTGCCTTCCAGCGAACTCATCATCGCGGACGATTCGCCGACGGCATAGGAACCCGCGCCGACCCGCACCTCGAGATCGAGCGACAGTTCGGAGCCGAGGATGTTCTTCCCGGCCAGACCCAGTTCGTACATCTGCGCGATCGCAATGCGGGCGCGTTCCGCCGCGAGGTGATGCTCGCCGCCAATGTAGACGTATCCCTTGTCGATACCGATCGCGAGCCCGGCGATGAGCATGCCCTCGAGGACGAGGTGGGGATCGCTCTCGATGATGCGTCGATCCTTGTAGATCGCCGGCTCGCCTTCCTCGGCGTTGCAGAACATGTACTTCGGTCGGGCCGGGGTCTTTCGCGCCGTCTCCCACTTGCGCGCGGTCGGAAACGCGGCACCACCGCGCCCCACCAGGCCGGAGGCCGTGACCTCGGCGAAGATCTCGTCGGGACTGAGCGATGTGAGAGCGCGGACGAACTGGCTGTAGCCGCCGAGCGCGATGTAGTGGCCGATCTGCGTGGGGTCGATGACACCGTGGCGGGCCATCACCTGGCGCAACTGGGCCTTCAAGAACGGAAGGGTCTCCAGCGCGGGAATGCCCGATAGCGCGTCGGGGCCACGCACCGCGATCGCCCAATCGGTCCGGTGCACCTGGCGGGTAACGACCGTGTCGATCAGTTCGGGCACGCGATCCGGCGTGACGCCCGAGTAGAGGACGCGGGGACCACCGGGGAACTGCACTTCCACGACCGGTTCGAGGTAGCAGAGTCCGGAGCACCCCACCATCTCCACCGTGGCCCCGATGGCGCCGCTCCGCGCCGCCCGAACCAGATTCTCGAAAGTCTCCTGGGCGCCGACCGCGATGCCGCATCCGGCCAACTGGACGAGAATGCGGGTCTGGCGGGATTGGAGCAGGGCCGTCCAGTCCGCCTCCGCACGCTCGCGCAGGAGGGCGAATCGGCTGATCGGATCTCCGCTCACCCGTGGCCTCCTTCACCGTGGCGCACCCGCGTCAGCGCCTCGCGCAGCATACGATCGACCTGACCCGGACGCAGATTGCCGCGGACCGCGAGGTTGATCGCGGCAACCGGCGGATGCATGCACACCCCCAGGCACGCCGATGACCCGATCGAGTACGCCAGATCGCGTCGCGTGTCGCCGACCGTGATGCCCGTGCTCTCCTCTACTTCGGCCTGCAACCGTGGCCCGCCCGCGACCCGGCATGCGGGCCCAGCGCAAATGAGGACGTGGATATCTGCCGGCGGTGTGGTCATCAGTTCGTGGTAATAGGTCAACACCGCGTACACCGAGGGCGGCGTGGTCCGCAAGAACTCGGCGATGACGCGCACCGTGCTCTCTGATACCCACCCGTACCGATGCTGCGCCTCGTGGAGGATCGGCAGGATCGCACCCTCCAGATCGGCGTACTGCTCCATGATCGGCCAGAAATCGGATCGAATCTGCTCGTACGTCGCATTGCGGCGGTCGAAGCCCGCGGGGAGATCGGCGTGCACAGACATCAGGCCGCTCTCCCGGCCCACTGACGAATCGCCGCGACATCCGCGTGCTGGCGAAACGCCGGGATCAGAGCTTCGACTTTCTCCCGGTGACGGAACCGGATCTGACGCAGAAATCCACTGACTCGATCGATCGTGTGGACCGCGTCATCCTCCACCTGCAGGATGGGGACACCCTCGATCTCGGCCCGATCGAGCACGACCGGATCCGGCACGACCCCGCCGGTGGCGACGAGACACTGGCACGGTGTACCCAGCGCCGCGAGGTGGATGTCGATACGGTGGCCGCCGCAGATCACCGCTTTGTTCTCTTTCCGGCTGAAGTACGGGATACCGCTGACGTGAGACATCGCGCCGACCATGTAGTTCTCGACGAAGTTGTAGATCCCCGTCTGCCCCGCGAGGACGCTCGCGCCGAGGAACCGTGCCAGTTCGAGCACGGAGGCGCCGCGTAGCGATCGGATCTCCGGGATGATCCCGAGCAGCGGTGCGCCCGCGGCAGCTTCGATCGCCGCACGCTCGTTCCTCATGAACGCATCGATGTGCCCGGCGGGTACGCCGGTGAGGTACAGGCCGGTAGCTGCGCCGTCGCGGCGCCAGGCGGCAAGAGCCGCGACTGTCCCCTCGCCACGGTAGCTGGCCACGAGGAGGGCCGGGCCCTGATCGGCGTCGCGGGCATCGCGCTCGACCAGCACACCGGTGCTCCCGGCGTCCACGGAGCAGGCGCGCAAGAACTGCTCGTCATCGCGGGCGTCGCCCGCACGTTGGTACCCGTCGAACAGATCGCCAAACACCCGCAGTAAACCCATCGCCACTGTCGTCTTGCCGTCACCGGGCTGGCACGACGTGATCGCGAACGTCGTCACTCGGCGTGCTGGACCACGAGAGTAGCGACGTGCACGCGGTCGTTCGGCACGACCACCTGGTAACGGGTGAACACGATGCCGCGCTGGTCGCTGGCCAGCGGCCAGACCTGGCACGGAATACCCTGATCCTCGATGACCTCTTTCCACGCCTCGGCGACGATCAGATCGTCCGCAAGGCGCAGATGGGTCCACATGTGGGCGCATCTGATCGTAGCACAGCACTTTCAGCGCGGCTCTGTGGGAGGTGACCTATGATTCCGGCGCTCGGGAACGTGATTGATGCACTGGCGCGCGTCGACCGCACCGCCACGGTGCACCCGACCGCCGACATCGAGGCCGATGCGGTCATCGGCGCGGGCAGCCGCGTCTGGCACCACGCCCAGGTGCGATCGGGTGCCCGCATTGGGGCGCAGTGCGTGATCGGTAAGAACGTGTACGTCGGGCGCGACGTGACGATCGGCGACCGGTGCAAGATCCAGAACAACGCGCTTGTCTACGAGGGAGCGACTCTCTCCAGCGGCGTGTTCGTGGGTCCCGCGGCAATCCTGACGAACGATCGTACCCCTCGGGCTATCGGGCCGGATGGCCACCTCCTCGGCGCGACCGAGTGGTCGATCTCGCCGATCCGCATCGACGAGGGCGCATCCATCGGCGCGGGCGCGATCATTGTCGCCGGGGTCTCGATTGGCGCCTGGTCGATGATCGGCGCCGGTGCGGTTGTGACCCGCGCGGTCGCGCCGCACGCGATCGTGATCGGCGTGCCGGGCCGTGTCGCCGGGTTCGCATGTCGCTGCGGTCAGAGACTGATCGAGGATGGCGGCAGCCACCGGTGCGTCGCCTGCGGCCGGACCGAACTGCTGGGTGTCACTCTGTGAACGGGCCGATCCCGATCTCTCGCCCCATCCTCGGCCAGGCGGAGCGAGACGCGGTCATCGCGGTGCTGGAGAGCGGGCACCTGGCCCAGGGCGAGGTGGTCGCCCGCTTCGAGGCCGCGTTCGCCCGATACTGCGGCGCCCGTCACTGTGTCGCGGTGTCGTCCGGCACTGCGGCTTTGCACCTCGCTCTCCTGGGCCTCGGGATCGGACCGGGCGATGAGGTCATCACCTCGCCGTTCAGTTTCATCGCTTCAGCAAACGCGATTCTGTACGTCGGTGCCCGTCCCGTCTTCGCCGACATCGATCCAGCCACTTTCTGCATCGACCCGGACGCGGTCCGACGGGCGATCACCGCACATACGCGGGCGATCCTGCCGGTGCACCTGTTCGGCCAGGCGGCGGATATGTCCGCGCTCGGCCGCCTGGCCCGGGATCACGGCCTCGCGATCGTCGAGGACGCGTGCCAGGCACACGGCGCGCACTGGGATGGGCGACCGGTTGGTTCGTGGGGCACCGCCTGCTACTCGTTCTACCCGACGAAAAACATCACGACCGCGGAGGGTGGCGCCATCACCACGGAAGATGAACGCCTCGCCGAGCAGTTTCGGATGCTGCGCAGTCATGGCATGAAGCGGCGCTATTACCACGAGATCCTGGGTTTCAACCTTCGAATGACCGATCTGCAGGCCGCGATCGGCCTCGCACAGTTGCCCAATATCGAGGGCTGGGTCGCCGCCCGACGCGCCCACGCCGCGCGCTACGGGGCCGAACTGAGAGGTGTCACCGTCCCGACCGTGCGAGCCGAGGCGTTCCACGTCTTCCACCAGTACACGGTGCGCTCCCGTCGGCGAGACGCGCTCCAGGAGCATCTTGCGGCGGCGGACATCGGGACGGGGATCTACTACCCGCTCCCGATCCACCAGCAGCGGCCCTACGTGGAGAGGGGCCTGACCGGGCATTTCCCCGCATCGGAGGGTGCCGCCGAGGAAGTCCTCTCCATCCCGGTACGCCCGGACCTCACCGAGGACGAGCAGGCACGCGTGATCCGGGCGATCGATGCCTTCGCCTGAGCGGCGCGGGCTGCGGGTCGCCGTCATCGGCGGCGGATCGATGGGCTTCAATCACGCCCGCGTGTACGCCGAACTCGATTCGGCACAGCTCGTCGGCGTGGCCGATCCGTCGCCGGCGGTACGCGAGCGCATCGCTCGGCGCCTGCGCATTCCGACCTACGACGATCACCGTACGATGCTGTCCGAAACGCGGCCCGATGCGGTGAGCGTCGTCGTCCCCACGCGCCTCCACCACGCGGTGACCTCCGACGCGATCGACGCGGGCTGCCACGTCCTGGTGGAGAAGCCGATCGCGTCGACGGTCGAGGAGGGGGCCGACCTCATCATCCGCGCGGCCGATCGGGGGGTTGCGCTTTCGGTCGGGCACGTGGAGCGGTTCAATCCGGCCGTCCGGGCCCTTCGCGAACGCATCGCCCGCGGCGACCTCGGCGAGATCTATCAGGTCCACGCGCGACGTCTCGGACCATTCCCCTCGCGCGTCCGGGACGTTGGCGTCGTCATCGACCTCGCCACGCACGACGTCGACGTGATGCGCTACCTGCTGGACGCCGAGGTGGAGCGCGTCTTCGGCGAGACGGCGCGGCGCATCCACACCGATCATGAGGATCTGCTCTCCGGACTGCTGCGGTTCAGCAACGGCACCATCGGCGTCCTCGACGTGAACTGGTTGACCCCGACCAAGATCCGGGCACTGACGGTGACGGGCCAGAAGGGGATGTTCGCGGTCGACTACATCTCGCAGGACCTGCATTTCTTCCAGAACGACGATGCGACGCGCACGTGGCACAGCGGCGATGAGCGGCTGACCGTGAGCGAGGGAGATATGGTCCGCATTCGGATAGAACGCCAGGAGGCCCTCGCCGCGGAACTGAGCGCGTTCATCGACGCCGCGCTGGGCCTCCAACCGCTCGAAGTGACCGGGTGGGACGGACTCGAGGCACTCCGCATCACCACGGCTCTGGTCGCCTCAGGCCGCGAGAGTCGCGCGATCGACCTCGCCCCCAGCATACGAGCCACGCGATGACCGAGCACCCCCTCGGGTCGGTCGCCGTCATCGGACTGGGCAAGATCGGACTCCCGCTCGCGGCGCAGTTCTCCTCGCGCGGCCTCCGGGTGATCGGCTGCGATATCAACGCATCGATCGTCGGCCGCGTCAATGAGGGCGGGAATCCGCTACCAGATGAGCCCGGCATCGGCGAGATCATCGCGCGAGCCGTCCCGGAAGGTCTTCTCCGGGCGACGACCGAGGCGACCAGCGCGATCGGCGCGGCGGAGGTCGTCGTTGTCATCGTCCCGGTCAAGGCAAGCGAGGAGGGCGTGCTCGATACCAGCGCGCTGGATGCGGCGACGTCGGAGATCGGGAGAGCGATCCGCCCGGGCACGCTCGTGATCTACGAGATGACGCTGCCTGTCGGGATGACCCGCCAGCTTGGCTCGCGGATCGCCGCGGCCAGCGGCCTGTCACTCGGCTCCAGCCTTTTCGTGGCCTACAGCCCCGAGCGTGTGTACAGCGGTCGCGTTCTCGCCGATCTCAGCCGCTATCCCAAGATCGTGGGTGGCGTCGATGCGGCCTCCGGAGCGCGCGCGGCGACCTTCTACCGCGCTGCGCTCGCGCCAAGCGACGCAAGCGCGTCGGATCGCGTGACACTCCTCTCCTCAGCCGATGCCGCGGAGTTCACGAAGCTGATTGAAACGACTTATCGAGACGTGAACATCGCGCTCGCCAACGAATTCGCTCTCTTCGCCGATCGCTGGGGACTGGACATCGGGGAGACCGTCGACGCCGCGAACAGCCAGCCGTTCTCCCACATTCACCGACCTGGTGTCGGCGTGGGTGGGCACTGCATCCCCGTATACCCGCACTTCCTGCTCAACGATACGCGCGGCGGATCGGATCTGACCCTGGCACGGGCAGCACGGACGCGCAACGATGGCATGGCCAACTACGGCATCGAGCGGCTCGCCGAGGAACTGGGAGACCTGCGCGGTCGCCGTGTGCTCATCTTCGGGTACAGCTACCGGGAGAACGTGCGCGAAGACCATCTCTCCTCCGCCCGCCGGCTGGTCGACGCGCTACGGCGCAGGGGTGCGCGCCCAGCGGTACACGATCCGTTCTACTCGGCGGACGATCTCCGCGCTCGAGGGTACGAACCGTTCGCCATCGAGGATCCCCCGGTGGCCGAGGCGGCGATCCTCCAGGCCTATCACCGTGCCTATCGCGGGATCGACTGGGGCCGTCTCGCCGGCTGTCGCCTGATTCTCGACGGGCGCAATGCTCTGGATGGAGCGGCTATCGAGGCGGCGGGCATCCGCTATCTGGGCATCGGCCGCCGGGCGCGGCGGGAGGCGGTGGCGTCTCGCCGGGTGTGATCGGCGGGAGGTGGGAGCCGATCGGACCGGTGTGGTAACGTGGAGGTGATGTCCGAAACCACGCCGCGCGACCGCAACGGCCGGGTCGTGACGGATGACAACGTCGGCCCACTCCTCACCGGGATGGCGCGGGGCCTGACGATGGGGCTCGCGATCACGCTGCGGCACTTCGGGCGTACGCTCGCCGACTACTGGCGCGGCATACCGGGATCGCGGAAGAGCGAGGACGCGGTCACGCAGTCGCCGGTCGATGATGGGCTCTTCACCGTGTCCTACCCGGAGGTGCGCCTCGCCGTGCCGGAGAACTTCCGCTACCTCCCCGTCCTCCTCCAGGACGATGACGGGAGCATCCGGTGTACGAGTTGCGGCATCTGCGCGAAAGTCTGCCCGCCGCAGTGCATCTGGATCGTGCGCACGACAGGTCCCGACGGTAAGCCGGTTCCCGAGCCCGCCGCGTTCACGATCGACGTGTCGATCTGCATGAGCTGCGGCTACTGCGCCGAGTACTGCCCGTTCGACGCGATCAAGATGGACCACCGGTTCGAACTGGCCACGACCGAGCGATGGACGACGTTACTCCACCAGAAGGACCAGCTGCTGGTCCCGACGGCCTACTATGCGCGCATCCACCCCACCGATTACGCGGCGGAGGAAGCGGAGCGGCGCGCGAAGGAAGAGAAGGACCGACAGAAGGCTGCCGCGACGGCCTGAGTGGGCCTGCGCGCGCGGCGGACCTCGCAATCTACCGATCGCACTCACCCATATTGATATCGATGGTGCCGAAGATCGCGATCGCGTCGGCGATCCTGTGCCCGCGCACCATCGTCTCGAGCGCGGTGATGTTGATGAAACTCGGCGCCCGCACGTGATAGCGATACGGGTTCGGCCCACCGTCGGACACGAGGTAGAAGCCCAATTCGCCCTTCGGCGCCTCGATCCGGGAGTACACCTCGCCCTTCGGGACGCGCACTTGCCAGAGTTTCCGGCCCGCCTGGATCTCGCCGGCCGGAATGTCATCGATCGCCTGCCGCAGGATCCGCAGGCTCTGCTGGATTTCCCAGAGGCGCACGAGGTAGCGGTCGTAGTTGTCGCCGTTCTTGCCGACCGGGATATCGAAAGCGAACCGATCGTAAATGGCGTACGGCGCGGCACGCCGCACGTCGTACGGCACACCGGTCGACCGCAGAACGGGGCCGGTCACCGAGCAATCGATCGCCTGCCGAGGGGTCAGGACGCCGATGCCCACGGATCGTGAGAGAACGATCTCGTTCCGGGTCATCAGGCGATCCAGTTCGTCGATCTGGCGCGGCAGTCGGTCGAAAACGATCGATCGGCACCGATCGAGCCAACCCTCGGGTAGATCGCGCGCGACGCCCCCAAAGCGCATGTAGTTACACATCATGCGCGACCCGGCGAGGCTCTCGAAGAGATCGAGGATCAACTCCCGCTCTTCGAACGTGTAGAGCGCCGGCGTGAAATAGGCGCCGAGATCGTTGAGATAGGTCCCAAGCGCGAGCAGGTGACTGACGACACGGGTTAGCTCGACGACGATCGTCCGGATGTACTGCGCGCGCTCGGGCGGGGTGACCGCCATCAATCTCTCGACCCCGAGGACATAGCCGAGGTTGTTCGACATCGACGAGATGTAGTCGAGCCGATCGGTGAACGGGATGTTCATGATCCATGCGTTCCGCTCGCCGATCTTCTCGTGGTTGCGGTGGAGATAGCCGAACACCGGCTCGAGACCGACGACGGTCTCTCCCTCCAACGTCATCACCATGCGGAACACGCCGTGCGTCGAGGGGTGGTGGGGGCCGAAGTTCAGAATGAACTTCTGTCCAAGCCGATCGGGATCGACCGCGATTCCACTCTGCAGCTCTCGCGCGTCGATCACGCGCAATTCGTCGGTCGCTCCATCCAGGTCCGCCAGATCCCAGTCGGACGGGTACGTAACGTTTCGGCGGAAGGTGGTCCGGTCTTCCTGGCGAACGAACTCGCCATCGGGCCAGCGTGCATCGAACGGTTTTCGTTCGGCCTCGAAATACGCCTCCTGGTAATCCTTGCGCAGTGGGTGACCGGCGAAACCCTCCCACAGCAGGACCCGGCGGGGATCCGGGTGCCCTTCCGGGAACACGCCGAAGAGATCCCAGACCTCCCGTTCCTGCAGGGAGGCCCCCGTCCACACCGAGGTCACCGACGGGACACGCGCGGCGTCTCGCGCGACGAACGCCTTCAAGGCGAGGCACGGTCCGCTGCGTTCCGTCCCGCCCAGGTGGTAGATGACTTCGATCCGGTCCGCGAAGTCCGCCGCGGTCAGATTGAGAAGGAGGTTCCATCCGCGGTCGCGTAGCGTCCGAGCGATCTCCGGCACCCGGGCCAGGTCGGCATAGAGGGCGACCCCATCTTCGCCGGTCACACGGTCACCGAGGATCTCCTTCAGTGCGGCGAGCTCCTCCAGCAACTGGCCTTCATCGGCAAAGAGGGCGATCTGTCCGAGCCTTGGGGCGGGCCAATCAGGTTTGGTGGGCCGTGCCGGTCTCCTCTCGGCGGGTGCGGGTGGCGCGGCCGCCTCTTCAGTTGCCGGTGTGGCCGGAGCCGCCGGCGTCCGCAGGCGGGCTCTGATCTCCGGGATCTGCCGCACGTCCACCAGGTCCGGCCCGAAGAGCGGTACCGGCGGCGCGAGTCGCGGCGTGGCGGGCCGAACGACCTCGCGGAAGCTCTGCCCATCGATGATCGACTGCAACTTGAGCAGGCCGAAGAGCAGGGCCTCGGGCCGCGGCGGGCAGCCGGGTACGTAGACATCGACCGGAATGAACTCATCGATCCCGGAGACGACGTTGTAACCCTCCTTGAACGGCCCCCCCGAGATCGCGCACGCACCCATCGCAATGCAGTACTTCGGCTCGGGCATCTGATTCCACAGCCGCACGATCTGCGGCACCATTTTCTTGGTGACGGTTCCGGGGACGATCATCAGGTCGGCCTGGCGCGGACTGGCGCGCATGACCTCCATGCCGAACCGCGAGAGATCGAAGCGCGAGGCCGCCGCCGCCGCCATCTCGATAAAACAGCACGCCGTTCCGAACATGAGCGGCCAGATCGACGAGCGGCGACTCCAGTTGTACGCGCCATCGAGGATGCGCTGGAGCACCCCCTCGCGCGCGAGTTCGCGGATTCGGCCGGTGCTGCTGAGCAGAACTGTGTTGTTGACGTCCTCGCGGACCTTTGCCATCAGTTCAACCTCTCCCGCCCCGGGCGCGCGCGACGCATCCCGTCGATCTGCTGCTCCACCGACGCCCGATCCGCCGCGTCGGGCATCGATTCAAGATAGTGGGCCAGATCGGCGATCGCCTCGTCGATCCTGCCCAATCGCGCGAGGATGAACCCGCGATCGCGCGTGAGTTCCGGCCGGAGGCCAATCGCGGCCAACGCCTCGTTGGCACTCAGGGCATCGCCATATCGCTCCCGCGAGATGAAGATTCCGAGCAGGTTCGCGAGCATGCGTCGGGCGATACCCCGCGGAGTCGCCACCTCGATGTCGGCCGCCGTGATCCTGACAGGCCGACCCGCGATCTCGGAGAGCAGACGGCCACAGTCGCCCGGCTCGACGATTCGACCGGACCCGAACACATCGACGATCAGGTGTTCATCGCGCAGCGGCCATCCGACCATGAATCGCAGGGGAAGGTTGAGGCCGACCGTGGGAAAACCGCACCGGCGCCCGACCTCCAGGAAGACGATCGAGAGCGTGATCGGGATTCCGGTCCGCCGGACCAGGACCTCGTGGAGATAGGAGTTCCGCGGATCGTAGTAGTCGCGCTCGTTGCCGACGAAACCGGCCTCGCGAAAGAGGACGTGATTGATCGCGGCGATCGCTCCCGTGGGCCCCTCATCGCCGGTCAAGGAGGCGCGCACGCGCTCGGCGTAGCGATCCAGTGTCTCCAGGTGGGGGGCAGCCTCGACTGCCGCGTCGTACACCCGCGCCAGCGCAAGCGCCATCCGGTCGAGACGGCCCGATCGCTCCGCCTCGTCGACCGCGGCCCGCCAGAGCTGCATTTCGATCGCCACGTCCTTACCCGGCCGGATCCACGAGCAGGAGCATAGCGGCCATGGCGTCGACGAGCAGGCCGAGGTCTCGCACCAGGACCACGATCGGGACGGATCGATTCGGCTGGACGTGCTCGAAGAGATCGAATGCGGTGTGTCGGGCGACCGCACGATCGTTGAGCGCCTGGCGGAAGCGTTCGGTATGAGCCGCGGGCACGAGCGGGTCGGAGCGATCCACGAGAAGGATCGTGGCGGCGCGGACCCGGCCTCCCACCTCCACCGGGGAGAGAGCACCGAGTCGATCCCCGGCATCGTCGCTGAGCGCATGGACCAGACGCAGAGCTTCATCGGCATCGCGCGTCGCCAGGAGGTCGCGTGTCAGCCGCGCTCGATGGCTCACCGCCGTCGGCTGATACGAGGGATCCTCGACCCATCGGCGCAACTCCGCACGGTCGTACGGATCCTCCACGTCCTCCACCAGCCCCTGAAGGAACACCTCGCGCGCCAGTGGATGTGGCTGCCACGGTCGCCACGAGCCATCGCCCTGGAGAGCCGCGCCGCTCTGGATCTCCGCCGCCAGCGTGCGCGCGTCCGCGAAGGCGCCGATGAGGACCAGGACCCGCACGTCCTGCGCGATCCGCGGATCGGCCGCCGCGAGGGCCGCGATGGAGCCGCCCGCGGAGAATCCGAAGATCCCGACGCGGTTCGCGTCGACGCGGGGATGCGCGCGCAGGAACTCGAACGCCTCGACGAGATTGAGGGGTTCATCGGGATCGATCGCTCCGGCGAGCAGTCGATCGGACTGCACGATGAGCGACGCGACATTCGCGCGCGCCAGCGCGGCCACGAAGCGAGAGACGACCGGATCGCGCTTGTCGAGCGGTCGAACGCCGAGCGTGATCACCAGTCCCCCGACCCGCTGGTTGCCACGGGGCAGGACGAGATCGGCATCGGCTCGGGTGAAGCGGAGCGGTTCGATGCTGCCGGAGCCAGACACCAGCACTGCGGGGCTCCAGGGCAGCGCGAGCAGGTCGGGCAGGATGAGGGCGGACAGCACGTAGGCCCGGGCCACCGGCAGGACGCCAAGCGCCGCCACCAGCGCGACCACAATCAGAGTTCCCGCGGTACGGAGCATCGGTCAGCGCACCGAGCGCGTGAGTCGACGGGGATCGGCGACAATCCCGCGGTGACGGTACCTGGCCCGCGCGCGCCGATTCGGCTCATCGCGGCCGATGTCGATGGGACCCTGATCGGCCGCGGTCGGACGACCCCCACCGAGCGCGTGGTGCGGGCCGTGGGGGCCGCGGCACGCCTCGGCGTCCAGGTGGCTCTGTGTTCTGGGCGGCCGCTCAACTCGATCGACCTGATCGCGCGCGACCTCGGCGTGGCCGGGCCGGCGATCGGTTTCGATGGCGCGCTGGTCGTCGCTGCCGATCGGACGGTGCTCTTCCGGCGCGGACTGCGCGTCGCCGCCGCCGTGGCGCTCATCGACGCCGCCCGTTCGCATCGGGTCTGCCTCGAGATCTATCGCGCCGAGGGCCATTATGTCGATCGCCTCCACCCGGAGTCCGTCGAGCACGCTCGCTTGATCCGCGTCGCCCCCACGGTAACCGATCTGCGGGCTCTCGCCTTGTCCTCCGAGGATGGCGACATCGTCAAGGCCGAGGTCATCGGCGATGGTGGCGCGGCCGATCGCGCCCGACTGCACGATCTCGAGCGGATGGATCTGGGTCTTCGGTTCGGCTGGGCTATCGCGCCGCCCGGGCACGCGCCGTTCGATTACGTCAACGTGACGAATCCCGGGGTCGACAAAGGGAGCGCGACAACAGCCCTCATCGCCGCGCTGGGCCTGGATCGGGACGAGGTGATGGGTCTTGGCGATGGTCCTAACGATGCGCCGCTCCTCGACGCAAGCGGGTTCGCGGTCGCGATGGGAAACGCGGGCGAAGACCTGAAGCGCCGCGCGCGGTTCGTGGCGCCGCACGTGGATGACGATGGCCTCGCGATCGCGATCGAGCGCTTCGTTCTCGACCGCGAGACCCGGCGGTGCGCCGAGGGTTCAGAAGGGTCGGGCGCGGAACAGCGGCGAGACGAGTAGATCGACCGGCGCCCGATCGTCCGTCAGGATCACCGTGCGCGTGTCCGCCACGTACGCCGCCAGGATCTCCGCCGGCACGACCCGGTTGAGATCGTTGTTCAGGCGGCTCAGACGGGCGAAGTCGAGCGGGCGGTGCGACGCGACCACGACGTAGGTGCGACGGCGATCGTCCTCTGCCTCGAGCGGGGCCTGGTCGGGCCGTATGTAGTCCCAGGCACCTCGATCCATTGCCACCGCGACATGGGGAAACACCGTCTGGACGGTCGCGACGAAGGAACGCAGGAACCGCCCGCTCCAGTAGAGGTCGATGACGTTGGCCAGGTAGATCCCATCCTCCGCCAGGGCATCGCTGACGGTCTGGACGAACTCGCGGGTGGTCAGGTGATAGGGGATCGACAGGTCGTTGAATGCATCGCCGTAGATCAAGTCGTATTGCGGGAGGCCCACCCCGTCGAGGAAGAACTGGCGACCATCCACATTGAAGCTGCGCACCCGGGTCTTCGGACGGAGGCCCAGGTAGGCCGAGGCGAAGCGCGTCACCATGGGATCGATCTCGATGACGTCGATCACCCCGTCCGGATACGATGCCTCAAGGTAGCGCGCGAGGGTATAGCTGCCGCCGCCGATCTGGAGCGTCCGGAGCGGAGTGCCTGGCTCGGTGAGCGTGGCGGTCAGGTCGGCCATCACCCGCAGATAGCCGGGATCGAGATAGGTGGGGTCTTCGACATAGATCGATCCGTGCACGAGGCGGTCCAGTCGCACGGAACGCGCGGTCCGCCCGCCGATCAACTCCTCCTCGATGAACTGAAGGCAGAAGTACGCGCTCTCCCACGTGCACGGACCGCGGAACGACGGAGCACCCACGCCCGTCACGACGGCGATACCGACCAGCGTGGCCAGAGCCAGGCGCCGCGCCGAACGCTCCAGCACCGCGACGATGACGACCCCGGCGGCCAGGATGCCGCCCGCGGCCACGATCGCGCCACGGGAGCCGAGCGCCTCGACCAGGTAGAAGCCAGTGGCAAACACGCCGGCGATATTGCCGGCGGTCGCCGATGCGTAGATGAGCCCGACCGAGCGACCGCTCGCCCGTCCGTCATCCACGGTCAGCGCCGCCAGGGCGGGAACCACCGCGCCGAGCGCCAGTGCCGGCACCATCAGGACGATCGCGCTGATGAGCAGCGTGCGGCCGATGACGTCGGTCCTCGGCACCAATGTGATTCCCGGAGCCAGATCGATGAGCATCGGTGCGAGAATCGCCCCGCCCGCGCCCAGCGCGAGCGCAAGGCTGAGCGTCTGCGGCGCATGCCGATCGGAGTAGGCGCCGCCGATCCAACTGCCGATCGCCAGTCCGGTGAGGACGAGGCCGATGATGGCGGTCCACGAATAGAGCGAGACACCCATCACCGGCGCGAGCGCCCGCGCGGCCGCGATCTCCACCACCAGAAGCGAACCTCCCGCGATCGCCGATAACGCCGGCAGGAGGACGAAGCGCGCGAGGGGCGACTTCATCACGGTTCGGTCAGCCCAGAGCGATCAGAAGGATGCCCAGCGTCAGAGACGCGATCCCCACCAGTCGGCCGCGGCCGAGTCGCTCGCGGAGGAACAGGGCGCCGAGCACCGCCGCGATGCCGATGCTGGCCTCGCGCGCCGGGGCCAGATAGCTCACCTGCCCCATCTGAAACGCAATCAGCGCCATGAAGTATGCCAGCGGCGCCAGCAGCCCGGCGAGCACGACGGACCGCGCCTCGACCCGCACGGTCGCGAGGATCGCGGCGCGGTGAAGACGGAGGAAGTAGGGAGCCGAGAGCAAGGGCGCGATCACGAAGATCAGCCACCCATAGAGGATCGGGTCGACCGATCGCACGCCGGCGCGATCCACCGTCGAATACAGCGCGATCGTCAGCGCGGTGAGCAGGGCGTATCGCGTCCCAGGCGCGTGGAGCGCCCGCCCCACGCCGCGCAACGCGTCTCCGGTGAAGCCACCCATCGAGACGCCGAACACGCCGACGACGACGCAGACGATACCGGCGATGCCGAGCGCGGACAATCGTTCGCCGAGGAACGGGACCGCCAGGAACGGAACCAGCGCCGGACCCAGGCCTCGGGCAACCGGATACACCAGGCTGTACTCGCCGGACGCGTAGGCGCGGCCGAGGAAGGCGAAGTAGCAGGCATGGATGACCCCGGTCGCGATGATGAACGGCACGCCTTCGGGTGGGATCCCCGCAACCAGGTAACGCCATACGCCGATCGGCAGATACAGAACGCCGGCCGCGACTGCCAGCATCCAGGCGAAGACCTCCGGTCGAGAGCCCCGTCGGATGAGCAGGTTCCAGGTCGCGTGGAGAGTGGCCCCGGCAAGGATCAGCGGGAGCGCCAGTCGATCGTCCGCGGCCGGAATCACCCAGCCGCCAACCATCCTCCGTCCAGGTAGACGATCTGCCCGGTGATGTAGTCCGACGCCGATGAGGCGAGGAGGACTGCCGTCCCCACGACGTCATCCACCTCGCCGGTTCGCCCCATAGGAATACGTGAGAGGATGCGCACCACCCAGTCTGGATCCTCGAACAGTGCCGCGGTCTGGCCCGTCCGGATGTAGCCGGGTGCAAGCGCGTTCACACCGATGTGCTCGCGCCATTCGACAGCCATGCCGCGGGTGAGCCCCAGGACCCCCGCCCGGGAGCCCCCGTAGCTGACGATGTTCTGGTAGGCGATCTGGCTGGTGAGGCTGGCGATATTGATGATCTTGGCCCGAGGTCGGAGCGCGTCCGCGCGCCTCGCGGCGATCATCGCGCGCGCCGCGGCCTGCGCCATGAAGTAGACCGCGCGCAGATTCAGATCGATGACGCGATCGAAGTCGTCCGGCGTGCTCTCCAGGATGGGCTTTCGGACGATCGTCCCGGCGGCGTTGACGAGGATATCCAGGGAGCCGAACCGGGCGACTGTCCGCTCGACGATCTCCGGGTATGCGGCGAGATCGCTCATGTCGGCCACGACGACGAGCGAGGCCACGCCCAGCCGTTCGATCCGCTCGGCCTGCCGGCGCAGAGTGGACTCCTCGCGACCGACCAGAACCACGCTGGCCCCCGCCTCTGCGAGGGCGACCGCGATCCCACCGCCGATCCCCCTGCTCGCCCCGGTGACGATCGCGATTCGCCCATCGAGGCGGAACCGGTCGAGGACACCCATAGCGGTAGACTACTCGCTGGCGCGAGGAGGGGAGACATGGCGACGGCACCGAGCGAGAGTGTGGGCACGCGCCTGATGTTCGAGAACGAGCGTGTCCGCGTCTGGGATCTCCGGCTGGCGCCCGGCGAACAGTTGCCGAAGCACATTCATCGGCACGATTACTTCTTCCTCATCGTCTCGGGCAGCACGATCCGCTTCGCCGACCCGGACAACGAGGCCGACTATCGCGATATCGCGTTCACCGACGATCAGATCGCGTGGGTCCCGGTACGCGGCGAAGGCAACATCGACAATCGCCTCACAAATATCGGCGAGAAGACCCATCGCAACTTCGTCGTTGAGATCAAGGGGTCATCGCCGGCCATCGACACCCGCTGACGCTTCGCCGCGCCACGTGAGGACCATATTGCTGTTCCGCGGCGGTAACTGGCGCCCCTCCGCGTCGAAGTGGGTGTGGGTTGGCTCCCGATGTGGCGAGACTGTCAGGAAGTACTGGACGGGTTCATCGCCGTAACAGGTGACGCGGTGCGGTTCGTCCGGCCAGGCGAACACAGCCTGGCCAGCTCGCGCGATCACCGTGCCATCGGGAAACTCGAATTGCGCCGCGCCCGAGAGGATCACCCAGGTCTCGATTCCACCGGACTCGATGTGGCTGTGGAACCCGCCGAGATCCTGGCCCGGCTCACGCCGCAGGAACCGCGCACGGACTTGGGAGGTGGCGACGATCGTCCCGGAGGGGTCGTCGCGGTGGTCGAAGACACGTGCGGGCATAACGGATCTGACCTCCAGGCGCTCGGTCCGGCAGGGTACCATAGGGCACCTCCAGATGAATGAGCGCGCCAGCGTCGGCTCGCAGGCCGAGGTCGATCGGAAGCTCGCGCGCGTGCGCGGCTACCTCTCGGATTCGGGCGCCGCGGGCGTGCTCCTGGCACGTCAGGACAACTTCGCCTGGCTCACCGGTGGCCATGACAACCATGTCGTCGCCGGTTCCGAGATCGGGGCGGTCAGCCTTCTCGTCACAGCGCGCGACCATCTCGTGCTGACCGATCGGATCGAGGCACCGCGCGTGCGCGATGAGGAGCTCGGCGCACAGCGATGGGACTGGCGGACCGTCGATTGGTATCGCCCCGGGGCCGTCGCGGCCGCCGCACGGGACATCGTCGGGCACGGAGAGATCCTCTCCGATACGGATCGCGCCGGGTTCGCTCCGGTGAGATCCGAGTTCGACACGCTGCGCGCGCACCTCCTCCCCGAGGAGGTGGATCGCTACCGCATCGCCGGCGCGATGATGACCCGGGCAGTGCTGGACACCTGCCAGCACGTCCAGATCGGTCAGACCGAATGGGAGATCGCTGCCGACCTGTCCCGGCGCGTACGCGCGCAAGGGGGCAGGCCGAACGTCGTGCTGATCGCGACGGACGAGCGGATTGGCCGCTATCGGCACCCGATCCCGACCGGAAAGAAACTGCGCGACTACGCGATGATCGTCCTGGGCGGCTCGCTCTGGGGCCTCTGCATCTCGCTGACCCGGTTCGTGTCGTTCCATCCGCTGCCCGACGACCTGCGCCGGCGCTGGCGCGATGTCTCGCGACTCGCCGCGGTCGTCAATCGGGCGACAACCCCCGGGCGCGCATGGTCCGACATCTTCGGCGAGCTGACGCGGGCGTATGCGGATCTCGGCTGGGGCGAGGAGTGGACGCTCCACCATCAGGGCGGGCCGACCGGATACCGCGGCCGAGAGTTCACGGCGACGTTCGATTCGCCGGGCGTTGTCGCGCCGGTGCAGGCCGTGGCCTGGAACCCGTCGATCACCGGGACGAAGTCGGAGGACACCGTCATCGCGTCGGAGTCGGGTATCGAGTTCCTCACCCGCGCTGGCACTTGGCCGATGCACCGCATCGAGCTCGGCGGCACCCTCTACGACTACCCGGACGTACTCATCAAGCAGAATGTGATGCGTCGCTATGCCTGATCGTGAGGTAACTGTGGAAATCGGGTCGATCGTCGGTCTTCTCCATCACGCCGGCTCCTCGTTCGCAACCAACCGGTGCATGACCTATCGGACCGAGGCCGGTCGGACCGACTACACGTACGCAGATGTCCTGCAGCGATCGTTGCAGGTCGCGTCGCTGCTCCGCGCGCACGGTGTCGGCCGCGGCGATCGGGTGGTGATCTGGGGCCCGAACCGACCCGAGTGGGGAATCAGCTACTTCGGCACGCTCCTCCTGGGCGCGATCGTCGTGCCCTTCGACGTGCGGGCTGCCGAATCGTTCCTGGGGCGGATCGAGGCGCGCACCGAGCCGAAACTGGTGATCGCCGGTCAGGCTCAGCGCGACTCCGCGACCCTGTCGCACCCCCCGTTCCTGACGCTCGACACGATCCTCGAAGAGGCGTCGAAGCACGCCCCGGCAGCGGACCTACCCGCGATCTCTGCCGACGATATCGCGGTCCTGATGTACACGTCGGGCACAACCGGCGACCCGAAGGGCGTCATCCTCACGCACGGCAACGTCGCCTCGAACCTCCAGGCCGTGCCCCGGATCATCACCATCGAACCGCGATACCGATTCCTCTCGCTCCTGCCGCTGAGTCACATCTTCGAGCAGGTGATTGGCTTGCTCGTGCCGATGATCGGCGGCGCATCGATGGTGTACATCGACACCCTCCGCCCGCAGGTGATCTTCGACACGATGGCCGAAGAGAAGAACACGTGTTTGGCCGCGGTTCCACAACTGCTCCAGCTATTCATGAACGGCATCGATCGGGAGGTGAAGCGGCAGGGCAAGGAGCGGGTCTGGAACATCCTCCACGCCGTGGCACGGCGATTGCCCTTCGGCGTGCGACCGCGGCTGTTCCGGAAGATCCACGAGAGGCTGGGCGGCCACTTCGAGTTCTTCGTCTCCGGCGGCGCCTATCTCCCCCCGGCGCTCGCACAGCGCTGGGAGAACATGGGCATCAAGGTCGTGCAGGGGTACGGCCTCACCGAGGCTTCGCCCATCGTCTCCGCGAACTCCCTGGAACGCCGCGTCCTCGACTCGATCGGGCGCGTGGCGGACTGCGTCGAGGTCAGGATCTCCTCGGACGGGGAGATCCTTATCAAGGGCCCCAGCGTTTTCAAGGGATACTGGAAGGATGAGGCGGCTACCGCGGCCGCGTTCGAGGATGGCTGGTACCACACCGGCGATATGGGGCGGTTGAGCCCGTCGGGCGATCTGTACTACACGGGGCGCCAGAAGAACCTGATCGTGCTCGCGAACGGGATGAACGTTCACGCCGAGGATGTCGAGCAGGCGCTGCGTGACACGGGCCTCGTGACCGACGCGGTCGTGCTATCGCGCGATGCGCGGGCCGGCGACCCGGAGGTGTTCGCAGTCCTGGCGATGGAAGATGGGACGAAGGCGCCCGAAGCTGTCCGAACCGCGAATCGCGCGCTTGCGCCCCATCAGCAGATCCGCGGGCACGCGATCTGGCCCGACCCTGACTTCCCGCGCACCCACACGCTCAAGGTCAGGCGCCCGGATGTGGAGCGTCGGCTCCCCGAGGTGCTCGCGGCGCGCGCCGAACCGGCGGTGAAGGTCTAGATAGACCCACCGCCGCGCTGTCGCCGAAGGACGATCAGCGTAGCGCCGGGGCGGACCCAGAACCGCAGCGAGACGCCCTGGCCGATTCCCTGGCTGATGTGAACCCAGCGACCGCGATACCGGAAAGTACCGCCCACCCGCGGCGGCCGCCGGTGGTTGTTCGCGACCAGCGCATCCCGGGTGGGGACCCGGATCTGACCGCCGTGGGTGTGTCCGGCGAGGATCAGCGCCGTGCCCCGCTCGATCGCGGCATCGGCGATCTCCCAGGTGTGCGCGAGCGTCAGGGAGATTGCTCCGTGAGGGACACCACGGAAAGCCCGCGCGGTCCCATCGTGGAAGGTATGCGGATCATCGATCCCGACGACGAAGACGTGCTGGTCACGCACGCTGATCCGCGCGCTCCGGTTGCGGAGCACAGTGATGCCCGACGCCTCCAGTCTCAGTCCCACGCGATCGCCAACCCCCGTGTCGAAGCGATGGATTCCCGCGTACAGGTCGTGGTTGCCGAGAACGGCGAACGTGCCGTGGCGCCCGCGCAGGCCGTGTAGCGCGGCGACCCCGAGATCGGCGTGCTCGGCGAGATCGCCCACGTCGCCGGTGAGACAGACAAGATCGGCGATCGCGGCCATCCGCCGCACGTTCGCCGCGATGTGCGGCAGATCGGGCCGCGCGTGAAGGTCGCTCACATGCAGGACGGTGAGACCATCGAGCGCATCCGGGAGATCTCCGCTCGGCAGGACGACGCGGCGGAGCGCCGGCCAGCGCGGTTCGACCCGGGTCGCGTAGAGGAGTCCAACTGCGATCGAGAGGGCCGCTCCGACGGCCGGGAGGAAGGGGATGCGCACGATGCGCCGAGGGTAGAATGCGCGGACCGCCGGAGGTAGAGATGGTCCAGACACGTCAGGCCACGCTCGACGAGCAGTTCGCGCTGCGGCACCCGAAGTCGGCCGCGCTCTTCGCCGAGGCGCAGAGGGTCTTCCCCTCGGGTGTCACGCACGATGGGCGGTACACGCAGCCTTACCCCATCTACGTCACGCACGCACGCGGCAGCCGTAAGTGGGATGTCGATGGGAACGAATACGTCGACTACTTCGGCGGCCACGGCGCGCTCATCCTGGGGCACTGCCACCCGGCGATCGTGTCGGCGGTGACCGCGCAGGCTGCCCGGGGGACGCACTTCGGGGCCAACCACGAGCTGGAGATTCGTTGGGGACAGCTCGTCCAGAAGATCGTGCCGTGCGCGCAGAACGGCGGGATGGTCAAGTTCGTCTCTTCCGGAACCGAGGCCACGCTTATGGCCATGCGCCTCGCCCGAGCCTATACCGGGCGCGACACGATCGTGAAGTTCCGCGGTCACTTCCACGGCTGGCACGATTACGCGACCGTCGGGATGTCCGAGCCGTGGGATCAGCCCAGTTCGGTGGGCATACCGCGGGCCGTCCAGAGCACGATGCGCGCGGTGCCGGTGAACGATCTGCCGGCCCTCGAACAGGCGCTCTCTCCCGGGGATGTCGCGGCGGTGATCATCCTGCTGAACGGGCTCACCACCGAGTACCTCACCCAGGTACGAGACCTGACCCACCGCTACGGCGCTGTCCTGATCTTCGATGAAGTGATCACCGGTTTCCGCTACGCGCCCGGGGGCGCCCAGGAGTACAAGGGAGTCACGCCGGATCTGACGACGCACGCGAAGATCCTTGCCGGCGGCTACCCCGGCGGCGGCGTGTGTGGATCTTCTGAGATCCTGCGCCTGCTCGAGCATCGCGACGATGCCACTTGGCAGCGGGACAAGCGGATCGCCCACCCGGGGACTTTCAATGCGAATCCGGTGTCGTCGGCGGCGGGGATCGCCTGCCTGGAGATCGTCCAGGACCCCGCGATCCAGCGAAAGGCCACCGCCACCGCCGACGCGCTGCGGGTCGGGTTCCGCGAGGCACTCCAGCGGCGCGGCGTCGCCGGCTCCGCCGGGGGAGAGGTCTCCCTCCTGAACGTCTCGTTCTCCGAGCCGAAGGTGGATGCGCGCCGGCTGACCTTTCGATTCCGCACCGCGATGCAGATGGGCGGTGTGGACTTCTCGGGCCTGGGCGCGTACGTCTCCGCGGTCCACGACGATCGGGACGTCGAGCAGACCGTTCGGGCGTTCGATCAGGCGCTGGGCGCGCTGCGCGAGGAGGGGACGCTCTGAATCGGATGAGGTTCCGGGGGGAGCCTCAGTAGGGCATCGGCGTATCGGGGTGTTCGCGCGCCCACTTCGCGAGGTGGACGCCCAGGTTCTCCTGTAGCTGGATGGTCAGCCCACCGTCGACAGGCAGCGCCACGCCGGTGATGAACGAAGACTGGTCGGAGACAAGGAAGAGGACCGCCCGCGCGATGTCCTCCGGCACGCCGGTGCGGCGGACCGGGTATTGCTGATCGAAGAAGGCGAGGCCCCCGGGCCGCTCCGCCCAGCGGGCCGCGCCACGCTCGGTGACGATGTGACCGGGGCAGATCGCGTTGACCCTCACGCCGTCGGGGCCGAAGTCGATGGCGGTCTGCCGCGTGACGCCGATGACGGCCATCTTCCCCGCCTCGTAGACGAGCGCTCCCGGAGCCATGAGCAATCCATGCACAGAGGAGATATTGACGATGGCTCCGCCACCGGCGCGGCGCATGAGCGGGATCGCCTTCCGCGTCGTCTGGACGTAGGACTTCACGAGCAGACCCATCCCGCGGTCCCAGCCATCGTCGGTCACGTCGAGCGCGCTGCCCGTCGCCCCTGGTCCGGTCGGTCCGAACGCATTGTTGACGAGGATGTGCAGGGAACCGCTCACCAACTCGGCGCGGGCGAAGAGAGCATCGATGTCCTCGGCGCGCGCCATATCGGCGCGGATCGCGTCGGCGCTGCCTCCGGCATCCCGGATGCGGGCCACGTTCTCACGCGCGGTCGCCTCGTCGATATCGCCGATCACGACGTGCGCACCCTCGGCCGCCAGCAGACGCGCGGTTGCGCCGCCGATGCCCTGAGCCCCGCCCGTGACGATCGCCACCCTGTTCCGCAGTTGTGTCATTCTCGTGCCTCTTCCGTCGTCTCTCGTTCGAATGCGCCTGTCTCGCCACTGGAGCCGTGTGCTTCGGACTGCCGATCGACCGCGCGGTGCTCCGGTCAGAAACCCGGGTGATGGGCGATCGTCGGACTGGGCCCTGTCAGTCGAGCGGCATCCCGACGGCCCGAGCCTTCGCCCGCAGGAACTCGACCGCGCGCGGCATCGCCTCCCACGGCGTCGCCTCGATGTAACCGGCGCCCCACGCAGGAAGATCCCGGCTGAGGTGCGCGAGTACGTACTCCCAGTCCAGATGCCCATCGCCGGGCACCGCCTCGTACAGGTGCGTATGCAGCTTTGGCTCGTGGACGATGTCTTTGAGATGGGCGGAGGTGACATATCCGCGCGCCCGGTCGAACAGCGCGTCGATCTTGGGGTGCTGATCGTAGTAGTCCTCAGCCGAGAGCATGTTCACGACGTCCATGTTCAGCGAGAAGTACTTGCTTCCCACGCGCGGGAAGATCTCGGCGAACTGATCGGGTTTGTAGACCGTCGTGTGGACCCCCGTCTCCACCGAGAGGTAGATCCCGTACTTCTCCAGGAGCGGCACCGCCCGTCGCCAACAGTCGATGACCTCTTCGGTGAGGCCGGGGCGACGGTTGTTCAGATTGATCGTGTATCCACCCGGGTGACCACCGCCCGTGCACAAGAGCGGACACCCGATCTCCTGCGCGAAGCGCAGCGTGTCCTCGAGCTTTGCCAGGCCCTGCTCGATCTCGGCGGGCTCTTTCATCCCCGGTTTGATGGTGCCCGCCCAGGCCCACATGGCGGAGATCGTCACCCCCGCGCGGCGGGCTTCGGCCCGCACCTGGCTGGCCGATAGATCGCCGAAGTGCCGCTGACCCAGATGGACGTGCCGCAGGCCGACCGCGGCGACGGTATCGACGAGCTCGGGAAAGGGGACGCTGAGGCTGGGAATACATCCGAGGTGCACGGTCTCCTCCTCGCGCTAAGCCGGGCCGTCGTTCCCGCCGGGTGGCCGGGCGAGGCACATCACGCGCCGTGCCCTGCCCACCCGTGCGGGACCGCCTCCGCTTCGATAGCCCTGACTCATAGTACCGGCGCACGGGGCGCGCGTCCGCCACGGGTCAGGCACCCGCGGGCGTGGGATCAATCGCGCCCGCCGTGGAAGTCGAGCGCCGCCACGGGGTCATCCGCGCTGGACTTACCCGCCTGGACGATCGTCCAGCGGAGCAGCCAGCCACCCGCCAGCGTCGCGTACCGAAGCGCGCGATCCAGGGTTCCCGGCCGAACCCCGGCATGCGCGCGCCCGAGAAGGAGTGGCACGATCTGACCCAGGAGTACCGCGCCCCAGAAGAGCTGGCCCCACGGTCGCGCGACAAGCGGCCGGCCGAACTCACCGAGCCTGTGGACGAGGAGGGCGACGAGCGCCAGTTCGCCGGCAAGTGCGGCAGTCTCGATGTCCTTCACCGTCGCGCGGGCATCGCGATCGGTCTCACCCAGGGTCAGATCGATCGCGGCCGCCCCGGTGGACACCGCGGCGACGAGGAAGAGCGGCGGCACGACCGCGCGGGCGCGGGCCCAGAGCGGCACCGCGGTCGCCGCGAGCAGCACACCGGTGTAGCTGGCGACGAACGCCGCGGGGAGGACCAGGAGCGCTCGCGCCAGCGCCGCGCCACCTCGAAGCCAGGTCGCACGCCTGCCCGCGCCGGTGCGGTCGGCGATGCCGTCGGCCGCGGTGGCGAACCCGGTCAGGTTCCCGAAGACGAGCAGCGCCCACGACCCCATCGACATCGGCGATCGTGGCTTGAAGGTCCTGAGCATGTGATGGAAGCGGGCCGGTCGTCCCAGGTCATCGATCAGCAGCGGCAGCGCCATCAGCACGGCGAGCAATCCGATCACTTGACCGCGGCGCGCGATCGCGTCGTTTCCGCGCTCGGCCGACATCCCGGCGATCGCGCCAATGAGGGCCGCTCCACTACCGACGCCGCTCACGAAGAAGTACAGGGGGATGTGCCACTTCCAGTGCGGCCGCCGGAGGACGGGAACCCCGTGATAGCCACGCGGCGCCGGACGCGCGCCAGGGTCGCGGATTGGGACGCGTCGGATCAGCAGGTCGCGAATCGCTCTCAACGGCGCCCCGAGGTGAGTGCGAAGAGGCAGACGATCGCCGAGAGCGCCGCGCCGATCGCGGCGAGCGATGCGGGCAGGACGTTGTCCACCGGGATGCGCGGCGCGCGCGGCAGATTGAAGTCCTCCACCGGTCGCGTCACGATGAAGCGCGCATTCAGACCGCCCGCGATCTCGGAGGTCCCGTAGAGGGTCGCGTCGCTCAGACCGCGCTCCTTCAGCGCCCGTACGCGCCGCGCGCCACGCTCCTCGAGATCGCCGACAGGTCCGAAGACGATCGAGTCCGTGGGACACGCCTGAGCGCACGCCGGCTCCGCGCCCACCTTCAGGCGGTCGTAGCACAGGGTGCACTTCTGGGCGAGACCGGATCGCGGTTCCAGCGCGATGACGCCGAACGGGCACGCCGGCACGCAGTATCCGCAGCCGTTGCAGATGTCGGGCTGGACGAAGACCTGGCCGAACTCCGTGCGCACGATCGCTCCGGTCGGGCAGGCGTCCATGCAGCCGGCGCGCTGACAGTGCTTGCACACATCGCTGAGCAGGTTCCAGCGCAGCGGCGGCAGGTCGCCGGCCGCACCGGCTGCGGACGCGGGCGCCGACTCGACGAACATCACGTGCCGCCACGACGTGGCGCTGAGCGTGAGCGTGTTGTCGTAGCTGGCGCCGGTGAACCCGGGGGACTCCGCGGGAAGGCCATTCCACTGCTTGCAGGCGACCTCGCACGCTTTGCAGCCGATGCAGAGCGTCTCATCGGTCAGGAAACCGAGTTCAGCCACTCTGGCTCCTTCGACCCGGAACGATCTGGCAGGTCAGCGCCTTGCCCTCGTGGATGCTCACATTCGGATCGGCGACCATCGCCACGAGATCGTTGGCGACGTCGCCGCGGCTGAATCCCTGGAAGCCCCAGTGCCAGGGCAGCGCGATCTGCTGCACCCAGCGCCGGCCCATGCGGAACGACCTGATGCGCTCGGTGACCAGTGCCCGTGCCTCGACCGCGCCGCGGGCGGTGCTGATGGTGACCCAATCGCCGTTGCGGATGCCCTTCTCGGCAGCGAGGTCGGAGCCGATCTCGCAGAAGAGGTCTGGCTGCAGTTCGGCGAGCCACGGCAGCCACCGACTCATACCTCCGGCGGTGTGGTGCTCGGTCAGGCGAAAGGTGGTGAGGACATACGGATATCGCGAGTCGCCCGAACGATGGCGAGGGTTGTCTTCGCGCGTGAAGAGGAGCGCGGCGGGGCTCGCGTTCCGACCGTAAAGAGGGTTGCCGATCGCCGACTCGATCGGTTCGTAGTGAGTCGGCAGAGGCCCGTCTTTGAGCCCGGCGGCGACGAAGAGATTGGCTCGGCCATCGGGCAGCATGATGAAGGGTTCGGCGCCACCAACTGCGTCGAGTCCGTGACCTTCCCCCGGCGAGGTGGGCGCCCGAGAGATCGGGAAGTCCGGCACATCTTCGCCGTCCCAACGCGCCGCCTCGTCGTCCCAGGCGATCAAGCGCTTTCGCTCCGACCAGGGCCGGCCAGCGGGGTCGGCGGATGCCCGGTTGTAGAGCACCCGCCGGTTCGCCGGCCACGCGTAGCCCCAACCGAGGTGCTGTCCGCCGTCCACGGCGTCGGCCACTCGATTGCGCGCCCGATTCTGCCCGTCGCCGGGACGGATGCCGGTGTAGATCCAACAGCCAGCCGCGGTCGATCCATCGTCCCTCAGGTCGCCGATCCCGGCGAGCGGCGTGCCGTCCGCGACCCGATAGCCGTTGATCTCGGCGAGGACGGATTCGACATCTGGCTCGCCGATGCTGCCCTGAACCGGGTAGTCCCAGGTCAGCGCCTGGATGGGGCGATCTCGCTCGAGGGAGCTCTCACGATAGGCCGCCTTGAGACGGCGACCCAGGTCGACCATGAACCAGGCATCGGAGCGAGCATCTCCGGGAGGATCGAGCGCCCGATCGTGCCACTGCACCAGGCGGTGGGTATTGGTGTAACTGCCGTCCTTCTCCGCCGTGACCGCCGCGGGGAGAAAGAACACCTCGGTCTTGATATCGCCCGGTGCGAGTGCACCGCTCTCGAACTCGGGTCCACGATGCCAGAACGCGGCCGTTTCGGTTTCGAAGACGTCACGTACGACCAGCCAGTCCAGTTCCCGAAGTGCGGCGCGCTGCAGGCGGGCGTTCTGGCCGCCCACAGCGGGGTTCTGTCCGAGTACGAGCATGCCCTGGACGCCGCCATCGCGCATGCGCGTGAATATCGGCAGATGGGAATGATCGCCGACGATACGGGGCAGCCAGCCAAACCCGTAATCGTTCGCCGCGGTCGCTTCGGCCCCGAACCAGGCCCTCAACAGGGACACGACATAGGCGCGCGCGCCGCCCCACTGGCCGCGCTCCGGGTACTCGGTCCGGATGTACTCCGCCAGGCTGTCGTGGCTCAGGCGCGCGTCGGGCATCTTCAGGTAACCCGGAAGCAGGTTGTAGAGCGTCGGTATGTCGGTGGAGCCCTGGATGGTCGCGTGGCCTCTGAGTGCGAGGATACCTCCGCCGGGCCGCCCGACGTTACCGAGGAGCGCCTGGAGCAGCGCGGCCGCGCGGATCGTCTGGACGCCAGTGGTGTGCTGGGTCCAACCGACGGCATAGCAGAATGCCGTCGTGCGGTCGCGGCCCGACGCGGCGCAAATCGCCTCGGCAAGGCGATGGAAGGCAGCCGGCGCGATGCCGCAGGTCTGTTCCACCATCTCGGGCGTATAGCGCGCGAAGTGGCGGCGCACGATCTGGAAGACGCAGCGGGGATGCTCCAGGGTCTCGTCGCGCGCCTCGCCCTCGGCGAAGGCCCAGGTGCGCTCGTCGTAGGTCCCCGACTCCGGATCGAACCCGGAGAAGATGCCGTCGAGATCCTCGGTGTCCAGAAACTGGTCCCCGACGATCCGGGAGGCGTTCGTATAGGCGAGGACGAACTCCCGGAAGTACCGCCCGCGCTCGATCACGTGACGGATGAGGCCGCCGAGGAGCGCGATGTCGGAACCGGGGCGGATCGGGATGTGCTCGCTGGCGAGCGCGGACGTGCGACTGAAACGTGGGTCGACGTGAAAGACGGTGGCGCCGCGCTCGCGCGCCGCGACGACGAATCGGAAGGCGACCGGGTGGCACTCCGCCATGTCGGAGCCCTGGATCACGATGCAGTCGCTATTCAGCAGGTCCCACTGCGGCATCGTCGCGCCGCCTCGGCCGAACGTGGTCCCCAGACCGGGAACCGTGGCGCTGTGTCATATCCGTGCCTGGTTCTCGACCTGGAGCACGCCGAGCGCGGCCCAGAGCTTGCGGATGAGGTAGTTCTCCTCGTTGTCGAGTGTCGCGCCACCGAGGTGCGCGATCCCCAGGCTGTGCCGCACGCGGCGTCCCTCGGCGTCGACATCAACGAAAGTCGCGTCCCGCGTCTGCTTGGCTCGTCGGGCGATCCGCTCCATCGCCCACTCGAGCGGACGATCCTCCCACGCGTCCGCGTACGGCGCCCGATAGCGGACGGTCGTCCAGCGCAGGGGACTCTGGACCAACTGCGCGGTGGCGGATCCTTTCGGGCAGAGGGTGCCGCGATTGATCGGCGATGCCGGGTTCCCCTCGATCGAGACCACCCGGTCATCGCGCGTGTAGACCAGCTGCGAGCAGCCGACCGCGCAGTAGGGGCAGATGCTCACCGTCGGCGTGAGGCCATCGGTGCGCGGCCGCAACGCAAGGGAGCGCTTCGAGAGCAGTCGAGGGCCCGTCCCCAGGGTAGCAAGCCGCTGGATCACGGACACCGGGCCTCTCCCACGACGCGCGGGCGGAATCCGGCTCAGATCTCGACGGCGGTCCCGACGCCCCGCTCCCGCGCGCGCCGGTAGACCAGATTGGCGGCGGCGACATCCTCGACCGCGATGCCGACCGACTTGAAGATCGTGATCTCGGCAGCGGATCTGCGACCAGCCTTCTGTCCCGCCGCCACCTCGCCGATCTCGTCCTCGAAGTGCGTCCTGTCGATCCGACCCTCCTGCATCGGGACAAGGAGGTCACCGCATTCAACGAGGTTCGCGGCCCGGGAATCGACCACCACGCGGCTCGCGGCCACCGTGTCGGAATCGAGTTCGCGGGCGCCCGGCGAGTGTGAACCGACGGCGTTGATATGGGTGCCGGGGCGGAACCAGGCTCGCCGCACGATCGGCTCGGCAGCCGTGGTGACCAGCACGACGATGTCGCTCTCGCGGCACACCTGCTCGGTCGACTCCGCGACGGTGCACGGGCACTCCGGAGTGGACTCGCGGTCGGCGAAGGCCCGGGAGTTCTCGCTCGATCGTGAATGAACGATCACTCGTCGCACGTCCGCGACCGCTCTCATCGCCGCGACGTGCGCCGCACCCTGCGCCCCCACTCCGACAATGCCGACTGTCTTCGGCCCAGGGGTGGCGAGGTACTTCGTGCCCACCGCCGATGCCGCCGCGGTCCGCACCGCGGTCAGGTATCCGCCATCCATGATTGCGGTCACCTGGCCGGTCGTAGGGTCGCTGAGAACCACCACCGCCATGATCGTGGGCAGCCCTCGCGCGGGATTGTTCTTGTAGACGGTCACGATCTTCGTCGCCAGCGCGTCGGTATCCGCCAGGTACGCGGGCATGCCGAGCGCGATACCCGCGTGCGGGGCAATGTGGGTGGTCACGCGCACCGGCATATTCGCCCGGCCAGTCGAGAACTCCACCAGCGCCCGCTCGACCGCACCGATCGTGCTCGGCATGTCCAGGAGTTCCCGCACCTGCGCCCGACTGAGAACCAACGGCATCGCGCGTACCTCCCGGCTGGCGCGGCATTATACCGGCGGGCGGCGGAACCCCTCGTCGAAGCCCGACTCCAGCGAGATCTGAAGCTCCGCTCCACCACCGCCGCGCAGCGCTTCCTGGCGCATCGCTGCTTTGATCTTGCTCGAGATCTCCAGCGCCTCGGCCGTCCCCACGTCCGGCAGCAGCAGCCGAAACGACCCGCCGCCATCGTGACCGGCGAGGTCACCCGGACGTGCGCCAGCCCGAATCGCCCGCGATGCCTGCCCGTAGAGGACGATGCGATCGCGCGCCGGAAGCTGATCCATCGGGCGCTCGGCGACCATCGTGATTGCGAGGAGCGCCATATCGGATCCCCGGCGCATCGCCCGTGCCTGTTCGTTACGCCACTCCTCGTCGAAGCGCCAGGTCGGGTAGAGGCCAGTGTCCTCATCGCGCGCGTTACTCCGCGCCAGTTCTTGCTCCAGGTTCGTGATGCGACTGACGAGTTCGTGTCGCTCGATCGCCCGAGCGAGGGCGCGCGCGATCTCGGGTCCTGGCGCCGCGTTCATCACCAGGATCTCCTGCATCTCCGCGGCGTGGAGGGCGACGATGCGGTTCCGATCGGCCGTGAGCGTCACGCCCACGAACGGCCCGCGGTAACGGGCAGCCCGCGCGCGCCCGACGAAAACCTCGACAGGCATGTCGTGGAGGTCATCCACCAGCAGGGCGACGTCCCACTGTTGCCGACCGATCGCGTTGACTCCGGCGGCCCCAGACACGATCGCGATCGCCTCGAAAACACCGAGGCCATCGAGGAATAGGCGCAACTGGCGGAGGCGCTGGGCGTCGCCACCGATCAGGGCCACCCGGGCCCGACGCGCTCGATCGGTCACCGGAGCGCCGTCCATGCCGCATGCGGGATTGCCGGGCCGACCTCGTGCACCACGACCACTCTAACTACGCGTGGCGGTCGCACGGGGATTCAGGAACCCACCAATCCCGGGTACCGCCCTCTCGCTCCACTATCATGGTCGCGCATGGCGCGCCGATTCGAGAAAGATCGCGGGAAAGACACCATCAGTGTCGAGGGCGAGGTCGTCGACGCCCTCGGTAACGGCGTGTTTCAGGTGAAGCTCCAGACCGGGCACGAGGTGCACGCCCATCTGGCCGGCCGCATGCGGCGGAACTTCATCCGGATCGTGCGCGGCGACCGCGTGACCGTCGAGTTGTCACCCTACGATCTGGGTCGCGGTCGCATCATCTTCCGCGGCCGCTAACCCGACAGGGTTCCGCCGTGCCATCGAGTTCCGTTTCCCCCATGCAGGCGACCCGCGGCTTCTGGCCGGCGCTGCCGCGACCGATTGTCGGTCTCTCCCCGATGGACGGTGTGACCGATGTGGTGGCGCGCGCGATCGCCCTGCGCCACGGCGACCCCGATCTGACGATCACCGAGTTCGTCTCGGTCGAAGGTCTCGTCCGCGGTGCGATCGCGCTCCTGGAGGACCTGCGCTTCATCCCATCCGATCGGCCAGTGGTCGCGCAGTTGTACGGCACCGATCCATCGGCATACCGTGTGTGCGGCACCATCGCGTGCGCGCTCGGTTTCGATGGGATCGACATCAACATGGGCTGCCCGGCCCTCTCGGTGGCGAACCGTGGCGCGGGCGCGGCACTCATCCGGAACCCCGACCTTGCCCGCCGGATCATCGCCGCGGTCCGCGAGGGTATCGACGATTGGGGCCTGGGGAGGTCGGTAGCACGTACGGTGGAGCATCCACGCCTCCGCCGTGCGGTCGCGGAACGAGTGGCCCGGCGGGAGACGGGACGGGGCACACGCGAGATCCCCGTTTCGGTCAAGACGCGCATCGGGTTCGATACGATCGAGGCGGAGCGCTGGGTGGCGGATCTGGCCGCCGCCGAACCGGCCGCGATCACTCTGCACGGCCGGACGCTGAAGCAGATGTACTCGGGCACGGCGAACTGGGATGCGATCGGGCGCGCCGCCGAGCACCTGCGCGGCAGCGGGATCGTCGTTCTCGGAAACGGCGACGTCGCGGACCGCGGAGAGGCGCTCGCGCGATGCCGCGACTACGGCGTGGACGGGGTGCTCATCGGCCGCGCGACGATCGGCAACCCATGGGCCCTCCTCGGGCACGAGGCCACCGTGCCACAGCGGCTTCGGGTCGCGATCGAACACGCCGAACTGTTCGCCACCGCCCATGCCGATCGGCCGTTCATGGCGGTGCGCCGCCACCTCCACGGGTATGCGCGCGGCTTCGCGGGCGCGAGCGAACTCCGGCGCCAGTTGATGCTCGCACCGGACGCTGCTCGCGCTCGCGATCTTCTGGAGGGCGCGCTGGTACTATCAGCGGCGGCCTGACGATGGAAGAATCCAGCTACCTCAGCCTCCCGACCACGTCGTGGCACGCCGTGGACCCCGACGACCTCGCCGAGGTTCGGCGGATCGGACGCGCGATTCTGGATCTGGACCTGGCGAGTCCGTCGCACACCCCGGAGGACCTGGCCACGCAGATGGGCTCGGTCGCGGAGAGGATTCTGGCCACCGTGGCGGGCGAGGAGCGCGACATGCGCGCGATGATCGATGCCTTCCGCACGTGTCTTGCCGTGACGTGGGACATGTATGACAAGATCGCCGCCGACGAGACGACGGTGACCGGCCATATCGAGGCGCTGCGGGAGCGGATCCAGTCGCTCGAGGCGGACCTCACGGTGTTTCGCCTGGAGGGTGGGATCACGGCCGATGAGTGAACCAGCGCGCATCCCGAGGGAGGCCAGACCATGCCGCTGATGACGACCCGACCCATGTTCGAGGACGCGTACGCCGGTGGCTACGCGGTAGGCGCCTTCAACGTCAATAACATGGAGATCATCCAGGGGATTATCCAGGCGTGCGCCCGCGAGCGCGCCCCGGTGATCCTGCAGGTCTCCAAGGGCGCCCGCCGTTACGCCGACATGGCCTATTTGAAGGCGCTCATCGATGTCGGCGTGCGGGCGAATCCGGAGATCCCGATCGCGATTCACCTCGATCACGGCGATACGCTGGAACTGGTGCAGCAATGCATCGCCGATGGCTTCACCTCGGTCATGATCGATGGCTCCCACGAACCTTTCGAGAAGAACGTCGCCCTCACCCGGTCGGTGACCGACTACGCCCACAGCCACGGCATCCCCGTCGAGGCCGAACTCGGGATGCTCGGTGGGATCGAAGAAGATGTCGTGGGCGCGAGTGCCGAGGAGTACGCGGCGAACATCGAGAAGTACCTGACCGATCCGCAGCAGGCGGCCGACTTCTGGCGTGCCTCGCGATGCGACTCGCTCGCGGTGGCGATTGGCACCAGCCACGGCGCCTATAAGTTCAAGCACGATGCGGTCCTCGCGTTCGATCGCATCGAGGCGATCATGGCCACGTGTCCGTCACTCCCACTGGTGATGCACGGGTCGTCCTCGGTACTGCCGGAGTTCGTGGAGCTGATCAATCGGTACGGGGGTGATCTCCCCAACGCGCGCGGTGTCCCTGAGGAGGCGGTCACGCGGGGCGCATCGATGGGCGTCTGCAAGGTGAACATCGATACCGATATTCGCCTGGCGATGACGGCGAAGATCCGCGAGGTGTTCGCCACGAAGCCGGGCGAGTTCGACCCGCGGAATTACCTGGGTCCGGCGCGTACCGCCATCGAGCAGATGGTCACGCACAAATTGCGCGTCCTGGGCGCATCCGGCAAGGCGGATCGCGTGATGGCGCGGTACCGGGCCAGCGCCGAATCGCGGGCCTGATGGCGGTCGCGATCACCGGTGGCGGGGGATTCATCGGCTCCCGGCTCGCGCGGGTCCTCGCGGACGGGGGCGAGTCCATCGTCCTGATCGATCGGGCGTTCTCCGAGGCGTCCCGCCGGGTCGCACCGGCAGCCGCCGCGCGGATCGAGGCGGACATCACGCGCCGGGAGGATCTGTGGCGCGCCCTGAGCGACGCAAGGCCGACCGGCATCATTCACCTCGCCGCGGTCCTCTCGGGCATCTCCGAGACGGATCACGCGCTGGCGTTCGACATCAACGTCGTCGGCACGTTCAATGTCCTCGAGTTCGCGCATCGAAACGGTGTGGCCAAGGTCGTGGCGACCTCGAGCATCGCGGCCGCGGAGATGCCGGAGCCAGGCCCCCCGATCACCGAGGAGATGCCCCTGACTCCGATGGGCTTCTACGGGATGACGAAGGCGACGGGCGAGGCGTGGTGCACTTACTACCGGCGGCGCTTCGGGCTCGACGCCCGTGTCGCCCGACCGGGCGCCGTAGTCGGCCCCGGGCGGGAGGCGGGTTCAGCCACGTCGAACTTCACCACCGCGATCATCAGCGAACCGCTGGCCGGGCGCGCCTACGAGTGCAACGTGCGCGAGGACGACGCCGCGCCGATGGTGTACCACTCCGATCTCGTCGACGGCCTGGCGCGGCTCTACCGGGCGCACTCGGTTCCCTTCCCGATCTACAACCTGGGGGCGTGCTCGGCCACGGCGCGCCAGATGGCCGACGCGGTGCGGGCACGCATCTCCGGCGCACGCATCACCTTTGCCCCCGATGAGGTGACCCGGTACGTCGTCGGACAGTGGCGCCACATCGTCCAGGACAATGGGAGGGCAGCCCGCGACCTGGGCTACCGCCCTCGCTTCGACACGGTCGAGAAGCTGGTCGACCAGTTCATCCGCGAGTCGCAGCCAGCGCTGGTCGGCTGACGCCGCGGGTCAACCGCGTATGAGGGAAAGACCGGCGTCCACCACGATCTCCGATCCGGTGATGTAGCCGCTCTCCGCGCTCGCCAGGAACACAACCGCGTCGGCGATCTCCGAGGGATCGGCCGGGCGCCCGTGGAGCGGGGGAAACTGATCGGGCATCTTCACGTTCCAGGTGATCTCTTCCAGGTTGCGTCGCCAGGTGCGCTCGCCGATGTTCGTCCGCACGCCGCCCGGGAAGATCGTGTTCACACGGATGTTCCAGCGCGCCAGTTCGACCGCGGCCATGCGGCCGAAGGCGGTCTGAGCCGCCTTAGCGCTCGAATAGGCGCTGTACCCCGGCAGCGAGAAGATTCGATTGCCGTTGAGCGAAGCGGTGATGATGATCGAACCGCCACCGCCCGCGCGCATGATCGGAATGGACGGCTTGACGGTGAGGAAGGTGCCGGTGAGGTTCGTGTCGATCGTCGCTCGCCACTCCTCATAGGTCATCTCCTCGATCGGACACTGCATGCCATTGATCCCCGCGTTGGCGAACACGACGTGCAGACCGCCCAGCGTGTCGGCGCTTTGCTCCACGGCGCGCCTGATCTCGCTCTCGTCACGCACGTCCGCGGTCTGGGCAATGGCGCGGCCGCCCGATCCGGTGATCTCTCGCGCGACCGCCAGCGCGGCGTCCTCGCGAACGTCGACGATGCTTACGGCCGCACCCTCTCGCGCCAGCGCGCGGCATGCCGCGGCGCCGATACCGGAACCGCCACCCGTGACCAGGGCGACCTTCCCGGCGAGCCGACTCACGACGCGCCCCCGTTCGAGAACCACTCTGCAACGTACGCGGAGGCGCCAAACTCCTGACCCGTCGCGCGACGGATCGTCTCGCGCCAGTCGTAGCGTGCGCCGAGCCGATACAGCCGGTCGCGCAGGAACGGGCCGGCGGCGGGATTCCCGGCCAGTCCACCAACCTCGCGGTCCAGCGTCACCGCCATCTGCGAGACGGCCATCTCGCCGAGGATGTACTGGTAGTAGGTACCCGGTATCTGCGCGTTATGGATCTTCGCCGCCCAGTCCGGGGCGCGCCGCCCCTCCGGACGCGGAACAAACTGGAAGCGCTCCACGAGGTCCCACCAGATCGTATTCAGGTCCGCATCTGGATCGGCGTGGAAAGCGCGCTCGAAGTGCGCCTGCACGAGCGACCAACGGGTCATGATCAACTGGGCGCGCCGCGCCTGCGCGCGTACCTCGCCGGCGAGGCGTCGCGCGACATCCTCCGCCAGGCCTACCGTCCGATGCAACCATCCCGCGTCGTTGGCGATCCGATCGATCGACTGCGACTCCATCTCCGCGACGATTCCGTTCGGCCACAGGATCAGTCGCTGCGGGAGCGATCGGTCGGCATACTCGGCGGCCAGAGCGTGTCCGAACTCATGGAGCAGGACGCTGGTCCAGAGGTGGCTGCGCGTGAGATTGTTCAGCGTCCGCACGTCGGACGCGTCGGCCTCGATCCAGGTGCAGAAGGCGTGCTGGTTCTTCCCCGGGCGCGGCCAGTTGTCCGATCGGGAGAGGATGCCCCGCGCATCCAGGCCAATCGCATCGACGGTCGCGATCGCCAGATCCTCCGGGTTCAGGTCGGCGAAGTGGGGGTCCAGGTCCGGCCCCTGGGCGCGCGGCGGCCGCTGAAAGAACGGATCGCCGTAGTGCCAGGGACGCAGCGCAGCGGAGGGGATCCCGAAACGGCGCGCGAGTTCCGCGTCCATCTCCTCCTTGGCGGCACGGTACGGCGCCTGAGACGCGCGATCCAGTTCGTCCAGCAGCGCGAACAGAGTTTCCTCTTCGACCTCGGACTGGGCGAGTCCGAGCGCGTAGGCATCGCGGAAGCCGAGAGCCCGGGCGCTCTGACCCGAGAGACGGACAAGTTCTCGTGCCCGATCCGCGGCCAGCGCGCCAATCTGCTTCGCAGCCTCCCAGACCTCGCGAGCGCGCCGATCATCGCTCTCCGCCGCGAGCGCATCGGTCAGATCGTTCTCGCTCCAATCGCGTCCATCCAGCGAGGCCCGAAATCGGTTGAAGAGCCCCTGCTGTTCGGTCTGAACCGCGATGATGCGCTCGCGAATCTGCGGCTCCTCCTGCGCGCCGAGATAGTCGCGCCAGTACAGATCGACCTGACGCCGCGCTAGCGGGTCGAGGTCGGCGCCGTCGGACCGCCAGCGACTGAGACGATCGAACCGCTCCCTATCCGCGAAGTGCTCGCGCACGAGAAGGTTCATCTCCCGGAGGCGCGGCTCCAGCGCGGTGTCACCCGAGGTCGCGAACTTCCACTCGATAGCCCGGTGCGCCGTACCGGTGCCTTTCTCGAAATCCTGTTCGGCGCGCATGAATGTCTGAACGGGGTCCTGGCTCACGAAGCCTCCTCCCTGTGGGCCGCGGAGTTTCGCAGGTATCATCGTGCCGTGCCGGACCGGGTCCTCATCACAGGCGGGGCCGGATTCCTGGGCAAGCACGTCGCGCGGGCGCTCGTCGCTAGAGGCGAACGCGTGCGCGTCCTGGATGCGCTGCGTCCGCCCGTACACGTCCCGGACGCACGCCCGGACCTTCCTCCAGACGTGGAATGCATTGTCGGCTCGGTGACCGACCGCGAGACGGTGGTCGCCGCGCTCGACGGAGTCGACGCGATCCTGCATCTGGCGGCGTATCAGGATTATCTGCCCGATTTCTCGACCTTCTACGCGGTCAATGCCGTCTCGACCGCCCTCCTCTATGAGGCGATCGTCGCTTCTGGCCGGCGGCCGCGGAGGATCGTGCTGGCGGGCACGCAGGCCGAATATGGCGAAGGGCCATACCGATGCGCTCGGGATGGCGTGGTCTGGCCGCCGCCCCGCACCGAGGAGTCGCTCGCCCGTGGGGCGTGGGAGCAGACATGCCCGCGGTGCGGCGGCACCGTCCAGCCGACCCCGGCGGACGAGGGCTCGGTGCACCCCCACTCCCCGTACGCGATGTCGAAGCGCGCCGCCGAGGAGTGCGCGCTCGTCCTGGGGGGGCGCTACGGCATCTCCACCGCTTCCGCGCGCTATTCGATCATCCACGGGCCCGGGCAGTCCTTCCGCAACGCCTACTCCGGCGCGCTGCGCGCCTTCACGATGCAGGCACTGAGTGGCCGCGCCCCGGTCGTCTACGAGGACGGAGAGCAGATCAGGGATTTCGTCTGGATCGGTGACGCGGTCGCCGCCACCCTGCTCCTCCTCGATCGGGGCGACGTGGTCGGCCCGGTCAACGTGGGTGGGGATCGATCGGTTCGGGTCCTCGACCTGGCGCGGATGGTGATCGCAGCCGCGGATTCGGACCTCCGGCCGGACGTGCCCGGCCTCTACCGGGTGGGCGATACGCGGCACATCCGTTCCGATGTCACACGATTGCGATCTCTTGGATGGTCCCCAACCCTCGATCAGGAAGCGATTGTGAACGCCTATGTGGATTGGGCGCGCGCGCAACCTGAACTGGCCGATCGGTCGGTCGATGCGCGACGCCACATGGCCGCCCTCGGTGTCCTGCGCGAAGCGGTCAACCCGTGAACGGTCGGCCGGCCGTCTTCCTCGATCGCGATGGGGTGATCAATGAGAACCGCGAGGACTACGTCCTTGCCTGGGACCAGTTTCACTTCATCCCGGGATCGATCGAGGCGATCCGGAGGTTGACCGAGGCAGGGTGGCCGATCGTGGTGGTCACGAATCAGTCGGCGATCGGCCGCGGCATCGTGAAGCGCCGGGTCATCGACGACATCAACCTGCGCATGTGCGCGACTGTGAACGCGGCTGGGGGGCACATCAGCCGGGTGATGCTCTGCCCGCACCATCCGGCTGCGGGCTGCCGCTGCCGGAAACCGAAACCGGGTCTGTTCCGGGCCGCGGCGCGGGACCTGGGCATCGACCTGCACGAGAGCGTGCTCATCGGCGATAGTGCCGCCGATCTCGGCGCCGCGGCAGCCGTCGGGTGTCGCGCGATTCTGGTGCGCACCGGGCACGGGGCGGCCATCGAGGCGCAGATCGATCCCGCCCGTGTCGCGGTCGCGGCGGACCTGCGCGAGGCGGTGGACCTGCTGGTGGCGGGCACGCGCGACGCGGTCGAGAGCGCATCAACCGGTGAAGGCGACTACTTCGACGATCTCGGTCAGGTTCTCACCCGGATCGACCGCGCCGCGGTGAGGCGCCTCATCGATCGGATCCGCCAGGCGCGCGATCGCGGTGCGACCATTTACACGCTCGGCAACGGAGGTTCGGCCGCGACCGCCAGCCATCTGGCCCTGGATCTGGCCAAGAACACCCGGGATCCGCGGCGACCCGCGATCAAGATCTTCGCTCTGACCGACAACGCCGGGCTGATCACGGCCTGGGCGAACGATGCCCACTACGATGAGGTTTTCGCCGCCCAACTTGATGCGGTGGTGCAGCGAGGAGATCTCATCCTCGCCGTGAGCGGGAGCGGGAACTCGGCGAACGTCTTGCGGGCCGTCCAGGTCGGTCGCGCAGCCGGTGCCGACACTTTCGGCATTACCGGGTTCCAGGGCGGCCGGTTGGTCCAGTCGGCGCACGATTGCATCGTCGTGCCCAGCGAGAACATGCAGCACATCGAGGACGCTCACCTCGCGATCGTCCACGCCGTGATGGTCGCGCTTCGCGATGAGGAGGTATCGTCGCCGTGACACTTCCCTACCGCCGTTGCGTCATCTCGGACGAGATCTCGCAGGATCTGGATCGCGCGATCGCTCTGGCCCGTGAGTTCGGCCTGGAGGGGCTCGAGATCCGCACGGTGTGGGATCGGCGGATCGATCAACTCGACGCTGACGCCATCGATCGCCTCGCGACGGCCTGCACCACGGCCGGCCTGGCGATCCCCGCCCTGGCGCCGCCCTACCTCAAGTGCGCGCACGGTGACGCGGCGGAGCGCGCCGAGCATCGCGCCATCTTCGAGCGGACGGTGCGGGCCGCCGAACGACTGGGAGCGGGGATCATCCGTGGATTTACCTTCTGGCGTGATGTCCATCCGCTCGGTCAATGGGACCTCATCGTCGAGACCTATCGATCGATCGCCCCCCTCGCCGAGCGAGCGGGCGTCATCGTGGGGATCGAGAACGAACCGGCCTGTATGCTGGGAACGACCGAGCACCTGCCGCGCCTGATCGGGGATGTCGGCTCACACGCCGTGCGCATCCTCTGGGACCCTGCGAACGCCGCCCACGAGGGCGAACGCGCCTGGCCGGAAGGGTTCGACCGGGCGTTCGCCCTTACCGCGCACGTGCATCTCAAGGATGGCCGCCACATCGCCGGGAAGTGGGAGCACGCGATCGTCGGTGAGGGGGCAGTCGATCTCGTGCCGGTCTCGCGTGCCCTCCGCACGCACGGTTACGCGGGGTGGGTCAGCCTGGAGACTCATTACCGGCCCGCGCCGACGGATGCCGACCTGCGGCGGCCCGGCGGCGCGAGCCTCTCCTACCTGGGCGAGGAGGGCACCCGTGCGTGCCTGATCGGGTGGGAGAACGTGCTTCGCGCCGCGGCGTGAGAGATCGCCGGCCTCTGTAAGAGAACACCGCGGCGGCGGTGTTGAAAGTATGTGGCAGTGACGCAGCGCAGACTCGACGGTCTGGTGGCACAGCGGACCACCGAACTGCGGAGACTGGCGGCCCGGGTCGTCGGCGACCAGATGGCGGCGGAGGATATCGTCCAGGAGACCTTCGTACGCCTCACGTCGTCGGAGGTCGATGCGGAGGACGAGTCCGCGCTGGCGGCGTGGCTCAGGCGCGTCACCCTCAATCTGGCGTTCAACTGGCGGCGCGATCGCGGTCGGGCGGCGTTGCGCGACGATCGGTATGCGGACCGAGATCGCCGATTTGCGGATGACCCCGCGGAGACAGCGCTCCGCGAGGATGAGCGCCGCCGGGTTCGCGCGATCCTGGCGACGCTGCCCGATCGTCAGCGTGCCTGCCTTCTTCTGCGCCACTCGGGATGTTCGTACGCCGAGATCGCCGCGACGCTGGAGATCGCGATCGGATCGGTGGGAGTCCTCCTCATGCGAGGGGAGAGATCATTCAAGGAGCGATACCGTGAAGACGATGTGTCCTGATCCTGGTGACCTGCGTCGGGCGATCGATGAGCCCGATGCGAGAGTCACGGCCCACCTCCTCGCCTGCACGGCGTGCGCGCGGGCGAGCGACGAACTCGGCGCGAATGCGCGATTCGCGGCCTCCGCCATCGGCGGTCTCGACGATGACGCCAGGGCACGGATACCGCGAGCGGTCGGCCGCATGGAACGAGACAGGGTTCGTTTCGGCAGGCCTCTGGTGCGGGCGGCCGCGGTGGCCGTGGCAGCGATGCTCGCGGTGGGCACGATCGTCGCCTTGCCGGACACGCGCGGCGCAGCGGCGGCTCTGCTCGCCCAGTTCCGGGGCGAGCGGTTCGCGGCGGTTCCGCTCTCCCAGGAGGATGCTTCACGCATCGAGGAGTTCCTCCACGTCCTGGGAAGCTTCGAGCCACCCGCGGGCGATCGTTTCGTCGCCGTCAGCTCCGTCTCCGAGGCGAGCGGTCGCGTCGGCTTCCCCATTGCGGTTCCGCCCTCGTCGGTCCTCCCCGCCGGCATCTCGGGTCCGCGGCGCATCGAAGTCCAGGCGAGTCGCGATCTGCGCGTGCATCTCGATCGCGAGCGGATCGCCCGGTACATCGCCGATCACGGGAGTTCACAGCCGGTCCCGACCGAAATCGAAGGGACAACGCTCGTGCTCCAGCTCCCGCCCATCGTCCTGATGCAGTTCGGGGGTGCCGGGTCTCGCCAGATCGTGATCGGCCAGTCGCGCATCGTCGAGGTCGCCACGGAGGGACCGATGGCGCTCCAGGATCTGCGCGCCTATCTGCTCGGACTCCCCGGACTGCCACCGGCCGTGGCACAGCGCCTGCGAGCGATCGATGACTGGACCAGAACCCTGCCGATCCCGATTCCACTGCCCGAATATCTCTGGCGTACTGCCACGGTGAACGGCATTCCGGCGCTCGTCGTGAGCGACGCGGCCGTCCCCCTCGCAGGGGTCATCTGGCAGCGGGACGGGTTCGTGCACGGTGTCGGAGGTGATTTCCCCGAGGATGAGATCCTCCGGATCGCCACGGCCCTTGGCTGAGTCGGGCCTCGCGATCGAGACGCGCGACCTCAGTCGGCGTTACGGAGACGCCTGGGCACTCCGAGACCTCTCCCTGTCCGTCCGGGCAGGGGAGGTCTTCGGCTTCCTCGGACCGAATGGGGCCGGAAAGACGACGACCGTAAAGATCCTCCTGGGACTCGCCGCACCGACCGAGGGAACGGCGCGTCTCTTCGGACGACCAGTGCAGGATCGTCTGGCACGCAGAGAGGTGGGTTACCTGCCAGAAATGTTCCGCTTTCACGAATGGATGACCGGCGCGGAACTGCTGGACTTCCATGGTCGTCTCGTGGGGATCGGGGGTGCGGATCGGCGAGCCCGGATCGAGCGCGTCCTGTCGCAGGTCGGCCTCGGCGAGCGCGGGAGCGACCGCATCGCAACCTACTCCAAGGGGATGACCCAGCGCCTCGGCCTCGCCCAGGCGATGCTCGCCCGCCCGCGCCTGGTGATCCTGGACGAGCCCACATCGGCGCTCGATCCGCTCGGCCGACGCGAGGTCCGCGACATCATCCGCGACCTCCGCAACGACGGGTGCGCCGTCTTCCTGAACTCGCACCTGCTGACCGAAGTCGAGATGGTCTGCGACCGGGTCGCGATCGTGGATCGCGGACGCGTGACCTGGGAGGGGACTCCTCGGGACGTCGCGACGCCGCGGTTGGAGATCGATGTGACCGTTGAGCAGATCGACGACGGAGTCGCGACTCTGCTGGCGCAGTTCGGTACGATCGTCCAGACGCAGGGCACAACGGTCCGGGTGCGCGCCAACGACGCGTCCGCCTCGGGGAAGATCGCCGCGGCCATCGTCGCCGCGGGCTATGTCCTGACCGCGCTCGAACCTCGGCGATGGACGCTCGAGGATCTATTCGTCCGACTCGTGACGGGGTCTGACGGTTGATCGCCCTCGAGATCGCGCGCTTCACCGTGCAAGAAGCGCTCTCGCGGCGTGCGGTTCTGGCGGGAGTGCTGCTCAGCGCCGCGTTTCTGGCGCTGTTCGCGTTGGGGTTCGCCCAACTCCTCGGAGTCGTCGGCGGCGCCCCGCCCTCGCGGGAGCCCGGGGCCGGACAGGTTCCGGCGACGATGGTCTTCGCGAACCTGATGACGGTCTTCGGGATGTACGCGGTCCATTTCCTCTCGAGTTTCCTGGCGCTCCTGATCTCGGTTGGTACGATCGCCGGCGAGATCGAGTCGGGCGCGCTCATGTCGATCCTTGCGCGCCCCATCCGGCGCGCGGACTACCTGATCGGCCGGTGGATCGGCGGGATCGCCCTAGTCTGCGCCTACACGATTGTGACGGGCGGCGCGGTGATCGTGATCTCCGGAGCGATCTCGGCCTACGAGGCGCCAGCCCCATTCGTTGCACTCGGGTACATGTGCCTCAACGGGGCGCTGCTGCTCACCGTCGGGTTGCTCGCCTCGACGCGCCTCTCGACGATCGCCAGCGGCGTCGTGCTCTTCAGTCTGTTCGCGATCGCCTGGCTCGGCGGCCTTATCGAGTTCATCGGCGGCGCATTGGGCGACACCGCGTTACAGAACACAGGGACGATCGTGAGCGTTCTGCTGCCAAGCGACGCGCTCTGGCGGGCGGCCTCGCACTTCGTCATGACACCGCTCTTCATCATCGCGACCTCCACCGCAAGCCAGCGCGGCGGCATCCCATTCGCCTCCGCGGCGCCGCCCTCACCGGCGGTCGTCGCGTGGGCGTGCGCCTACGTCGCCATCCTGCTCTCGCTCGCGATCGTCAGCCTGCGCCGTCGCGATCTCTGACGCGCGCGATAGGTCCCCGCGCGCGGCCCGCCACGGGGCGGCGCGCACTGTCGGCGATCAGTACTGATCGAGGTACCGCTCGATCTCCCAGCCCGAGACGTGGCCCTGGTACTGCTCCCACTCGATCGACTTCGCCTCCAGGAATCGTTCGACGACGTGGGCACCGAGCGCGTTCTGGATCACCTCATCGCGACGGAGCGCGTCGAGCGCATCACCCAGCGAGCGGGGCAGGACCTCGACATGGCGCTGTGCGAGCGATGCCTCGTCGGCCGCGTACAGACTCTCCTCGATCGGCTCGGGAAGCGGCAAACGGCGCCGCACGCCGTCGAGTCCCGCGTGGAGCATCGCCGCGAAAGCGAGATAGGGGTTGCAGGCGGGGTCGGGACAACGCAGTTCGAGACGTGTGGTCCTCAACTTCCCCTCGGACGTCCGGGGGACGCGAACGAGCGCCGATCGGTTGACGCGCGCCCAGGTGAGATAGACGGGCGCCTCGAATCCGGGCACGAGCCGTTTGTACGAGTTCACCAGCGGGGCGAGGATCGCCGACATCCCACGCGCGTGGGCGATCTGACCGGCGATGAAATGACGCGCTACGTCCGAGAGACCGTATTCGTCGCCGCCGTCCGCGAACGCATTCGCCCCATCGAGGGTCATGAGGCTCTGGTGCACGTGCATCCCCGAGCCATTCTTGTCCTGAAACGGCTTGGGCATGAATGTGGCGTGGAGGTTGTGCCGTTGCGCGATCGCCTTGAGGGTGTACTTGAAGGTCATGGTGTTGTCGGCCGACGTCAGCGCCTCGTCGTACTCGAAATCGATCTCGTGCTGGCCCGCCGCGCCCTCGTGATGGCTCGACTCGACCCGAATGCCCATCGCCTCGAGCACGTTCATCATCTCTTTGCGGACGTTGGCCGCCAGATCGGTGGAGGAGTCGAAGTACCCGGCCTGATCGTGCGGGAGAGGGGAGACACGTCCATCCCCCTGCGTGCGCAACAGGAAGAACTCAATCTCCGGGCCCGTGTTGTACCGGTAGCCCAGGTCGCGGGCCGTCTGGAGCGCGCGGGCAAGGACGGCGCGGGGATCGCCGGGGAACAGGTCTCCCCGCGGGTTGAAGACCCAGCAGATGATGCGCGCAGTCACGTCGGCGTCCTGCTCCCACGGGATGACCGAGAATGTGCTCAGATCCGGCACGAGGTACATGTCCCGCTCGACGGAGCGGGCGAAGCCCTCGATCGACGACCCGTCGAACCAGTGGCCGTGATCCATTGCCCCTTCCAAACGCTCCACCGGGATCGTGACGCTCTTCACATGGCCGACGACATCGGTGAACTGCAGATTGATGAAGCGGACGTTCGCGCGCTGGATCCGCTCCCGGGTTGCGAAGACGAGGTCCTCGGTCGGCTGTAGTTCCGGGTGCGACACGGATCCTCCCCTACGCCGGCCGAACGGCTTTCCGATGAATCAGGGTGGGCCGGGATCACAATAGTACAATTGCGTCCGTGCCGCCGAGCACGATCGCCATCGATGGCCCGGCGGGTTCCGGTAAGACCGTGATCGGCCTCTGGCTCGCCGCGCACCTCGGCTACGCTTTCCTCGATACCGGTGTCCTCTATCGTGCCGTGGCGCTCGACGCGCTCGATGCGAATCTGGACGTTCACGACGGTGAGTTGCTCGGCGCGCGGGCACGGGTCCTCCCCCTGCGCATCACGCCGCCCGAGGAGGCGGACCGCACCCGCGGGTACACGGCCTACCTCGGCGATCGGCGGATCACCGACAGACTGTTCGAGCC
>CAZHZF010000001.1:91696-122501 GCA_964536925.1 uncultured Dehalococcoidales bacterium | reverse complement strand
GCGGCCGATCTGGCGGACCGAGACCGCCGGGATGCTGGCCGTGACACCTCACCCCTGCGCGTGGCGGACGACGCAATACGGATTCAGACCGACGATCTCGATCTGGAGGAGGAGAAGCGTCTGATCATGGCTCTCCTCGTGTCGAGCCGTTGAGCGCGCCGATCGTCGTCCAACCGCTCGCGCCGCGGCGTTTCTGGCAGGTGCGGCCCGGCGTTCGGTTGTTCTCCTTCTACACCTTCTCCATCGTCACCCTGCGCCTTCTCTTCTCTGCGCTGTGCGACCTCAGGATCGTCGGCCGGGAGCGGATCCCGCGGGATGGGCCAGTCATCCTGGTGAGCAATCACATCCACTTCGTCGATCCGCCGCTGATCGGAAGGGCGCTGCCCCGTAAGGTGCTCTTCATGGCCAAGTCGGAGCTCTTCGAGATCCCGGTGCTCGGCTGGATCGTGCGCCATTTCGATGCGTTTCCGGTGCGGCGGGGAACCGCCGACCGCCAGGCCCTGCGCAACGCGCTCGATGCGCTGCGGATGGGTCACGCGGTCGGACTGTTCCCGGAAGGTACCCGCAGCCGGACCGGCGCCATGCGCCCGGCTCATGCGGGAGCGGCGCTCGTCGCACTCCGCGGTAACGCCACGATCGTGCCGGTGGCGATCGATGGGACCGACCAGATCTTCGCGTCACTGAAGCGCTTCCGTCGCGCGCGTGTGACGGTCACGTTCGGTGAGCCGTTCCGACTCGAAGACATCGACGGCCTGGGAGAGCGTCGCGGCGATCTCGACACGGTGCTCGGATCGATGATGCGGCGTGTCGCCGCGCTGCTGCCTCCCTGGCGACGAGGAGTGTTCGCCGATCGGCAGGCCACCGCTGCCTGATCCGCACTGGGGCTCGGGAGACCGACCCGTCATCTGGCGCGGCCGTATCGCGCGGCGCCCCGATGAGCCTGGCGGCGAGATCGTCGAGGTGGTCCCCGGCAGCGCCGCGGAGCGCCTCGACCTCCGCCCGGGCGATCGCCTCCTCGCCATCAACGGGCAGGAGATGCGCGACGTCATCGATTATCAGTTCGCGACCGCGGATGAGGATCTCGCCCTGCTGGTCGCCCGCTCGGGTCACGTGCGCGAGGTGCGCATGCGGTCAGAGGGCGCGCTGGGCCTCCGGTTCCGGAACCCTGCCTTCGATGGCATCACCTGGTGCAACAACAAGTGCCCGTTCTGCTTCGTGAAGATGAACCCTGCCGGTGGCCGGACCTCCCTCTACGTGAAGGACGACGATTACCGCTACTCAGCCCTCTACGGGAACTTCGTCACCCTGACTAACCTGACCGAGGAGGACTGGCGCCGCATCGACGAGCAGCGCCTGAGTCCGCTGTATGTGTCGGTGCACGCGACGGATCCGTCACTGAGACGGCGACTGCTGGGAAACCCGAACGCGCCGCCCATTCTCGAGCAACTCGATCGGCTGGTCGCGATGGGCATCGCCTTTCACACCCAGGCGGTCCTCTGCCCGGAACTGAACGACGGACCGGAACTCGACGAGACGATCGAGGCGATCGCTGATCGTCACCCCGCGGCGCTCTCGCTGTCGCTGGTGCCCCTGGGACTGACCGGCGTGGGGCGCTTCCCGGCGTACCTCCGTCGCCATCGGCCTGACGAAGCCGCCGCGATCGTCGATCGGGCCGCGCCGTACCGTCGCCGTTTCCGGGCAGAGATGGGCCACACATTCCTGTACCCGTCGGACGAGTTCTATCTCATGGGTGGTCGGACGATTCCTCCCGCCCGACACTACCATGGCTACGAGCAGTATCAGAACGGCGTCGGCATGGTCCGCTCGCTGCTCGAGGAGTGGCGGGCGCGGCGGCCCCACCTTCGTCCGGTCCGGTCGGGCCTGGCCATCACCGTCGTGACGGGTGAACTCGCGGCGGGAGTCCTGACGCCGATCCTCGAGCAACTCGCCCAGGTGACCGGGGCGCGCATCGACGTGGTGACCGCGCAGAACAACTACTTCGGTCGAGTCGTCACAGTTGCCGGTCTCCTTACGGCCGGCGACATCGAACGCGCCCTGGCGGGCCGCACGCTCGGCCAGATCGTCGTCCTGCCCCGCACGACCCTCGACACCCCGGGAGAACGCTTCCTGGACGAGGTCACGCCGCGGGCGCTGGAGGATCGCCTGGGCCGCCCGGTGCGTTTCGCCGAGCACTTGCGTGACCTCGTCACTATTATGTCCAGTGACGTGCTCGGAACTGATGTATGTGCGGCATAGTCGGCTACGTCGGCGGCCGGCCCGCGGCGAGCATCCTCTTCGAAGGTCTGCGGCGCCTCGAGTACCGCGGGTACGACTCGGCCGGACTCGCGTTGATCGATGGCGGTGTCCTCCAGATCCGCCGGGCCGTGGGCAAACTCGACCGACTCGGTGCCGTGCTCGAGGATGGCCTGCCCGGGGGCACGATCGGCATCGGCCACACGCGATGGGCCACCCACGGACGACCCGAGGAGCGGAACGCTCACCCGCACACCGACTGCCACGCCGACATCGTGATCGTCCACAACGGGATCGTTGAGAATTATGTCGACCTTCGCCGCGGCCTGATCGCCGACGGACATACCTTCGCGAGCGATACCGACACAGAGGTGATCGTGCATCTGCTCGAGACGATGCGGACGCGGGGTCACGACCTCGGTCGGGCACTCTTCGAGGCGATCGCGCTGCTGCGCGGCAATCACGCGATCCTGGCGCTCGATCGACGTGCGCCGGGCGAGATCGTCGCGGCCCGGGTGGGGAACGCCGGGGGGCTGACAGTGGGCCGTGCCGACAGCGAGACCTTCATCGCGTCCGATCTCCCGGCGATCCTCGAACACACCCGCGCGATGGAATTCCTGGACGATGGCGAACTGGCTCTGATCCGCGCCGATGCCGTCGAGTATCGCGACGCCCGCGGCAGCGCCATCCTCAAAAAGCCGACGATGGTCCCCTGGGACCCCGTCGGCGCGGCGCGCGGCGGCTTCCGCCATTTCATGCTCAAGGAGATCCACGACCAGCCGCGTAGCCTCGCCGATACGATCGGCGGGCGCATCTCCCTGGAGCCGGCGGGGGTCTTCCTGGCCGACCTCGGCATCGAGGAGGATCGTCTCCGCGCCATCACCCGGATCGTCCTCATCGGCTGCGGGACCGCCTGGCATGCTTGCCTCTGTGCCAAGTTCGCGATCGAGCACCTCGCGCGCGTCCCCTGTGAGGTCGACTATGCGGACGAGTTCCGGTACCGCGATCCGCTGATCGACGAGCACACCCTCGTCGTCGCGATCACCCAGTCTGGCGAGACAGTGGACGTCCTCGTCTCGATGAGCGAGGCGAAACGGCGGGGCGCCCCAGTCGTCGCCCTCGTCAACGTGGTGGGGTCGCAGGCGAGTCGGATCGCCGATGGCGTCGTCTACCTCCATGCCGGGCCGGAGATCGGCGTGGCATCGACCAAGGCGTTCACGAGCATGCTCGCGGCGATCTATCTCCTCGCGCTCCACATCGCTCGGGTGCGCGGCACGATCGCGATCGCCGACCTCGGCGCGACACTCGAGGCTCTCTTCCGCATTCCGTCGCAGGTGGGCGCTCTTCTCGCCGCGGGCGGCCCTTATGAAGATCTCGCCGAGCTCTTCCATCGCAAGCGCGACTTCCTGTTCCTGGGGCGAGGCATCAGCTATGTGATCGCCCTGGAGGGCGCCCTGAAGTTGAAGGAGATCTCGTACATCCACGCCGAGGGCTACCCGGCGGGAGAGATGAAGCATGGTCCCATCGCACTGATCGATGAGGAGATGCCGGTGGTGGCGATCGCGCCGCGCGATCACGTGTACGACAAGATCGCGAGCAACCTGGAACAGGCGCGCGCGCGCGGCGGAACGGTCATCGCAATCGCCGAGGAGGGCGACGAGGTCATCGGGACGATCGCCGATCACGTGATACGGGTTCCGGCCACGCTGCCGATCCTGAGTCCGATCCTCACCGCGATCCCGTGCCAGCTCCTCGCCTATCACGTCGCGGTGCGACGCGGCTGCGATGTCGATCAGCCGCGGAATCTCGCGAAGTCGGTCACCGTCGAGTAGTGACTGCCCCGAGATCCGGACGGCGGATCATCTTCGTCGGTAGTTTTGGGCTCTGGCATCGGGGCACGATCGGCTACCGGACGCTGCCGATCGCGGCGCACTTGCGGGCATGGGGTCACGATGCGCGCATCGTCACCGTACCGTGGGACACGCCGGGCGAGAGCTTCGGCTCGAGTGTGGAGCACGGCGTGCCGGTGACGCGCGTCCCGACCGCGCGGCGCTGGCCGACGCTGGCCGACCTCGCGATCGCCGGAGCTCGGGCGATGCGGGTCGTCGCGAGCCTCCGACCCGACGCGGTCGTGGCGATCAAGCCGAAAGCGTACGGCGGTCTGGTCCTCCTCGCCCACGCGGAGTGCCGCGACACGGTGGTCGACACGGATGACTGGGAAGGCCGCGGCGGATGGGCGGACGTCGATGGCAGCGGCTGGCTCCGCGCGGCGGCGATCACCCTCCACGAGGTCGAAACGCTGCGCCGGGCCGCACGGATCGCGGCCGCAAGTCGGGAACTGGTCCGCCTGGCCGAAGGAGCCGGCGTGAGACCGGAGCGGGTCACCTACCTGCCGAACAGAACCTGGGAGGGATCGGCCGCCTGGCCGCGACCGGAACAACCGGTCACCGAGGATGCAGACGTGCTGCTCTACAGCCGTATGCTCGAAGTCGCGGAGTTGCGGGCGCTCACCGTGATCCGCGCGATTGTGACCCGTCGTCCATCGACGACGTTCCGTATCGTGGGTGTCGGGCCCGCGGAACAACTGGCGCTCCAGCGCTCGGTCGACCGGCACGGTCTCGGCGACCGCGTGGAGATCCGCGCTGCAATCTCGCCCGAGATGGTCCCCCGTGAATTGCGTCGCGGTCGTGTGGCGCTGGTGTTGCTCGACGATACCCGGATCAATCGTGCACGCTGTTCCGTGAAGGTGCTCGACCTGATGTTGTGCGGGCGGCCGATCGTCGCCGAGCGGGTTGGCGAGGCCGGCAGCCAGATCGACGCCGGCGAAACGGGACTCCTCGTCGAACCGGGCGCGACGGGCGCCATCGTGGAGCACGTCCTGCACCTTCTGGAGGACGCCGGCGCGCGATGCGCGCTCGGCACTGCCGCCGAGGAGGCCGCGCGCGGTCCGCTACGGTGGCACGGGGCACGAGACAGGATCCTGGCGGCGTTCGCGGGCGAGGCGGCGTGATGCGCGCGACGACCCCCCGCACGATTCCTAGACCGGACCGCGGTCTCCGCCTCATCGAGACGATCAATCGACTCGGCATCACGACGCGCCTTCTCGACCTGGGATTCGCCGCGGTGGCGCACCTGCATCCACGCGCCGCCGACGCGATCGCGCTCGGCGTGGCCGATGCGATCCACGCGCTGTGGCCGGGCCTTCGCTCCCGCGCCGAGGCGAATCTCGCCTGGGTCGTCGGGCCCGAGCGCGCGCCGGCCGCGGCACGCTCCTCGGTACGGAACTACGTCCGCTACGTCGTCGACTTCCTGCGATTCCATCGCTGGTCCAACGAGGATCTGCGGCAGCGGTCCACCGTGATAGGAGTCGAACATCTGCATAACGCACTTGCGCAGAATCGCGGAGCGATCGCGATCGGCTTCCATCTGGGCAACATCGACCTGGGGGCGACCCTCCTTGGACAGCAGGGGTACCCGGTGCACGTTGTGGTGGAACCGTTCCGTCCACCCGCGCTGGACGAGGTGATTCAGGAGCAGCGGCGGGGGCGCGGTCTCATCCTCATCCCGCTCGAACGCGCGGCACGGGAGAGCCTGCGCGTTCTGCGCCAACGTGCGATCCTCGCGCTTCTCGTCGATAGGCCGGTGCCGGACGACGGCGTGCCGGTCCGGTTCTTCGGCGGTACGGTCTTCCTTCCCGCGGGCGCCGCTCGGCTGGCTCTCCGTACGGGTGCGCCGATCGTCCCGTGCTGCGCGTACCGGACCAGACCAGGTCGATATACCGCCGAGGTGGCGGAACCGATCCTGCCGGAACAGTACGCCGGCGCGGAGGACCCCGTGCAGGCGGTCACGCAGGCGATGGTCGCCACGCTCGAGCGATGGGTTCGCCAGATGCCGTCGCAGTGGTATCCGTTTCGGACGATGTTTCAGGAATCGGACGCTGCCCGCTCACCCTGACTCTTCCACGCTCGACGTTCCGATCGACGGGGTCCTGGCGGGCGCATCACGCATTCTGGCCGCGATCCCCGAACCCGCCTTCCGCCAGATGGTGAGCATCGGCGGTGCTTGCGCGTACCTGTTCGGCCGCGAGGCGAGGCGCGCCGCGATCCGCAACCGTGCTCACGTTCTCGATCGCCTGGATCCCGATCGGATCGCCCGTTCGGCGCGCCGCGCGCTCGCGGTGCAGGTCGCGAACTACGTGGACTTGATACGGCTTCACGCGGCGAGCACCGCGCAGATCGCCGCACGCATCACGGTGCCCCGGGTGGCATACCTCGCCGAGGCGCTGCGAACCGGCCGCGGCGCGGTGCTGGCGACCGTCCATATCGGCGACTTCAATGTGGTGCCTCACGCTGCACTCGTACGTGGCTGGCCCATCGCGATCCCGGTCGAGAACCTGCGGTCCCCCGTGGTCGCAGCCCTGCTGTCCCGACTCAGACGTGCGCACGGCGTCACAATCGTCCCTATCGGTCCGCGAACCTTCCAGGACCTTCGCGACCATCTCGCCCGGGGTGGAGTCGTCGCGATGGCGATCGACCGCGACGTCCAGGGTACAGGGGCCGTGCTCCCGCTCTTCGGCCAGCCAGCACGCCTGTCCACGGCGGCGGCGGTCCTCGCCGCGCGAGCCCGCGCGCCGATCGTGCCCGTCGCCTGCATCCGGACGCCCGGGGGGTTCGAGGCCGAACTCAATCCACCGATCTTTCCCGGCGATCGCCCGTCGCCTCGGGAACTGATGCGAGACCTCCTTCCCACTATTGAGGCGATGATTCGCCGCCACGTCGATCAGTGGGTTATGTTTCGCCCCGTCTTCGTCGACGATGGCGTCGCGCAGGTGAAGAGATGAGTCGCGGTCGGGCCGACCTGCACATCCACAGCGACGTGGGCGATGGCCTCTCCTCGGTCGAAGAGATCCTCGCCTTCGCGACCGAGTTCGCCCGGCTGGACGTGATCGCCATCACCGATCACGATGAGATACGGGGTGCGCTCGCGGCACGCGACCTGGCCGCTAGCGGTCGGTATCCCTGCGAGGTGATCGTGGGCACCGAGATCTCCACCCGCGGTGGGCACCTGCTCGCCTACGACATCGATCGGGTGTTTCGGCCGTACCGTCCCCTGGACGAGACGATCGCCGCCGTCCACGACGCGGGCGGGTTCGTCGTGGTGCCACATCCGCTCAGCTGGTTGACGCACTCCGTGGGCAGTCGATCCCTGCGACGCCTCGCCCGGGCTGGGTCCGGCCACACGAAGCCGGACGCGGTCGAGGGCTTCAATCCGTCGATCTCGGGTCGTGTGCGGCATCGCGCCGCGCGGGAACTCAACCGGGCGTCGCTCGGCCTTGTCGAGATCGGTGGCAGCGACGCGCATCACGTGGCCCTGGTGGGCAGCGGCTACACCACCTTCGAGGGCACGTCGGCGGCGGATCTGCGCGCCGGGATCAGATTCGGAACCGTCGCCTGGGAAGGGACGTGGTGGACTGCTCGCGACCATACGCGCGATCTGTGGCGCCAGCAGTGGCGGAGCATGGTGCGACTCCCCGCGCAGCGCGTCGAGCGGGCGCTCGGTCGGGCGTACCGATGAAGATCGCCCTCGTCTCCCCCTACGACTTCCCGTACCCCGGGGGAGTCACCAGCCACGTTGCCCACCTGCGCACCGAGTTCGTGCGACTCGGTCACGATGTCCGCATCCTGGCACCCTCGTCGGCGGATGAGGACACGGTGGCAAACGGCGAGTTCCTGAAGTTTGGATCGGTGGTCCCGATCCCGGCGAACGGGTCGATCGCGCGCATCACCCTCTCTCTCCGCCTCTCGGGCCGGGTGAAGCGCACGCTCAAGGAGGAGCGGTTCGACATCATCCACCTGCACGAGCCGTTTACACCGGCACTTCCCATCACGGTCCTGCGCCACTCGGAGACCATCAACATCGCGACGTTTCACTCATCCTGGGATGGGCGGATCGCGCGCCTCTATGGCAACCCGTTGCTCCGTCGGTTCGATCGGCGGATCCACGGGCGAATCGCCGTCTCTCGCCGCGCGGAGGAATTCGCCAATCGACACTTTCCAAACACGTACGAGATCATCCCGAACGGTATCGATGTCGCGGCGTTCGGCGATGCCATCGCGCCCTTCGAATGGCGATCCGAAAAGCAGACGATCCTGTTCGTGGGCCGCCTGGAACCGCGCAAGGGGTTTCGCTACCTCCTGAGGGCATACGCCGAGATCCGCCAGCATCGGGACGACGTGCAGCTCAAGGTCGTGGGGGCCTACAGCCCGGCGATGCGTCGGCGCTATGAAGGGATCGTCGCCGAAGCGGGAATACCCGATGTCGATCTGGTCGGTGAGGTCTCACCGGGCGATCTGGCCCGCTACTACCGGAGCAGCGACATCTTCTGCGCGCCTTCGACCGGTGGAGAGAGCCAGGGGATCGTGCTCCTCGAAGCGATGGCATCCGGCTTGCCGATCGTCGCCTCGGACATCGCCGGTTACCAGAGTGTGATGACGGATGGCCGCGAGGGCCTGTTCGTCCCGCCCAAAGACGCGTCCGCGCTGGCGCGCGCGCTGTCCAGCCTCCTCGCATCGCCAGACCTGCGCGCGCGTCTGGGCGCGGCGGGACCGACGCAGGCGCGGCGGTTTGCGTGGGACGTGGTCGCGTGTCGGGTCCTGGGCTACTACGAGGAGGCGCGAGCCCGCGTGCACCAGCGACCGACGCCCGAAGTGAGGCCCCGGCCGCTGCGCCGCTACCTGCGTCGTCTGCGGGCCCTCGTATCGCCGGCCCCGCGCGCGAGCTGACGCTCCGCGCCTTTCGCGCCCAATCGCTGACCGCCGTTCGCCGGCGGCCACGGCGCATCGGCGCGTCTAGAATCGGCGGCAGGGCGATGGAGTCGGCTACGAGACCGCGACCACACCCATTCGACGTCATCGGTGAGTCCGTCGCGCGCCGTGCGCGCGGAGTTGCCGATGGCGTTGCTCGCGCGATCGCGTACTCCTGGCTCACGCCGAATCATCTGACTCTGGTAGGCCTGATCCTGACGATCGGCGTCGCCGTCGTTATCTCGACCGGTCAACTGCTCGTTGGCGGCGTGCTGATGGTGGTCGTGGCGCTCTTCGACATGCTCGACGGGGCGCTCGCCCGGGTTCAGGCGCGGAAGTCCCACTTCGGAGCATTCCTGGACTCGACGATCGATCGGTTTTCGGAGGCGACGATCCTGATCGGCATCCTCTGGTTCGAGCCGACCCGAGAGATGGGCGTGCTCACGATGCTCGTGCTGACGGGATCGCTGCTGGTGTCCTACACGCGAGCGCGCGCCGAGGGTCTGGGCATCGACTGTGAGGTGGGCATCCTGCCTCGGCCACAGCGCGTCCTCATCCTCGCCGCGGGTCTGATCAGTGGTCTGCTCGTGCCCGCGCTCGCGCTCCTCGCCGTTCTGACACACATCACGGTGCTCCAGCGCGTGCTCCACGTGCGGCGCGCCCTGCGCGAGGCGCGGCCGCCGTCAGTCAACGACTCCCCTCGGAGCTGAATCAGCCGAGGACCCCAGCCTCCAGGCGAGCAGCGCGGCACCATGCGCGGGCGTGCGATCCGTTCTGAGCGGCGCGACGCCCGGAATCACCCGCGCGATACCGGCGCGGAACGAACGATGGAACTCCGCGATCTCGTTGCCCCAGACGCTGCCCGCCAGGACCAGGGGAAGGTCGCGCCGCGTCGGGCGCAGCCGATGGACGACGTGACGCACCAGGATGGCGAGTTCGCGCCCGGCCCGACCGAACACACGCCGACTCTCGGCGTCCCCGGAACGCGCACACGCCTCCACCGCCACCGCAAGGCCCGCGACACGTGCGCGATAGACCGCTGCATTCTCCGCTTCGTCGGACGCACCGGCATATCCGAAGAGAAGATCCCCGAGCGAGGCTGCGCCCGAGGCGCCGAGCAGCGCACGGAGGAGCGGTGCGTCCGTTCGTCCGCGATCGAACAGGTGCAGGCACGTGGCCAGCGCCTGGAATCCGATCCAGTACGCGCCACCACCGTCGCCGAAGGGCGGCCCCCACCCGCCCGCACGCGCCTCCCGGCCGGGACCATCGATCCCGAGCGCGACAGATCCGGTGCCGGCGATGCAGACAACACCTCGATCGACGCCACCGGTACCCGCGACCAGGGCGGCCACGGAATCGTTGGTGACGTCGACCCGGTCGATCGGAAGGCCCCGCCGCTCCAGCGCGCTCCGCAACGATCGATGGACGATCTCGATGTCGGCTCGCGTGTCGATGTCGGAGAGCGACGCGACCAGTCGGGAAACGACCCGCTCCGATGGCGGCAGCACTCGGACGATGAGGTCGACGATCGTCGCCGTCGCGCGCTCGGCTCCTACGGACTTGAACGCCGACGAGTCGCCCCGCCCACTATCCAGGATGGCGCCTTGCCCGTCGACGAGCGTCACTTCGGTCTTCGTGCCGCCACCATCCACGCCGACGAACAGGTTCATTGCGTCATCACCCGAACCGATGATACGGATGGCCTATGGCACCGGTGTCCCGGACACCCGAGCATCGCCCCTGTATGCGGGTTGCGATCGCCGCCGCCGTCGCCGCGTTGATCGCGGCAAGCCTGGCGCCACTGCTCCTCATGCCGACCGTCCACGCCCAGAGCACGGTCGGACCGCCCGATACCGAGGCAGAAGTCCGCCCCGGTCAGATCCTTGTCGAGGCGCGCTCCGGCCTCGGAACGGCCAGTTCCGCGCCGAGGGTGACGATCGTCCAGACGGCAGTCGGCAGCGAACGCTCCGCGGCGCGCGACCTCGCCGCGCGAACCGGGATCCGGGCGGCGCCCAACTTCCTCCGCCGGGCGCAGGTGACCCCATCAGACCCCTATTACAGCCAGCAATGGCATCTCCCGAGGGTCGCGGCCCCGGAACTCTGGGACGTTCAGCGTGGCTCGAGCCAGACGATCATCGCCGTTCTCGACACAGGCGTCGATACGTCCCACCCCGATCTGACCGCGAAACTGCTCCCCGGCCTGAACGCGCTGGGTACGAACAACTGCGGCAACACGGGAGCGACCGACGATCACCCCTCCGGTCACGGCACGCACGTGGCGGGCATCGCCGCCGCGGCAACCGACAACGGCGCCGGCGTTGCCGGAATTGCCTGGAACCCGCGCATCCTCCCGATCAAGGTGTTGCCGTGCGACGGGGTGGGCGATGACAGCCAGATCATCCGCGGGATCGATCTGGCGATCGCGAACGGCGCTCACGTGATCAATCTGAGCCTGGGTGGCCCGGGCTCATCCGTGCTGCTGGAGGCCGCGCTGGAGCGCGCGGTGCACGCGGGCATTCTGGTCGTCGCCGCGGCCGGAAATCAAGGTACGACCACTCCATACTACCCGGCGGCCTCACCCTTCGCTCTGGCAGTGGGTTCGACCGACACGAGCGATCGACTGGCGGTCTTCAGCAACCGCGGGCCTCACATCGCGGTGACTGCGCCCGGGGTGAGCATCCTCAGCACGTATCGCACCAGTCTGACGAACTGGGATGTCGCCCCCGGCTATCAGTACAAGAGTGGCACGTCGATGTCGACCCCGATCGTCGCCGGCGCGGCCGCGCTCATCACCAGCCAGTACCCCACGCACGGTGCGCTCCGTGCCGGCGCATTTCTCGCGGCCTCGGCCGATCGGGTCACGACGTGCCCGGTGGGAGTGAGCTTCTGCCCCTACGACGCGTACGGGCGAAACGACTACTACGGAAACGGACGAATGAACGTTCAGAAGGCGCTTGGGTTCGCCCGTGTCACCGCGATTCCGTTCGTAGCGCGAAACTAGCATCCGGGATCGACAGCGTCTCGAAGCGCACGATCTCGGGACCGCACGAGGTCATGGTATGGCGCACGATCCGGACGACGACTCGGCGGTCATCCGCGAAGCGCAGTTCGTGGGGGGCACTGCCATCGACAGGAGTACGCTCGGCGGCGACCTTCTGCAGGACGCAGGTCCCATGGAGGATCTCCGCACCATCGGGAGTCGCACGCTGCACGATCGCAATCGGGCCACCACCGACGCGCCGGCCCTCCAGATCCCACAATGAGCCGGCGCCGGTGACAACAGCCAACTTCAGAGACGCTCTATCGGTGCGAGTATAATCGGCCTGGCGGTGGGGAGCCTCCGCCAGGAGTGTCCAACTGCCCGGAGCATCGCCGCCGCGCCCCGGTCGGCGCGAACTCATCCAGTACCTGCGTGATTCCGCGCCGATCCTCCACGCCGCCATCGAGGCGCACAAGGAGTTCACGCGGAACCTGACGCCGCTCCTGTCCGAGGCGAACTCCGGCCGCGCCGCGAACGCCGCGCTCAAGGCAAGGACGCTGGGCAAACATTACGCGGTCGTGTTCGGACAGTACAGCCAGCGCGTCTCGGGACTGCCCGTCCCGGCGGCGGCGAACCGTGGTCACGAGTACCTCGTGCGCTGGCTGGGGTTCCTCATCAATGCCTGCAATGCGCTCCCCAACGCACCGGACGACGGGCGCGATACGAGCTACCTGCGCGACTGCACGGACTTTCTCGACGACGCGCGATACGCCGCGAAGGCGCTCAGCGAGATCCGCCAGCGTCTCCACGAAGCGATACAGCCAAAGCCCGCCGGCACCGCCTGATCACGGGCGCACGTTCAGCGTCGTCACGGGCAGGATCTGCCGGTAGTCGATCATCGCGATCTCGAAACTGCTGAACTGCGTGATCACCGCCTCGAACTGACCCGCCGCGGGAACGATCCGCAGCGGAATCTCCTCGCGCCAACCGCTGCTGTCCCGCAGCCGATAGAGACGGATCTGCCCCCAGGGAGCGTTGCCCAGCACCTCGTAATCGAGCGAGAAACGCAGTGTTACCGGCACGAACGGCGGCGTCGGTGACACCAGTTCGAAAGAACTCAGGAGTCGCGTGCCGAGCGGCATCGTCGCGCTGAGCCGCGCTATCGGCTCGAACGCGAGTTCGTCGCCCTCGCGAAGTCCACCCGGGGGAACGGCGACGACAAACGACTGCCGATCCGTCGTCAGCGTCCCGCCGCCGCCGGTGATGGTGACCTGCACCGGCCGAGGCGTTGGCACGACGCCGGGAGTGAGCGCGGGCGGCGTCGGCGTAGGCGTCCGCGTGGCATCGCTGCGCGGGACGAAGGTGGCGGTTGGCGTGAAGGTCGGCGTCAGAACGATGGTCGGCGTCGCGGTGAGAGACCCGGTGGGCGTCGGCGTCGCGGTCGACGTCGGTGTGGCGGTGGGAGTGGGCGTATCCGTGGGCACGAGCGGACCGGTCGGTGTCTCCGTCGGCGTGGACGTGGGGGTCGCGGTCGCGAACGTCGAGGCTTCCTCGACCAGTGCGGCGACATCGAGTCGCCCGTGGCCGAGCGTCGTATTCGGGTAGGAGACGCCCACGGTCCGACTCGTGGTGGACTTGATCATGCGCGCCAGATCGTCGCGCGGGATGTCCGATCGCACCGATAGCGCCAGACCCGCCGCCGCGGCGACGTGCGGCGCAGCCTGGGAGGTGCCCACGTGTGAGGCGTACAGGCTCGACGATCCGCGGAGGCCGAGGCTCGTGATCCATTCGAAGAGAGCCGACGACGCTCCGGACCCCCCGGGTGCGACGAGCGAGAGGTAGCTGCCCTGGTTCGAATAGTCGGCGCGCTGGTCGAGATAGTCGGTTGCACCCACCGCCAGCACCGCGTCCGGGTAGGTGAGCGAGTAGGCGGCGGGGTAGAAGACCGGGTTCGCGCTCGGGCAGTCGGATGAGACGACGCCGCAGTTCCCCGCCGAAACGACCAGGAGCGCCCCCGCATTCACGGCGTACGCGACGGCAGCCGCCTCATAGGCCGACGTGCTCGTGCCGCCGAGACTCAGGTTAATCACACGGGCGCCGGCATCCGCGGCCGCGACGATGGCATCGGCGACCGCGACCGAACTGCTCGCACCCTGGTCATCGGCCGTACGCACGACGTACAGGGTCACGTTCGGGGCGAGTCCCGCGATTCCCACACTGTTCCAGCGCGCCGCGATGATGCCAGCGACGTGGGTCCCGTGGCCGTCGCCATCGCGGCTGACCGCCGGACAGGCCTCGTTGGTGTTCGTCCACGCCACGAAATCGCAGCCGAGTTCGAGGTTCGCCGGGGCATCCTGGTGGCCGACGTCGAATCCGGAGTCGATGACCGCCACGCGGATGGAGGAATCCCCGGTCGTCACATCCCAGGCCTCATCGGCGCGAACGAGGGGCAGCGCCCATTGATGCGTGGGGTACAGGGCATCGACTGGCGTGGCGAGTGACCAACGGGGCACAACCGGCTCCGCGAACAGAACGTCCGAACGCGCGGTGAGATCGCGAAGCACCGCGTCGCGTTCGCCGGGGGTCACGCGAAGGATCTGCGCGCCGAGTCGCGGCCGATCCGCGGCGGCGACCACCCGCGCGTCGCTCTGCACCATACGGGGCAGGCCCCGTCCCGGTCGGTAGCGCACGACGATCTGGTCGCCGAACGCGCCCTGCACCGCGGGCGGCCGTGCAGCGCTGGCGTCACCACCCAGGAGCACGGCCAGCACCGGAGCCACAGCGAGAAGGGCGACGAGGGGAATCAGGAGCCGTCTCATCAGCGCGGGAGCCGACCCGTACAGATCAGATTCGACCAGACACCCGCGCCATCGTTGCGCGCCGTCCGCTCGGCATCGCGGTGGGCGCGATAGAGGCGTCCCCCACTATCCCGCACATCGACCTGGGCCAGTCCGGCGCGCACGAGGGCCTCGCTCACGAGAACGCCACCGCTCCAAACGTACGCCCGCGCGACACCGGACCGGGCTTCCAGGGCCGGATCGATTTCGAACACGATATCTGTATCGGGCGAAATCAGCTTTCCGAGAGAGTTCGTCCAATCGGGCATGAAGCAGTAGACCGGAACGCTGACCCGCACGCGCTCCAGTGGGATGACCATCGCCAGATCGATGTCCCGCGGTGACCCGTCCATGTCGACGGTGAATCGACCGGTCCGCTCGACCGAACTGGGTCGTCCTGCCCTGGTGACACCGCGGGCGGGAACCGCTGTCGGCGTCGGCACGATCCTCGGTCGAGGCTCGGTGGGAACTGGCTCGGGTGTCGGGATCCGCGTCGCGGTCGGCAGCATCAGCGGCCTACCCGCGGCGCGATTCTCCACACGTGCATCGAGGGCGGTGCGCGGCGACACAGCCACGGGTTCCGCGGCGGGCGCACAGGCGATGGTGACGAGCGCGAGCATGCCCAGCCCGACCAACATCACCACGGTCGTTCCGCCCCAGGACACCCTCCGCATCACGCCCGTCAGAATGGCCACGGGCGCCAGGCTACCATCACCGGGCGCGGCGCGGACATTACCGGGACGTGACCGTCGCCACATCGCGCGAGTGAGCGAGCCCGCCACGCGGACGTCTCGCCGGGCAGCCTCTGTCCGGCACAGCGCCGGATCAGAGGTGTGGGTGAGCCCCCGGGGATTCGAACCCCGAACCCAGTGATTAAGAGTCACTTGCTCTACCGTTGAGCTAGAGGCCCTCGGCGGTCCAGTATAGGAAAAGTGCCCGCTCGGCTCCCCCGTCGATGATCGGAATCGATCGCCTCACGATTGCTCGCGGTGGCGCTCTGGGCGACTTCCTCGCGACCCTGCCCGTCCTCCGCGCCCTGCGACCGTTCACGCGGCACCTGGACTACATCGGCAACGACGCGGTCGCCCGCGCGCTCGCGCCGGATCTATTCGAGAGCGTGCTCTCGCTCGACGACGAACGAGCCACGCATCTCTTCCGATCCGGGGCGCGCGATCCGTCGACTGGCCGCGGCGCGTTCCTCGCCATATGGCGGGACTCATCGCTGACGGCCGCGGCGATCGCCTCCGGGTACGGTCCGGCGTATCACGTCGCCGCACATCCGCCGCGGGGATGTGTGGACACGGTCGCGAACCACCTGGCCCGCGAGGTCGATCGACTGTTCGGCACGAGCACGGACACCTCCGGCGCGACGATCCGCATCGCCGACGCGCCTCGCGAGGCGGCGCGCGCGATCGTACGTGCGCACGCCAGCGACGGCCCCTTCCTGCTGGTTCACCCGGGGAGCGGTTCGCCCGCGAAGAACTGGCCGATCGACCGTTTCGCCGCGCTCACCCGCAGCGTCCGACGTCTCGGTGTCGCCACGCTCTGGCTGTCGGGGCCCGCCGATGTGGATCTCCGGTGGAGTGCTCTACAGGCGGACGACATCATCCTGCCTCGGCTCGATCTCGCCACGCTCGCCGGGGTGGCCCTTGCGGCCCGAGGCTTCGTGGGAAACGACTCGGGAGTCGCCCACCTGGCCGCGGGGGTGGGAGTGCCCACCGCGATCGTGTACGGTCCGACACGCGCGGCACGCTGGTTGCCCGCGGGACCGTACGTGCGAGCGATCGAGCCACCGACGAGATGCTCCGTCTGCGTCGAATCGGAGCGGATACCGACATCGTGCGATTGTCTGATGACGATCGACGTGCCGATGGTCCGAGAGGCGGTGGAGAGGGTGTTGGAGGTCGCGTGACCCGATTGATCCTGGTGCGGCACGGCGAGACGGAGTGGAACCGCGCCGGGATAATTCAGGGCCAGACCGACGTGCCGCTCGGCGGCCTGGGCCGCCGCCAGGCAGAGATGCTGGGCCGGCGTCTCGCCTCCTCGCGATTCGATGCCGTCTACTCCAGCGATCTGCGCCGCTGTCAGGAGACGGCCGCCCTGATCGTGGGCGGCCCTGAGAGCGCTCATATCGTCCCCCGCGCGGGCCTCAGAGAGATCCATTTCGGCCACTGGGAGGGATTGACCAGGGCGCAGATCGTGCGCGCGTACCCCGACGAGCGCGAGGCCGTTCAGGCCGATCCCCTGCACGGCAAACCGTGGGGCGGGGAGTCGCGGGCGGACCTTCAAGCACGGATGGTGGCGGAGATCCAGGAGATCGCGAGCCTCCACGACGAGACGGCCCACCTGCTGATCGTGACTCACGGCGGCTCGATTCGTTCGCTGGGCGCGTGGGTGCTCGGTCTGGACCCGGTGGCCGCGGCGCGACTCGACGTCGATAACTGCTCGATTGCCGTGCTGGATCTCCACGGCGCGCGGTCAAGCGTGCGGGTCTGGAACGAGACCGCGCACCTGCGCGACCTGGGACTGGACTGGGCCGGCGCGGATGGATCCGGCCAGACCGACAACCCGACCGGGTGAGAGTGCCAGGAGTCCGCCACTACGCCGGACGACGGAGGTCGCCTCCCCCGAAAGGTGGATGGTGGCGGCGTGCTCGCGCGCCGACAATCGGTTCCGTGCGTCTCGCTGCGTCCCTCGGCTTCATCGCGCTGCCGCTGCTGCTCGTCGGGTGCGGAGTGGGGCGCGGCCTGGAAGCACCCGCGGCACAGCCTTCTCCACGGGCGCCGATCGTCGTGGTCTCATCCGCGAGCAGCGCCAGCACCTCACGACCGACTCCAGTCCTGGCTACGACGACCCCGGTCGCCAGGCGCGGATCGACAACCCCGACAGAGCGCGATGTCCGCGGGGCCACGCTGGCGCAGGTCAGTGTCGGCACCTCAGGCGATCGCGCGCGAGTCGCGCCGCTGGCCGGGTCCGCGCCGGTCGCCGTCGGCCCGCCGCAACCGGCCCAGGCGGCCACGGCGCAACCCACGGTTCGCCCGGAGCGGCCGCCGCGCGCCGGGCCCCGCATCATTGGTCCGGCGCTTCCTGGCCGAAGCGGCGTTGATCGCGCCTCGGGGCCAGGCGCGGCGTCCGGATTCGCACGGCCAGATTCGATCATCCCGACTCCGGACTTCCGCCTTGGGCCGATCGATCGCCGCCCAACCCCGAGTCCGGTGGATGAACCGATCGACGAAGAGGACATCCTCGCCGAGGATCCGATCGAAGAGAGCGATCTTCTGAACGAGGACGATCTACTCGAAGACGACGAGTTCCTGGATGCGGAGCCGTGAGAGCGCCCTCGTGAACATCTTCCTCGACGACGGCGGCGTGATGAATGACAACGAACGGCGCGGACCGGAATGGGAGCGGTTGGTCGGCCGATTCTTCGCGCCGCGCCTCGGGGGAGATCCCGCTGCCTGGGGCGCCGTGAACCCGCCCGTCGCGCGGCGGGAGTGGCAGCAGATGTCCGCTCACTTCACGGCCAACCCGGGTGCGCCTCTTGGCCCGTTTCTGCGGAGTTCTCACGCGGCGTGGACGCGCGACATGTGTCGTGGCCTGGGAATCGATCCTCCCGAAGATGAGGAGACCCTGGTGAACCTCTCACGGGAGTGCGGCCGCTACGTGACGAGGCGGGTCCGCTCAGCCTATCCCGGTGCCGTGGGCGCGATTCGGCGCCTCCACGCCGCTGGCCACACGTTGCGGACGGCGTCGGGCGAGGTGACCTGGGAACTGGACGGCTACCTTACCGGCATGCGGGTGCGAGGGTGTTTTGTCGAACTGTTCGGTACCGATCGGATCGATACCGCGAAGTTCAGTCACCTGTATTACGAGCGGGTCCTCGCCGCCGCCGGTGTGTCCCCGGGTGAGGCGCTGATCGTCGATGACTCGGAGGCAGCGCTGGGGTGGGCGGCCCAGGTCGGCGCACGGACGATACTCTGCCGTGTTGCGCCGCCAGCCGACGGGCGCCACGGGCACATCCGACGCCTGGCCGAGCTTCCCGCCATGCTGGAGCGCGGCTCGCTCGCAAACTCCTGAGCCGCGTGCGGCGGACCGACCGTCAGGCGGTTCCGGCTCGGTCGCGCGCGCACACATCGTCGAGGGCGCCGCCGGGCCGGACCATGCGCTCCGCGAGATCGTATTCCTGCTGGCGGTTCAGTCCATCGACCGACCGATCGAAGACCGCCGCGCAGATCTCTCTGAGATCCTCGATCACCCGCCGATATCGGTAGTAGGCCAGCAGTCCGGGATCGACCGGCACGTCGCCATATCCGGCGTAGAACTGGCGCGCACCCCGCTCGCCTCCCCACGCACCATCAACCTGCTCGAAATCGTGCTCGCGCGGCGCAAAGACCAGCGTGTCCCAGTCAATGAGGTACAGCGCCCCATCGGCGCCGAGGTGCACGTTGCCGGCATGGAGATCGCCGTGGCAGAGGACGAACTGCTCCGATCGCCGGATAGCCTGGCGGGCCAGCGCGTCGGCCCGCAGCATAACCGCCTCCACGCGATCGGCGGCCGCGCGCAGGAGGCGCGCGAGGGCCGCGGCGAGGGGGTCGTCGAATGGCTCGCCATAGGCACGCCGGAGCGAAGCTCGGACCGCCCGTCGGGTCGCACCCGAGAATCGTTCGCGGCGGATGCGCCGCGCGACGGAAGGGGGCGGCATCAACTCGTGGACCGCGCGAAGGGTGGCGCCGAGAGCTCTCCACTGTCCGTCGGTCATCCGGCGCGTGTAGCCGTCCGCCCCCTCGACGAACGGCGCGAGGCTCACCGTGTACGACCCCATGCGCGAGCCGGAGCCTCCGCGCCGCGTCCTCAACGGCGGGATGACCTGGATGTCGCCCCGTTCGGCGAGGAGACTCGCCACCGCGTTGCCCGCGCTCGTTCCACCGCGCGTGCGCAGCCTGGCGAAGTACGGCCGTCCTTCGCGGGCGACCACGCGATAGATCGCCGTACCCTGATCCGCGCCAAGAGGCAGGAATGTGACCTCGGCGATCTCCAGGTCGTATGCGCGCCGTAAATGGAGGATCAGCGCGTCGTCGGGAAGGTCCGGCTTCTGAAGCACTTGGTCATTCTGGGCGAACCGGCCCACCCTGGCCAGCGCCAGGCCGGCGACTGACTTGCAGGAGCGCCTCTTCGGAGCGACGCACGCCCCGCGGTTCTATCGATCGCAGGCCTCGAGGGCGAGGGACTTGCGTTCAGTCGTCGATCGCTTGATAGACAGAAGTCCAGAAATCGCGGTAGATCGGCAGCCACGGTGGGCCAGCCCGCTGGACCATGAGGATCGTGGCCATGTCCTCCGCGGGGTCGTTGTACCAGGCAGTGCCCTTGCCGTTCCATCCATAGCTCCCGACCGAAGGTCCGAGATGGGTGCGTCGCGTGCGCACCGCCATGCCGAAACCCCAGCCGATATCGTTGAAGTATCCCGGCCAGAACCCGGAGGTCGCCTTCTGCTCCGGGGTCAGGTGGTCACTCGTCATCAGCGTGACCGATGGTCGCGAGAGAACGCGCACGCTTCCGTGGCGACCGCCGGCGAGCAGGGCCGAGGCAAAAGCGAGGAAGTCGGTGGCCGTGGAGACCAGGCCGGCGCCGCCCGCCTCGAACGCGGGCGCACGGGTCCAGCGTCCGTCGGGTTCACGTTCGACGACGACCGCGCCGGTGGCATCGTCGAGCACGTAGGGCGTCGCCAGACGGCCGAGGTTCACATCGGTCACGCGGAATGCGGTGTCGTTCATCCCGAGCGGCCCGCAGATCCGCTCGCGCAGCGCATCCCCGAGCGACATTCCGGTTGCGCGGGCAATGAGCACGCCCGTGACATCCGCGGCGATGTCGTACATCCAGCGTTCGCCCGGCTGAAATACGAGGGGGATCGCGCCGAGGCGCCGAATCCATGTGTCCGACGACGGGTCCGATTCGAGTCTGTCCACCGGCTTGAGCGCGGCGAGCGCCTGGGTGATGGGTGCCGACGCCGAGGCGGCCCCCACCGTCATGCCCGTGCCCGCGGTGTAGGCGAGCAGATCGCGCAGCGTGATCGCGCGCTCCGCCGGTACGGTGTCTTCAAGCGGTCCGTTCGGATCGGCGAGAACCCGCATGCCTGCCAGTTCCGGGAGCAGCGCATCGACGGGATCATCGAGACGTAGCGTGCAATCCTCGACGAGCGTCATCGCGCAGGCGGCGACGATCGGCTTCGTCATGGAGGCCAGGCGGCAGATCGTGTCGGCGGCCATCGCCGTCCCTGCGCTGGCGCCCTCGAACGCCAGGTTCCCCATCGCCTGCACATGGACACGTCCGTGGCGGGCGATGACCGCCACGGCACCGGGAGCAAAGCCGGAATCGACGATGCGCGCGAGCACGTCTCGCACGCGGCCGAGGCGTCGCGACGAGAGCCCGCTCGAACTCGTACTCACTCCTCGGCCGCTGTCATCGGCGTACCTCTCGTGTTCGACCATCTGAGGGGATCACTCGGCGCGGACGTGCACGTCGATCCGCCGGACACCGCCGAAGGCGGACATATCGATCGCCGCCCGGCCGCACCGGCTCCCGTCCGCATCCCGGCGCTGCCGCAAGGACGGGTGACATCAAAGTAACGACGGGGCACGCCTGCCTCGTGGTCCGCGGCGCCATCGGCCATCCACGCCCCTATCTACCACGGCCGCGGCCAGACCTGCCACCGCAACCAACCGCATACCAGACGCGCGCTGCAGACGGGGGCGCGACCCGCCGGGTGGGGGGTCTGTCCCGACGGGTTCAGCGACCGCCGCGCTCCGGCGCGCGTCCGGCCGGCTCCGATCCCGGGAGGTCGGCGGGAGCGTATGGGAGTCGAACCCACCCACCGACGGGCAACGCCGGCGCAACGGTTTTGAAGACCGCGAGGACCACCGGGCCCCATCCGCCCCCGTGGCGGATGGCCGGCGATTATACGGACGCCCGCGCCGGTTGGACCGTCAGGGGCAACCGCCCATCAAACGTCGGGGCGGCGCCGGCGCCCGTCGCCGCGGCGACGACCGTTCCGACGAGGTCGTACGCCATCGCGTCGTCGATCCGCACGGGAACGATGTCGCCGATCGAAGCGGTCCCGCGGACGAACACCAGACCATCTACCTCGGGAGCATCGCGGTAGGAGCGCCCGATCACCTGGTAACTGGCGTCACCGTCCTCGACTGTGCCCTCGATCAGCACCGGCAGAGTGCGCCCGATCTGCCCGCGATTCCGCTCGATCGAAATCGCCTGGAGCGTCTCCATCGCCCGCCGATAGCGGCGCTCCTTGACCCGATCGCGCACCTGGCCTGCCGCCGTTGCGGCGAGGGTGCCCTCCTCCGGGGAGTAGGTGAACACGCCAACCCGATCGAGCTGAGCCGCGGCGAAGAACTCCAGGAGCGCAGCGAACTCCCGTTCGGTCTCGCCGGGAAACCCGACGATGAACGTGCTCCGGAGGGCGAGATCCGGGATCGCCGTGCGGAACCGGCGGATGAGATCGAGCGCATCCACGGTCGGGCGGCGCATCCGCCTCAGCACGGCGCGATCGGCGTGCTGCAGCGGCATGTCGACGTACTTGACGATCTGAGGGTGGCGGGCGAAGGTCTCGATCAGTCGGTCGGTCACCGTACCGGGATAGACGTACATCACCCGAATCCAGGGGATCTCCGGGACGGCGGCGACCAGGCGATCGAGCATCTCGGCGAGGCCGTCGCGCATCGCGAAGTCCTTGCCATAGCCGCTGGAGTCCTGGGAGACGAGGACGATCTCGCGCACGCCCCGCGCGACCAGCTGGCGCGCCTCCAGGATGATCCGTTCGATCGGCTTCGAGCGGTGCTTGCCCTTGATGAGCGGGATGGCGCAGAACGCGCAGGTGTGGTCGCAGCCATCGGCGATCTTCAGATAGGCGCTGGGGCCACGGGCGACGCGGCCGGGCAGAGGATCGACTGTCTCCGCGCCGAGCCACGTCGGACGCACCCGGGCGCGGACGGCTTCGAGCAGTCGGTCGATCTCTCCCCAGCGCATCGCGCCGAGCATCCCGTCGATCCCCGGGACCGCGGCGGTGAGGCGATCGCCCCAACGCTGGGCGAGGCAGCCGGTCGCGATCAAGCGCTGGCCACGACGGCGGGTCGCGGCGTGCTGGCGGAGCGCGGCGAGGGACTCATCGGCGGCGCGCTGAATGAAGCCACACGTGTTCACGATGATCGTGTCCGCCTCGGCTGGACTGGAGACCTCGACGTAGCCACGGTTGCGCAAGATCTCGGCCATGTTCTCGCCGTCGACGAGATTCTTCGGGCATCCGAGCTGCTCGAGGTAGAAACGTCCGGCGGGGGCGGCTTCGGTCACGGCCGCAAGTATCTGCGGGTTACTGACCGGCGAGCCACTCCCGACGCACGACTTCCTCGGCGCCCCCCGCCTTGCCGATCGGCTGACCGTTGTGCGTCAATTCCACCAGCGCGCCGTTACCGACGTGCATGATGATGCGGGTCTCGCCGCGCCAGGTCCGGTGTTCTCCACTCTGCAGGATACCGGAGTAGACGGTTTGCCCATCCACCTCGATCTGGGTCCAGACGCGGCCCAGCGTGCGCGCCTCGATCGTGAGGCCACGCGCGGTCGATGGGGCGCTCGCGGGTGGGACTGGTCCGCCGGTCGGCCGAGGGGTCGCGGCGGGTGCAGGTGTGAATGTCGGTGGTGCAACGGCCGTGGCGGTGGGGATACGCGTCGGGGGCGCAACGGTCGCCGTCGGTGGGACCCGGGTCGGGGTCCAGGTCGGGGCGGGTTCGTTGGCCGCCGCGGTCAGGATCGACTGATAGCGCGGCACGATCTGGTAGAGCGCGGCCCCCAGCAGAACGGCGACGATGAGGGTGAGCCCGATGCGGGTGATCTGCACTGTCGGCCCGCTCAAAACGGGCCGATCCTGAACCTCCCACTGGACTCCGTGCGCCCGCGGCCGGGGATCGATCTCGACGACCATGCGCTCGGCGTCGCGCGGGTCGAGGCCGAGGTAGGTCGCGTAGTTGCGGACCAGACCGCGGGTGAAGACCGGTGGCGGCAGGCGCGCGAACTGCTCGTCCTCCAGCGCCTCGAGATGGTGCCGAGGAATGCGCGTCTGTTGCTCGGCCTGTGCGATCGTGATCGATCGCCCTTCGCGCGCGGCGCGCAGCAGGCTACCCAGCCCGGGCGATCGCGACTCGGGTGACACCGACCCTCCCGGCTCGCGCCGGCGCTGATCCTACACACGGCGCTGTTAGGTCGCAATACGTGCCCACCCTCAGACGCGCCGCGCGACGACGAGGTGCGAGAGTCCGAAGCGCCGCAGGGGGGTGCTCTCGCAGGCGTAGAAGACCGCCCGGAACAGGGCGCCGAGCGTGCGGCGCCGGGCGATGATGTTGTCGAAACCGGGATAGACGTACTCGTGCGCGACGATCTCCAGGCCGGAACCCGGGAACAGTCGCTCTATCTGACCGTGGGTGTAGGCCCGGACGTGCGGCGCCAGTCGCCGCCGGACGGAGTCGGGCAGATAGCCCACCAGGGGAATGTTGCCGAAGATGAACCGCGTTCCAAGGTACACCCCGTGAGTCTCGAACGGGAAGAGCCGGTTTGGCGCGTAGACGATGAGACTCCCGCCGCGCCGCAGCACCCGGCCCGCCTCCGCGATGGTGCGGCGATCGTCGTCCACGTGCTCGATCACCTCGTTGAGAAGCGCGACATCGAAACGCGCGTCCTCGTACGGCAGGCTCTCCCCGGTGGAGAGCCGAATGTTCGGCAGAGTCGCGCTCGCGCGTGCGACCCGCTCGGGGTCGACGTCGACGCCGTGGACGTCGTCGCTGAACTCGCGGAACTTCCTCACATAGGTCCCGATCCCGCAGCCGATGTCGAGGATTGCGCGTCCCTCCAGCGGGACGAAGCGCCGGATCAGGCCGAGCCGACGGTCCTGCCCGTAACGCCACACGTAGCTCGGATGGCCGAGGTGAATCCAGGATCGGTCGTCGGACACGTGCGGCCATCGTAGGATGGGTTACGGCGACACGCCAATCGCGCGTGGTATGATCGCCGGCGTATCTTCGAGGTGCGAGGTGAGGCCTAATTAGCATTCGGGAGCTACGGACGAATGACAAGATCCGGGTCAGGGACGTCCGGCTGATTGGCGATGATGGTGAACAACTGGGGATCGTGGCGACGATCGACGCGATCCGGATGGCCCAGGAACGGGGACTCGATCTTGTCGAGGTAGCACCGAACGCGGTCCCACCCGTGTGCCGCCTGATGGACTACGGGCGGTTCAAGTACGAGCAGACCAAGCGCGAGCGAGAAGCGCGCAAGAATCAGAAGGTCATCGAACTCAAAGAGGTGCGCCTCACCCCGCGCACCGACGAGCACGACATTACCGCGAAGGTCAAGATGATCGGTCGGTTCCTCGAAGAGGGGGACAAGGTCAAGGTCACGATCCGCTTCCGCGGCCGCGAACTCGCCCACCCCCAGTTGGGGCGGGAGGTGCTCGACCAGGTCGCCGAGCATCTCCGCGCGACCTCGGTCGTCGAGCGCCCGCCACTCATGGAGGGACGGGCGATGTTCATGATTCTCTCGCCGCCGGGTTCCCGCGCGGCGGCGCCCGGCCGTCCGGCTGTCGCGAACGAGGGCGAGGAGGCGGCTCCGCGACCGGTCGGTGAGCCACGGGCAGCTGTCGTGGCTGCGCCCGCGCAGGCAGCATCGCCGCCGAGGCCCGCGCCGGTCGTGGCGCCCGATCGACCCGCCGGGCCTATCGCTGCGCGGCCACCAGCCCCAGCGCGACCGGTTTCGCCCAATGGTGCACCGCCTCCCCCGCGGCCCGCACCTCGTCCTCCGGCGCGTTAGCCGCTCGCGGGAGAATCAGGCCGGTTCGAGCTCTCGATTGCGTCCCGCGGTCGGCGTGGCTGCTCCCCGCGCGGCGATGATCTGATCTGCCCGCTTGCCCACGCCCAGGGCGCGACAGTCGCAGTACGCGGTGAATGTGCTGGCGCGGAGCAGCCGCTCCCCGACCTCGTTCAACTGACCGGCATAGATCCGCTCGAGTGTCGCGAAGCGGGTCAGTCGCTCGATCGCGAGTTCGATCTGCGCGCGCTGGTTGAGCACGGCTAGGCGGCGCCGAGGCGCCTCTCTGCTGGTTGACGACACCCGCGAACCCCCGTCCTGCATCGGCCGGGATCATCGGATCGCCGCTGTAAGAACGCCGGTCAGATTGGCGGCGACGGCGTTAGAGGAACTCGTGATCTCCCGACGGGGCCGAAGATGGTGCCATCGATACACTGTCGGCATGGCTTTCACGATCGATCTGGAGACAGCGCTCCACTTCTCGTCGATCGATGGCTACCTCCAGCAGCAGCGTCAGGTCGTCGCTTCGCTGCGCGCGCTCTACGATGAGGACGCGACGCGTGCCTGGCACGCGCTGAGCCCGGTGCAGCGCGAGCGCTTCGCCGGCGCGCTCGGGCGCGACATCGCGCTGCCCGAGCGGGAGTGGAACCGCGCCTGGTGGCTCCACGCCATCGGCGGGGAGCCACGCGCGCCCTTCGTCACCGGGCTGTCGTCGGCCGACGGCGCAACTCTGATCGCGGCCCTGACGGGCGCGCTCGATCCAGACGGTCCGCCGCTCGATCGACGCGCGGCGTTCGACGTTTGGTGGACCGCGATGATCGAACGGTGCCGCGACCTGATCGCACGTTATGTCGACGAACGCATCCAGGGCGCCCGGCGTCGCCTGATCGATGAGGGCATTCTCGAGTCGGACGCGGCGAAGGCAGCCCAATCCCCAGGCGCGATTCGCCACGCCCGCCGATCCCGTCGCGGCGTCGGCGATCGGCAGCGCATCCGCGCGGCCGATCAGACGTGCGTGAACCTGCATCGGGCGCTGGATCTCCGTTTCGTCCCCCTGCAGCCCGTGTGCGGCGCCTGCGTGCGATCGACCGGCGGCTGTTGCACGATCACCGTGCCACTGATCTGGCGTGAGAACGACTTCCGCCTGCTCGCGTTCGATGCGCCTCCGCCCGTCGTGCCCGACCGGGCGCTCGCCGGAGCCTGCCCGTTCCTCGGTGCGAGCGGCTGCCGCCTTCCCTCGGATCGGCGCCCGCACATCTGCCGCTCCTTCCTCTGCGAGAGCGCCGAGGCCGCACTTGGCACCGCTCTCGAGGGGACGCGCGGCGAGATCGAACGTCTGACCCGGGCCCGCGCCCAGCTTGCTTGAGCGGCTACGACTTGCGTGCGATCGCCAGGACTGATACGCCGAGCGGTAGGTCGATACGCCGGAGAAGCCTTCGCTCCACGGCCAGTGCGACCCTCCCGCAGCCGCGCTCGAGCCACGACTCGCGCGAGAGATCATCGCCGCGATCGTGCCTCCACCGTTGCCAGACGCGGCGCAGCGCGATCGCGGGGAGCAACAGGCTGTTGACGTAGCTCAGGCGTATGGGCCAGAGGTCCGCCTCCCGGAGCTTCGCGCGTAGTCCGGCGACGGTGTAGCGCCGAGCTGTCTCCACGGCGTCATCGTGCGGCCCGCGCAGCCATTCCAGCGCCGGGAGCCGCAGGAGGAGCAAGCCCTCCGGCCGCAAGACCCGCCGCATCTCGCGCAGAGCCGCGATATCGTCCTGCACTTGCGCGTGATAGAGGACCTCGAACGACGTCACCAGATCGAAGGACCCCGAACGGAATGGGAGGTACTCGGCCTCGCCCGCAACTTGGACAGTCGAGCGGCCGCGCGCCAGACGCCGCGCATCCTCGCTCGGCTCCAGGCCGACGACCGATCCGAACCGGGACAGCAGGGCGCCGTTCCCGCCCGTTCCCGAGCCGACATCGAGGATCCGACCGAGCGGCGGCTCGCACGCACGGAGCAGGTCGGTGACGATGCGCCGATTTCCCGCATACCACCAGTGGCGATCCTCGACCGCTCGCATGCGTTCGAGCTGCTCGCGGTTCAGAAGGCACTCGCAGCAGGGCGCACGATCGCGTGCCGCCGAATCCGATCGACCGTGTATTCCAGTGCGTCCTCGGCGATCTCCGGGTACAGCGGCAGGGACAGGATCTCACCGGCCGCCCGCTCGGTGACCGGAAGGAAAGGCGCCTGATCGAGGCACTCGCGGTAGGCGTCCTGCCGGTGAACGGGAATCGGATAGTGGATCAGGGTTCCGACACCATCCGCGGCGAGGAGGTCGCGCATCTCGTCTCGCCGCGCGAAACGCGCGACGTAGAGGTGCACCACGCTGCGCCGATCGCCCGCCACGAGCGCGGGGAGCGTAACCCCGGGGAGGTCGCGCAGGACCTCGTAGCGCACGGCAAGCGCCTGGCGCCGCGCCGTCCACCCGGCGAGGTGGGGCAACTTGGCCCTCAGGAACGCGGCCTGCATCTCGTCCAGCCGGCTGTTGATCCCCTTCTCGCGGTGCACGTACCGGTCGGTCTGGCCGTACGCGCGGAGCCGGCGAACCTTCGCCGCAACCTCTGCGTCGTTGGTCGTCACCATCCCGCCATCGCCGAGAGCGCCGAGGTTCTTTGTCGGGTAGAAACTCCAGGCGCAGGCGTCGCCGAGCGCACCGACCGGGCGACCGCCAATCGCCGCGCCGTGCGCCTGGGCCGCGTCTTCCAGCACCCGGAGGCCGTGCCGCCGGGCGATCGCGCCGATCGCGTCCGTATCGGCGGCCAGTCCGTAGAGGTGGACTGGCAGGATCGCCCGGGTGCGCGGGGTGATTCGCTCCTCGATCCGACCGGGATCCATGAGCAGCGTCTCGGGGTCGATGTCGACGAACACCGGACGCGCGCCCGCGGCGGTGATCGCGCTGACCGTGGGCACCGCGGTGTTCGCGACGGTGATCACCTCATCGCCGGGCCGAACACCCAGGGCCGTGAGACCTAACTGAAGCGCCTCCGTGCCCGAGGCGACGCCGACGCCATGGACGCAGCCGACCGACGCTGCGAACTCTCGCTCGAACGCGGCGACCTCGGGACCCAGGACGAACCAGCCGGAATCGATCACGCGCGCTGCCGCCGCCATCAGGTCCTCACGCAGCGCGGCGTGCTGCGGACCGAGATCATTGAACGGGACCCTCACTCTGGCGCCGCCGTCCAGTATCGATCGCGATGCAGTCGATAGAAGGCGATCATGCGCGTGAGGCCCTCTTCGAGATCGATCGTCGGCTCCCACCCGAGGATCTCCCGCGCCCGGCGGTGATCGGAGTACACCGACCCGATGTCGATCGCGCGGCGCTGCTCGGGCCACGGAATGCTGACGAGAGAACCCTTTCCCACCAGGCGGACGATCGTCTCCGCGATCTCGCGCAGGCTGTACGGCCGCACACCCCCGAGGTTGATCGCGAGCCCGTTGGCAGCCGGGTTGCGACCGGCGCGGAGGAACGCATCCACGGCATCGTCGACGTAGGTAACGTCGCGCAGTTGTTCGCCGTCGCCATAGAGGGTAATGGGCAGCCCATCCATCGCCCTTCGCACGAACCAGGGGAGGAACCCCTGTCTGCCGTGGGACATCAGCATGCGCGGACCAAATGTGTTGGTGAGTCGCAGTGCGCAGGCGCGCAGTCCGTGGACCGCGCTGTAAAGGAGGTGGTACTGCTCGCCAGCGAGCTTGTTGATCCCGTTGACGTCGGTCGGCACCGTCCCGTGCGCCTCATCCAGCGGCAGATACCGCGGGCGGCCGTAGATCTGGCGCGTCGACGCGTGGACGATCGCGATGGATGGATTCTCTCTCCGGCACGCTTCGAGCAGCGTCAGCTGGGCGCGACAGTTGATTTCGAGATCGGTGGCCGGGTCCGTCATGCTGTCGAGATGGCTCACCTGACCGGCGAGATTGAACAGAACGGCCTGCTCGCGCACGAGGTACCGCATCGTCCACTCGGTGCGCACATCGGCGATGTTGAGCGTGAGCCGATCGCGCAGATGAGAGATGTTGAACAGGTTGCCGCCGTACTCCGGCGCGAGCACATCGACGATGAGCACTCTGGCGCCCAGCGCGACCAGGCGATCGGCCAGGTTGGAACCGATGAATCCGCATCCGCCGGTGATCATCACCGGGAGCCCGGCATAGAAGCCGCCGAATTCGCTCATCCGTCAGGGGGGATCGGGCGGACCGCCACAGACATCGCGTTCCGTCGATCGCGAAGACGCCACCAGAGGCGCCAGAGCTGGACGAATGTCTGAAGGACGCGCCCAGGGCGAAAGAATTGCGACGATCCGAACGGGCGGTCGTAGTGATTCACACCGACCTCCGCGAATCGTGCACCCCGATCCTGAAGAGCTCGGATCAACTCGACGCAGATGGTTCCGCTGGTTGACTCGAGGTGCAGGTCGTCCAGTAGTGATCGGCGGATCAGGCGAAAGTCGCAATCCACATCGCGAATCCGCAGCCCGAAAGCGAGTGAAACGACCGTGTGGTACACGCGGCCGACGAGCGACCGAACCGGTCCGTCGCCGCGAAACAGTTTGAATCCGTTGACGACGTCAACATCGGGCGTGAGGGCCGCGACAAGAAGAGTCAACTCGCGTGGATCGTACTGGGCATCGCCGTCGGTGTAGAAGACGAGATCCTTGGTGGCAGCGGCGAAACCGCTTCGGAGCGCGCCGCCGTAGCCGCGATTGCGCTCGTGAGTGATGACCCGCAGACGCGGATAGCGCGCCGCCAGCTCGTCGAGCACTTCCCCGGCGTGGTCTGGGGAGCAGTCGTTCACCACGATGATTTCCCAATCATCGGTCAGCCTGCGAAGGGTACTCTCGGCCAGAACGACCATACTCGCGATGGTTCCGGCGTCACCGTAGGCCGGGAAGAACGCGCTGATACTACTCACCGAGTGTTCCTCGAGCGCGACGCGCGCCAGACTCTAGACCGGGCGATTGCCGCACAGGGGCCAGATCTGCGGCGTCGGGTCGTAGCCAATCACCAGCCGAGCAGTCGC
>CAZHZF010000001.1:64531-91596 GCA_964536925.1 uncultured Dehalococcoidales bacterium | reverse complement strand
CAGGCCGAAGACGCGATCGGACGGTTCTGGCCCATCGACGTTCCACACGTAGGGCGCCAGGCCCAGGACAGACTCGTGACGTGCCCGGATCATCCCCATCGCGCGCCGGTATCCCGCCGGGCGATCCTCGCGGCTGAGTCCAGCCGGCGCGAACTCGGAGACGACGATGGGCGCGTCGATTCCCCGTCGCGGCCACGATTCGATCGCGTCGCGCATCCGGAACGTGTAGAAGTTCATGCCGACGATGAATCCGTCCGGCGCGCCACCCTTCGGGCGCCAGGCTTCGGCGATCCAGCGGTAGTACACATCTTCCGCCTCGCGCGCCATCACCGGGTGGTCCGGATCGATCTGACGCAACAGGTCCACGGTTTCCGCGTAGAACTCGCCGAAAGCCTTCGCCCTCGCCGTCTGACGCATCCCGAGAAGCGTCTCATTCCCCAGCCCCCACATCGCGACGGCGGGATGATCGCGATACCGCTGCACCCAGGCGACCACCTCGCCGCGTACACGCCGACGCACATTCGCATCGCTGTAGTCGAGCGCTGAGTTGAAGTCGAAGGGCAGCACCACCATGAGTCCGGCGCGATGCGCGGCATCCAGGAGCGTCAGATCCCACTCCGACGACCGCCAGCCGACGAGGGTGTTGACGCCGATGTCCTTGAGGTGGGCGAAGTCTCGGTCGAGTAGCGACCGGCGGTCGGCGGCACTCCGATCGTGGTAGGTGACGTTGTACCCCATTCCCCGAAACTCGGTCGCCTGACCGTCGACAATCAGGCTGTACTGATAGTCCCGCCCCGAAACCACGAATTCCCGTCGCTGCAGATCGGCTGGCCGGTGGTAATGCCCGCGCGAGACCAGGGCAGCCCGCGTTGCATCGGCGGCCACCGGGCGGGTGGACTCGAGCGTGGCCTCCGCGACCTGCTCCAGGATCGGTTCGGCGCGCTCGCCGGCGAGCGCCGGGACGGCCGCAACGCCCTCGCGGTGCGCGACTGGCTCGGCCATACCCGGCTGACGAGCCCCGTCGTCGCCCATCGCGGGCACGGCGAACTCGCCCTCCTCGATCCAATCGAGGAAGGCGGTCGCGGGCGCGGCCTGCTGGGCAAGCGGGAGCATCCCGACGAGGATCGCAACGCCGATCGCCTCTCTGAATCTCCGCGAGCCCGCTGTCGCATTCAGCGGCGCGAGGTCGATGCGCCAACCGACCCTCTCGCCGCGACCTCGCAGAAGGGCACCGAGCGCACGGAGCGAGACTGCCCCGGCCACCCTTCGGACGGCCCAGAGCGCGGCGTAGAGACCGAGCACGAGGAGCAGCGGGAGAATCGGGTCCAGGACGGCCGACAGGCCACCCACGAAACTGTCGTACACCGAGGTATGGAGGCGAAGGATCTGGTGGAAGATGAAGGGCGTGACGCCGATCGTCTCGAGATCTGCGATGACGGCGCGGTCGCGCAGGACCCTCGCGACCACCTCGGCCTGGATCGTGATGCCCGCGATGACCAGCGCCAGTCGGCGCCACGGCAGGCTCGCGAGATCGGGTGACGACGGGCCGCGACACGCGAGGGCGACCGCGCTCACCCCGGCGCCAAGGACGGCGAGATTCGCCAGCGACGATGTAAGGACGCGCGCCAGCAGCGCGCTGCCGGGCGCAATGATCGCCGCGGCACGGGGCGCGGCGGTATCGGCCGCACCGGCGACTCCGAGGAGACGCATCAGGTCCGCAACCACGGGGCCCGGATGGAGCCCGGCAACCTCGATCTGTCCGCTGAACCGCAGGATGGCCCGCGCGTAGACCTCATTGATGGGCAGGACGCCGACCAGGCCGTCGAGGACGGGGATGGCGGTGATGCGCGCGAGCAGGGTCGCACCGACGATCACAGTGATTTCGTGGGCCAGACCGATCGCGTTCCAGACCAGGGCGATCAGAACGACCGCGCCGACCATGGACAGAATGGGACCGCTCGATCGATGGGCCGCCCGCTCCGACGCGCGGTCACCCGGATCGAGTCGGCCGACGGATCTCCCCACGATCACGGCCAAGGCGGGCGGGAATCTACCTCCCGTCGATTGACCTGTCAATCGGCGTTCCTGCCGGACGGCTGCTCGTTAACTCCGGGTCGTTTACGGGGCGCTCCCGATGGGTGCTGCCCACGTCAGGCGACTGGTTACCCGGGCATCAACTCCCGCGGGCTGCTGTTCTGTACCAACCAATCGCGACGTGGCACCGCGGCGGCACCGTCAGCGACGCTCGGTCAGTGCGCCCGTGCGGGCGGCCCACGCCGCCGAGAGTGCGCCGATCGCCCCGTTCGGCCAGCCATCGGGCCCTGATGCCAGGTCCATCTCCTCCTCGATGTGGCGGAGCGCGCGCCGTGCCAGTTGCTCGAACGGCGCGCCGGTGCCCAGCGCCAGGAGCGCGCGATCCATCGCGGCCTCGATGTGCTCCTGAATCTCCGCGCTCTCACTCAGAAATGCCGCGACCAGGTCGCCATGGCGGATCGACTCGCGCGTCTGCCGGAGAGTCAGATAATGGTGTCCGAGACACAGCACGCGCGGACGCAGGCCTTCGATCCGTCGAAGCGACGACCGGTACAGGTCTGGGTAGAAGATCAAAGGCATCCCGCCCGGTCGGCTGCCGCGACCGAGCGCCGAGTCTTCCGAGATCGCTATTCCCTCGGCTTCCCAGTGGAGCGTGATGCAGCCGCGGGTGTGCCCGGGTGTGTGCACGACCCGAAACGCGATGCCTCGGCCGAAGTCGAGCAGATCGCCGTCGACGAGTTCCCTCGCGATGGGGGCGGGAGGGCCAGCGGTCACACGGTGGGCCGCGCGCGCCTCCTCCAGGCGGGACGCTCGCCCGACAAGGTTCAGGTTCCGCGCGAAGAAGAGGTCGAAGGCGGCGTCCGGATCGCGCGCGATCGGGGCATCCTCGCGGTGAATCCAGATCGCACAGTGCGAGGCGCGATGGACCGCGTCGTTGCCGCCGGCATGGTCGTGGTGACCGTGCGAATTGACGACCACCTCGATGTCGCTGAGTGAGAGGCCCATCGATCGCAGCGCAGGTTCGATGTACTCACCGGGGGTCGCGGCCACACCCGTATCGATGAGGCCGAGCCGCTCGCCGCGGATGAGGTACATCTCCGTATGGCCACGGCCCTCCTCCCAGTAACAGCCGATCTGGGTGAGCGCGCGGTGGAACGGGAAGTCGGTGTGATGCCAGTACCGCGGCGCAGTCACGCGACGTAACCAGGCGGAGCACGGTAGGACCCGCCGAGCGCCCGTTCCAGCGATCGGCCGACGCCGAGCACCGTAGCCTCGTCGAAGGCCCGGCCAACGATCTGCAGGCCGATCGGCATGCCTGCGTCGCTGATGCCTACGGGCAGGCTCAGTGCGGGATGCCCGGTGAGGTTGAAGATCGAGACGAAACGGTTCCAGGCCCGGGTTGGCTCACGCGAGAGCACCGCATCGAAGCGCGGCGCGACGTGGGGCACGGTGGGCAGCGCCAGGACATCGACCGACGCGAGCGCGGCGTCGATCTCCCGGCGGACGATCGCTTGAACGCGCCTCGCCCGGGCGTAGAGATGCGCCCCGATCGCCAGGCCCATCTCGAGCCTGGTGCGGACGTCGGTGCCGTATCCATGGGGATGGGCGCGCAGCCAGTCCCGATGGAGGTCCGCGGCCTCGGCGCCGATGAGGGCGAGGAGCGCCGCCGGTCCCCTCGACACCGCAGGCGGTGGGATCGGGTGGATCGCGAAGCCGGTCGACCGGAGCAGCGCCACGGCGTGCTCCACCGCGCCGTCGACCTCCGCGTCCACGTCGCCGATCGGCGGCGCGGTCAGGACACCGATCCGAGCCCCGGCGATACCTTCTCGCGCCGCGTCCGCGGTCGGTCGATGGCGCCATCGATGCGACCAGGGGTCCGCCGGGTCATGCCCGGCGATCGCATCGAGCAGCAGGCCCAGATCCTCGATGGTGCGCGCCATCGGTCCTACGTGATCGAGCGTCCACGAGAGCGGGAAGACGCCGCGACGGGAGACGCGGCCGAAGGTCGGCTTGAGGCCGGCGACACCACACGCCGCGGCGGGCAACCGCACCGACGCGCCTGTATCAGTGCCCAGCGACAGCGGGAACAGACCCGCGGCCAGACCCGCGGCGCTGCCGCCACTCGACCCCCCGGGAACGCACTCGGGATTCCAGGGGTTGCGCGTTCGCCCGTAGTGCGGATTGTCGGTCGTGAGGCCGTAGGCGAACTCGTGGAGGTTCACCTTGCCGAGCGTGACGACTCCTCCGGCGGCGAGCCGGGCGACGGCGCCCGCGTCGCGCGCGGGAATCCGATCGCGGAGAAAGGACGACCCCACTCTGGTCGGGACTCCGGCGGTATCGAAGATGTCCTTGTACGCGATCGGGACGCCGTGGAGCGGCCCGCGCCGGCGTCCCCGCGCGAGGTCGCGGTCGAGACGCTCCGCGTGCGCCAGAGCCGTCGCCGGGTCGAAGTGCGCGAAGGCATTGAGCTTTCCATCGATCGACGAGACGCGGGCGATGTGATGCTCGGCGACCTCACGTGCCGAGAGGCGACGCGATGCGATCTGGCGGCCGATCTCCGCCCCAGACCAGTAGTGAAGGGGACCGCCCGGCTGGCCGTGCGGCGTCGAACCCACGGCGACAGACGCCCGCCGCGACGTCGGCGCGTCGATCGGAAGGGCTGGAGCCAGATCGGGTGCGACCGTCTCATCGACACCGCCGAGACCCGACTCGATGATCCCCAATTGCGACGCGATCGCCTCGAGCCGCGTCTCATCGACGAGAAGCTCGAGCGAGCGGAGTCGCTCGCGTATCTCTGCCGGCGTCATCGCGCGATTCTACGTTCCATCGCGAGCGGCACCGGAGGCGGCGTTCAGCATCCCGGCGCGGAGGCGCGGCAGGAGATCGTCGATGATCCGTAGCGTCGCGCCCCAGAGGATGTGCTCGCCGAGGCGAACGAACGTCACCTCGCGAGGCGATCCCCAACCCTCACGCTGCCATTCGGCACGCTCGCGGATCGCCGGATCGGCCAGGTACACGGTCTCTACCTCGAGCACATCGACGATCTCGCCGGGATTGGGGCGCCACGGCGCATGCGCCGCGACCGTACCCAGGAACGGGGTGATGTGAAACCCGGTCGCGCGGGTCGCGACGGAGGGAAGCTCGACGATGATGCGTACCGACTCCGCGGGTAGACCGATCTCCTCCCACGCCTCGCGCAGCGCCGTCGCGCACAGGTCGCGGTCGGTGGGATCGCGTACGCCTCCGGGGAAGGCGATCTGACCGCCGTGGGGTCCGCCGGGAGCTCTCACGACCAGGACGAGACGCTCCTCGGCACCACCCGCGCCGAGCAGGGCGACGAGGACCGCGGCCTCCCGAACCTGCTCCAATGTTGACTGATCGATCAGTCAAAGAAGGGGAAGAGCCGCGGGATCGCCTCCTCGGTGAGTCGCGACCCGTACTCGCACCCTTCGAACGCTTCGGCGTGGCGGACCCGGGCGCCGCGCGCCGGTCCGTAGAAGCGGACGAGGAGATCCCGGTACCGATCCGCGCGCCGGCGGAACCGTTCGAGGTACCGATCGCGCAACCACGCCTTCCTGGCGGCCTCCCCCTCCGGCACCTCGTGCTCGCGCATCGCGTTGTAGGCGAGCCACTCGTACACCTGCGACGTGTGGCAATGGAGTGCCTCGACCTTGGCGTCCACCGCTTCATCGATATCCACGGCCACGTCCGGCGTGAACGGATAGGGGCGCTGGAAGTCGTCCGAGACATAGGCGATGACCGGATTGATACGCAGGTACGGCGTCAGGGAGACCACGTTGGGCACGGTCACCATGTACGCGGCATCCTGGATCAGTGTCGCGGTGTAGCGGTGGTCCGGGTGGTAGTCGTTCGGCCGTGGACCCAGAACCAGGTCGGGTTGGAACTCCCGAATGACGCGGATGACCTGACGGCGATTCGTCAGACTCGGCTCCAGTTCGCCATCGTGATTGTCGAGGACCTCATACGCGCTAAGTCCCAGCGCCTTCTGGACCGCCTGGGTCTCGGCGAGCCGTCGCCAGGCGAGGGGTCCGCCACCCATCGTGTGGTGCCCGGCATCACCATTCGTCATCGAGACGAATTTCACCCGGTGGCCGAGACGCCCGTACAGGTACGCGACGCCGCCGGCGGAGAAGTCAGGGTCGTCGGGATGGGCGCCGATGACGAGGATGTTCACAGCGACGCCACCAGGCGCATCGTCCGCTCGTAACTCGCCACCCGATCGTCGCCGACGATGAGGGTGGACACGATCAGTTCGTCCAGACCGGCGACGAGATACTCCTTCAGGCGATCGGCCACCTGGCGCTCGGTGCCGCCGACGACGACCGCGTCCACGATATCGTCGGTCACCACGCCATTCCGCGCGTGCGGAAACCCGGCCTGCACGAACATCTCCTGATAGTTCGGTGCGCGGAGGTAGAAGCCGAGGCGATCCCGCCCGGCCGCCCGCACCGCGTCGAGATCGGCCTCGACCGCCGCGAAGCAATGGCCAATCAAGGGCGGCCGCTCGCGACCCGCGCTCCCGGCGGCGCGGGCGAGCGCCGGCGCCGCGACATCGCGCAGGAACGGCAGCGGGCAGATCCAGGCGAGCGCGCCATCCGAGATCTCACCGGCGATCTCCCACGATGTGGGGCGCAGTGCCGAGATGAGCACCGGCACCCCCGGCGGATCGGCAAGCCGACCGGCCACGTTGTACGAGCGCCCCCGGTGATCGAAAGGGCCCTTCTGGAGCGCGTTCCGCACGATGGTGACGTATTCGCGCAGGTGGCCAAGCGGCCGGTCGTAGGGGATGCCGTACATCCCCTCGATGCCGGCGCGGTGGCTCGGACCCAGGCCAAGGCGGAATCGACCCGGCGCGAGCGCCGCGAGCACCTGCGCCTGTTGTACGGCCACCAGTGGATGCCGGGGATAGGTGGGCGTAATGCCCGTATTCAGGACGATACGGCTCGTCCGGACCGCGGCGGCGCCAAAAAGCGTCAGCGCATCCGGCCCCACCCCACCGGTCGTCAGCCACACAGAACGGACGCCGAGACGATCGGCAGACTCGATCGCAGCGAGTTGCCCGACGACCGTGGTCTCGTGGACGGCGACGCCGTAGCGACCGGCATCGATCCGAAAGAGGCTCTCCGCCATCACCACCTCGCGTTTGGCCGATCGCTGCGGACGGCTCCGGACGCGGAGTCTACACTCCGCCGAATCGCCTCAGGAGCATCGCCGTGGCACCCACACGCGTCGGCATCATCGGCACGGGAACCATCGCCAATTCCCACGCGACCGCGTTGAGAGGCTACCCCGGCGGCCAGATCGTGGCGGTCTTCGATGTCCTGGGCGATCGTGCCCGCGACTACGCCGCGAAATGGAACGTGCCGACCGTTTGCGGTTCGCTGGACGAGTTGCTCGCGCGTGCGGATGTCGACGCGGTCATCGTATGTACACCGCCGTTCGCGCACGCCGAACCGACCATGAAGGCCCTGGAGGCGGGGAAGCACGTCCTGTGCGAGAAGCCGTTCGCGCTCGATCCGCACGAGGCCGAGCGCATGGTGCGTACCGCGGAGCGGGCGGGGAAGTTCCTGTCATGCGCCTCGGGCCGCAATCGGTGCAGCGCCGCGCAGCGCAAGGCGCACGCGATGATGGCGAGCGGCGAACTGGGCGACGTGTACCACGTGCGTTGGAGTCGCTGGCGCTTCCGCGGCCGGCCAGGGCATCACATCTTCCCCGAGAGTGCCTGGTTCCTGGATCAGCGTCGCGCCGGCGGCGGAGCGATGATGGACATCGCCGTGTATCAGATCGATACGGTCCTATGGCTGCTCGGAAATCCGCGCGTTACGTCGGTGATGGCCTCGATGCGACAGATCACCGAGGAACCACCGGCCGGTGGCATCAAGCAGGATGTCGAGGATCACGTCGTGATCATGGTCTCGTGCGAGGGCGGAAAGAGCGGGATCATCGAGACTGCCTGGGTCGCCAACGTGAAGGGTGCCGACGGGTTCTTCGTCTTCGGCACGAAGGCGGGCCTGCGGTTCGATCCGCTGACGAAGATCACCGCGGTCCCGGTAGATGAATCCGCCGGACTCCAGAAGATGCCCTGGATGGGCGGCGAGACCTTCCGCTCCGTCGAGGAACAGGTGCTCCTGGCGCCGGATAACTACAGCGACGACTTCGGCAGCATCACCCAGCAGTTTGTGGACGGCGTGGCGGCTGGCCGCCAACCGTATACACCGGGTCGCGACGCGCTCGAGGTGACGCGGGTGATCGACGCCGCGTATCGCTCGGTGCGCTCCGGAGCGATGGTCGCCCTCGCCTGATCAATCAGGGCGCGGCCGCGGAAACGTTGCGTACGCGGTCGCGTCCATTCCACCACAGTACTGACCGACGCGGACGTCGCCCGCGGCGCTGATCGCCATTGTCGCGGCGATCCGCCCGAAGCCGTACTGCTCGCCGAGGAGCTGCACGAGCCGCGCGGTCGCGGTGGTGAGGGCCGCGTCGATGGTCGGGCCATGGCCGATCGCGATGATCCGCTCATCGGATTCGACCCACGGAAACCCGTGGGAGCCGCAGAACAGGCTCTCAACACGCACCTGAACCTCCGCCCCGATCTCGATGCCGGTGCCGGAGATCTCCGCGTCCCCCATGGAGGCGTGCACGTCTCCGAGCGCGAGCAGCGCACCCTCGACCGCGACCGGGAGATGGACGCGCGCGCCCGGACGGATTGCATTGCAGTCGAGATTCGATCCGTGGTCGCCCGGCACCGCGGTGAGAAGCTCGCCACGAGCCGGCGCGGTGCCGATGACGCCAACCATCGGGCGAATCGGGAAGCGATGGCCGCCCATGAGGAAGTGGCCGCCCTCGATGGGCACGATGACAGCCTGATGCTCGTCGATGCGATCGACGAGCGCGCTCCCCGGACCGACCCGCACATAGCCGCGCGGTGCGAGGTCGATGCGCTCGATCGTGACGACCAGTTCATCGCCGGTCCGACTGCCGACAACCCGCACCGGGCCCGTCGCCGGATTGACGCGGCGCCGGTCGCGAACCGCCAGATACTGTTCGAGATCGTTGGCATGATGGATGCGGCCGGTGGATGCATCGAGCGTCTCGAACAGGATCTGGCCGCCCGGCGCGACTTCGCACACGGGCTCGAGGCCGGGAGCAAAGGCGTAGATGAAGTGATCGCGCGATATCCGTTCCAGGGGAACCTCCACCAGTGACGCACCGCCAGTCGGACGATACGCGAATAGAATCCACCGGTGCGATCCGCGACCTCACCGCCCGCCGGTGAGAGCGCGCCGATTCCCTTTCCGCGCGCGCCAGACCCGGATGCCCGATGGCGAAAACCGCTCCGCGCGACTCTCGGCTACGTCGAGTTCTTCGGGCTGGCGCTCTGGCTCGGCGGACTGGCCACACTCGCACTGGTGGCACCGCTCCTCTTCCAGACGATCCCTTCCCGCGATCTCGCCGGTGAGGTCTTCGGCCGGAGCCTGGATCGCATCCTTCCGCTGCTCGCGCTCTGCCTCGGCTTACTGATCGGTGCGACCGCGATCCGCCAGGCGATCGATCGCCCGGGCGATCCGCTGGGCTTCGTTCGCTGGCTGGTCCTCATCGCGATGGCCGGGATCCTCGGGTACGTGATGCTCGGCGTGATCGGCGAGATGCGGATCCTGCGCATGGCGATGACGCTATCCCTCGAGAGCACCGCGCCGGACGATCCCCTGCGTCTGGCGTTCAACGCGTTACACCGGCGCGCCGAGCAGATGATGGCCGTGGACTTCGTTCTGGGCCTGATCCTGGTGCCGCTGCTTCGCCGGCGGTGGCACGCCGACCGAGTGACCTGGCCATAGAGACACGCGATCCCGACGCGGACGGGGCCGATCTCGCTCCGGACGAGATCGACGACGCGGAGCCGGGACCCGGCCCACGAGGTGTCGTGCGCCTCGTGCGGAGCCAGGGGCGCCGTGCGATCGCCGTCGACGGTGTGGTCCAGTCGGTGGAGGTGCCGGAGGAGGACCCGGTTGGAGGCTACTGGCCGGAGATGGTGCCACGGCGGCCGATCGGCCGGGCGCTTCTGCTCGGCCTGGGCGGCGGCACGATCGCGCATCTGATCCTGCGCGAGCATCCCGCGGCGCGCGTCTACTCGATCGACGACGATGCGCGCATCATCGAACTGGCTCGACGCAACGCGCGGTTCCGCCTGGATGACCCTCGGGTCGAGATCGTGCTCGGCGATGCGTTCGCCCACGTGCGCGCGCTCGTCGCAGGCGGCGAAACGTTCGATCTCATCGCGGTCGACCTCTATCGCGCCGGCGAGGTGGTGCGCGCGTCGTTCGCGCGGCCCTTCCTGAGGCGCCTGGATGCTCTGTGCGCCACAGGAGGCATGGTGACCTTCAACCTCATCCGCGATCGGCGCACGGCACGGGTCATCCGGCGCATCGCGCAGCACCTCCACCTGGTCGAGACGCGACTGATCGGACTGAACTGCGTCCTGCACTGCGAGAGCACCGGTCAGAGCGGAGAACCGCGGGACGGTCACCCCACGCCGCGGCGGGCGCGACGGACCGATCGCTAACGGCGCACCTGCGGCGTCGCGGTCGGCGCCCGAACGTTGAGCCTATCCGGCGGATCCGACGCGCCGAGGGCGAGATAGAACGCCAGGATCAGAATCAGAAGGGCGCCGACGATGGCGCCGGCCCGTTTGCCCAGCATTGCCTGCCTATGATATTCAGGTGTTCGATCACCTCTATCTGATCGTGACGGGCGCCGGGACGGCCCGCGAATGCCCGGCGCTCGCGGCGCGTCTGATGCCGCTGGTGGAGCACCTGACCGTGGTGCTGACGCCGAACGCGGAGCGCGTGGTGGCCCCGCGCGAGTTCACCCTGGCATTCGGCGATCGGCCGGGATACCGGCTCGTGGAGAGCTACTTCGACGTGGCGATCCTGCCTCGACCACCGCACGGAGCGGTCCTGGTAGCGCCTTGCAGCTTTGCGTCGCTCAACAAGCTCGCCGCGGGAATCGCTGACAATCTCGCGCTCTCGATCGTCTCAGAGGCGATCGGACGGCGGACGCCGGTCACGGTGGCTGTCTCGGTCAATCAGCCGCTCTGGGACCATCCGATCGCCGCCGAGTCGGTGGCACGTCTCCGCGCGTGGGGAGTCCGCGTCCACGAACCGCGCACCATCGAGGATCGGCTCACCATGGTCGACATCGACCTCCTCGTCGAGGCGGCGCGATCGATGCTCCGCGGCGCACCGGGCGGTCCGTGATAGGATGCCGGGCGACTTCTCGTTCGGACGTAGCCGATGATGCCGCGCACCACTCCCACCCGTCGAACCGTCGCGACCGCGCAGTGTGCCTTCTCGGTCGGCCTGTATGGTGCCGGATCGCCCGTCCTCCTCATCCCCGGTGGCGTGGGGACGAGTGCCGACTGGGACGAAGCGGCAGCGGCCATAGGCGAGGCCGGTCGCGCGGTCATCCTGCCAGACCTCCCGGGCACCGGTGGGTCCGGAACTCCACGCGAGGGGTATGACCGGGCGATCCTGGCGCGCTCGCTCGTCGTGCTCATCAAGGCGCTGGGCCACGAACGGCTGGCGGTCGTTGGCCACGGCATCGGCGGATTCCTGGCAATCGAGATGGCCGCGGCGACCCCCTACGTTGTCGAACGACTCGTGCTCGTGACTCCGACCATCGGTGGAATAGGAGAACGGGTCCGCCGCCTGACCGCCGATGAGGCATTCGCCGAGCAGGCGCTCTATCAGCAAACCGGCACCCATCAGACGCTGGTCGATCATCTGCTCGGGGAGGCGGCGAGGACAGATGATGCGCCGCTCCTGGGAGCCATCGAATGTCCGACGCTCGTCATCCGGGGTGATGGCGATGCGACGTTCGGTGCCGAGCGCGCGCGGGCGGCCGCCCGGCTGATCCGGAACAGCTTCGAGGCGACCATCGAGGGTGCCGGCCACTCCGTGTACGCCCAGCGATCCGCGGAGTTCGTCGAACTGATCGTCCGCTTCCTGTCGGGCCGCTGAATTCGCGCGCCGTCGCTACTCCCGGGCGCGCTCGCTTGCCTCGGCGTTGACGGCACCGTCCGGCCACATCGCGTTCCATGGCGCGAGTGGACGAGGCCGACCAGGGACCTGATGGTGTGCCCGACAGCGCGCCTCGTACATCTCGGCCGCCCCTACCGCGATCAGCGGCGCCCCGTACTCTGCGGGTAGCCCACCGACCAGTCGCTGCGTGCGCGTCGCCGTCGGCGCGCCACAGGTGGCGCACACCGCGGTGAGCTTCGTGAGACTGTCGGCGTTCGCCATGAGCGCCGGCATCGGCCCGAACGGTTCGCCCCGGAAGTCGAGGTCAAGCCCCGCGACAAGCACGCGTCGGTTCTGGTGGACCAGTTCTTCACACACGGCGATGAGATCGAGGCCGAAGAACTGCGCCTCGTCGATCGCGACCACCTCGGCGCGCGGATCGATCATCGCCCACAGGGCCGCCCCATCCCGCACCGGCAGCGCCGAGACGCTTCTCCCATCGTGCGAGACGATCTCGACCGCTGAGTAGCGCGTGTCCAGCGCGGCCTTGAATGCCTGCACGTGCTGGCGCCCGATCAGCGCCCGGCGCAGGCGACGGATCAACTCCTCGCTCTTGCCGGAGTACATACATCCGACAATCGCTTCCAGCGAGCCGGCGCGCCCGGGCATCGCCTCGTCGAACACCGTGCCGATGATACGCTAGCGCCGTGTCAGGGCCCCTTGCCGGGTTGCGCGTCCTCGAACTGACGAACTTCATCGCCGGGCCCTTCTGCGGCTGCCTGCTGAGCGATCTGGGGGCGGACGTCATCAAGGTCGAAATCCCCGGTGTGGGCGATCACGCCCGCGTGCAGCCGCCGGTCGTCGGCGGCGATGGCGTGGGATTCATGGCCCTCAATCGCGGGAAGCGCAGCCTGGCGCTCAACGTCAAGCGGGATCTCGGACGGGAAGTGTTCCTCCGCCTGATCGACTCCAGCGATGCGCTGATCGAGAACATGCGCCCCGGCACGCTGGCCGACCTCGGCCTGTCGCCAGATACGCTCACGGCGCGGAATCCGGCTCTCGTCCTGTGCAGCCTCTCCGGCTTCGGGCAGACGGGCCCTTGGAGCGCGCGCGCCGGACTCGACCTGATCGCTCAGGCGATGTCAGGCATCATGAGCATTACCGGGGAGCCCGGCGGCGCGCCGGTGAAGTGCGGTGTACCGGTGGCCGACCAGGTCTCCGCGCTATACGGCGCCCTCTCCATCACGGCCGCGGTGCACGAGCGCGCCCAATCGCGACGCGGGCAGCACATCGATCTGAGCCTTTTCGAGTGCGCGCTCTCGCTGGGCGTCTGGGAGACGGCGGCGTACTTCGGCACGGGCGTTGTACCGGGGCCAATCGGCTCGGCACATCGCGCCGCGGCTCCCTACCAGGCGTTCCGCTGTGGCGACGGCTACATCACGTTCGGCGCGGTGACGCCGGCAAGCTGGCATGGCGCATGTGTTGCGCTCGGTCTGGAGCACCTGGAGCACGATCCGCGGTATGCGACCATCGCCGAACGGAAGCAGCGGGAGGCCGAACTCGCCTCGCTCATCGAAGACGTGACCGCGCAGCGCCCGCGCGCCTACTGGCAGGGACGGCTCGAGATGGCCGGTGTGCCCTGTGGTCCGATCCTCCGCTACGACGAGGCGCTCGCGGCGGATCACACCCTGGCTCGCGACATGGTCGGAGAGTTCGCCCATCCGCGTGCGGGGAGCATGCGGGCCGTCGCGAGTCCGATGAAGATGGGTCGGACGGCAGTGAGGCGTCCATCGGCCGCGCCGCTCCTTGGCGAACACTCCCGCGAGATCCTCCAGGAGATCCGGATCGGCGAGGAGGAGATCGCCCGCCTGATCGACCTCGGGGTCGTTCAGGAGACGCGACTGTGAGCCAACCCGCGATCCTGCTGACGGTGGCGGCCCGGGCGCGCGACGAGATCGTCGAGCAGTACCGCTCGTTCGTGACCCGCGAGGGCGCCCGCGTAGTGGTCGTTCGGCCAGGAGACGCCCTTCCCTCTCGCATCGACGGTCTCCTCCTGAGCGGGGGCGCCGACATCGACCCACGCGAGTACGACCACGAGCGAGGACCGCTGACCCGACCAGAACCGGAGCGAGACGCGTTCGAGCGCCCGCTCCTCGCCCGCGCTATCCAGGCGGGCACGCCGGTCCTCGCGATCTGCCGGGGGTTTCAGCTTCTGAACGTCGTGTACGGCGGCACGCTCATCCAGCATCTGGAGGGGCACAATCGGGATGAGATGGGCGAATCGCGCCTCCACCTCGTGCACGTGCGCCCGGGGACCCGGCTACGCGAGATCCTGAGGGTGGGGATGGTGGGGGTGAACAGTTCCCATCATCAAGGAGTCGGCGACGATCAGATCGCGCACGGGCTCCACATCTCGGCGCGGACCGACGAGGGTCTCATCGAGGGGATCGAGGCACCGGATCGCTGGATCGTGGGCGTGCAGTGGCATCCCGAACGGTGCGACGAGGTCGATCCGTGCCATACGCGTCTCGCGGCGAGTTTCGTGCGCGCGGCCGCGGAATCGGAGGCCACACCGCGCCCGCGCGCCGTCTGATTGTCGGATCGGCGTCGTCGCCGTTCAGCTACTCGCCCAGGAACCCCTGCGCCGCGCCCAGATGGGGCAGAACGAAACTCTGCGTGCACTGGGCGATCTGGATCAGGTGGGCGCGATCGTGATGCACCCACTCGTTCACGATATCCCCGACGGTGAGGAAGCCCACCTTCGGGTGGTCGCCGCCGCGAGTCAGATCGTCCCCGCGAAGGCGGAACACCAGGGCAACACTATCGAGACGCATCGTCTGAAACTCGCGGGCGAGATCCGGCAGGCGGCGGGCGCAGTCGTTGCGGGCGGCGGCGACCTCATCGGGATCCCAGCCCTGCAGCGCGGGTCGATCGGTGGCGAGGATCTGGCGGATCCGCCCGGCGAAGCCACGTTGCTCCGCCTCGATGAGGTGGCCCACGACCTGCCGGGCGCACCACTCGCGCGGCGCGGGATGGTGCGCCGACGCCGCCTCGGTCATCGCCAGCACCTCGCGGAGGATCGCTTCGCCGCTCGCGCGGATCAGTTCCGATAGCTCGCCGGGCCGGAGCGCCGGGGTCGTCTCACTCATCGATGGGCGATTGTAGACTGGCACGATGACCCGCACCGCCGCCGACCTCATCGCCAGCGCCCTCACCCGAGCGGGCGTCACGGCGTTACCCAACCTCTCGGGCAATCACGTGATGTCGCTCTTTACCGCCCTGGAGCGGTCCGGGATCCGTCTCGTCCACACCCGCCACGAGGCCGCGGCGGTGCACATCGCCGACGCGATGGCCCGCCTGGCCGACCGACCCTGCCCGGCTCTGGTGACCGCGGGTCCGGGCTTCGCCAACACTCCCGGCGCGCTCTACACCGCGCTGCAGGCGCAGTCCCCGGTCGTGATCCTGGCCGGTGCCATCGAGGAAGAGCTGCTCGGCCGACCGGCGTTCCAGGCGATGGATCAGGTCGGGTTGAGCCGCGATCTGGGCATTCCGGCGCGGCTCGTCAGAGCTTCCACCGCCCTCGCCGACCTGGGTTGGGCCTTCCGCGATGCGGATCGCGGCGTGCCGTCGCCCCGCGCGCTGCACCTCTGCGCCGACGTCGGGGGACGGGCGATCCCGGCACCCAATCGGGCGATCGCGATGCGTGCACGACGTCGGGCGGCCGATGCCGCGTCTATCCGGACGGCGTGCGACGCCCTGCGGGGCGCGCGCCGTCCCCTCCTCATCGGCGGACCGGTCCTGGCGCGCGGAGATGGGCGCGCGCTCCAGCGCCGATGCGAGGAGACCGGCATTCCCGCGGTAGCGCTGGAGAGCCCCCGTGGACTCGGGGATCCGGCCATGGGCGGGCTCCGCGAGGTTCTGCGAGAGGCCGATGCGGTCGTCCTCGTGGGCAAACCGCTCGATTTCGCGATCGGATATGGACAGCCCCCCGCGGTGGCCGCCGACGCGCGTCTGGTGCGCCTGGCGGAGGGGCGGTCCGGACCGGGGTCGCTCGCGCCCTCGGCACACCCGACCGCGGCGCTCGCCGCGCTCCTCGCGGCGTGCGGCGATGGGCGACGGGCGGACGGCGGATGGCTCGCCCGGACGCGCGATCTCCGCGACTGGCGTCCGGCCGTGCCCGGTGCCCTCTCAGCCGGGGCGATCCATCCCGGCCGGGTCGGCCTGATCGTCGAGCGGGCGCTCGGGGCGTCCGATATCCTGGTCGCGGACGGGGGCGAGTTCAGCCAGTGGGTGCAGGCGTTTGTGCGCCATCCCGATCGGGTGCTGAACGGCCCGGCCGGGGCGATCGGCGGCGCGCTGCCGTTCGCAATCGGGGCGCGCATGGCCCGGCCGGATGCGCGGATCATCGCGATCTCCGGCGATGGCGCGCTCGGTTTCCATCTGGCTGAGTTCGAGACCGCGGCGCGCGAGGATCTGCCGTTCGTCCTCATCGTCGGAAACGACCGACTGTGGAACGCGGAATCGGTGATCCAGAGCCGGCTCGGCGGTCCGCCGCTGCGCACGCTCGATCTCTCCGCGGCGCGGTACGACCAGGCGGCGATCGCCCTCGGGGGATACGGCGAACGGGTCGAGACGGAGCAGGACCTGATGCCGGCGATCGAGCGCGCGCTCGCCTCGCGCAAACCGGCGCTGATCGACGTGGCGATCCAGCCGGTCCCGGCCCCCTCCTACGCCCCCATCGGCTGAGGGCGCGGCACGCGGCTCGTCACCCGTCGAGCCGTCGCCCGGGCGGGGCACGGTGACGATTTACAGTCCGCCCCGATGAGACTGACACCCGCGGAGATCCTCGCCGGGCTTCCAGACGACCTCTCGCGCGAGGAGGCGCAGGCGTGGTTGCGCGCGGCGAACGAACTGCTGGAGGCGGCGGTGGGCGTTGTCGCGACGCCTGAGCAGATGCGCCGCTTCACCTCGGCGCAGTGGCAGGCCCTCAAGCGCGATCCGCACGCGCTGAGCGAGGCGGTGCGCGCCGCACATCTCCGGTTCCGTGAGAGGTTCGCCGGTCCGCCGTAGCGTCGCCGGGGACAGTCATCCGGGTGCGCGGGGCGCGGTGACGGTGATCGGGACAGTGAAGCACGGCTCGGCGGGCGCCAGGGCCGCCCGTTGGCGAGTTCGGCGGCGGACGCCGGGACCTCTGATCGTTCCAGGTACGCTCATTGCCTCGACTGCGATGTAGCCGACGCCTGGAGAGGGTGCGCCACGGCTAGCGAGAGCGGCTGGCCGCTTCCGGGCTGGGTGACGACGAGGTGGAAGGTACCAGACGCGGCTACCGCCCCCTCGTGCTCCAGCACGATGTCGAGCACGTACGTACCGGGTGGCAGGACGTTGCTGGGGTTCCGCTGCGTGAGCAACTGTTCCTCGGTGATGTAGCACACTCCCGCGTGCACCGCGCTGCCGAAGATCGCGCCGTGGTGCCTGGTCCGTAGGACGAGCGGGATGCGTTCGGGGCGGTTCCGGTGGACGGTGCGTGCTCGCTGAGGGAACGCGTAGCCGGGCGAACTCCAGACGAGGTTGAGCGATCCCGCGTTACCGCGCACGACGAGGCTGGCCAGGACATCTTGAGCGGGGAGCGTGCGCCGCGCTTTCGGTTGGCCGACGTTTCGTACCTCCAGGTGCGGCCACGCCTCGATCCAGGGCTGTTGGGGTGCGTCTGCGGGGTCGGCCACGGAGAGGCGGAGGCGCGGCGCAGAAGAGTCGCCAATGGCGACTCGCGATCGGCGGGGCTGGCGGAGTGAGGCGAACCGATCGGCGAGATACTCGTCGACCCACTTCCTCGTCGAGCGCCAGACGCGGTCGTCGCCGCGCTGAGCGCGCAGGCGGCCCCGGTACGCGGCGACGCGCAGCGCCCCGACGCTGATCCCCTCGGTCGCTAGCGATTCGAGGGCGACCAGGCGAGCCGGGCCGGCGATGGCCGGGACGACAAAGCGCAGCAAGTTATCGAGGATGGCGCGGGCGAACACCTCGCCGAGGGGACCATAGTCGCCGGCGTCGGCCCGGCCGAGTGCGACGAGGTATTGCGCCCGCTCGCGCTTCTGGATGATCGCGGGCGGGTAGCGGAGGCGGACGAGCAAGAGGTTCGAGAGGAGACGACCCGTCCGCCCGTTGCCGTCGAGAAACGGGTGGATGCGTTCGAATTCGGAATGCAGTCGGGCGATCGCCTCGCCAATTGGGGCCGTGACCTCCGACAGGCGGCACGCCTCATCGACCCAGTCGCGCATCCGGGCAGGGATCTCAGTGTGCGGCGGCGGCCGCATTCCCCCGGGGAAGGGGTGGATGTCGTGCTGACGCCAGTTTCCGGGGGACTCGGCGTCGTGGGCATGTGGATGCGAGGCAACGTCCCACACCGGCGTCATCGCAAGCCGGTGCACCTGGCGCACTTCGGCCAACGTGAGAACGTCGGTCGTCTCGTACGCGCCTGCACCGGTGGCCTGGCCGTAGACCCACCTGGCGGCATCGGCGTACCCCTTGACCTCGAGGTATTCCTTCAGCTCCTTATCGCCGATGGCCTTGTTCTCGGCGAGGAGCTTTTCGACCTCGCGCAGCACGAGCGTGTTGCCTTCAATTGCGGTGGAGTTATGCGCCTCGTGGACCCAGATGTCCTTCCATACGGCCTCGAACTCGGCCGCCTGCGGTAGACCGCCGAGCCTATCCCAGAGCTCACGGACCTCGCGCGCGAGGCGGGCGTGGACGGCCGCACGTTCGGAGCGACCACCTCTGGCCACTTGCCCTCCCAGGTTGTACGGTTGTGGCTGATCGAATTGTACAAGTCAACTACAGAGATTCGGGAGAAGATGTAGTACTGAGGACGATGAGTGAGTGGTACAAATCAACCCTAATCATCTGGAATCAGAATCGGTCCGGCGACCCCAGGTCGCTGGGTGGGGGCGACATCGGCGCGAGGTCGAGCAGCTGCAGGCGCCGATGCGATAGGATGTTTGCTCGATTGCGGTCCATCGATCGCCGCCATGAAGGTCGGAGCGTGGGCTGGGTGCCGATGTGCGGGGCGCTCGACGAGCACCGCAACTAGTACGACTGGATCTTCGGCTCCAGTGGAGCAACGGACATTGAGTTTCGTGGACACCTCGGAGGCGGGGGTTTGAGTTCGAAGACGGCGAAGTTGACGGTGTGGTCCGACTACATATGACCCTGGTGCTACATCGGCCAGGCTCGGGTCGATACGATCGCGCGGGAATTCGCTCTCACCATCGAATGGAAGGCGTTCGAACTCCATCCCGGAGTTCCGCCGGAGGGCATGGCGCTCCCCTATAGCCCCGAGCGGATCGCGGAGGGGCAAGCGCGCCTGGAGGCGGTCGCGGCGGAGGAGGGGCTGACCTACGGCCGGCGGACACACTGGTACGACACCCGGCCGGCCCACGAGGCCACGCTGTGGGCGGAGGATCTCGGCGCCGTCGACCGGATGAAGCGGGCGATCTTCCCGGCCTACTTCGTGGAGGGGCGCAACATCGGGTCGCCCGACGTCCTCGCCGAGATCGCCACGACGGTGGGGCTCGACGGCGCGGACCTGACCGCGGCGCTCGCCGAGGGGCGATACACCGAGGCGGTAAGCGCGCAGTTCGCAGAGGCACGGGCCATCGGCGTCACCGCCGTACCCACCTTCGTCATCGCCGATCGCTATGCGATTGTCGGCGCCCACCCCGTGGAGAGTTTCCGGCAGTTGCTCGGCCGCGTCCGGGCCCCGCGTCGGGACTGAGCGCCCGCTACGTCGCCGCCTCGCGGACCGAGACCGCCGTAGCCCGCAGCGTGCCGGCCAGATCGGCCAGCCAGTCCGCCCGGGCCGCCGCCCGCTCGGGGTGCGCGAGCACGATACCTTCGAGCCGCCCCCACGCGCGCAGGAGATCGCGCGCGATCCGGACGACCTCCCGCGGCGGAGGAGCGATCGCGGCGAGCGTCTTCTCGATCTGGATCGCATGCTCCCGGAAGTGTGCCGCCCAGCGATGAAGGCGGAACCGGACGTTGACCTCGAACCCCGCCCAGACCGTCGGCGCGGCGAGCCCCTTCCGGTCATCGAGCGCCCAGATCGCCGCCAGCCCCTCGCGGTGCAGATCCATCATTCGATCGAGGATGGCCGCGAGCGCCCCGTCACCGAGCGTTGCGCTCAGTTCGTGCGACGGAATGAGACTCTCGGACGGGCGCACGGGAAGCTCCGGTTGCGCGAGGCGCCCGAAGGCGTACGCGGTCGAGAACGCGTAGCGCACCTGCGTGGCGAGGATGTGCCCCAGCGTCTGCCGGAGGCTCCATTCACCGGCCGCCGGCGCTCGATCGAGCAGATCATCGCCGACCTCGAGCAGGATGCCGCGCAGCCCCCAGCACTCCGAGGTGGCCTGGACGAGATTGGCGCCCCCGTGCGTCGCCCGTGGCGATCCCTCGCGCAGCATCGTCGCGGTCGCCTCATCGATCCGTTCGGCAATGTAGTAGAGGCCGTAGCGGACGTCCGCTTCGCCATGCAGGAACGGCCACCCGCGACCCAGTCCGTCGTCGGCAATGACGAGGATCTCCGTCGCGGCCCGGAGGATCGTCGCACCGGCGTTGAGGATGCCGTGCGGGACGGGCGGCGCCATCGGCTCCATCCCCGCGGCACGCAGGTACGCCCCGACCGTCATCGCGTCCGCCACACCGATACCGAGTAGAGCAGCCCGATCTCCCGCGCGGCGCGATCGCCCGACAGGTGAAAGCCGCTGACTCCCGCCGGTTGTCGCCGGATCGCCTCCTCGATGAGGTCACGCGACTGCGCGGCCCCGGAACCGCGCGTGAGCCACTCCTCGAAATCGAGCCAGAAAGGAACGACCTTCTCGCGCACCGGGAGCAGGCCGAGCGCGAGAGCCAGCGCGCGAATCTGGCCGTGCGGCAGGCATGCCCAGTGGGAAGGATCGCGCAGGCGCTCGATCGATTCGTGCCAGAGCGACTGGGCGCGATCCTCCGACCCTACGTGATCGCCGATCACGACGTATCCACCCGGGCGTACCACGCGGGCCATCTCAGCAATACACCGTTCCGGAAACGGAATGTGGTGAAGGCTGAAACGGGTCACCGCGCCATCGAAGGAGCCGGCGGGAACATCGAGCGCGCACGCGTCGCCAAGCGAGAAGGTGACGTTGGTCACCCCCTCGCGCGCCGCCTCGGCTCGGCCGAGTTCGACCATCGCCGCGGTCAGGTCGATGGCATGTACCGACGCGACATGCGGCGCGAGCGCACGGGAGACGAGGCCGGGACCGGCCGCGAGATCCACCCAGGACTGATCGGGCGCGAGCGGCATGAACTCGATCAGGCCGCGCAGCGTCGCGGCCGAGCGCATCACCGGGCTCACGTTGAAGGCGCGCGCCTGGTGCGTGAACTCGGAGAGGATCGATTGACCGTGGCCGGTCTCGATCACCCGCCCCGATTCTCCAGCGCAACGAACGCGGCGTTCACGATGTGATCGGCATCGATGCCGTACTCGCGGTACAGATCCGGCATCGAGCCGGACTGCCCGAAACCGTCCACACCGAGAGGAATCACCACCGTGCCCAGCGCAGCGCCAATCGCGGCCAGGGAGTGAGAGGCTCCGTCCAATACCGTCACGATCGGGGCGTGACGTTCATCGGGGGGAATGATGCGGCCGAGGTGACCGATCGGATCGCCCACGGACTCCCCACGGGCCTGGCGGCGCCGCGCCTCGGCGTAGCGCTGATGAAGGAGGCCGGCGCTGGTCAGATTCAGGACGTTGGCGGGCACGCCTTCGGCGGCGAGGATCTCCGCGGCGCGCACGGCTTCAGGGATGACCGCGCCAGCGGCGGCGATCTGGACGAGGTCGGGCCGATGCGCGTGGGCGGCGCTGTCACGCCAGTCCACGAGGCGATAGCCGCCGGCGAGGACGTGGCGTCGCAACTCCGGCTCGCCGTAGCGCCGCAACGCCGGCGTGAGGAGTGACTGGTCCAGCACCTTTGTCGTCAGCCGGAGATAGCTGGCCGACCCGCCTTCTCGATCGCAGACGCGGCGGATCGCTTCGAGCAGGATCCACTCGACCTCGCGCGCGAACGCCGGTTCGAAGGGATCGATCCCCGGAAGCTCGATCCCCAGCGATGGCGTCACCGTCGACTGATGGGCGCCACCCTCCGGGCTGAGCGTGATCCCGGAGGGAGTCGCCACGATGATGAATCGGCTCCCGGAATAGAGGGCATGGATGATCGCATCCAGGCCGCGGCAGATGAACGGGTCGTACACCGTGCCGATGGGCACCAGGGGCTGCCCGATCAGATCGCCGGCGAGCCCGGCCTGACCGAGCAGCGAGAACAGGTTCATCTCGGAGATGCCGAGTTCGATGTGCTGCCCGGTCGGCCCCGGCTGCCAGCGCAGCAGCCGCGGCCCGGGAAGCGGCACCTCCTCCTGGTCGGTCGCGTGGAAGACCCCGACGCGGTTGACCCATCCCCCGAGATTCGTCGATACCGCCACATCCGCGCTCATCGTGACGATGCGCTCGCCGACTCCGGGAACTCCCGGCAGGTCGGTCATGATCCGACCGAACGCCTCCTGGGTGGAAATGCGATCGGCGAAGCGCGTCCCCACCTCGGCAGGGACGGCGCTGAGGGGTATGACATGCCGGGCCGAGGCGTCCTCAGGCTCGCGGAGTCGATCCGCGGCACGTCGGATCAGATCGGCCTCGGCGGAATCCGGCGGGAATCCGGCCCATGGATCATCCTCCGGAATCCCCAGCCCGATGCGAAGGTCCTCGATCTGTTCCGGCGTCAGTTGCGCGGCGTGGTTCATTGGATCGCCAGCGAACGGAAGGCCCCACCCCTTGATTGTGTAGGCGAACAGCACGGTCGGGCTCGTGGTGTGCCGCGCCGCCTCGCGGAATCGCCCGACGAGTTCAGCGAGGTCGTGTCCGCCCAGATCGCCGATCAGTCCGGGCAGTTCCTCATCGCGATGCGCGCGCAGCAGCCGGGAGATCGCGCCGCCGCCCGAGAGGCGGGAGAGTCGCTCGCGGATCTCACCACCTTCCAGGCGGATGAGCGCCTGGTACTGCTGGTTGCTCATATCGTCGATCGCGCGCTTCAGTTCGTCGCCACCGGGCGCGCGGAAGAGCGCCTGAAGACGACGGCCGTACTTCGCTTCCAGGACGTTCCAGTTGTTCGCGCGGAACATCTGCTGCAGTTGCGTTGCCCTGATGCCCGGGATGACCCGATCGAGGCTCTGCCGATTGAGATCCACGATCCAGAGCACGTTGCCGAGAGTCGAGAGCTGCTCCTCGGCGACCGCTTCCCAGATCGACCCCTCGTCGAGTTCGGCGTCTCCGACGACGGAGACGAAGCGTCGGCCCCCGGGCGCCGCGAAATGCGTGCCGGCGTAGCGGTCGACCAGCGCGGCGAAGGCGGGGACGGTCGCGCCGAAACCCATAGAACCGAGCGAGAAGTGGATCGGGCCCGGATCCTTCGTCTGGCTGGGGTAGGACTGCAGGCCGTGGAACTCCCGCAAGCGGGGGAGGAGATCGCCGGGGAGGTTGCCGAGCAGGTACTGGATGGAGTGGAAGGCCGGCGAGCCGTGGGGCTTGGGGGCCACCCGATCGCCAGCGCGCAGGAAAGCGAACCACAGCGCGGTGAAGATCGAGACGATCGAGGCGGACGATGCCTGGTGGCCGCCGACCTTCAGTCCGTCCACATTCGGGCGGATGCTGTTGGCGTGATGGATCATGTAGGTCGACATCCACAGGATGCGCCGCTGGATCGACTCCATTGCCGCGAGGTCGGCCGCCGACATCACCGGCACCGAACTCACTTCCGCGAGCGTGCCACCGCGCGACGATGAGCGGACGGGCTCCGACATTGGTCGAGACCTCCTGGGGGCCGCGACGCGATTCTACCCCGAGGAGATTCGTCGCCCGCGATCGAAGATCACCCGAGCGTCAGACGGAGCCGCTTGTTGTTCCGCCCCTTCGACTCGTAGCCGGTGATCCGGGCATCGCCGACATGCACCGTGTTCGCGACGTGGGTCCCGCCATCCGCCTGCAGGTCCAGACCGACGATGTCGACGATCCGGATCGTCTCGATCCCCTCGGGAAGGAGGTTCACCTTCGTCCGAATCAGGTCTGGGATCGCAAAGGCCTCGGCCCGGGGCAGGAATCGCACCTGGACGGGCCGCGCGGCGGCGATCTCCTCCGTCATCCGTTCCTGAACGCGGGCCACGAAATCTGCCTCCAGTCGCTCCAGATCGAAGTCCATGCGCGCGCTGCCCACATCCATACTCGCGCCCGTGACGCTCGCGCCGTAGTCCCGGAAGATGATCCCGCACAGGACGTGCAGCGCGGTGTGCGCGCGCATCAGCGCGTGGCGGCGGGGCCAGTCGATCTCCCCCTCGATTGCCTCACCGACCCGAGGCCTCTCCCCCTCGATCAGGTGGACGGGACCCGCCGCCCCTCGACGAACGCCGCGGACGGAGAACGCCGCGCCGCCCTGCCACATCGTCCCCACGTCGAACGGCTGCCCGCCGCCGCCGGGGAAGAACGCGGTGCGATCGAGAACGACGCCGTCACCATCGTCGGCAACGACCATCGCCGAGAAGGCCTTGAGGTAGGCGTCGGAGTGATAGAGGGCCTCGGTCATGGGGCGAAGGCTATCATCGGCCGCGATGCGCGATCCGCTCCGCCTCGGCAGAACAATCGGCGACGAGATCGATCGGCCGGTGCACATCCGGGCGCGCGGCACCGACGCGACATCCGATCCCGTCGAGGAATCGGTCGCGCTCGGTCGCGCGATCGAGAATGCGATCCGCGCCCGCGTGATCGGTCAGGATGCCCTTGTCCGCGGCGTTCTGCTCGCGTTGCTCTCGGGTGGACATTGCCTGGTCGAGGGAACTCCCGGCCTCGGCAAGACCATGCTCGTGCGAACGATCGGCGCGGTTCTGGGCATCACCTTCAGCCGCATCCAGTTCACGCCCGATCTGATGCCCACCGACATCATCGGCACATCCATCTACGGGCCCAACCTGAACGGCGCGCGCACGCTCCGTTTCGAACCCGGCCCCCTCTTCGCCGGAGTGGTCCTGGCCGACGAGGTCAACCGGGCCACGCCGAAGACGCAGTCGGCGCTGCTCGAGGCGATGGAAGAGGGGCATGCGACCGTGGGCGGCGAGACCTATCGCCTTCCTGAACCGTTCTTCGTTCTGGCAACGCAGAACCCGATCGAGATGGAAGGCACCTATCCCCTGCCGGACGTGCAGCTGGATCGCTTCTTCTTCAAGCTGCACGTAGATTATCCCAGCCCCGCCGACCTCAACCGCATCCTCGAAGCCACCACTCGGGGCACCGAGGCGGAGCCGGGCACGATCGCGAGCGGTGACAGCCTGTTGCTCGCCCGCGCGGTCGTGCGGGAACTGCCGATCGCCAGTTATGTCCGCGAGTACGCGGCGCGACTCGTCCTGGCAACCCACCCGAATCGGCGCGCGCCGCGCATCGTCCGGCGTTACGTCTCTCACGGCGCGAGCCCGCGGGGCGCGCAGAGCATGATCCTGGCCGCCAAGGCGCGCGCGCTCCTGGAGGGGCGGTACAACGTGTCGTTCGCCGACATTCGATCCGTCGCCCTGCCGGCGCTGCGCCACCGCGTGAAGCGCAACCTCGCCGGCGAGGTCGGCGGGATCACGACCGATCAGGTCCTCGACGCGGTGCTGCGCGAGGTCGTCGAGGAGTAGCGGCCTCTACCGGGTGAAGATCGTCCCACGGACGTAATCCGCGTCGTCCGACGCCAGGAAGGTGAGGACGCGACCCACCCCGGCGGGATCTCCCAGTTCCGCCTGCGCGGCCGCCCGGGCTCTCTCCGGGTCGTCCCCGCGGGCGCGTGCCACATCGGCGACGTTATCCAGTTTCAGTTCCGTCGCGAGGCTCCCCGGGCAGATCCCATGGACGCGGATGCCGTGCGGCTCGAGCTGCGGCGCGAGCACCAGGGAGAGGCCGTGGACGCCGCCCTTACTCGTGCCGTACGCCACCGACGACGATCCCCCGCGAACACCGGCACCCGAGGCGATGAGAAGGATGACGCCGCGACGCCGCGCGCGCATCGGACCAGTCACCGCGCGGCAGCACAGGAAGGCACCGCGCAGATTGACCGCGATCACCTCATCGAACACCGCGGGATCGAGTTCGTCGACGAGCAGGGTCGCGCCCTTGAGGATCCCCGCGGCGTGCACCAGCACGTCGATGCGGCCCCAGCGCGCAAGGACCGCTTCGACCGCGCGCCCCACGCTGGCTTCGTCGGTCACATCCACGGGCAGGAAGATCGCCTCGGCCGTGGATCCCATGCGCGCCAGGGTGACGTCGGCCTCACGCTGTCGCACGTCGAAGATCGCGACGCGCGCCCCCTCGGCCGCGGCGAGGATCGCGGTCTCCCCGCCAATGCCGCGCGCCCCACCCGTGACGATCACAACCCGATCGCGAAGCCGCACCCTGTCTTCTCCCGGTCCCGGTCAGCGACGGCAGCGCGCGCTCAACGCCGGGCCGCGCCGGGACGGTGGACGGGCTGGACATCGACCAGCACCCGCTTGCCGATGCGCTGCGCCAGGGCGTCGGCCAGCACCCGGATCGCCGCGATGGTACGCCCATCGCGGCCGACCAGACGGCCGACCTCCTCGGGTGGCGCGCTCAGTTCGATGACGATCAGATTCGCGCCCTCCACGCTGGCGACCTTGAGTTCGCCGGGTTCCGCGACCGCGATGCTCGCCGCCATCTTGCAGAACTCGTCGGCCGGGGGCAGCCTCGCCGGCCGGAGGTACTGTCGGGGTCTCATCCGACTAGTTTAGGCGACCATCTCCGCCGACCTCTGGTCCACGTTTCGCTCCGGGCCATACTGCATTTCGATAAGTTCGCGGTACGCGCCGCCGCTTCGCATCAGCTCGTCGTGCGAGCCCACCTCGCGGACCGATCCATGGTCCAGCACGACGATGCGGTGCGCG
>CAZHZF010000001.1:0-64521 GCA_964536925.1 uncultured Dehalococcoidales bacterium | reverse complement strand
GGATCGTCGAGAGGCGATGCGCGATCACGAACACGGTGCGTCCGGCAACGACCCGTTCGAGAGCAGCCTGGATCTGCATTTCGGTCTCGGTATCGATGTCGGACGTCGCCTCATCGAGGATGAGGATGCGCGGATCGCGCAGGATGGCACGAGCAAGGGCGATGCGCTGGCGCTGACCGCGCGAGAGGCGCGACCCGCCCTCGGCGACCGAGAACTGATAGCCGCCGGGGAGGCGGGCGATGAACTCATGCGCATTCGCGAGGCGCGCCGCGGCCTCGATCTCCTCGTCTGACGCATCCAGCCGCCCGTAGGCGATGTTCTCCCGTACCGTCGAGGCGAAGAGGAACGTCTCCTGAAGCACGATCGCCATCTGCGAACGCAGCGAATGGAGCGTGACCTCTCGCAGGTCGTGCCCGTCCACGCGCACCGATCCGGCGGTCGGGTCGTAGAAACGACCGACGAGATTCGCCAGGGTCGTCTTCCCGGAACCGGTGTGCCCGACCAGCGCGATCATCTCACCCGGCGCGATGTCGAGGTGGATGTCGGTCAGCACGCGCTGCCCCGGCTGATATCCGAAATCGACGTGGTCGAACTCGACCCGCCCACGAATGCGCGGCAGCGTGCGCGCGTCGGGACGCTCGCGCTCGATCGGTTCATCGAGAAACTGGAAGATCCGGTCGGAAGCGGCGAGAGCCTGGGACGCGACGTTGTTGACCTCGCTGAACTGTGCGATCGGCTGATAGAAGGCGACCAGATAGGTCATGAACGCGACGAGTTCGCCCACCGTCGCCTGCCCCATCATCACCTGAGCCGCACCGTACCAGAGCACGAGGGCGGTTCCCGCCGCCGCGATCATCTGCATGGTCGGCGTCGCGATCGATTGGACCCGCACCGCCTCCATGTTCGCGCCCATGTTCTGCCGGTTCTGGGTATCGAATCGCTGCTGATCGGCACTCTCGCGGGCGAACGCGCGCGCCACCCGCACGCCGGCGACGTTCTCCTGCAGGACCGCGTTGACCCGCGCGGCCGACTCCTGCACCTTGCGATAGCGCACGCGCAGGATGTCGGAGATGATGCGCGTGGTCACGATGAGCGCGGGAACCGTCGCCACGATCATCAGCGTGAGGCGCCAGTTCAGGGTGCTGAGGATCACCAGGTAGATGCACATGTCGATGACGCCCACGACGGCGTTGACCGTCGGACCGATCAGCGCCTGCTGGAGCGCGTTCACATCGTTCACCAGGCGCGACATCGTGACGCCGGACTCCTGACGCTCGAAGTAACGAAGCGGCATCCGCTCGAGGCGGCCGAACATCTCCCGCCCGATCGCGAGCACCACCTTCTGCCCAACGAGCGCGATCGCATACCGGTTGGCGTAAGTGAGGAGAGCACGCGCGATGTGGACGACCGTCAGCGCCAGGCCGATCTGAAAGAGCTTCGTGGCGACCTCAACCTCGGCCGGTATGATCTCGTCGATCACGTGTTTGGCGAGCCAGGGCGGAAGCATCGAGAGGAGCGAGACCGCCAGGATCGCGGCCGCTACCGCGAGCAGCGTTACACGGTGCTCGGCCATGTATCCCCAGAGGCGCACGAACGTGCCCCGGGGATCGGCGATCCGCACCTCCTCGGTGGATCCGAACGCCCACATGTTCGCCACGGTCAGCCTCCCGCGGCGACAGAGAGCGAGGCGGCTTCGATGGCGTCCTGCGCGGGCCGCAACTGCGTCTCGTAGATCGTGCGATAGGTGGGGCTGCGTTCGAGCAGTTCAGCGTGGGATCCGCGCGCGGCGATCGCGCCATCGGCGAGGACGAGGATCTCGTCGGCGCGCATCGCGGTGGTGAGCCGATGGGCGATGACGAACGTCGTGCGTCCCACCATCAGCCGATCGAGCGCCTGCTGGATCAGGTAGTCGGTGCGCGAATCGACGGCCGAGGTCGCCTCGTCGAGGATGAGGATGCGCGGATCGACGACGATGGCCCGCGCGATGGCGATGCGCTGGCGCTGCCCGCCGGAGAGGCGTACCCCCTTTTCTCCGACCATCGTGTCGTACCCGGCGCCCAGCTCGCGGATGAAGTCGTGCGCGTTCGCGGCCTTCGCCGCGGCGACGATGTCCGCCTCGGTCGCGTCCATCCGCCCGTAGCTGATGTTCTCCCGGATGGTCATGTTGAACAGGAAGGTCTCCTGCATCACCATCCCGATCTGAGACCGCAGTGACGTCAGTGTGAGGTCCCGCACGTCGATCCCGTCGATCAGGATCTGCCCGGCGGTCGCGTCGTAGAAGCGCGGGATGAGGTTGATCAGCGTGCTCTTGCCCGCACCGCTCGGCCCGACGATGGCGATCGTCCGCCCGGCCGAGGCGTGGAAGTCGATGCCCCGGAGCAGGGGCGGGGCCGATCCGTAGGCGAAGCTGACCTCGCGGAAGGTCACGTCCCCACGCATCGGTCGGAGGTCGCGTGCGCCCGGCCGCTCGGCGACATCGAGCGGGGTGTCGATGATCTCGAAGATGCGTTCGCCGCCGGCGATCGCCTGCTGACTCATCATGTTGATGAAGCCGAGCATCTGGGTCGGCATCCAGAGCAGCATCGCGTAGCTCTGAAATGCGAAGAGCTGCCCGATGGTGATGCGTCCGTCCACGACCAGCAACGCGCCGTAGCACAGGGACAGACCCTGGCTGAGCATCGTCGCGAGCATCATCGACTGCATGAACGCCTGCATCGATCGGCTGGTCTGCAGGCGCATCTGGCGCACGTCCCACAGGACCTGGTTGAAGCGATTCGCCTCGAACTCCTCGCGCGTGAACGCCTTGACGAGTTTGATCGCGCCGATGTTCTCCTGCAGGATCGTGCTGAGGCTGGCCATCCGCTGCTGGATCGCGCGCCACATGGGCATCACGGTCGATGCCTGCATCTGGATGGCGACGATGAGCGGGGCCACCGAGAGGGTGAGCACGGTCAGCCAGGCATCGATGGTCACCATGGCCCAGACGTTCAAGCCCACCATGAGGACGAAGTTGATCGCCTGAATCAGAGCGCCGGTGATGAAGAACTGCACCATCCCGACATCGTTGGTCGCGCGCGACATCAACTGACCCGTCTGGTTCTCGTCGTAGAAACTCATCGACTGGGACTGGAGGTGCCGGTAGACATCGGAGCGAAGGTCGAAGATGACGCGTTGACCCATCATCTGCCCGAGGTACGTCTGGACGGATGTCAGGACGTTCAGCATGCCGGCCGAGGCGAAGACGCCGAACACCAGGAGCGCCAGGTTCTGCCAGTGACGGGCAGGAATGACGTCATCGATGACGATCTGCGTGAAGTAGGCCGGGGTCATACGCAGGGCGGTGATCGCGCCGAGCATCAGGACCACCCCCGCGGCCATCCACCAGTGTGGGAGGAGGTATCCGGTCAGGCGGAGGAGGGTGCGCACCGCGCGGAATCTAGCAAGCGCCCGATTAGTTGCACAAACTAATCATTGGCGACCGGGGGGGCACGCGTGGCCCTTCTCAGCGCCGCGGACGTGTCAGTCAGACGCCGCTGGGGTGGAGCGGGACGACCGGCCTCAGTCAGTCCGCGCCGGGAACCTCGATGAGGCCGAGATCGCCGTCCACGTCGCGCTGGGCGAGGTCGTGATCGCCGGACTCCACCTGGTCGAGCGCGATGGCCCGTTGCACGCGGGCGCTCTCCAGAATCGCGCACACCAGGGCCACATCCCGCCTCCCGCCAAGCGCATCGACCTCGGGTAGGGCCCCCGCGGCCATCACGTCGCCGAACCCGTGCAACTCCATCGCCAGCAACTTTCGATCGATCTCCGGTGTGCTGAGGCGGTAGGACGTCGGTCGCTCCGCGCCGAACAGGTGGGCGCCGAGCGCGTCCAGTCGGTACGAAGTGGCGTGTTCGAGTAGGGCGTCATCGGTCAGACACTGACCGTCGATCAGGTCGAGGCGCGGACTGCGCCCGGAGGCGTCAACCGGAGCGACGATCGAACCACGGGACCCGTAGAGCACGCGCTGGCGCACCATATGACCCGCCGCGGCGGCATTGAGGCACCACTGGCCCACCATGCCGCCGCGGAACTGAAGCACCGCCGTGAGGAGATCGTGCGCGGTCGCGCCGATCCACTCGCCCTCGCGCGCGCCGCGACCGACACGGCGTCGACGGCGCCGTGCGAGCCGTGTCACACCCATCACGCTCTCGACATCGCCGCCGAAATAGCGCAGCAGGCTGGCCGTGTGGACGCCAAGATCGAGGAGGAGGCCACCCGACAGCGCATCGTGGCGCCATTCCGAGCCCAGGACGCGATCGCCACCGCGCGCGGAGATCTCGATCATCATCTCAGGATCGCCAATCGCGCCGTCATCGATGAGCGCGCGGACGAGCCGGTTCATCGGATCCCGTCGGAAGTTCTCAGCGACACACAGGCGACTGCGCGAACGGCGCGATGCGCGGATCAGCAGGTTGCATGCGCGCATGGTGATCGCGAGCGGCTTCTCGACCTGAACGTGCAGGCCGCGGTCGAGGCACTCGATCGCGATGCGATGATGGCTGCGCGGGTCGGTGACAATGTCGACGCCGACCAGGCCATCCACCGCCTCGGCCATCGTGGCGATCGACTGAAAGACACGAGGACGGGCGCCCAGGAGGACGCGGCACTCCTCGGCCATCTGCTCGGCTGCCCGATCGTTCAGGTCGCAGACGGCGGCGACCTCGACGTTCGCAAAGGGGGTGGTCGCGAGTTCGGCATATCCCGCCACGTGGCGGCGCCCCATCGGGCCGCACCCGACGATGCCGACACGCGCGCGCTGCATGGAGGTGGCAGGCTACCCCAGCGCATAATGGTTGACAATATCGAACGTCCGTTCTACTATGGCGTAGGCAGAACGGATGATCTAGTGAGGGCACCGCGATGCGTACGACGCAGTTGACGCTGTTTCCGGAGTCCGGGCGCCGATCGCGCGCGATGCGTCCCGTTGGGGCGCGCCGGCGCGCGCACCGGGACGTCGCCGCGCTGGAGTCACAGGCCCGTGGGGCGCGCCTGGGCGCGGATCTGCAGTCGGCGTTCGTGTCCTTCTGGTCGACGCTCTCGCCGGAGAGGCGCGCCGAACTGCGCTCCCGTCTGGCGGCGTGAACGAGGGTCAGCGATAGACGCCGAACGTACGGACGCCCGGTACGATGCCGGACCCGGTTGACGTGAAGGCGAGCCGTACGTAGGCGACATCGGGCACCGGCGTGGCGAACACGTAGGAGACGGTGTCGCCATCGGCCTTCGTGCCGTTGACGATCTCCTCATTGGCGATCTCGTCGAAGTTGCCGTTTCGGAGGATGATGCGCGCCGTCACCGCGCCGGTGCCGGTGAAGGCGAGCCGGGCCTGGACCGCCGAGACGGTGTCGGCCGCGGAGAGCGTGACGGTGACCGTGCGCGGCGTGGCGGAGGTGGCCTGGCCCGTCGCGAGCCAGTAGGTCGAGGCATTCTGACCGTTCGGACCACCCGCGAGCGCATCGACGGCGTGCGCGGCGAGGTGGTCGTTCGGTGCGTCCGAGGCGATGGCAGAGCGGCCGGCCGCGATCTCGATCCCCGGCGGCGGGGTCGGCGTCGGTGACGGGGTCGGGGTGAAGGTCGCCGTGGCCGTCGCGGTCGACGTCGCCGATGGCGTCGCGGTGGCGGTGGGGGTGAACGTCGGCGTCACGGTCGGCGTGGAGGTGGCCGTCGCGGTCGCGGTCGACGAGGGCGTGATGGTCGGCGTCGATGTCGCGGTCGGCGTCAGTGTGGCGGTATCGGTCGGTGTCGCCGTCGGTGTCCGCGTGATCGTGGGGCTCGCCGTGGGAGTCCACGTCATCGTGGAAGTCGGCGTCGCGGAGGGGGTTGAGGTCGGGGTCCACGTCGGGGACGGTGTATCGGTCGCGGTCGACGTCGGCGTCGATGTGGCGGTCGGAGTGGGCGTCGCGGTCGCGGTCGGCGACGGTGTCGGCGAACTGGTGGCCGTGGCGGTCGAGGTGGGCGTGGCTGTGGTGGTCGCCGTGGGTGTGCTGGTGGAGGTGGCGGTCGGCGTCGGGGTCGGCGAGGGTGTCCACGTCGCGGTCGGCGAAGGCGTGGCGGTGGGAGTCAGGGTCGGTGTCTCCGTCGCGCTGGCGGTGGCCGAGGGCGACGCGGTCGGCGTTCCCGTCGCTGTGGGGGTGGGACTGGGAGTCTCGGTGCCGGTCGGAGTAGGGGTGGCGGTCGGAGTAGGGGTCGCGGTCGGCGTGATCGTCGGCGTCGCGGTCGTGGTGGCGGTAGGCGTAGGTGGCGACGGATCGGCGCGGATAGCCGCGACCCGCCCCAGGGCAAGGGTTGGCTCGAGCCCTCCGCCGGCGGCGCGCAAGCGCAGGCTCTGCACGGCGTTCCGCGTGCGGAAGTGCAGGAGATACTCGCGCTGCCCCTGGACCTCGCTGCGCGCCAGCCACGCCCGAGACTCGTTTCCGACGGTATCCGTCCCGATGGGCAGCCACGCGCCGCTCGTGCAGCGCTCGAGATCGCCGATGACCAGCGAGGCGAGGCCGGCGCTACCAAACGTCGCGACAAGGTGATCGACCTGAATCACCCCGGCGCTGCCATCAGAGCGTAGGACCGATCGCTGGGCCGACGCGTTCGCACCGCTCCGTCGCTGCGTCGTGCTGGCGTCGCACGTGGTGTAGAGGTCGTCGGGCGTGGTCGGTCCGGAGGCACTGAGGTCGAGGAAGATGAGTTGTCCGGTGATCGAGCGCACGTCGCTAGGCGCCAGCACGAGCGACGCGACCGGAAGCTCGACGACCGGCCCTTCCGGAACAGCACGGTAGCTGACGGGCACGTAGGAGCGGTATGCCGTCTGCGCACGGGCGACATCGCATGCGGTCAGAATGAGGACGAGCAGAACCAGCGCGAGCGCCCGGGCCGGGCTCACGCGCCGATTGTGCGAAGGCAGCCGTTACGTCAATGCTCGCGCTCGCCGATGGCCTGTTCGAAAGGCATAAGAGGGTCACGCCGCTCTTCACGCGCGCGTGCGAGGGGCGACCGATGGTCGCATGCACGCATCGGGGGCCGAGCGCGTCGGCGTTCGGGGAACGTCATGCCCGGCTGGCTGTGGGCAGGAGGGTGCTACCGCTGCTCTATAATCGGTGGGACCATAGAGAGACGCTGAGCGATGCGATGGCACGCGGCAGGCAGCGGATCCGACAGCGCGGGAGCCGTCAACAGTGGGCGGTTGCGCGTGCCTTCAAGGGCTCCCCATCGGACGAGGGTGGTGGCGAAACCGTCGGAAGCGAGGTCGAAGTGGCGATACGACCTGACGTGATCACAACCGCGCGTTGCGGCCTCTGCAAGAAGGTCACCGAGCAGAAGACCGTCGGCGGTCAGGTGAACGTGCTGATCCCCTATTCGCGGTGCTTCAGCTGTAACGCTGTGCGCTGTGAGGAATGCTGGGACGATCCTGACGACCCCTGCGATGGGATGGACGAACACGAGTTTCTCAAGGTGCGTCTGAGCGAGGACGGCGTGCCGCGTACCGCGAATTTCCAGACCTACGTGCGGAGTCGGATCGAACGCTGACGAACGCAGGCCATCGTCGGGGACGCGCACCGTGTCCGTAGATCCATCCGAATCCGCCGCGGAGTTCATTGCGTCGCGGCAGGTCGGGCCGTTCACGATCACGGTCATTCGCGAGGGCGATATCCGCTGGGAACCGGATGTGCGCCGGGGCGACGGGAGTCCGGTACCGCTCGATCAGTGGCGCGCGGTGGTGCCATCGGCGGACGAGCGTGGCGGCGCCTCGATTCCCTGTAACTGCGTCCTCATCCAGGGCGCCGATTCTCTGGCCCTGGTCGACCCCTGCTTTGGCGAGCCATTGGACGATGGCCCGTGGCCCGCGTATGGCCTGGAGCGAACCGCCGGACGAGAGGCCGCGCTCGGACTGCTCGGGATCGCCCCGGACGACGTGACGCACGTACTCCTCTCGCATCTCCACGGCGACCATATCGATGGCTGCACGGTCGTGCGGGATGGCGAGCGGGCACCCCGTTTTCCGCGTGCGCGCTATGTCCTGCAGCGGCGGGAGTGGGAGCCCGCGCGCGGTGGCGATGATCCACTGGGCCTCGCCGCGCGGCACCTCCTGAGCGTGGAGGCTCACGGGCAACTCGATCTCGTCGAGGGCGACGCTGAGGTCGCGTCGGACCTGTGGGTCCGCCATCGCCCGGGTGAGAGTCCCGGCCACGCGATTGTGGAGGTGACCACCGGCGAGCGACCGTTCTTCCATTTGACCGATCTCTTCCACTTCGCCTGTGAGGTGGAGCACCAGGATTGGGCGCCGCGGGGCGTCGATCTCGTCACCGCGCGTCGGTCGCGCGCGATGGTGTGCGAGCGCGTCGAGACGGCGGAGGCGCTCTGCACCTTCGGCCACGCCGGGCCGCCCTATTTCGGCCGCATTGTGCGGTCCGAGGGTGGGTACGCGTGGCGCTGGGAGACGCTGCCGGGCTGACTCACGGCGCGGTACCGCCGATCCGCCGATCCTCGGTCGGACACTCCGCTTAAGTTGTCCGCGCCGGATGGACCGCCCTACGATCCTCGACGGATGACCGATCGCCCGGCGACCGGCGGCCGGTCGGTCGCGGTCTGGTTCTTCGCTGGCACGACGCTCGCGCTCGTCACCCTCCTCGCGATCCTCTTCTGGGCGCTTGTGGCGAGCGGTCTCATCGGTCCTCTGGGCCTCTTCGTCGCCGCGGCGGTGCGTCCGGCTGGCACCACAGCGGCGATCGGCGCGGCACCGCCTCCACCCCCCGCGGCCGCTGCGCCAACACCCCCGCCGAACCAACCCGGCAGCGTGTCCACCCCCATCCCGGCAATCCCCCCTGCCGCGCCGGCCACGCCGATCGCGACGCCCACCGCCGCGCCGGCGGCCCGGGCCGCGGGTTCGGGGGCGGCGCGCGTCGGCGACACGATCGAGTCCGATGCCTGGCAGTTCGTGGTCACCGCGGTCGACATCGCGCCGTCGGCGACGGGACGCCGCGTTGCCATCACGTTCTCGATCAAGAACAATGGGTCGCGTGCGGCGACGCTCTCGATCCCACTGACCCGCGAGTCTCCCCCACCGCGGTCGCAGGCGAGCGGCGAACGAAGCGCGGTGCTGCAGCCAATCCAGTTCGTGGAGCCGCCAACGCTGACCCTGCGCATCGAGGACGCGAGTGGCAACGAATATGGTGGCGGGTTTCTCAGCGCGACCGGCGAGGAGAACGGAAGCTTCAACTTCCTGTCCGCCCCGGGCGATGCGATCGATCTGACCTATGTGTTCCCGCTCCCCGCCGCGGCGGTCGATCCGCTCGTGCTGAGGGTGCGTTTCGGGATCGACGCGGGAAGCGTCAGCCGGACGATCCCGTTACGGCACGGCGAGCGCGCCTCCGGGATCCTGCGCGCGACCGACGCGGCGGACATGCGCGGGCCGGAGCAGCGTGTCGAGGTCGGCGAGATCTGGTCGCTGACCGCGCTCTCCCTCACTACCGCGAGCGGACCGAATCGTTCCAAGCGCGTCACGCTGCGCCTCAGCGCCGAGAACCGGACGACGCGGCCCCTCGTGGTGGGCGCCACCCTCGACGACCCCACCGGCCAGGACCGCGACTTCTATGTCGTCGATGCGGCCGGCGTCCTCGCGTATAGCTCGGGCGAATCGATGCCGCGCAACCTGATCCCGCCTCGGGCGGTGCGCACTGTCGATATCCCCCTGGAGGCGCCAGAGACGTTCGCCAGCGCCGGACCGTACCGCGTCACGGTCATCGTGAGCCCGCGCTACAACCTGTTCGCCCGCTTTCGGCTGGACTGACCGTCACACCGCGCGACGCGTATCCAGCGCGTCGCGCAGACCATCACCCACGAAGTTGACCGAGAGCACCGCCAGGAAGATGCACGTGCCCGGGAAGATCGCCATCAGCGGATTGAGCGTGATGTAGTTCTGGGCGTCGTTGAGGAGCCGCCCCCAGGTCGGAAAGTCCGGCGGGAAACCAAGGCCCAGGAACGAGAGCGTCGCCTCGGCGATCATCGCCGCGCCGACCGCCAGCGTCGCCGAGACGATGACGGGGCTGAGCGTGTTCGGCAGCATGTGGCGCAGGATGATCCGGCCTGGCCCCACGCCGAGGCAGCGGCACGCCTCGATGAACTCCCTTTCCCGCAACGAGAGGAACCCCGCCCGCACGAGGCGTGAGGTGGGCATCCAGTTGAGCCCGCCGATGACGGAGACGATCATCACGAACACGCCGATCTCTGGGCCCAGTGCGTTCACGAAGATCGGCCTGAACAGGTACGTGACCACCAGCAGCAGCGGCAGTTGCGGGATCGAGAGGAAGACCTCGATCACGCGGGAGAGGACCAGGTCGACCTTTCCGCCGAAGAATCCAGCGGCGGCACCCACGAGGACTCCGATCGAGATGGAGATGAGCATCGCCGCGATGCCCACAGCAATCGAGACGCGGCCGCCGAGCAGGACCCGGGCGAAGGTGTCCCGCCCCAGATCGTCCGTGCCCATCGGATGATCCCAGGACACGCCGGCGTTCGATCGCGTGAAGTCGATCTGGGCGACCGGGGTCGTCCAGATCAGCGGCCCCGCCACCACCGTGACGGCGATGAGGAGGTAGAGCAGGAGGCCGAACCTCGCGAGGTTGTGGGCGAGGAAGCGACGCCAGGCATCACCCCAGAGCGTACGCTCGGGCAACTCCAGGACAGAATCGGCGCCGGGAACGGTCGCGGCCGGGTAGGAGGCGGCGACGCGAGCCATCAGGCGTACTTCACGCGCGGGTCGAGCACGCCATAGAGCACATCGGCGACCAGCGTCATCACGACGACCAGCACCGAGGAGAGGAGGACGATCCCCATCACCACGGGGGTATCGCCGTCCTGAATCGACTTGATGAGCAGGGCACCCATGCCCGGCACACGGAAGATCTGCTCGGTCACGACGGCGCCGGTGAACACGTTCGGCAACTGCAGGGCGATAAGGGTGACGACCGGGAAGAGGGCGTTCCGGAGCACGTGCCGCACGACCACGATGCCCTCGCGCAGCCCCTTGGCGCGCGCGGTACGGGCGTAGTCCTGACCCAGGTTGTCGAGCATCGACGCGCGGACGAATCGGGCCAGCGACGCGGCCTGGAACAACGCCAGAACCGCGACCGGCATGATCATCTGTTTGATCTGCACCCAGAGATCTGTCGTGTTGGCATCGTAGACGAACGGCAGCCAGTTAAGGTTGACACTGAAGATGATGATGAGAATGAGACCGGTGAAAAACGTCGGGAGCGAGAATCCAATAAAGCTTAGTGTTGTGACAACCTGATCGATCATGGAGTACTGCCGAACGGCGGTGATCACGCCGAGAGGTATCGCGATGAGGATTGCAATGACATAGGCCGTGCCGATCACGAGAATCGTGGTAGGGAGGCGCTGAACGATCAGCGTGAGAACATTCACGCGGCTGGCGAAGGAGTATCCCCAGTCGCCCTGAAGCATCGAGCCGACCCACTTGACGTACCGTACATGCATCGGCTGATCGAGCCCGAACTGGCGGCGCACGTTCTCGCGCACCTCCGTGGGCACATCCGGGTTCGCCGCGAACTGCGCCAGCGGATCGCCTGGTGCCAGCGCCAGGATGCCAAAGACGATAGCGCTGATCAGGATCAGCGTCGGTAACGCGATGCTCACCCGGCGCAGCAGGTAGGTCGTCACCCGGTTCCTCGATCCTCGGGGAAAATGGGGTGGCCCGGGTTACACACCCGGACCACCCCGTCGCAATGGACTAGGCGAGCGACCAGTCGCCCATATTCCACGGATCAGAATCGAAGGGAACCAGCTTCGGCCCCTTGATCCGCTTCGAATAGGCATCGACCCGCTTGCGGTCGATCAGCGGGATGCTGATGTACTCGTTGACGACGAGGTCATTCAACTGGTGCCAGAGCGCCGTGCTCTTCTCCGCGTCGAGTTCGACCTGCGCCTGATCGTACAGCTTGTTGAACTCGGCGCTGATCCAGCGCTGCCTGTTGCCCCCCGCCCACTGGTTCGACTTCTGAGCCACATCGCGGGCGACGTCGCCAGAGTACCAGAACTCCATGTAGCCGGCTGGCCACGGAGAGCCGAAGGTCGACGTGAACATCATCGCATCCCATTCAAACCGGTTGATGGTGTCCGGCTTGCCGGGATCGCTGGCGAAGAACACGCTCGCGTCGACGGCCTTGAGCTCGGTATCGATCCCGATCTTGGTCCAACCGTCCTTGATGACCGCCTGCTCCTTCTGGCGCAGGCTGTTGATGCTCGTCGCGAAGACGATCTTCATCTTCACGCCTTCGGGGGTAACGCGGATGCCGTCGCCTCCGCGCTTGTACCCGGCATCGTCGAGGATCTTGTTCGCCTGGGCGACGTCCAGGACGTACTTCGGTCCCTTCGAGGCGTACTTCGGCGGCGTCGTCAGGACGTTCGGGGTAACGACACCGGTTTCGCCGTACAACTGCTTGGCCATCGTGTCGCGATCGATTGCCAGAGAGAGAGCCTGCCGGACGCGCTTGTCGGTCAGGAACGGGTGCTTCGACTTGAGAGACGACTTCTCGCCATCGACTTCCTTGTTGGGGTCGGTCACATTGAAGTGGACCGACTCAACGCCGATGCCCGGCAGCGTGAGCAGGGTGCCGCGGCCCGCCTTCGTCAATTCCTCGAGGACCTGCCACTCCACCTGGAGGTTCCAGGCGAAGTCGTACTCGCCGGTCTGGAACACGGCCCGAGCCGCCGAAACGGCGTCGCCGCCGCCCTTCATCTCAACGCGGCCGAAGGCTGGCTTCGCCGGGTCACGATAATTCGGGTTCGCGACATAGATGACGGAGTCGCCCGGCTTGAAACTGTCGACCATGTAGGGACCCGTACCGAACGACTTCTGATTGAACGGTGCTTCGCGGGCCTTCGCGCCCTGGTACGCCTCGAGCGCGTGCTTCGGGAGGATCTGGCCACTCTCGCCGACGAAGGGCACGAACCAGGCCGGAGTCGCCGACTTGAACAGCAGCCGGACGGTAGAGGGATCGACAGCCACGACATCCGCAAGCGTGGTGTAGGATCCTACCTGCGTCGACGCGGTCTCCTTGTTGATGATGAACTTGTACGTGAAGACGACATCGTCGGACGTAAAGGGCTTCCCGTCCGCCCACTTAACGTCCTTCTTGAGCTTGTAAGTAACTGACTTTCCGTCTTCCGACAGTCCGCCATTCTGACGGCTGGGCACCTCTGCGGCGAGCACCGGCACCAGGTTCCCGCCCTCGTCGTAGTTCAGGAGCGGCTCGGTCACCAACCTCGACGCGTGGATGTCCTTCGTGCCGACGGCGAGGGCATGGTTCAGGATGGTCGGGCCCTGCCAGTAGAGGACCTTCAGCGTGCCGGCCGAGCCGCGCCCAGTGGCCGCCGCGGCCGGCTTTGGCGCCTCAGCGGGCTTGGTCGGGGCCGGCGCAGCCGCCGCGGGCTTCGGCGCCTCGGCGGGCTTGGTCGGGGCGGGCGCCGCCGCTGGCGCAGTCGTCGCCGTGGGCGCCGGGGCTGCTGGTGCAACCGGCGGAGCGGCGGGCGCGGCCGGCTTCGCCGGTACCGGTGTGGCGGTCGGGGCCGGAGCCGCGCAGGCCGCCACCAACGCTCCCGCGCCGATGGCCAGACCGCCGGCCAGAAGGCCGCGCCGTCCGAGTCTTCGGATAGTCACTCTTGTCTCCTCCATCGCGTCGCGAGCCACCTTTCGGCTCGCTGATCGGCACACGTTATTGAGTTGGCAATAGCGGTGTCAACTTATTGGCCCAAGCTGCCACGCCGTACCGCTCGGCAATTCATGGAGAGGGATCCGCCGCCTCCCTGACGATGCGAGCATCGATCTCTCGTGCGATCGCGACCGTGCGCCCTCGGTCGCCCGGCCCACCCGGGGCGAGGAGGGCGACCGAAGCGATTACCTCTCCTCGCCGGAAAACGACCAGGTGGCCACTCCACCCGACATCCCCCGCGACCAACCTGGCGATCACCCCGGCATCTCCTACACCGATGTCCGCCACGCCCGTCAGACTCATCGCTGGATCGCCGTTCGACCACCCGGCGGCGTTCTCGCGCGACCACGCCCCAAGCGCGGCGGAGACGTTCGGATAACGGGCGACCTGAACGATCAGGCGTCGCGTGGTGGCGACTTCGGGTTTAGCCAGGTCGCCGTTGACGGAGGCCCGCCGCGCGACCACGACCCCGGCCTGCGTCGCTGAGGGCGACACGTCCTCCCAGATCGTCCGCGCCGCGGCGGACAGCACTTCCGGTCCGGGAAGAAGCGCGGCCACCGCCCGAAGCGACGGTGTGGCGGAGGTCGCCGACGGAGCCTCTGGAATCCGCGCCTCCGCGGGGACCAATCCGACCTCGGCCGCGATCGTTCCGGCCAGGCCCGCCGTGACCTCACCAGCCCTCGCCCAGGGCGTATCCACCCTCCAGAGTTGCAGGAACGCCCGTTGCGTGCGGAGAGCGACATGGCTTCCCCGATCGGTCGGAGGCGAGGTCGGCAGTCCGAATCGCGTCAGCGGATCCTCCACCGCTGAGTAGTACGCGCGCAGTGAGTTCTCCTGGCCGAGGAGGGCGAGCCGACCCGCGACGATATCGGTCCAGGGGAGGCCGCTCTCATCGAAGCGCACCATCGGCGGAACCTGCCAGCGCGAGGCGAGGACGGAGTCAAATCCTTCGGCAGCGAGCCGATCGAGCAGGTTGGTCACGCGCAGCGCACCATCCTGCTCGGACCACTGCAGGATCGCGCGCTGGGTCGCCTGCACGATGAACCCGTCCTGGGTGAAGCGTCGCGAGATCGGATAGCCGAGCGCCTCCACCCCGCCCAGATCGCGGTACCCGCTCCAGATCCGCGCCCGGGCATCGTCCACCACGGCGTACCCGGAGACCTCCGGCGTACCGGTCTGCGAATACCAGCGGCCGCCCGGCACCTCCCGCTCCACCTGGGCGGTGGCCACCTCGAGAGAGAGCGCGAGGAAGAAGCCGATAGGGGACACGACACGTTTCAGGAGCGCGGCTATGGGAACGCTGCCAGTCACAGGGAGACCGAACGATAATCGCCGGCGATGGCAGAGACCTTTAGGGCCCAGATCGTCGGCGCGACCGGGTATGGCGGCCTCGGGATGACCGAGCAACTGATCCGCCATCCGCGAATCGAGATCACCTCGCTTCTGGCCCGTTCCGATGTGGGGAAGCCGATCAGCGACTTCTTCCCGCACCTGCGCGGTTTCTGCGATCGCGTCGTGGAGGATGCGGAGGAGGCGCGGATCGGCGAAGACGCCGACATCGTCATCTTCTCGACGCCGGATCGCATCGCCATGCAGAGCGCTCCCGCGCTGCTCGACCGAGGCATCAAGGTCATCGACTACTCAGGTGATTTCCGGTTTCGCGATCCGGCGGTGTACGCACGCTATGCGGAGCGGCAGCCGTCCGTGGCGGGGAAGCCGCACCTGTGTCCCCATCTGTTGGGCGAGGCGGCCTACGGGGTGCCGGAACTCTTCCGGTCCGACATCGTGGGCGCCCGACTGGTGGGCAACCCGGGATGCTTCTCCATCGCGATGGAGCTTGCGCTCGCTCCTGCGCTGAAGGCAGGGCTCGTCGAGCCGCGCGGCATCGTGGTCGATGGCAAGACCGGGATCTCCGGCGCCGGCAAGAAACCGTCACCGACCTTCCATTTCCCGGAGAGGGTCGAGAACATCACGCCGTATCGGATCGCGGCACATCAGCACGGCACCGAGGCGGCCGAGCATCTGAGTCGCTATGCCGGCCAATCGATCGGGCTGACGTTCGTGCCGCATCTCGTGCCGATCTCCCGGGGTATCGAGTGCACGTGTTATGCGCCCTTGCGCCAGGCAACAACCCCAGCGGACGCGAGGGACCTCTACCAGGCCACCTACGGGGGCGAGCCGTTCGTGCGCATCCTGCCTTCAGGGACTGCGCCCGGGCCGAAGGCGGTCCACGGTAGCAACCTGTGCGACATCTCGCTCTTCGTGGATGCCGCCAACGAAATGCTGGTGATCGTCTCCTCGATCGATAACCTGATGAAGGGGCAGGCGAGCAACGCCCTCCAGAACATCAATCTGATGCTGGGCCTTCCCGAGACGCTCGGACTCGACCGCGTGCCGCTCTATCCATGAGTCGCGCGCTCGTCCGTTCCGGCGCGATCCTGGCCGGGCCAGCGCTCGTCCTGGCGATCCTGCCGGGAATGGGCGCGCAGACGACCGATTGCGGTCCGCTCGATTGCGCGCTGGTCCAGGCCGCGGGAAAGATCCTCGTGTGCGTCGCATTCTTCTTGTTCACCGCGGCGTTCCTGGTCCGCGGGATCGCGCTGCGATCGTGGGCCACGGTCGGGATCGCCGCGGTCGTGATGTTCCCCTCGCTGGTCTACCCGTTCCTCATCGTCCAGACCTACCAGGATCTGACCGCCGGGACCGGCGAAGTGCATCAGATGGTTCAGGCGGCGCGAACCTATGCCGCGGCATCCATATCCCGGCCCCTGGAGGATCTGGAGGGACTGGCGATCGACGGCAAACCCGGCTGGGCCGCGGTGCGAATCACGGATCGGACGGAGGGCACCTGGATCGTGGTGCTGCGCAGTTCAAACCGGGTCTGGTCGCCCCAGGCGATCGCGCCGCGATTCGACCGCGATGCGTTGCGCGCGCTGGGTGCCCCGACCGACCTGATCCGCAACCAGGGCTGAGTCAGTCCCGCGCAACGTCCACATACGTCGCGGTCCCCACGCGTCGCTCGCGAAGGACGCCCCAGCCGCCGCGACTGATGATCCGCGCTGACTCCGGCGAGGTCGCGCCACCGAACGCCTCACGCAGCGGACGACCCGTCATCGACGTCGGCTGCTCGCACCCGAGCAGGTGGAGGATCGTGGGCGCGATATCCGCCGGGCTGGCCGGCAGCGATGAGTCCGCCGATGCGGACACGCCGGCGCCGATGGCGAACATCACATTGCCCATCTCCCAGGGGGAGAGCGCGCCGTGATCGGATTGCAGCCGGTCGGCGCTCGCCGCATCGCCGGTCGACCAGCCGGGGACGCCGTGGAGGTTCGGCTCGTCGCCCCAGGACGGCGACCAGAAGAGATCCGGCACCCATCGACCGGCGGCGCCTCCCCAGAGCGATGACGCCGGGGCCACCGTCGCGGGGAAGTCGGCCGAGGGTAGGTCATCGCGGGCGAAGATCGGGCCGCACCAGGTCTGCTCCGCGAGCCACGCCGCGATGCGCGGGAGCCTCGCTCGCGCCGCGCCACGGAGGTGGATGCCACGCCCGGCGGCGGTGACTTCGACCTGTGCCGGGTTCGCCAGGCCGGCGCGCTCGAGCTCGGCGCGTACGGAGACGCCCGGGCGCACCGACGCGTGGCCGTGGTCGGAGAGGAACAGCAACGTCGTGCGGTTCAGGTCGAGCCGATCGAGCAGAAGCGCGAGTCGGTCGTCGTTCCGGCGCAGCGCCGCGCGCACCTCCGGGGAGCCGAGGCCGTGCGCGTGGAGCGATCCATCCGGCTCGGACGACCAGAGGATGCAGACGTCCGGATCCAGTCGGGCCAGCGCCACATCGAGCAGCGCGGTCTGCAGAAAGCGGTCGACCGTGTCCCGATCCGCATCGCCCGCGGGAATCGGTGGGAGCAGGGCGTCGATCTCGACGGGGATACGGAACGCGCGATTGACCGTCCATCCGGCACCGTGGGGATTCTGGAGGAGTGTCTGGCCGGGAGAACCGGACCCGAACACGGCCAGGCGCCTCCCGCCCGAGGCGAGAACTTCGCCGAGGGTGAGCGGGAGAACCACCCGGCCATGCCTCTGTCCAATGGCGAGCAGGTGCGAGGGGTTGCCGGTGTTCAGGTGACCGACGACGTCCGGAGCGAACATGTGGTTGGCCGTGATCCCGTGCGCGCCGGGCTGGGCACCCGTGCCGATCGTGGCGTTGTTGGGCCGCGTCTCGCTCGGATACACCGACCGGGCGCGCGGAAAGCGGAAGGCGCGGGCACGAAGTGCGGACAGGGTCGGGGTTGTCGTCTCATCGATCAGGTCCGGGCGCAGCCCGTCCCAGCCGACCACCGCGACGCGGGGCATCACGCGGGACGCCGCCCGAGATGCAGCCGACTGCGGGCGTACGCGACACTGGACTCGAAGTCCGCGCGCTGCTGGATCCGCAGACGCTCCAGCGTGTCGGGCGGCGTGGCGCCTGCGCGCACGGCGAGGACCTGGGTGCGCGGCCTGAGGCCGCGCCGCGTCCCGTCTCGGGCCAGGAGGGCGAATCGGGCCGCGTCCATTGCGGGGACTTCGGGGTAGAGCATCGCGTGCTCGGACGTGAGGTACGGAACGCGGGCCGGGCCAGTCCCCGTGATGATCTCGAGATCGAAGGGGCACTCCGGGGCATGCGCGACGAGGAGATCACGGATACCCGCGAGATCGGTATTCCCCTCGCCGAGCGGAACCCACTGCGCCATCGCGCCGTCCGCTGCCTCCCACACCGCGGTGTCGCGCACGTGGGTCGTCAACGCGTACGGAGCGAGGATCTCGGCGGCCAGGAGTGGATCCTCGCCCGCGTAGGCGGGATTGCCCGTGTCCAGGCAGGCGCCGACCACGTCGAATCCCCGCCGCTCGATGATCGCGCGCAGTTCGCGGGCGAGGAGATCGACCCCGCCGTGGTTCTCGAGCGCCAGGCGCACGCGGTTGGCCCGTGCGACCGGAGCGATCGCAGCGATCACGCGCTCACACTCGGCGATGTGCGCCTCGAGGGGGACGGCTCCCGCCCGGTCGCGCCGATCACCGAGGAAGCAGCGCACGATGGGTGACCCGACCTCGGCCGCGGCCTGGATCATCGCAGTGACCTGCTCCTCGGCGTCGCCGTGCGTCGGATCGAACGAGGCGGCGTACCGATCGATACTGCCGAGCCCGACCTCGAGCGCCACGCCCTGCGCGCGAGCTTCGTCGCGCACCTCGCGCAGATAGGAGCGATCGTGCGAAGCGAGGTTCGCGCGCTCGGAGAAGTGCACCGCGTCGAGGCCCATCGCACCGGCATAGCGGATGAACGCGAAGGCATCCCATCCCTGAAGGCGCAGCGAGTAGCTATCGAGTCCGAGCGCCGGGCGGGTCACCGGGCGCGAGTATATTCCGCGCCATGAAGATCACCGATGTCCGCTCGGTTTACCGCGATCGAGGTCCTGGCGTGCGCCCGAACACCGATGGCGGTTACGCGAATCAGCGCCGCATCTTCGGGTACGTCGAGGTGTTTACCGACGAGGGATTGACCGGTTTCTGTCCCGGAGCCGCGCATCCGTCGGTCGTCGAGACCGACCTCAAGCCGGCGATCCTCGGGATGGACCCGCGCGATATCGAGGCAATCTGGGCGCAGCTCTGGCAGGGTTGGCGCCATCCCAAGACCGACGATGTGATGGCCCTGAGCCGCGTCGACATCGCGATCTGGGATCTCCTGGGCAAGGCTCTCGGCCAGCCGGTCTGGCGCCTTCTGGGCGGAGCGCGGCGGCGCGTGCGCGCGTACGGCGCGGGTGGGATGTATCAGCCAGGCAAGGGCATCGACGAACTGGTGAACGAGATGATGGACTTTGCGGGCCACGGCTTCGACATCGTGAAGATGAAAGTGGGCCGGCTCGGTTTCGACGAGGACCTCGCCCGCGTGCGGGCCGTGCGAGCGGCACTTCCCGCGAGAGTCGGTCTGATGATCGATGCGAACCACGCCTGGACGTCGTATGAAGCGATCCGTTTCACGCGGGCGGTGGGCGAAGAGAACCTCTACTGGCTGGAGGAACCGGTGGACCCGTGGGACCACCGCGGCTGCGCCGAGGTGGCCCGGGCGCTCGACCTGCCCGTCGCGACCGGGGAGAACGTTGGCGCGCTCCACGCCTTCCGCGACATGATCGATCACCGCGCGTGCGACATCGTGCAGGCCGACGCACTGATCTGTGGTGGCCTGACGGAGTGGCGAAAGATCGCTCATTACGCCGCGGCGCACGGCCTTCCCATGGCCCCGCACGGTAACGGACACGTGGGCGCACACTGCGTGGCTGGCGTCGCCAACGGCATGATCGTCGAGGTCGGGATGTACTTCGGCCGCGTCAGCAGCGCCCCGGTCACGATCGCGCCGCTCGTGGTGGAGAACTCGGAGATCGTGATGACCGACGAACCAGGTATCGGCTGGAAGATCGATCGCGACGCGCTGCGGTGGTACGAGACGCACGACGACTGATCCGTCGGGAATCTTCGCGGGCACTCTTGCCGCGAACGTACGCCTCCCAGACGAGCCGATTCAACCCGTCAGGGCGCGGGTGGCGATTCCTCGAGGAGCCGCCGCAGATCGGCCTCGAACTCATCGATGGTCGATCGCAGACGTGCCATGTGGGCGCTGACCGTCACACGCTCGGCCTGACGCGCGTCATACATGTCCCACGCGACCGCGTGGGCAGTGCGCAGCGTGGTGATGACCTGACGCAGATCGCGCTCCTCACCGGCAAGCCCGGCGAACAGTCGCTGCGCCATCTCCTGGGCTTTCAGCGCCAGTGTCAGCGGGGCCGGGCGCTCCGGGTGGCCGGGTTCGATCGCCCGCCCGAGCAGCGCGGCCAGGGCGAGGAGTTCTTCCCAGTCCGCACGGTCGACCTCGCCCCAGTCGCCCGACCGCATCGAGTAGGAGGCGGAACCGGAAGCGCTCGGTTCAGACATAGACACATCGTACCGGCTCCGCGTGCGACGCGCGCGCGTGCCGTATGATCGGCTGCGCGACGCGACGGGAGAGAGTACATGGCCACGCCACAGATCGGTCTGATCGGCCTCGCCGTGATGGGCGAGAACCTCGCGCTCAACATCGCCAATCACGGCTTCCCGATCGCGGTCTACAACCGCACCCGCGCCGTCACCGAGCAGTACGTCGCGCGCCGAACCGCCGGGAAGCCGGTGACGCCGGCCTACACCCTCGAGGAGTTCGTGGGGACGATCGCGCGACCGCGTTCGATCGCGATCATGGTTCAGGCCGGGAAGCCGGTCGATTCGGTTCTGGATCAACTCCTGCCCCTGCTCGCGCCGGACGATCTGGTGATGGACTGTGGCAACTCCTACTTCGAGGATACCGCGCGTCGCTCGGCCGCGATCGCGCCCACGGGCATCCACTATTTCGGCGTCGGAGTCTCGGGCGGCGAGGAGGGGGCGCTCAACGGCCCGTCGATCATGCCGGGCGGTCCCGAGGCCGCCTATCCGCGGATCGCGGGCGTGCTGGGCGCCATCGCCGCGAAGGTTCCGGATGGACCATGCGTGGCGTACATGGGGACCGGCGCGGCCGGTCATTATGTCAAGATGGTTCATAACGGCATCGAGTACGGCGACATGCAGTTGATCGTGGAGGCTTACGACATCCTCAGCCGCGGGTGCGGGCTCTCCGCGGTCGAGATCGGTGGCATCTTCGCGGAGTGGAACCGCGGCGAACTCGATTCCTACCTCGTCGAGATCTCGGCCGCGGTCCTCCAGTCCGTCGATCGCGATACCGGGCGGCCGATCGTGGATGTGATCCTCGATCGCGCGGGCCAGAAGGGGACCGGACGGTGGACCGGTCAGGATGGACTGGAGCTGGGCGTGCCGATCCCGACGATCGAGGCCGCCCTGTGGGGGAGGAACATCTCGGCGCTCAAAGCGGAGCGGGTGACCGCGGCGAAGGCCCTGAAGGGGCCACGCCAGTTGCGCCTGCGCGGAGCGTCGGCCGATCGCCTGATCGGCGCGGTGCGTCAGGCTCTCTACGCCTCCAAGATCGCCTCGTACGCGCAGGGGATGTCGCTCCTCGCGACTGCCTCGGCGGATCGCGGCTACAACCTGAACCTACCGGAGATCGCCCGCATCTGGAAAGGCGGCTGCATCATCCGTGCCCGTCTCCTCAACGAGATCCAGGCTGCGTTCGCGCGCGATCCGAAGTTGCCGAACCTCCTTCTCGACGCCGACTTCCGGGCCGCGATCAACGAGCGGCAGGCGGGATGGCGCCACACCGTGCGCACCGCGATCGGACTGGGCATCCCCTGCCCGGCGTTCGGGTCGTCCCTTGCCTACTTCGACAGCTATCGCGCGGCGCGCCTGCCGGCCAATCTCATCCAGGGACAGCGCGACTATTTCGGCGCTCACACGTACGAGCGCATCGACCGCCCGGGCGCCTTTCATACGGAGTGGCTCGCTCCCGAGGCGGGCCCCAACGGGGCACGGATCGTGACGAGTCAGCCCGCCGGGCGGGGCGGAGGTCACTGAGAGTCGGCTGCCGGCGCCTCACGAAGCAGGTCTGAGAGGAGATCGAGCGCGTCGCGCTTGAGGGTGCGGCGTTCGACGTCGGCCGATGACGCGAGCCGGTCCAGGGCCTCGGTCTCGCTCAGGCCGCCCGCCATCAGCGCGCGCCCGCGCTCGCGCACGCGCACGCGATGCTCCTGCGCCAGCCTTCGATGCACGGTGCGGATGGCCATCTGAACGGCGGGACTCTCCGTATCGACGCCAATGCGCCGCGCATCGCCATTGAGGGCCTTGAACCCGTAGGGCAACTGCTCGATCGTCCGACGGCGCTCGACCAGATCCTTGCGCGCCGCGCGGCGTCGCTCGAAGCCACGAACGATCGCACGCGAGGTGCGCTCACCGTCCGCGATAGAAGCCGTCACGATCGCATCGGCGGCCTCCTCGTCGCGCGGATCGTTCCGGAGCAACTCATCGTCCGAGATTCCGTCGCGCTCGGCAAAGATCGTCCGGCGCTCGGCCATCGCCGCGCCGAACACGCCGACGCCGAGAAGGTAGTAGGTCGATGCCACCTCGAAGTCGGACAAGACATCGCCGCGGCTATCCAGACGCGCGAGGCGGCGGGCGAGGCTCCAGCCCGGCAGGGGTTCGTGAAACTCCTCTGCGCCGATCGGGATCAGGTGGACATCGGTCGTCACGATCGGCCGCGACTGCGCGCGATTGACCTTCGACTGGAGGTAAGCCGCGTTCAATTGCCGTGCCGGGGCGAAGAAGAGGCCATCCCCCACAGTTGCGCCCTCGCAGCCCTCGGGAAGGAGGTCGGCCAGGCGATCGCCTCCGACCTCCAGGAGACGGGTGAGGACGGGCGCTGACACCTGATCGTGCTCGGCCGTATCGAGGGTGAACTTGAGGTCGATCGGGCGCAGGATGGTTCCTCCGCCGGGAGCGACCCCAACCGCGATGACATCGGGGTTACGCACGCCGAGTGTCCCCAGCCAGCGTGTGACGGATCGTTCCCGCCAGAGGTCGACCGTGCGCATCCCGAGGATCGCGGCGACACGCGGGCCGGCCACCTCCTCCCAACGCGCACCCAGGCGCCGCCCCCCGTCGCCCCAGGAAGCGATCTCACGGAGCGTCCACAGGTCCCAGCCGAGCAGCGCCGGCAGTTCGCCGCGCCGGAGCCAGCGCCGGAACATCAGAGCGCCACGCCGTGGAGGACCATGAGACCGGCGAGGACCCACGCGCCGACGAGCGGAACCTGGACACCTGCCGGCCGCTCCTCCTCGGCGCGGGACCAGAAGTCCCCCAGCATGCGCAACCGCCAGATGCACGCCAGGGCGGACGCGCCGAAGATGAGTGCGATCTCGGGACGATTGGAGAGGACGCCGCGGATCAGTTCACCACCCAGAGGTGGCGTGCCCGCGGGCAGCAGACCCGCGAGCGCGAGGGCACCGGCGATGAACGTCACGATCGCACTATCGGTGGCGCGAGCGAGGGGAGTGCGCCCACGTCCGCCGCGTCCCTCCCGCCCGACCAAAGCCAGGCCGCACACGGCGAGCCAACCGACACGGCTCAACGCGGCGTCGGCGGCCAGCGACGGTTCGAGTCCCGCGCCGAGCCCGAGGAGCGCGGTCCCAAGGGGGTACGCCGAGATCGCCAGAAGGAACCCCCCGGGTCGGCGCTCGACGAACGCCCACAGGCTTCCGATGAGGAGCAGAACCACCCCGACCAGTGCGAGAAACCCGCGCGCACCAACCAGTCCGAGGAGCCACGGATGCAGTTCTAGCGCGCGCATGACGATGGCCGCGCCGCCCAGTGAACTGGCCGCGAGCGCGATCCAGTACTCCGCGGTCGGCGCGGGCGGAACGGCAAACGTGCCGAATCCGGAGAAGCTCAGGCCGCATGCGAGCAGGACCGCCAGCATGAGCCGGGCGGCGAGCGGATCGACACTGCCCCCGCCGGCTTGTTCGACGAGGGCGGGGAGGAGCGATCCGATCGTCCCCAGCACGGTGATCGCGGTCGTGCGTGAAATGACCCGCTCCGGCTCACGCTCGGTCGCGACGGTCGCACGGAGCGCGAGGAGGGCTGCCAGCGTGGCGAGGATTCCCGTCCAGACGTGATCGGTGGCGATCCACGCCGCCGATGCGAGGGTCAGCGCACCAAGCGGGAGAGCGAACGAGTGTCCATCGAGCGTGCGCCGCGCCGACGCGAGAAGGGAGACTCCGCCGAGGCAGAGCGCCAGCAGGTGAGGCACGAATGCAGTCACCGGCGGAAGGGGCGACTGCACTCCGCGGAGCGCCACGGGGATCATGAGGAGCACGCAAGCGGCAGCTCCTACCGCCACGCGCACCGAGATCGAGAGTCGGGGCGGGAGGCGATCCCACCTCCACGCGATCGGTACCGAGGGGGCGATGGCGGTCAGGAAGCCCGGCACCATCAGGCCCAGTGCGGCGGCGATCCCCAGGCCCTGGTGAACGCCAAGCGCGAGCGCGCCGACGGAGAGGAGAACCGAGCTCGCGATGAGGCCCGATCCGCCGCGCTCGACAATCAGGAGCACTCCCGCGACGAGGACGGGCCATGCCCAGGCCAGCTCAGCATCGAGGCGGCCGGTTCCTGTCAGCGGATACTCGCTCGCCAGGATGAAGCCGGCGATCCCGGCCGCGCCGACCAGCAGCGGCGTCTGTAGGCGGCTGAGCCGATCGCCCTCTCGGATTGCTGACCAACGCCACGTCGCCCAGACACCCGCGCCGCCGACCGCCGCCACCGGAACGACGCCGTGGACGAGGCTTCCGGTCGCCCGATAGAGGCACATCCCCACCGCCAGCGCCAGCGCGCCGAGTCCCAGGGAGCGCGCTCTCCGCCCGTGAAAGAGGAACGCGATCGCCCCGTTGGCGACGATGAGGGTGGCGATGAGGACGCTGGCCCACTCCGACGGATCGCCGGGCAGAACGCTCACCACGTGGCGAGGATGGCAAGGACTCCGAGGAGCGCGATGACGAGGAGGTGCGCTGGCGCCTTCTCGAGTGTGGCGAGCGGACGGGCGATCGCGTCACCGGCCGCGATGAGGAACGGACGGGCGAAGATCCACGGTAGGCCCTGGAGCACGAGGTTCCTGGCGATCTCGCCACCGTCGGGTGCGGCTTCGCCCCAGAGGGCGAGCGTGCGGCCTGCCCACGCGAAGTCGCGGGCGCGCGCGAGGGCGATGCCGCCCAGCGGTATCGCACACGCCAGTGTCAGGGCCACTGTGCCGGAGAGGCCGAACAGACGCCCCAACCCAAGATCCCAGACCACGGTCGGGAACGTCGCGGCGGCGGCCCCGCCGAGGGGACCGACGATGAGAGCGATGGCGGGCAGGATCCCGAGGACCAGCGGGATCCAGAGCAGAGCGGCGGTCACCGCGACCCGTTCGGACGGCCCGACCGCGGCCCTGGGAAGAGCAAGCCCGCTGGCGCGCCGAACGATCGCCGCAGCGACGACGACCAGAGCGCACACCAATACGACCAGCACGCCCGGTTCGCCCGCCTCGAGGAGCGCCAGGAGGAGGATCCATCGCCCCAGGAACGCGGCCGAGGGCGGAATGCCGAGCGCGCAGAACAGGCCGATGGCACCGGGAAGAGCGCCCAGCACCCCGGGGATCCGGCGCGTCTGCGCTCCATGGCGATGGGCTGCGTCGGCGGCCAGTGCGATCGCGGCCCACGCGGGGACCGCACCGAAGGCGACGAGGATCGCGCCGATCACGCCGAAGGGCGTCCCGAGCGAGAGGCCCGCCGCCACAACGGCGAGTTCGACCCCGATTCCCACATCCACCGCGAGACGGAACCGGCGTGCCAGCAGGCTCGCCGCCAGCGCGCCGAGCGCGGCCAGAACGGCGAGGATGACGCCAGCCCCGATCGGCGCACCGTGGCCCACGACGGCACGGACGAGATATCCGACCCCGACGATCTGGGCGAGCATGGAGCCAAGGAGGTAGCTGGCGCCCGGCAAGCGGCTCAGTTCGATGCCGAAGCCGTTCATCGGGACGACCCGACCTCGCGCGCAGAACGCGAACAGGAGTGCCGAGAGCAGGAAGGTGGGATCGGCGATCGCGGCGGCGAGCACGATGGTGGTATCGGCGAGGAGGCACACGAGGACGAACGCGGTGATCCCGCGGCCACCGGCTCGGGCCTCTCGCGGATCGGCACGGCAGGCCAGCCACGCGGCCATCGCGCCCACCGACCCCCACATCACCGCCGCGGTCAGGTCGGCGGAGGTCAGCGACAGGCACGTCGCGCATCCGGCGGACAGACCAGCCACCGCGAAGGGAACGGCTCGCGAGCGATCCGCGGCGAGTCGCTCGATCGTGGCCGCGAGCGCCAGGAGGCCGGCGACGATCGCGAGGGGGAAGCCGAGCGCGCCGTCGAGCGACACACCCCATGCTACCCTAGCCGCCGGTTCTGCCCGGCACGTTCCGCCCCGGGGAGAACGAAGGAGCTAGTCGTGGTGCAGCAGGTCGCGTCCGAACGGCTGGTCGCAACCGATCAGCGGCATCTCATCCATCCCCTGCATAACAGTGCGCATCGCGCCCGCATCCTCGCGCGCGGTCGGGGCGCCCTGCTCTGGGACCTGGAGGGCAAGGAGTACATCGACGGCCTCTCCGGGCTGTGGAATGTCAATGTCGGCCACGGCCGTGAGGAACTCGCCGCCGCGGCGCACCAGCAGATGAGCACGCTGGCCTATTGTTCCGGTTACGTCGGGCAGTCGACCGAGCCGGCGATCGAGCTAGCCGAACGTCTCGCCGGGCTCGCCTATCCCAACCTGAACACGGTGTTCTTCACCTCGGGTGGCGCCGAGTCGAACGAGTCGGCATTCAAAACCGCGCGCTACTACTGGAAGCGTCAAGGCAAGCCCGGCAAAGTCAAGATCATCTCCCGCCATCATGGTTACCACGGCGTCACGATGGCGGCCATGAGCGCGACCGGCATGAGCGTCTACCACACGATGTTCGGTCCGCTCGTTCCAGAGTTCGTGCAGATCGACGCGCCCTATCTGTATCGATGCCCCGCGGGGGTCGATCCGGCGGTCTGGCCCGCTGCCACGGGAGCGGCGCTGGAGGAAAGAATCCTCGCCGAAGGCCCCGACACGGTGGCGGCCTTCATCGCCGAGCCGGTGATGGGCGCCGGCGGCGTAATCCCGCCGCCGGATGGCTATTTCGCGCGCATCCGGGAGATCTGCGATCGGTACGACGTGCTGTTCATCGCCGACGAGGTCATCACCGGCTTCGGGCGCACCGGCCGGTGGTTCGCGCTCGAGCACTGGGGCGTGCAGCCGGACATCATGAGTTTCGCGAAGGGCATCACCAGCGGCTACGTCCCGCTCGGCGGCATCATGGTGTCCGACGCGATCGCCGATACGATCCGCTCGGGAAGCGGCGCCAGCGCGTGGATGCACGCCTACACCTACTCGGCACACCCGACCTGCTGCGCGGTGGGCCTGGCGAACCTGCGGGTCTTCGAGCAAGAGCGGTTGGTGGAGCGCGCGGCCGAAAACGGCGCCTACCTGCAGAAGCGCATGCGCGATCTGGAGGCCTCGCCCCACATCGACGGTGCACGCGGCCTGGGGATGATGGCGGCGGTGGAGATCGTCGCGGCGAAGGAAGGCCGCCGGGGCTTCCCGCCCGAGCGTGGAGTCGGAAACCGCGCCATCGCAATCGCCGCGGGTCGCGGCCTCATCACGCGAACGCGTGCCTATGCCGGAGGCGAGGCGCTCTTCCTCGCTCCGCCTCTGGTGACGACGCGCGAGCAGATCGACCGCGCGGTGACCATCCTCGGGGAGTCCATCCAGGAAGCGATCCGCGCGACTGCCTGAGGCGGCGATTCGGGCGTGGCGGTCACCACGCCCGATGCCTCAGCTCACCCAGGCCACCGCATTGGCGAGCATGCGCTGCACCGCGGCGGTCTCGAACGTGTTGTTTGCATGGCCGAGCGTCGTAAAGAATACCTTGCCTCGCCCGTACGAGTGCGTCCAGGCCATGGGCAGGTTCTGCCCGTTCCAGGCCGCGGTCGCGAGGACGGTCACGGTGGGATCCCAGGCCGACATGTAGATCTCGTCGTGCACGGTGAAGTCCGAGATGCCCTTGAAGATCGGGTGGTCGGGCGCATCGATCTTTACCGTGAACTCGAGCCCCGGTGGATGCCAGTTCGCGGTGCCTCCGGTGAGCCGCATGGAAGCGCCATCGATCCACCAACCCGTGCCATGGATGCCGACGAACCCCTTGCCGGCCTCGACAGCGCCGAACAATCCATGGGTCTGCGCCTCGTTCAGTTCGTAGTGCAGTTTGCGCGAACCGTCCGGCAGTCGCTCGCGGCGCGTGAAGCCGGTGCCCAGGACGATCGCGTCGAACGCGCCGAGTCCTCTCGCAAGGACATCCTTGTCATCGGTAAGCGTGCTCTGATGGCCCGCCCCCTGGAGCGCGGCGTGGATGGTCGGCGCGCAGGTGTGGAAATTGTGATTCGTACCGTTGAGAACGAGGACGCGGCTCATCACCCACCTCCGGGTCAATTGGGCGGGATTCTACCCCTCCAGCGATCGAGGTACCGTCGGGTCAACTCGATGTACTGGCGCCCATCGCGCCGGGTCTCTGCGATCTCCGTGCCCTCCGAGAACTCGTTCCACGTCTCGACCGCGATGATGCGGCGTCCGCTGGCGACCGCCTGCTGAAGCTGGCGCTCGTACCGCCGGCCGCCCTCCCGATCGATGTCGAAGCAGTTCTGGGCCGCGCCGCCCTGACAGAACTGGGTGTTTTTGAATCCCGGCCCGACCTGGGCGATGGTGAACCGTCCGTCGACGTTGAAGCCAAACGGGGCGGCGCCCCACCCGTACAGACCGTCGACCCGGAGGCGTGGGGTGTCGCCGGCGTGCTTGGCGAACTCCCATTGCGATTCCGCGACGACATACGGCTGCAAGCCCCCGAAATCTGCCGCGAACCGGCGGGCCAGATAGTCGAGCGTCCCCTGATCGAACGAAGCGACCCAGAGCGTGTCGTAGAGCCAGACCACGGGGCGGCCGTCGATCGCCGCCCAGTGACGCGGCGGGATGCGCGAGTAGAAGTCCCGCACGTTGATGTAGAAGTATTCACGACCGACCTCGGTGCGGAGATCGGCGTTGGCCAGGATCGTCGTGTCGTAGAAGAGGCCAAGCTTGAGCGCGTTGCCCTCGCCGGCGAGCCGATCCAGCGCCTCGACCATGGGCGCGATGCCCTCGGTGCTCCAGTAGTGAGGGGAGGTCGGGCCGGTCGTACGTCCTGGGTGACCGGGCTCACCCCAGTACACGGGCAGGACGAAGTCCAGGCCCGCGGCGCGCATATCCGCGAACTCGCGGTAATGCGTATCCGGGAACAGGTAGTGATACCGATCCGGGTTCGGCGGCAGATTGAACCGCTCCGTGAAACGGGCACGCCGGGCGGGATCGGTCAGGTCGTGCCAGTAGAAGTAGTAGGTCGTCGCGAGTCGGGCGTCGCCACGGAAGGACTGGACCTGCTCGCGATCGAACGCCGCCCCCAGGTACGGTCCCGGGCGCGCCCAGGCCAGGGACCCGGGATGGCGCGCCGGGCCGCCGGGGACGAGCCGCTCGAACGCGGTCTCGGGCGTCGGGTATCCGGGAGGTACCAGATTCGACTGGCCCGGGTAACCGGGGTGCGGTGTGGCCGTCGGGACCATCGGCGGCGGCGGAAGCGGAGGTCGAGCCGTCGGTGGCACGGCGATCGGGGTCGCCGGCGAAGCGGTCACGACGGGTCCGGGAGTCGCAGAGGCGGGGACGGGAGTCGCCATTGAGGCTGGGGCCGCGGTCCGAACATCGCCCGCGGGCCCCTGTTGCGCGATCGCCACCGCTTCGGAGCGGACGGTCGCGGCGCGATCGGCGCTCTGGCCAGGCGGCTCGGCGCCACACGCGACCAGGAGGGAGAACGCCAGGAGCGCCGTGCGTGCGATCCCGCGGAGCACGCCTACCTACCCTCCAGGTCCCAGAATCCCCTGAGCGTAGGCCTCGGCATCGTCCTCGGGCCGGTAGCCGAGTCGCTCGATCGTCTCGGTGATGTCCCAGTGGCGGCGCGCGTTGCGGGAAATGGCGTAGTAGATGCCGTAGCCGATGGGACTCTCGATCGCCCGCCAGACCACCTGGGTCGCATCTCTGGGGCTGAGCCACATCCAGAGGCCAATCTCGTCGTGCGGTTTCGGGAGGAACCAGCCGATCCGGAGGCAGATCACCGACAGCCCGTGCTGGTCGTGATACCAGCGTCCGAGGGTCTCGCCGAAGGCCTTGGAGACGCCATAGAGCGAATCCGGCCGCACCGGCTGAGAGCAGTAGATGGGCCATTGCTGATCGCGGTCGTACATCCCCATCACGTGGTTGGTGGTGGCAAAGACGACCTTGCGGCAGCCGGCGACACGGGCAGCCTCGTAAACGTTCCGCGCACCGACTATGTTGTTCTCCAGGACACTCTCCCAGGTCCCACGCGGGCTGGGATCGGCAGCCATATGCACGACGGCATCCATGCCCACCAGCGCGGGCGCGAGCGCCTCGTAGTCGGCACAGTTCGCGATGTGGACATCCGCGACTGGTGGGCTCGTCGGGACGGTGCGGTTGTACTGAAGGCGAAGGTCGTAGCGATCCTTCAGCGTCGCGGCGAGGTGGCTCCCGATGCGACCCGCCGCGCCGGTGATGAGCACGCGCTTCCGGGCGGTCATCGCTCGGCCGCCAGCGCGGCGAGTTCCCGCTGGGCGTGCGCGACGACCTCGCGCGCTCGATCCACCCGGGCTCGATCGGCCGCGGCCATGTGCAGTCGTCGATGGTACGTCTCGAGCCGACCAGTCAGGCGCGCGAGTTCGGCGGCGACGGGTTCGAGCAGCGCCGGGGAGTTCTGCTCGGCGATGTGATAGGGCGTCCAGGGAAGGGCTTCGCTCACGATGCTACCTCCACCGCGGGACGATAGCCGGCCGGGCCAGCGAGCGGAAGCAGGACAGACACCCGGGGCAAACGTACCGGGCGCATCCAGTCGTCGGGAGCCGATGGACGGATTCGAACCCTCGACCTGCTCTTTACGAAAGAGCTGCTCTACCCCTGAGCTACATCGGCGCGCCGGGGAATCGTAGCCCCGTGTTGTAGGGGCGTCAACGAACCCGGCCGTCGAATCGAGCGATCGAGACGGTGGCGTTCAATGGGAGGCTGTTGCCTACGTAGTTCACGTCGGAGCCAGGACGAATCGCGCCCGCTCGATTCGGAGCATCTCATAGGGCGTCATGCACCTGAGCTTCACGCCGATCGCAACATTCGGAATCTTGACCTGCCGCACACCATCGCTGGGGACTTCGTGGGTCACGACCACGTACCCATACGCGTGTGCGTGCGCGACGAGAAAGTAATCCGCATCCTCGAGGAACGCTCCGATGGCCCCGGTCCGAAATCTCTGGCCACGTACCCACGCGGCGACGGCCTCCAGGCTGGGCAACAGCCGTTCATCCGGCGGCAGAAAGAACGCGGCGCCGCGTCGGGCGGCCCATTCGCTCAGGTCGTCGTCGGCCGCAAGCAGTTCGTTACCCACCCGCTCGATGCTGAAGACGCTGCCAGCAGCGTGCTGTGTGTCGAGCCAGTCCCAGAATGCCGGGCAGAAGTCGAAGCCGTAATGGCGGCGCTTGGCCTCGATGAACACGTTCGCATCCAACAGGTAGGGCATCAGCCGGGAAATCCCAGCTGGGCACCCAATTCGCGAAACGTCGCCTCCCTCTTGATCCCGAGCAGACGGAAGGCTTCGCGGTACAAGGTCTGGCCCTCCAGAGTACTACCGACAAGAGCGCGCGCGAAGCGCTTGGAGACGCGAGCCCCAAGCGTCAGATAGAAGTCTCCGCCACTGCCTCGCGCCGTATCGCGCAGGCGTTGCTCCTCCTCCCTGTAGACATCGGCGTACGCATCGCCCCGAATCATCCCCGCGTCGCGCATTCGGCGAAGGACGACCAACGTGCTCACCTTGAATCGGCGCGCTAGCCTGTCGAGATCCTCGCGGAGCGCTGTGGAGCGATTCCGCTCGGCGCCGAGGACCTCAAGCGGTACGAGCATCTCAGCGGCCACGAGGTTGCACCAGCGCTCCACAGTCTCGGCGGGCGCACCGGCCGGGCCCGCATCCGACAGGGCAGTCTGTCCCAGCCAGACGTGGGCGAGCTCGTGTGCCAGCGTGAACATCTGAGCTGCCTTGGTGTCCGCGCCATTGATGAATACCAGCGGTGCGTAAGGATCCGCGAGCGCGAAACCCCGGAATTCACGTGGGTCGAGGCGCCGCCGATTGTTGCTCCCGACCACGCCGCTCACCATGACCAGAACACCCAGCGCATCCACCTGTTCAATGAACCGCCGCAGCGCATCGGTCCAGGTTGCCATTCGGCGCCGGTCATCCAGATCGAACTCGAGTCGCCGCCGAATCTCCGACGCTGTACGGACGATGTCGTCCCCGACCGCTGCCGCGCCAACAAAGGGCAGGGACTCGCCGATCTCGGCACGGACATAGTCTCGATACCAGTCCTGGCGATGCTGGCACAGATAGATCACGTCCAGGAGGTCCGGGGTGGGTCGTCGAATGCCGGAACTGCGGACTGTGCGGAAGTCTGGGATCGGCACGGGTTCCTCGGGTGGCTCAGAAAAAAAGAGGTACCCGAAGGGAGTGCGCGTTGCGCTGGCGAACTCCTCGAGTTGCCTGAAGGTCGGGTGGCGATCGCCTCGTTCCCACGCGGAGAGCCGAGGAAACCGCGAATCGAGATCGTGCGCGGATAGGCCGGCACGCTCTCGGGCCCAGCGAAGCATCTCAGGACGGACCGGTACGCGATTCACTGGACGCTCCGCCCCGGCATCGCCCGATTATGGCGGCCGCGATGGGAAGGACGATGATGTTCGCGGCATTGCAGGGCGGCAGATTGGTCGTCCGCCCACGACACGAGTCCCGTCAAGGATGCGCGCCGCCTCCCTGCGTACCCGCGAGACGCGTGATGCTAGTAGTACGCCATCGTCACACGGCGCCGTCATCGTACGCCGCTGCTCCTACGGTGGCGACGCGATCGTCCTCGGACTCAGTCCGATGATCCACCCGAGCAGTCGCCAGCACGGCGGCCTGGTACATCTGTTCTATGGAGGACTCCCAACGTTATGATTAGTTGGCGTGGACGCGCGAGAGCGGCTACTCCGCCTGGGCTACCTGAAGAGGGCGAGCAGCCTCGCTCCGCCCGACCCATCGACCCGGCGCGAGCCTCGCACCGCGACCGTGGAGCGCGACCTGGCGCGATCGCGGCCCGATGGCGTCACCGTCCAGACCCGCGCGCACCCGCTCGACCATATCCACGCCGGCGTCACGCTTTCCGACGCCCTGGCCCATCGCGGCGAGCAACTGGCGATCCTCAGCGGCGACGAGCGATTCCGCTGGGTCGATCCCGCGCGTCTGGCAATCCTCGACTGCGAGACGACCGGCCTCTCCGGGGGCACCGGCACGCTCGCGTTTCTCCTCGGCGTGGGGACGTTCGCTGAGGGTGGGTTCCGGATCGATCAGATCGTGGTGGACGACCCCGCCGAGGAGCGTGCCGCGCTGGAGCGGCTCGCAGCGATCCTGCGTGGGAAGGACGCGATCGTCAGTTTCAACGGCAAGACGTTCGACTGGCCTCTCCTGGAGACACGGTTCCTCTACCACCGGCTGGACGACTGGCCGCGCGCGCCGCTGCACTGCGATCTGCTGTTCCCGGCACGACGCATCTTCCGCCGTCGTCTCGGCGGTTGCGCGCTGCAGAGGCTCGAGGCGGCCGTGCTCGGCCTGGCAGATCGGGACGACGACATCCCCGGCTGGGCGATCCCGGGGCAGTACTTCCAGTACCTGCGGAGTCGCGATCCTTCGGCGCTGGAGCCAATCCTCGCCCACAACGCGCAGGACATCCTGACGCTCACCGCGCTGCTGGTGCGGCTCGGGCGCGCGGTAGGCGATCCCCCGGCGCCAGACGAGCACGACCCGTGCGACCTGGTGAGCGTCGCCGGTGTGCTCGAGGATGCCGGACATACCGATCGCGCCCTGTTCTGTCTCGAACGCGCGCGCGCCCATCCCGGATTCGATGACGAGGTGCTTCGCGCGCGGGCGGCGCTGCTCTATCGCCGCCTGGACCGCCGCGATCGCGCGGTCGCGATCTGGGAGTCGCTCGCCGAGGCCGGGGCGCTCTCTCTGGAGCCGTACGTGGAACTGGCGAAGCACGCTGAACACCGCTTGCGCGACTACGCGCGCGCCGGCGACCTGACGACGAGGGCGCTCGGCGTGCTCCCGCGCATTTCCGCTCACCTCGCGACATTCGAGCGGCAGCGCCTGCGCGAGGGGTTGGAGCACCGACTCGAACGAATCCGCCGCCGCATCGCACGGCGGACTCCCGTCGATCCGCGATGAGCGTCGATCGGGTCCGCGCGCTCCTGGCTGGCTTTGGCCTCGGCGATCGCATCGTGCACCTCGCCGACGATACGCGGACGGCGGCGCTCGCCGCGGCCGCGCTGGGAACGGAGCAGGGTGCGATCGTGAAGTCGCTCGTCCTGATCGCCGATACGCGCCCCGCGCTCGCGCTCGTTAGCGGCGACCGCCGGGTGGACCTGGCCGAGGCGGCACGGCTGCTGGGCGCGACGGGCGCGCGTATGGCCTCGGCTACGGAGGTCAAGCGAATCACCGGCTTCGCGATCGGCGGAATTCCACCGGTGCGCACGGCCGCCGATGGCACCACCATGAGGGCGCTGCTCGATCGCGAACTCTTCCGGTTCGTTGAAGTCTGGGCCGCCGCGGGCAGCGCCTACGACGTCTTCCCGCTCTCTCCCCAGGAACTCGCCGACTTCACGGGAGCGGAGATCGCCGGGTTCACGCAGGGCTGAGTCCCCGGTGGGACGCCTAGTAGAAGGTGGAGGCCAGCCGCCACAGATCGAGATCGACCGTGCGGTTGTGGGCCACGACGTCCTTCAGTGGCACCGGCAGGATGTCGTTTCCACGCAGCGCGCCGAGATGACCAAGGCGACCTTCGGCGATGTAGCCCACCGCGGCAACGCCCGTGCGCGTCGCCAGGACCCGATCGAACACCGTCGGCGATCCGCCGCGCTGGAGGTGACCGAGGACCGTCGTGCGGGTCTCGAACCCGGTACGCCTCTCGACCTCACGCGCGAGGACCTCACCGACGTTACGGCGGTCCAGACGGACGTGACCGAACGCGTCGGTCGTCGAATCACTCAGTTCGACCGGGACGTCCGGGAACTTGGCGCCCTCGGAGACGACGACCACGCTGAAGTCCTTCCCGCGCTGTCGGCGTCGGCGCAGGCTGTCGCACACCGTCTCCACGGGCACATCGACCTCGGGAATCAGGATGTAGTCGGCACCACCGGCCAGGCCGCCGATCGTGGCGACCCATCCCGCGTCACGTCCCATCACCTCGACGACCATTACCCGATGATGCGAACTGGCGGTCGTATGCAGTTTATCGAGCGCATCGACAACAATCGTGACCGCTGAATTGAATCCGATACAGGCATCCGTCTCGGCGAGGTCGTTATCCATCGTCTTCGGCACACCGACGGTCTTCAGGCCCAGATCGTGCAGGCGCGATGCCACAGAGAGCGTATCGTCGCCGCCGATCGCGACCAGAGCGTCGATCCCGTGCCGCTCGAAGTTCGCCACCACCTGGTCGATATGCGCCTGCTGGCGCAGCGGATTGGTGCGCGAGGTGCCGAGGATGGTGCCGCCCAGCGGAAGGATGCCGGACACGTCGCCGGAGGTCAGCGGCCGGGCGATTCCCTCGCCCAGTAACCCCGCCCAACCATTGAGAAACCCGGTGACCGACCAGCCCTTACTCTCGGCGCTGCGGACGACCGCGCGGATGGCCGCGTTCAACCCGGGGCAGTCGCCGCCCCCGGTCAGAACCCCGATCTTCATGATTCACAGTCCCCGATCAAACAAAAAACGGGTGACCAGAGGTCACCCGTGACCCGCCCACAGAGCGTGCGCAGTATATAGAGGGCACCATGTGGCGTCAACACACACGGGCCGCGGCCGATGACGTGGCACTCGCGGCGCGATCTGCCGATGGCGACCTCGACGCCTTCAACGAACTGGTGGAGCGCCACCAGGATCTGGCCTTCGGCGTCGCATACCGCATCGTCGCGAACGCGGCCACGGCCGAGGATGTCGTGCAGGATGCGTTTATCGCCGCGTACCGCGCCATCGCATCGTTCCGCGGTGGCTCGTTCCGCGGCTGGCTCCTGCGGATCGTCTCCAACGGTGCGCACGACGCGCTGCGCTGGCACGGCCGCCACCCGACCTCGCCGCTCACCGTACCGGCGGGCGAGGGGGACGGGGAGGAGATGGCGATCGATCCCCCGGGGAACGAAATGCCGCCCGAGGAGTCGGCGCTGCGCGGCGAACTCGCAGAACACATCAACCAGGCGATCCTGCGCCTCCCCGTCGATCAGCGCGCCGCGATCACGATGATCGACATTCACGGCCTCAGTTACGAGGAGACGGCGGAGGCCCTTGGCGTCAACATCGGCACCGTGAAGTCACGCTTGAACCGCGGTCGCCTGCGGCTGCGCGAGATTCTCCGGGAATCGGAGGAACTTCTGCCGGCCGCGTATCGTCATGTGAGTGTGGCCTGAATGGGAATGGTGAATGAGACCCTGCGCCGCCTGTGGGGCGACGCGCACGCCGGAGCCGATCTCTCCGCGTATCTGGACGATCGTCTGGATGCGCCCGCCCGGAGGCGCATCGACCGGCATATCGCGGGATGCGCCCGATGCCGGGATGAACTGGCCGCGATTCGACAGACCCGCGATCTGCTGCGACGAGTTCAACCGATTCGCGCTCCACGCTCCTTTGCGCTGCGGCCCTCGATGGTGCCGACCCGGATCGCACCCTCGCCCCGACTGATGTACCGAAACGCGGCCGCGGCGATGGCGGCCATGCTCATCGCCGTGAGCGCTGCCGCGCTCGTGTCGCCTCCGGAGCGCGTTGTCCGCGACGCGATGCCGGTGGCGGCATTGGCTCAGCCGGCCGCTGCCCCGGCACCTGCCGCGCAGGCGTTCTCGGCGGCGGCACCAGCAGCCCAGGCGCCGGCCCCGGCCCCCCGCGCCGCCGCGGCCGATCTGGCGGTGAGGGAGGCGGTCGCCCAACCCGCCACAGGTGCGGCGGCCTCCGGAGCCGCCCCGACGGTCCGAGCCAATGCGACTCCCCTCACCGCTCGGCCGGCGCCAGCGGCCGCCGCGGGGGCACCGCCGGCCCGTGTCGATGGAGCCCCCACCATCGTTCGAGCGGTGCCGGCAGCCCTGCCAAGGGCCCCTGAGGCCGGGGTCGTGGCACAACCTGACACCGTGGCGGGGCGCCTCGCCGCGCGGGACGGCGCGACGCTTCCTTCAGCGGCCGGGGCAGCGGCCGACAGCGCCAAGGCTGCAGAGACCACGGCGGTTGGGACGGCGCTGCCTGCCGAGCGGAGGATCGCCGAGGTCCCGTGGGCCGTTCTCATTGGCCTGGCGGCGCTAACCGCGGTGAGCAGTGTCCTGGCGCTCCGGATGCGGTAGGCGGGTGCCGGCCTCGGGAGCCACGATCAGCTCGCGGGTCCTGGCACGGGGAGGCGCATCAGGAGGAGTTCGAGGGCCATCCGCGTCTGGACGTTCTCGTCGATCTGTCGCTTGGCGCTCACCAGCGCAACCAGTGCTTGACGCGCCGCGTCGAGTCCGAGCGCGCGGGTAAGAGCCTCCACCTCCGGCTGGACTCCGCTCAGAACCGTTCGTTCCTGCTGCGCGGTGTGCGCAAGCACCACATCGCGCCACAAAAGCGTGAGAGCGCGGAGCAGTTCTGTGGTCCGCGCCGGATCGCTGGAGTGGGCGCGCATGAGCGCCTCGACGCGGGCGAGTCGGTCCGCTACCGACGCGCGACTGAGCGCGAACGCCTCCGCGTAATACCCCAGGCGTCGCTTTCCATCGGCACCATCGGCCAGCAGTTCGAGCGCGATCGCCGGTGACCCATCGGCCGCGCGGGCGATTCGCTCGGCGAGGCGGTCCTCTGCCCCGTGTCGACCGACGAGGAAATCCGTCAGATCCGGCCGTGGGATCGGGCCAAAGCGGACGATCTGACAGCGCGAGATGATCGTGGGCGGGATCAGCCCCTCGTCGACTGCGGTGAGCAGGAAGGTAACGCTACTCGCCGGTTCCTCGAGCGTCTTCAGGAGTGCATCGAAACCCGGCAGCGAGAGTTCGTCGGCGCGATGGATGATGTACACACGCCTCCCGCCCATCTCGGGGCGCCGGGTCGCGTCGATCGTCGCGGCGCGGACCACCTCCACGGAGATGTTCTTCGGCGCCCGGGCGCGACGCTCGTCGGCACCGGTCAGACGATCGATCACCCGGACATCGGGGTGGGTGCCCGCGTCGATGAGACGGCAGGAGCGACACTCTCCACAGGCGTCGCCGCGCGCGGCGGGAGGTGAGGCGAGGTCGTCGAAGAGCGAGGGCGGGGCATCTCCGGGTGAGCGCTGGGCACAATTCAGCGCTCGCGCGAAGGCGAGGGCGACCGAGCGCTTGCCGACTCCCGTGGGTCCGAGGAAGAGGTAGGCGTGACCGGGCGTTCCGGCGAGCGCGGCGGCGAGCAGGCGCTTCGGTCGCGGGTGCCCCACGATGGCCGGGAAAGTCGCGGTCATCGCGCGACCGGGGCGCTCTCCAATGCCGCGATCTTGTCGACCCGCCGCTGATGCCGGCCACCGGCAAACCGCGCATCCATCCACATCGCGACGATGTCCAGCGCCAGACCGTCGCCCAGCACACGGGCGCCGAGGCAGAGGATGTTGGCATCGTTATGTTCCCGGCTCATGCGCGCCGAGAACGTATCTCCGCACAGCGCGGCGCGGATCCCGTCGATCTTGTTCGCCGAGATGGAGATCCCGATTCCCGTGCCGCAGATGAGGATGCCGCGCTCGGCACGCCCGGCGGCCACCTCACGCCCCACCTTCTCCGCGTAGTCGGGGTAGTCGGTTGAGCTCTCATCGTGGGTCCCGAGGTCGCTCACAACCTCGCCTCGATCGCGCAGAAAGGCGGCGATCTGGGATTTCAGGCGTACGCCGGCGTGATCCGCACCGATGGCGATCATGATGCCTCCCGGTCGCCGAGGATAGCGCGCACGGCGCGATCGCGTCCAAACAGGTCGGTGAGCAGGACGATGTCGGTGTCGGGCAGCGCGGTGGCGAAGAGGCTCATCGCCGCCTCCCCGCGATCGTCCGCCACTTCGAGGATGACCATGCCGGGCGTCGCGAGCAATGCCCGAGCCTGGGAGAGGAGTCGCCGATGCGGCGCGAGTCCGTCGGCGCCCCCGTCGAGCGCGAGCCGCCCCTCCCAATTCGTCAGTGAGGGGTCCAGATGCGCCACCGTGTCGGTCGGTATGTACGGTAGGTTCCCGGCGATCACATCCCACGAGCCGACGACACCCTCGAGGAGGTCGGCCTGCTGGAAGTCGATCCGCTCGCGCACGTCGTGGCGGATGGCGTTCTCGCGAGCGAGTTCGATGGCGCGCCCATCGATGTCCGTGGCGTGGACCCGGGCGGTCGGCACCGAGCGGGCGACGGCGACGGCGATGGCGCCGGAACCCGTACCGACATCGAGGATGCGAGGGGTGGGCAATCCGCGCTGGCGAATGAACCCGAGGACCTCCTCGACGATCAGTTCGGTTTCAGGACGGGGTATGAGCACGCCGGGGCGCACCGTGAACGGGAGACCGAAGAACTCCCGCTCGCCGAGGATATAGGCGATCGGCTCGCCGCGGGCATGGCGTTCGAGCGACTCCTCGAAGCGCAGTCGCTGATGGGGTTCGAGCGTCTCGCCGAGGCGCGCGAAAACCCCGGCACGATCGACCGACAGCGCGCGCGCGAGCAGCAGTTCGACATCGATCCGCGCCTCCTCGTCGCCCTGCTCGCGAAGCCATACCGTGGCGGCACGGAGGAGGGCTCCGACGGTAAGCGCGTCGCTCACATCAGGACCGGCGCCCACGACCAGCGCGTGCGGCGCGCGTCACGGCCGCTGCGATGGGTCCGCCGCTCAGGCTGCCTGGTCGGCGGCCGGTAGGCTTCCCTCCTGCGCAGCGATGAGGGCCTCGACGATCGGGTCGATTTCACCATCGAGCACGCGCGCGATCTGGTGGGTTTTGAAGCCAACCCGATGGTCGGTGATGCGATCCTCCGGGAAGTTGTAGGTACGGATCTTCTCGCTCCGATCGCCCGTACCCACCTGACTGCGGCGCGCATCGCCGATTGACGCGGCCCGCCGTCGTTGTTCGAGATCGTACAGGCGGGCCCGAAGGACCGCCATGGCCTTGGCGCGATTCTGCAGTTGCGATCGCTCGTCCTGGCACTGAACCACGATCCCCGAGGGGATGTGCGTGAGCCGGACCGCGGACTCCACTTTGTTGACGTTCTGGCCGCCCGCGCCGCCGGAGCGATAGATGTCCACCCGCACATCTTCTGGATTGATCTGGACGGCGAATTCCTCCACCTCCGGAAGGACCGCGACCGTCGCGGTGGAGGTGTGAATGCGCCCCTGGGCTTCCGTCGCTGGGACCCGCTGGACGCGATGGACGCCACTCTCGTGCCGGAGACGGCCGTAGGCACCACGGCCGCGGATCTCGAACACGACCTCCTTGATTCCACCGATGCCATTCTCGCTGAGGTCGACCAGTCCGACCGGCCAGCGTCGTCGCTCGGCGTAGCGGCAGTACATCCGATAGAGATCCGCCGCGAAGAGCGCCGCCTCATCTCCACCGGCACCCGCGCGGATCTCCACGACCACGCTCTTGTCTTCGTTCGGATCCCGCTCGCGGAGCTCCTCTTCGAGAGTCGGCCGGAGGGCCGCCTCGCGCCGCTCGAGATCAGCGATCTCCTCACGCGCCAGGGTCTCGAGGTCCGCGTCCCCCTCCGACTCCCGGAGAAGAGCCCGCGCCGCGTCGAGATCGCGCTGGACGGTCAGCCACGTTCGGGCGCGCTGGGCCGTTTCGGCCACCGCGGCTTGCTCCCGACCGACCTCCTGCAGACGCAACGGGTCGCCGAAGACCTCGGGGCGAGCCAGTTGACCCTCCAGGTCCTCGAACTTCTCGACCACGCGCTGCGCCCGCGTCTGCAGATCCACACGATCGATTCTATGGCAGGCCGGCTCGTCGGCGGGGTTCTAACACCCATTTACTGTCAAGTAAATCGATACTCGGTCGGTGCGACTCTTCACCGTCGCTCTGGCCGGACTCGCCGTGTGCGCGGCCGTGGCCGTCCTCCTCGCCTACGCCGTGTTCAACCGCGCCTTTGCCAGCAAGGTCCAGCCCGGGGTCGACGTCGCGGGCATCGACATCGGGGGTATGGACGCACAGGCGGCGCGCGCGACCGTGGCGCTGCGCTATGAAAAATACCTCGATACGGCCATCATTCTCCGTGCCGACCACCGCGAGTGGACAGTCACACCGCGCGAACTCGGCGCACGCAACGACCTCGAGCCCACGCTGCGGGCGGCCCTCGCCGCGGGGCAATCGACGGTGCCCATCGAGCGATTGGAGCGCGGGTTCCTCGGCCAGCACCTGCGTATCGCGATCCCCGAGCCAGGGATCCACGTTGATGAGACGCGCGTGCGTGCCTTCGTGGCGAGCCTGGCAGACGAGGTTGAGTCACCGCCACGCCGGGCAGAACTGGGCCTGCAGCCAGGAAGCGGTGTCGTGGTGCTTCCGGCACGCAGTGGCTCGCAGCTGGAGGTCGACCGCACCACGCGGATCCTGCGCGAGACGATCCTTCGGCGGGAGCCAGGGCCGATCGCGCTGGTGGTCGAGGAGGTCGAGGCGCCGGCTTTCCAGGGGGACCTCGAGGCGATCCGGCAAGCAGCCGAGAACGCGGTCTCCTCCTCGCTGACCGTCCAGGCGGAGTTCGATGGCGGCGTCAAGCGCTGGCACCTCAGCCAGTCGGACCTGATCGCAATGACATCCCTCGTCACCACCGATACCAATCCGCCGACGTATCAACTCGCGGTCGATGGCACGCGACTGACCGCCTGGGTCCGGAAGATCGCCGCCGAGGTCGATGTCGGCCCGCGTGATGCGCGCATCGAGCGCACGCGCGCGGGGCTCAGGACAGTTCGTCCAGCACAGACGGGTCGAAAAGTCGACATCGCGGCGAACGTGGAGCGCGTGCGTCAGGCGATCACTTCGCCCACCCGTGTCGTGTCGCTCTCCATCACTCCGGTCCGAGCCCGATTCGACGAGGCGACGCTGACGGCCGCGGACTTCCCGGACCTCATCGAGGAGGCTTCGACCGTCTACGGCGGCACCCTGCCCGACCGGATGTTCAACGTCGAACTCGCGACCAGACGCCTGAACGGCGTCATCGTGCCGCCCGGAGCGACCTTCTCCTTCAATGAGGCGGTCGGCGAAGTCAGCCTGCGCGCCGGTTATCGCAGCGGCTATGGGATCACGCGGAGGGGTGACGACATCGTCACCATACCCAGCGAGGGTGGGGGCATCTGCCAGGTAGCGACAACACTCTTCCAGAGCGTCTTCTGGTCCGGACTGCCGATCGTCGAGCGGAACTGGCACCTGTACTGGATCCCCCGCTACGGCACACCCCCCAGAGGGATGCGCGGCCTGGATGCGACGATCGATCAGGTCTACAACACGAAGGGAGAGCTGCTGTACGCCATCGATCTGCGCTGGCGGAACAGCACCGGATCACCCGTCATCGTCAGCGCGACCACCGACGGTAACACCCTGCGCACCTCGCTCTGGGGCGTGAAGCCGGACTGGGAGGTCCGCGCGGAACCACCGCACATCGAGCGCGTCGTCAAGTCGGACCCTCGGGTCTTCTGGCAGCACGACCCCGACCTGCCGGCGGGCCGCGAGATCAAGATCGAGAGTGCCCAGGATGGCTTCGAGGCCACGATCGTCCGCACCGTCGTCCGCGGGGATCGCATCGTGGACGAGACGAGACTGCGCTCGACCTATGGGCCATCCCGCAACGTGACGCTCTACGGCGGACCGCGCGATCCGGCGCGAGAAGCAGTCGATCGCACACCGATCGCCGATCGCCCGGCGACGCCCGCGGCCGGTGCGGCGGGCTTCATCACGCCGGTCCCCGACATCACCATGACCCCTCGCCCGGTTCGGACGGGCACGCCGGCCGGCACCGGCACACCGGCCAGGACGACGCCCGCAGCGACGGTCACCGCCACTCCGCGCGGCAATCAGACGCCAACGCCCGTTCCATCGCCCGCCACGACCGCGACCTCATCCGCCCGGGTCGCCACCGCGACGCGGGCCGCGGCAACCGTCACACCCACGCCACGATCGACGACCGTCGCGACCCCCAAACCGGGGCACTGAGAGCCGTTACCGGAACAACTCCTGTCCAGCCACCAGCGTCATCTGGATGAAGGGCGCGGCGAGGATGCCCACCGCGACCGTCGCGACCGTGGCCGCGATCAGCGCCAGACGGACGGCCCCCGCGGGAACGATCGCGGTCGCGTCAGAAGCCTCGAGAAAGTACATCGCGCGGATGACGCGGATGTAGTAGTAGGCCGCGATCGCGGTGTTCAGAACGGCGATCAGGACCAGAAGGACGAGTCCCTGCTGATAGACCGTCAGAAACAGGTAGAACTTGGAGACGAACCCACCCATCGGCGGCATACCGATCAGCGAGAGAAAGCTCAGCGTCGTGAAGAGAGCGAGCCACGGAGCGCGGCGCGCCAACCCGCGCATCCCGTCGATCTCCTCCGACTTCACGGCGCTGGCGATCGCGATGATGCCGGCGAACGCGCCCAGATTCGTCAGGACGTACGCGAGGAGGAAGTACATAAGTCCGGAGGCGGTCTCCGGCTGAAAGGACGCCAGCGCGAGCAACACGTAGCCCGCCTGTGCGATCGAGGAGTAGCCGAGGAGACGCTTCACGTTCGACTGCCGGAGCGCCGCCACGTTCCCGACCGTCATCGTGATGACCGCCAGGGTCGCCATTAGCGGCGCCCAGAGTGGTTCGAGGGGGATCAGTCCCTGGCCGAAGACGCGGATGAGCAGCACGAAACCGGCCGCCTTGCTCGCCACGGAGAGGAAGGCCGTCGTGGGTGTGGGAGCACCCTGATAGACGTCGGGCACCCAGAGGTGGAACGGCACGGCGCCGATCTTGAAACCGACACCGGCGAGCACCAGAACGACGGCCACCGCGGCCAGTGGACCGCTGTTTTCGATCCGGCGGGCGATTTCGGGCAGGACGGTCGTGCCGGTCGCGGCGTAGAGCAGCACGATGCCGTAGAGGAAGGCAGCCGACGAGAGAGCGCCGAGCAGAAGGTACTTCAGTGCCGCCTCGGTCGAACGCTGGTCGGCCTTGAGCATCCCGACGAGGACGTAGAGCGAGATGCTCGCCATCTCGAGCGAGACATAGGCGGTGATCAGTTCGCGACTGCTCGCCAGGAACATGAAACCGAAGGTCGCGAACAGGATCATCGCGTAGTACTCGCCCGGCGGGAGCGTGCGTTCGCGGGCGTAATCCACTGAGATCAGCAACGTCACCGCCGCCGCGAGGAGGAAGAGCGCCTTGAAGAACACCGCCGTCGGGTCCACGACGAAGGAACCGAAGAAGGAGACCTCGTTGCGCCCGGCGAGCCCGGCGAGCGCCGCGAACGGCGCCACCAGGCCGATCGCGGCGAGATAGCCGAGATTCAGTTGCGTGTCGTGGCGCTTCGCCAGGAAGTCAACCACCACGACCGTGCAGGCGAGCACAACCACCAGGAGTTCGGGCAGAATGTGGACGAGATTGAACTCTGAGCTCACGGGCGACCCAGCCGAAGGGCCAGGGCATCGGCCCCGGGGTTGATGACGTCGATGAGAAGCGAGGGCACGCTCCCGAACAGGACGATCAGGGCGACCAGCGTGAAGAGGGGTACGAGTTCCACACCCCTGGCGTCACCCAGGCCGCTGTAGCGCCCATCGAGCGGCCCGAAGAAAACGCGCCGCACCGTCCATAGCATGTACCCGGCGCTGAGGACGATCCCAAACACGCAGATCAGGGTGATCACCGGCTGGACCGGGTAGGCGCCGACGAAGGTCACGAACTCGGCAATGAAACCGCTCAGTCCCGGAAGGCCGAGCGTGGCGAGGCCGGCGATCGTGAAAGTCGCCGCCAGGATAGGCTGCCGCGGCGCCAGACCCCGCATTTCGGCGATCTGCCGTGTATGCGTCTTCTCGTAGACCGACCCCACCAGGAGGAAGAGCAGCCCCGAGATGAGCCCGTGGCTGAATAACTGGATCGACGCACCGGCGAGGCTGATGGAGGTGAGACCGGCGATGCCCAGGAGCACGTATCCCATCTGACTGACGCTCGAGTAGGCGACCACCGCCTTCAGATCGTGCTGCGCCAGGACGACGAGCGCGCCGTACAGAACGTTCACCACCGCGAGGATGCCGATCCAGAACGCGTACTCCCGTGCCGCGTCGGGAAGAATCGTGAGACAGAGCCGCAGCATGCCGTAGCCGCCCATCTTGAGCAGGACACCGGCAAGGAGCACCGACACCGCGGTGGGCGCCTCGACGTGGGCGTGAGGCAACCAGGTATGGAAGGGGACGATCGGCAGCTTGACGGCGAAGCCGAAGAACAGGATCGGAAACACGATGAGCGCGAACGCCTTGGTCCATTCGAGTTGGCCGAGTAGGAGCATGTCGAACGTGTGCGGCGCCGGTGAGTTGAAGTACAGGGCGAGGATACCGACCAGCATGAAGGCCGACCCGACCAGCGTGTAGAGGACGAACTTGATCGCGGCGTACTCACGACGAGCACCGCCCCAGATGCCGATGAGCAAGTACATCGGGATCAGTTCCACTTCCCAGAAGAGGAAGAACAGGAACATGTCCAGCGAGGTGAAGACACCCAGGACGCCGGCCTCGAGAACGAGGAGCAGCGCGAAGTATTCGCGTGGCCGCAGGTCGATATGCATCGACGCCAGGATCGCCAGGAGCGTCAGGAGCGTCGTCAGCACAACGAGAGGCAACGACAGACCATCGACGCCGACGAGATACTGAATGCCCACCGAGGGGATCCACGGCACCCGCTCGACAAACTGCATCCCGTCACGGGTCCGGTCGAAGCCGACCCAGAGGAACAGGGAGAGGATGAACGCGATGGACCCGAACGCGACCGCGGTCTGCCGGATCAGACGGACGTTATCGCGCGGGAGCATGGCGAGGACCAGCGCGCCCAGGACCGGAATCGCGAGGGTGGCGGTGATCATTGCCTAGCCCCGCACCGGCTGAACGAACAGCACCGCGATGATCACTGCCACACCACCGAAGACGACGAGGGCGTAGTTGGGCACTCGCCCCGTGTGCGCCAGGGTGGCGAATCGGCCCGCCCTCAGCGTGACCCAGCCGAAGAGATCGACGATCCGATCGACCACCTGCCGATCGAACCACGAGGCGCCCCGCGCCGTGCCGAGGATCGCCAGGCCGATGAGCCAGTTGTAGAACTCATCCACGTAGTAGCGATGCGCGAGAAGGCCATAGATCGGACCGAGGAAATCGACCAGAGGATCGCGTCGGAAATCTGCGCGGGCATACATCCGATGCGCCAGAAAGATCGCGGCGAGCGCCAGAAGCGTCGTTCCTCCGGCCAGGGCGAGATTGAATGGGAGCACGTGTTCGTGGCCGGTCACGAAGGTCGCGAACGGATTGCCCAGGAAGGGTGCCCCGGCGAATCCGGCGACCGTCGCAAGCACGGCGAGGACGATCAGAGGGACTGTCATCGACGCCGGTGACTCGTGCGCGTGTGAGGCGCCGCTCGAATGATGGCCGGACGCGTGTCCGTGATCCGCCTGGCGATCGTCGACGTGGGCGGAGGGTGCGTGCCCAGGATCCCCGCCGCGATCGGCGTGGCGGTGTTCGCTTTCGGTCACCGGACCATGGGTCGCACGGTAGTACGCATGTGGCAGGTAGGCGACCTTCTCGATGGGATCGGTGGTGTGGGTGACATCGACCGTGAAGCGGGCTGCATCGACCGCGTGCAACGCGTCCGGATCCCGCCAGCCCTCGCGCGGGGCGCCCGAGAACGTCAGAAAGTACGCGCGGAAGATGTAGAAGGCGGTGAGGAATGCCGTTACGACCGCGATGGCGAGCAGCAGCAGCCGATCGTGACTGAGCGCCTCGAGCAGGATCTCATCCTTGCTCCAGAAGCCGGCGAACGGAAAGATGCCCGCCAACGCGAGCGAGCCGACCAGGAACGTCCAGCGCGTCGTCGGCATCCGCGATCCCAGGCCACCAAGGCGGTACATGTCCTGCTCGCCCGAGCCGTGGATGACCGAGCCTGACCCGAGGAAGAGCAGCGCCTTGAAGAACGCGTGCGTGGTGAGGTGGAAGACACCCGCGGCCAGGCCGCCGATCCCGAGCGCGAGCATCATGTATCCCAGTTGCGAGACCGTCGAGTAGGCGAGAACCCGCTTGATGTCGCGCATCACCAGACCATGCGTGGCCGCGAACAGTGCGGTGATGGCGCCGATCCAGGCAACGAAATCCATCGCCGCCGGTGATGCCTCGAAGAGACTGAATAGCCGGGCGACCATGTAGACGCCCGCGGCGACCATCGTCGCGGCGTGGATCAGCGCGGAAACGGGCGTTGGCCCTTCCATCGCATCGGGAAGCCAGACGTGCAGCGGGAACTGGGCGCTCTTGCCGATCGCACCGCAGAACAGCAGGATCATCGCGATCGCGAGCAGGGGCCCGGCCAGACGCTCGGCCTCGATCGCTTCGAGCACACCGCTGAAGGCGAAGGTGCCCGTGGCGCCGAAGACGATCAAGATGCCGAACAGGAATCCCAGGTCGCCGAACCTCGTGGTGATGAACGCCTTCTTCGCAGCCTCCGCAGCCTCTGGCTTGTGGTACCAGAAGCCGACGAGGAGATAGGAGCAGAGACCAACGAGTTCCCAGAAGATGAACAGTTGCACGAAGTTGTCGGCGAGCAGGAGCCCCAGCATGGAGAACGTGAAGAGAGAGAGATAGGAGAAGAACCGGCTGAACCCCGGGTCCATCTCCCCGTGCTCGACCATGTACCCGAGCGAGTAGATCTGCACGAGCATCGATACCAGGGTGACGACGACCAGCATGACGGCACCGAGTCCGTCGACTGCCAGGGAAAGGTGGACCGCGAGCGATCCCACCGAAAACCATTCATAGGTGCGGACGATGCTCCAGGCATGCTCGTCGTGACGGGCGATCGCGGCCGCCGTACCCGAGATCCCCTCGATGAGCGTCAGGATCGCGATGACGAACGAGCCGGCGATCGCCCCGACCGAGACGTACCCCGCGAATCGCATTGGCCGCCGCATGAAGGCGGTGATCAGGCAGAACGCGACGAGAGGGAGCGCCGGAATCAACCAGAGATACGGAGTCACATCACCACTTCATCAGGCTGAGATCGTCGATGCTGACCGTGCGGCGCAGACGGTAGATCGCCAGGATGATGGCGAGCGCCACCGCGGCCTCCGCGGCGCCGACCGTAATGATGAAGAGCGCGAAGATCTGGCCGGTGAGGTCGACCCCGGGTGCCCCCGGGGGGACGGGGCCGTAGCGGGACACCGCCACAAAGGCGATGTTCACCGCGTTGAACATCAATTCGATCGACATCAGGATCACCACGGCGTTGCGCTTGGCGAGGGCGCCGTAGAGGCCGATCGTGAAGATGATCGCACTGAGGACGAGATAGTGGCTGAGGCCGATCGTCTCCACCGCCTCAGTTCTCCTTCGCGATCACGATCGAGCCGATGAGCGCCGCGAGTAGAAGCACCGAGGCGATCTCGAAACTGAGGATCCAGGGCCCCAGCATCGCCCTGCCAAGTTCCGGAATGAGGTCGATGTTCGGTCCCGGCCGGTTGGTGCCGGGGATGGCGAGCAGCGCAGGGAGCATCGCCGCGAACACCGCCGCCGCGACGAAGGATGCCACGAGGCCCTGCGCATTGAACGGATTCGACTCCAGTGACTGCGACTGTTGCGTGAGCATTACCGCGAAGAGGACGAGGACGGTGATCGCCCCGGCGTAGATGAGGATCTGCGCCGCGGCCACGAACTCGGCGTGGAGCAGGATGAAGATCCCCGCGGTCGCGATGAAGAACAGCACGAGCGAGAGGGCAGCGTGGATGATCCGTGGGAGGAACACGACCGCGAGTGCGCCCACGATGAGCACCGCTGCCGCCGCATAGAAAACGAGCGGTCCGAGGAAGTCGGGCGCCATCCGTCAGGTCCTCGAACCGGGTCCGGTGACCGATTCGCGACCAAGCCAGTCCTCGCGGGTATAGACGAGGTCGGTCCGTTCGAACTGGGAAAGCTCGAACTCGTGGCTCATCTCGATCGCCCGGAACGGGCATGCCTCGACGCAGAGGGCGCAGAACAGACACCTCGTGATGTGGATCGCGTAGTAGTCCACCATCCGGACGCCGCCGGGGCCGTTGGTCGTGCGCATCTCGATCACGCCCTTCGGGCAGGCCTGCACGCAGAGCCCGCAGCCCACGCAACGCGAGCGCCCGGTCGTGTTGTCGAACACCCAGCTCGGGGCGCCGCGAAAACGCGGCGAGAGGGGAATCTTCTCCTCGGGGTACTGGACCGTCACTTTCGGCTTGAAGAAATGATCGAGCGTCGTCTTCATGCCGATCGCGATTCCCTGACCGAAGCCGCCGAGTACCGCCATCTCAGAACACCTCGTTCCAGACCCACATCCCGATGCCGGTGATCAGGATGTTCGCGAGCGCGAGCGGGACCATGCCCTTCCACGCCAGACCCATGAGTTGATCGACGCGCACGCGCGGCAGCGTGCCGCGAAGCCAGATGAGGACGAAGAAGAGGGCATAGCACTTGAGGACGAACCAGACGTACGGCGGGAAGAACGGCCCCTGCCATCCCCCGAAGAAGATCGTCACCGCGATGGCAACCGCGGCGAAGGCGTTGAGGTATTCGGCGAGGAAGAACAGGGCGAAGCGCATGCCGCTGTACTCGATGTGATAGCCGGCGACGATCTCCGAGTCCGCCTCCATGAGGTCGAACGGCGTTCGGTTGAGTTCGGCGAGGGAGGAGATGAAGAACACGAGGAATCCGAGCGGCTGGAGCAGGATCAGCCACACGGCATCGATCTGCCAGCCGATGATGTCGGTGATCTTGAGAGAGCCGACGATCATCGCCACGCCGACAAGCGACATCACGATCGGAATCTCGTAGGAGATCATCTGCGCCGCGGCGCGCATCGCCCCCAGCAGCGCGTATTTATTGTTCGATCCCCAGCCCGCCATGATCACAGAGATCGTGGTGAGAGACGAGATCGCCAGGATGTAGAGGAACCCGATGTTCAAATCGGCGAGCGACATACCAGGCGCCCACTCGATCACCGCGTAGATCAGCAAGCTGGGGATGACCGCCGCGGGGACGGCGAGCAGGAAGGTGGGCCGATCGGCATTGCGGGGGATGATGTCCTCTTTCGAGAGGAGCTTCACAACGTCGGCGACGGTCTGAAACAGCCCCTCCGGGCCGACCCGATTCGGACCGAGCCGATCCTGCATGAAGGCGATGACCCGGCGCTCCATCAAGACCAGGCTCATCACGACCACGGTCATAAATCCGATGAGGAACGTCAGGCCGACGAGTGTGAGTACGATGCCGATTACCCACTCCGGCACGGCCGGACCCAGGATCATCACGATGATGTCGCGCAGTCCGGTGAACGGCTGCCCGTCGAGCGCGATCTGTGGGATTGGGATCAACGATCAACTTCCCCGAGCACGATGTCGATGGAACCGAGTATGACAATGACGTCGGCGACCTTCCAGCCGCGCAGCATCTCGGCGAGGGGCCCGATGTTAATGAAACTCGGCGCCCGGCACTTGCAGCGGTACGGGGCGATGCCGGCGTCGGACACCACGTAGAAGCCCAGTTCGCCTCGCGGCGCCTCGATGCGGCTGAACCCCTCGCCGGCCGGCGCGCGGAAGAACGACCCGAGCTTGAGAGCCGTAGGGCCGGACGTTGACTTCAACTTCGCGAGCGCCTGACGCGCGATCTTGATCGACTCGCGCATCTCGCCGATCCTCACGAGGTATCGCGCATAGGCGTCCCCCTCGTCCCGGGTGATGACGGCAAAGTCGAACTCGGGGTATGCGGAGTACGGGATATCACGTCGCAGGTCGTACCGGACCCCCGACCCGCGAAGGTTCGGCCCGCTGACGCCCCAGGCGATGCCATCCGCCGCCGCGATCTTTCCAACACCCCGGGTGCGGGCGGTGAAGATCTCGTTGTTGGTGAGCAAACGCTCGTACTCGTCCACCTTACGGGGCAGGTCATCGAGCAACTTCTCGCAGGCGGGGAAGAACTCCTCCGGAAGTTCGAGTGCCGCGCCCCCCGGGCGAATGAAGGTGAAGGTCATCCGTGCGCCGCAGGCGAGCTCGAACAGATCCAGGATCGCCTCGCGCTCGCGAAACGTGTAGAGCAGCGGCGTGAAGAACGTACCCACGTCGGCCCCGAAGGTGCCCACCGCGACACAGTGGCTGGCGTAGCGCTGCAGTTCCGCGAACAGGACGCGGAGGTACTCGCCGCGCTCGGGGACGCGCAGTCCGGCCATGTGTTCCACGGCCATCGAGTACGCCATGTTGTTGGACATCCCGGCCAGGTAGTCGAGTCGGTCGGTAAGCGTCACGTTCTGGAGGTAGGTGCCCTCTTCGCAGATCTTCTCGGTACCGCGATGCAGGTAACCCATCACCGAGTCCGCCGCCCGAATCGTCTCTCCCTCCAGGGTGAGGACGAGGCGGAAGACGCCGTGCGTGGAGGGATGCTGCGGGCCCAGGTTGATGACGATCTGGTTGGCGCCAACCTGAACGGCGCTGGTCTCGAAACTGGGCTCCGAGGCCAGACTGTTGACCGCGAGTGTCTCTGCGTCGGCCATCAGGACGATCTCCGATCGAGTGCGCGAGGCCCTGGCGGCGTATGGCCGATGACGTTTGCCGCGGCCACACCCTCGCGCTCGAGCGCCTCGTGGACGGCGGGAGGGAGCGGGGCTGGCAACCCGAAGTCTTTGCGCAGTGGGTGGCCGACGAACTCATCCCACAGCAGGATGCGCCGCAGGTTCGGATGCCCGGGAAAGGTGATCCCCATCAGGTCGAAGATCTCCCGTTCCTGAAAATCCGCCCCGGGCCAGACCGGCGTGACACTGGGGACCTGGGCGTCATCACGCGGGACACGGCATCGCAGTGTCGCATCCTCGCCGCGGGCCAGGGAGCGGATCTGGTAAACGACCTCGAAGTAATCCAGATAGTCGATGGCGGTAAGACTGGCCGGGTAGTCGAAACGGCACCCTGGATCGTCGCGCAGCAAGGCGCAGACATCGACCAGAGACGCTCGGTCGATCAGGATCCCGCCGACATTACTTTCGACGGGCACGATGCTCGCCGAGGGAAAGCGCGCGGCGATGCGGCGCGCGAGTTCCGCCGAGGCCAACAGGCCTAGGCCACCTGGCCCGAGGTCATGGCCGCCTGACCGCGCGTGATCTTGTCCTGCAGACGCATAAGACCGTGCAGGAGGGCGTCGGGACGCGGCGGGCAACCGGGAATGTACACATCGACCGGGACGATTTGATCCACGCCCATGACCACGCAGTAGGAGTTCACATACGGGCCACCGGCCGAGGCACAGCCGCCCATCGCGATCACGTACTTCGGCTCGGGCATCTGGTCGTAGATGCGTTTGATCGCGGGCGCCATCTTCCGGGTGACGGTGCCCGCGACGATCATCAGGTCGGCCTGCCGGGGGCTCGCCCGGAAGACTTCGGCGCCGAAACGCGACATGTCGTATCGGGCGATTCCCGCGGCCATCATCTCAATCGCGCAGCAGGCCAGACCGAAGGTAACCGGCCAGATGGATGACTTTCGAGCCCAGGCGAACGCGTCGTTGAGGATCGCCAGGCCAATCTTCCCGGCGACGGGGGCTTCCTCCGGCATGAGGCCCCAGTCATCGGGTAGGCGCCCCTCCGGCGCGGGAGCCCCAAGACGCAGACTCAGTGACATGGAGCGATCCCCCCTGCTCTCACCACCAGCGGAGCACGCGCTTCCTCAGCGCATACATCAGACCAACGACGAGGATCGCGACGAAGATCGCCATCTCGACGAGCGCAAACAGGCCAAGTTGACCGTACGCCAGTGCCCAGGGGTAGAAGAACACGGTCTCTACGTCGAAGATGACAAAAACCAGCGCATAGATGTAGAAGCCCACGTGATACTGAATCCACGTCGGACCGATCGTCTCCATACCACATTCGTACGTGGAGAGCTTGACATCATTGGGTCGCGACGGGCGGACAAACCGCGCCAGAACCAGTGGGATCGCCGCAAAGACCACCGCCACGGCGAGCATGACCCCGATATAGCCGTAGAGTGTGAGAAGTGTCGGCTCGGGCAACGGCGGCACCTCCGCGCGCCGGATTATAGGCGAACGGTCGGTCGCTACCCGGGCACGCCTGGCGCCGATACAGTGGAGCCGTTGGTCGCTCACACCCCCGCTGCAACCAGTGCCACATGGTACGACGACCTGTCCGTGCAACCCGGAACCCTCGGGATCGCCACGATCGCCAATCTGGCGGCGACCATTGATGGGAGGGTGGCGATCGAGGGCCGATCTTCGGGGATCGGATCGCGACTCGATCGACATCTCATGTTCCGCCTGCGAGCGTGGGCCGATTGCATCCTCGTCGGGGCGACGACCTGGCGCGACGAGCCCGTGGCAACGGCTCTTCCCGCGGAACTCATCGCCATGCGGCATTCGCGCGGACAGACCGATCAACCGCGCCTCGCGATCGTCGCCGGGAGAACGGCCGTCGGCGAGAGTTCCGCCGAACGCGTGACGCTGCCCGAACGCCCCCTGGTGTTCGCGACCCGCGCGGACAACCAGGCAGGCGCCTCGAACTGGGCAGAGGTTGTCCCGGTCGACGGGCGGCGCGCGCTCGCCGCGGTCGTCCGTCACCTGTCCACCCGGTATGGCGTGAGGCGACTGCTCGTGGAGGGTGGCCCTCGCCTCCTGACATCGGCCCTGAAGGCAGACCTCATCGACGAGCTATTCCTCACGATTGGCCCGCGCCTGACGGGCGGCAGCCGCCTGACCCTGACGGCGCGGGCGCGTCTGGATCGCACGTGCGACCTGGTCTCCGTGTACGTTCATCAGTCCGAGTTGTTCTGCCGCTACCGCGTGCGAAGGCTTTCCACCTGAGCACGCGATCGGGCACCGTGGTGCGCTCCCACGGGCTATTCCACGATGTGGAGTGCGACGCGGAGTTCTTCCGATGCACCGCGCGCGGACGCCTGAAGCATCAGCGCCAGGGGATCGCCGTGGGCGATCGGGTCGTCATTCTTCCGGCGGCACCTGGTACGGCCGCGATCACCGAGGTCCTGCCCAGAAGCTCGGTCCTGACCCGCGCCGCGATCCTCCCGGGGCATAGTCCGCAGGTAATCCTGGCGAACGCGACCCACCTCGTGGCGGTCTTCGCGGTATGTGAACCGGAGCCTCACCTGGGCATGCTCGATCGGTTCCTGATCCTCGCCTCCTACCACGACCTGCACGCGATCGTCTGCGTGAACAAGATCGATCTCGACCCTCGCGGCGGACTCCTCTCCCGCTTCGATCCCTACCGCGCGATCGGATACCCGGTGTTCCCGATCTCGGTACGAACGGGCGCGGGCATCGGTCCGATCGTGGACGCTCTGGCGGGGAGGATCGCGGTTCTCGCTGGGCCATCGGGCGTTGGCAAGACGAGCCTCATCAACCGGGTCTCGGGCTCGGACATGGCGGTAGGACCGCTCAGCCAGTCCTCCGGCAAAGGCAAACACACGACGCGCGGTGCCCGTCTGGTGCGCTTCGGCTCGGGTTACCTGGCCGACACGGCCGGGGTGCGCGCACTCGCGCTGCCGGGGGTTGCGTCTGATGAACTCGCGCCGCACTTCGTGGAGTTCCGCGCCGCGCTGGGCCGCTGCCGCTTCACGAACTGCGCGCACCTGGGCGAGCCCGGTTGCGCCATCGCGACGGCGACCGAGCGCGGCGAGATTCACCCCGATCGACTCGCATCGTACCGGCGGATACGGACCGCGGGATACGAGGATTAAGGGCCGGGCGTTGCCACGACGGGTATGAGCGTCGAGAGCAGCATCGAGACGATCACGATCAGCGCCAGGATGGCGAAGACCCGCTGCGCTCGCGTCGTCTGCCGCCGATTCCTCATCGCACCTCAAGTGTAAACTCGCGCCGATCCGCGGAGGCTGAGATGGGTGAACCCGATCGCGAACGATGGTTGCGAATTCGGGAGGCGCTCGAGGCTTCAGGGCTCGATGCCCTCGTCTGCCGCCTTGCCGAGAATATCGTCCTGCTCAGTGGTTACTACTCGGTCGCTGGCGCGTCGATGGCGATCTTTCCCCGCGTCGGCGAACCGGTGCTCATCGCACCGCGCTTCGAGCGGGAGTTTGTCGATCGCGGGTGGATCGACGATGTCCGCGAATACGATACGTGGCAGAATCGGTACGAGCTTCCGCCGGCCCACCTTCTCCGTCTCGCGCGAACTATCGCCGAGGAACGCGGTCTCAGAGGTGGGCGGATCGGTATCGAGGGACGCTTCGAGACGATCGCGCCGAACGCGCTCTCGGGCGAACCGACGGGCGTCGGGGGTCCTGGGCAGGCGCTGATCGGCGAGGCCTTCGCATGCGAGCCGATCGACGCGACCGAACTTCTCTACGCTCTGCGTGCGCGCAAGACCGCCCGTGAGATCGAGAGGCTAGAGGTCGCCAGCGAAGTGGCGTCGCTCGGACTGATCGCCTTCAAGGAGCACGCGCAGCCCGGCAACCGTGAGGTCGACGTGTCCGCGGCCGTGGAGAGCGCGGTACGCGTGGGCGGCCCGGGATATCGCGGGGCACGGCACGCCTTCGCCTGGGCACAGGTGACCTCGGGTCTCGCCACGGCCGGCAACTGGAACTATCCGCTGTCATCGGCACGGCGGCTCGAGCGAGGCGACCTGGTGGTCATCGAACTCGGTGTCGTGGTGGACGGATACTGGTCCGACCTGACCCGCACCGTATGTGCGGGCACTGCCAATCAGCAGAAGCGGGATCTGTTCGCCCTCGTGCGAGAGGCGCACGCGGCCTCGGCCGGCGCGGTGCGCGCGGGGGCGACCGGTGTCGATGTGGACGCGGCGGGCCGATCGATCATCGCGGCGGCGGGCCTGGGCGACGCCTTCGTGCATCACACCGGCCACGGGATCGGCTTCCGGTATCACGAGCCGATCCCGTTCGTGGCGCCGCACTCGACGCATACCCTGGAGGCCGGGCACGTCCACAGCATCGAACCCGGGGTCTACATTCCTGGCGTCGGCGGCTGCCGCATCGAGGATATCTGCGTGGTCGAGACCGATCGAGGGCGGCTGATCAGCCATGCGGATCTCGACATTGCCTGAGAGACCCGGCGCCGGCTGCTGAGGCGCCAGTGCCCCACCGCATCCTGCACGTCAACATCCGCTACTGGCCGGTGGTCAGCGGGGCGGAGATCCACCTTCAGGCGTACGCGGAGCGCCAGGCCGCGGAGGGGTTCGACGTCACCGTCTTCACGACCGACGCACTGGACCTCGCCTATCTCTGGGATCATCGCAAGGCGCGCATCTCTCGCGAGAGCGAGGTCCACAATGGCGTACGCATCGAGCGGTTCCCGATCCGGCATCTTCCCCCGCCGGGAATCGGATTTCGCGCTGCGCGTCGGCTGCTCGCCGAGATCGATCGCGTACCAGGGACGGGGGGACTGCTCGCGCGCCTCTGCCTGGCCGCGCCGTTCGTGCCGGGACTGCGGAGCGCACTCGACGAGTCGGCCGGTCGATTCGATGTCGTCCACGGCATGAACATCGCGTTGGAGGCGCTCCTGTTCCCGGCACGCGACCACGCCCGCAACGCCGGCGCGCCGTTCCTCATGTCGCCCCTGACGCATCTGGGCGAGTCGGCGGGAGGCTCGGTCCGTCGCTATTACACGATGCAGCATCAGGTGGGTCTGGTGTGTTCGGCCGATGGCGTTCTGATCCAGACGCCCACGGAGGCGCGGTTCTACGTGGACCGGGGCCTGAATGAGGCGAGACTCTGGACCGGCGGCGCGGGAGTCGACCCCGACGCCGTCATCGGGGGCGACGGGAACGCCTTTCGCGCGCGTCACGACCTGCCTGGTCCGCTGGTGGGCTTCCTGGGGACACTCGCGTTCGACAAGGGCGCGGACCACGCGGTTCGGGCGATGGAAACTCACTGGGCGCGCGGCGGGGTGGCGCGACTGGTGATGGCAGGCGCGATGACCGATCCATTCGCCACGTTCCTGGGAACTCTGCCCGAGACGACACGACAGCGGATCGTTGTCCTGCCATCCGCTTCGGACGATGAGAAGCGAGGTCTGCTCGCTGCGATCGACCTCCTCGTCTTGCCGAGTCGCACCGACTCCTTCGGCATCGTGTTCCTGGAGGCGTGGCTGAACGGCAAGGTGGTGGTCGCGGCCGACGCGGGCGGTGTGGGTGACGTGGTCGAACACGAGCGCTCCGGCCTGGTGGTGCCGTTTGGCGATGTGGACGCGATCGAGCATGCAATCGCGCGACTCCTCTCCGACGCGGGTCTGCGAGCGCGGATGGCGCAGCACGGCGCGCGCCGGGTCCGCGAGCGCCATACCTGGGATCGGGTCTATGAGAGGGTCCGACCGGCCTTCATGCGGAGCGGGCACGAATCACTGGCGATCGCTCGGCGCGAGGCGCGCGGGGATCACTGAGTGGGTCGCGTCGCGACCGCCTCGATCGCCGCATCCCAGATCGGGTCGAACTTCTCCCAGGTGTACTCGCGGGCGACATACGTGGCGCCATTGACGCCGAGGCGCCGCCGCTCGTCAGGTCGTGCGATCAGGTAACGCGCGATCGCGCCGAAATCGTCGGCGTCGCCGTAATACAGGCCGCCCTGCGCCCTTCGCACGTGGTCGAGGAGTACCGGCGATCGCTGATTCACCATCGCGGGGAGGCCGTACTGCCATGCCTCGAGGAGAACGAGGGAGAGACTCTCGAGCGCGGATGGCTGGACGAACACGTCGGCCCCCGCGTACGCGTCGGCGCGCTCCTCATCCATGAGGTATCCGAGGGAGAGTATCCCATCGCCGCCGCTGAGACCGAGGCGATCCTCGCCAACCAGCACCAGTCGGGATGCCGGCAAGGCGTTCGCCCGCCAGTGGTGAACGAGATCGGCGCAGCCCTTTCCGGCATCGACCCGGCCCACGTAGAGGAAGACGGTCTCCGAGCCGAGGGCGTGTCGCTCGCGGAACCGGCGCCCATCGCCGGCGGCGGTGCCATTCATCCCGATTGACGCGATCGTGTGAGGTGCGGAGATCTCTTGCAGTGTCCGCGTGACCAGGTCGCGCTCCGCTGGTGTGAGGAAGACGAGGTAGCGCGCTGCCCGAAACGCCTCGGCAATCGCCGGGACGCGCAGCGCATCCTCATCGTGCGCGGTCGGGACCAGTATGGAACGCTCCGGGGCCGCCAGTATCCCCAGGACCGTGGGCTCATACAGGTACGTGAAGAAGAGGGTCGCATCGAACGAGGTAGCCTCGCGACGGAGCGCCTCGAGCAGCGTCGGTGCGTGCGGACCCTGTGCGGCGAGCCAGGCGAGATCCGCGACTCGCTGTGCCGGCGGGTCGTGGGGGATCTCCATCAGGGTCGCATCCGGGTCGCGGTTCCGCGTGGTCGAGAACCGAACGACCCGGACACCGTTGACCACCTCGGCACCGGCGGGCAGCTCGTTTGCCCACGTACGATCGCTGAGAGCACAGGTCGTGTGAACGGTGACATCGTGGCGCATTGCCAGGCGTTCGGCAACCGCCTGACAGACGAGCTCGGCGCCACCGCGGCCGTAGCGCTGCACGACGCAGAGAACGCGCCGCCTCGGACCAGATCCGCCGACCGGGTTAACCGCGTCTGGCGATCGAGCGAAGTCGCGAGAGGCCGCAGTGTCGGCGAGAACGCGCTCGATATCGCTCCGCAGCAGTTCAACCCTGTGCACGAGGTCAGCGTGGACCCGACGATCGGTGTCGATCGCCACCCGTGCGGCACGTTCGGCGTAGTAGCGGGCCAGATCGTGGAACGGCTGTCGCAGACGCGCAACGGCGCGCGCGACTGTCCCGGCGCCATCGCGTGCGATCGATCGCAGGCTGATATCGGGCCAGGCAAACTCCTGGAACCGCACGCCATTCCACACTTCGTTGCGGAGGCGCCGATGCAGACGATCGATGTCTTCGCCCTGGGGCACTGCCTTAGGGTACGCCAACGGAGCGGCCACATCCTCCCGTGCCGCCGACGCGGCCGGACAACCTGTGCGACGATTGCGTACCGCTGTGAAAGACACGGGCGCTGCCGAGCCGCAACCGCGAGTCGGCGCGGTGATCGTCAGCCACAACCCCGGAGCTGACCTCGGCGTCTGCCTGGACGCCCTCGAAGGTCAGACGACGCGACTGGCAGACATCATCGTCGTCGACAACGCGTCGTCCGACGGGACTCCACAGGTGGCGGCCGAGCGAGGGGTTCGGTGCATCGCGAACGCGGAGAATCTTGGATTCGCCCGCGCGGCGAATCAGGGAATCGCAGCGCTGGAGACGGAGATCGCCCTGGTCCTCAATCCGGACGTTCGCCTGGAGTCGGGTGCCGTTTCTGCCGTCCTCGACGTGTTTGGCTCGGATCTCCGGATCGGGATCGTTGGCTGTCTGCTCCGCCGACGCGACGGGTCGATCCAGCATTTCGGCGGTCGGATGCGCATGCCCGATTGCTCGCCCTTCCACGATGACCGGATCGAGATGTCGTCGGGTGCGGAGGCGCTCCGGGATGTCGAGTTCGTCACGGGCGCTGCGATCGCCGTGCGGCGGGCGATGGTGGAGTCGATCGGCGGATTTGATGAGGCGTACTTCCTCTACTACGAGGATGCTGACCTCTGCTTTCGGGCCCGGCAAGCGGGGTGGCGCATCGTCGTGAGTCCACGTGTCCGAGGCACACACGACGAGTCGACCGTGGCGAATCGCGATATGCCCGCCAAGCTGGGCAACCATCATGAGGGCCGCCTCAGGTTCATGCTCCGCCATCGCTCTCAACCGGAGGTGATCCGCGACCTGCCATTCGCCGAACGTGGTCTGGCCGCACTCGCCGCGACGGACGAAGAGCGAGTCATTTTGCGCGCGGTCTGGGCCCGATGGTCGGAGCGACTCCAGACGGACCCTGGCGACAGAACAGAGTCGCGCCGCGAAATCGCACGGATCCTCCACACGCTTGCGGAGGGGGAGATCCCGCCACCTGTCTCGTCGGTGGCCCGGCCGCTGACCGAGCCGCTTAAGCCTGGCACACTTGCGTCGCGCCTCCCCTTCGCGGGCGCCCTGATCACGTTTGTGCGTCGCCGGTGGAACGAGGTCTCCACACGGTGGTACGTCGAACCGGCGCTGCGGCAGCAGGACGAGATCAACCGGCAGGTCGCCGGGATACTGCGTGACCTCGAGTCGCGGCTGCTGAGCCTCGAGCATCGCGAGCGCAAGAATCGCTCTCACGAGGAATGAGCCGGGCCTACCGCGGCGATAGCCTCGATCGAGCGGCGTTCGCCGCTCTTGTAGGGTTGATCCTCTCCGCCTGGATCTCCCTGATTCTGGCCGACCTGGGCTGGTACCCACGCGGGATCGGCGCCTACCCCACTTTCGTCGTGCCCATCGGCTTTGCCGTTTTGGTGTGGCGCTGGCCTGGTACGGGAGCCTGGGTGACGATCGATCGTCCCTTCACGTTCGCGCTCGGCGGGCTCATCCTCCTGGGCGCGATCGTGTACCTGCGTCCCCACGAGTACGTTCTCGGTGGCCTCGATCCGGGCGTGTACGTCTCCACCGCGGCGCACATAGCCCGAAACGGCTCGATCCTCTGGGTCGACCCGGAAGTGGCGGCCCTTCCCGCCGACGCGCGCGATGCCGTGTTCGGCCCGCCCCTCGCGCCCGGCTCCCACGTCAATCGGCTCAAGGGCTTCTACATGGCGCGCGCGGACGCCGACTCCGGCCTCGTTGTTCCGCACGGGCTCCACCTCCTGCCGGCAGCGATTGCGGTGGGGATGTCCGCGGGAGGGATCGACGCGGGTCTCCACGTACCGCCGCTCTTCGCCCTGGGATCCATCGTCGCGCTGTCGCTCCTGGCTCGAGCGCTCGCGGGAGGCGCGGCGGGCCTCGCCGCTGGCGCGCTTCTCCTGGTCAACCCGCTGCAAGTCTGGTTCGGCCGATATCCGGCTGCGGAGACGCTGTCACAGGCGACGCTACTGGCGGGCATCCTCGGCGCGCTGCTCGCGGAGCGCCGCGATTCGCGATGGCTCGCACTGCTGGCCGGAATGACGCTGGGGATCGGAGGGCTGGCCAGGCTGGAGGCTGTTCTCCCGCTCGTGGCGCTGGCGGCGGTGTGGGGATGCGCCGTGATCCTCCGAGCCCGCGCCGGGGTGCTGCCGTGGTTGGCGGCGGGTTCGCTTGGGCCGGTCGCGCACGCGATCGCGCACAACTCGATCGTCGCGCCGTTCTACGTGGCGGGCCAGATACCCGGCGCGCGCGATGGTGTGCCCCTCTGGATCCTTCCTCTCGGTGGGGCCGCCATCATCCTGGTCATCACCGGATTCCGGCGGATCGACCTCGCCACACGCGTCCAGACCTTGCGGGGCAGGGCACAAGACGGGCTATGGCGCGCGGCCCTGGCGGCGATCGTGATCGCCGCCGTGTGGCTGTGGTTCGTCCGGCCGCTCGATCTCGGCGGAGAGACGAGCGGTCTGACCCGGGAGGCGAGCGTCGCCATCCGCAACCGGCTCGAGGCGCTCCCTCGTCTGGGTTGGTTCCTCACTCCGGCGGGAGTCGCCCTGGGTCTGGCGGGTCTCGTCCTGCTCTGGCGCCGCTGCGCCACGCCGGTCACCGGCCTCCTACTGGCATCGTTCGCGATCGACTTCGCGCTGGTGATGCTCGATCCCCGCATCCATCCGGAGTATCCGTGGGCGGCGCGCCGCTGGCTCACCATGACCGTGCCGGCGATCGTTCTCGGAGCGGGTATCGCGCTCGCCTCCATGCGCGGCGCACCCGCCCTCAACCGGTGGACAGCGGTGCAGTCCCGTGTCACCGCCGCGATTCCGGCGATGCTGACGATTGGCACGCTCGCATGGACGGTGACTGGCTGGGGACCGCTCGTCACGTTGAGGGAGTACCGCGGCGCGACCGAGCTGATCCATGCGATGACCGCGGACCTCCCGCCGAATGCGATCGTGCTGTTCGACGATGACCTCGCCGGATGGCGTTTCTCCGCGCCCCTGCAGTTCATCGGCGAGCGCGCGTCGTTCATCCTGTACGAGAGACCCGGAGGTCCGGACGCGATCGAGCGGGCGCTGACGTATTGGGAGAGCGCCGGAAAACCGCTCTATCTCTTTCGTGAGGGGGAGGCGCTGACTGTCCCGGCCTATGGACGCCTCTGGCAGCGCGCCCGCAGGTTCTCCCCCCCACTGGAAGAGATCGTCCTTGAATCCGAAAGAATGCCGCGGGCGACCCGTCCCTATGCATACCCAATCGGTCTGTACGAGGTGCGGCGAACGTAAAGCGGCCCTACCGTCCTCGGATCGCCTCGACGCCATCGGTCAAGAGATCGGCCAGACGGGCGATCACCCGATCGGCGGAGTAGAGGGCGGCGCGCACCTTGCCTCGCTCGATCATCCGACTGCGCAGCGAGCGATCGGCCAGAACCTCGAGGATGACTTCGGCCGCGATATCGGGCCTCCGTCCTTCGATGAGGATCCCCGCATCGCCGACGACCTCGGGGATCGCACCGGCCGCGCGCGCCACAATCGGCAGATCGACGCGAAAAGCCTCCAGGATCGGAACGCCGAAACCCTCGTGCTCGCTCATCGTCACGAAGACCTGAGCGCACCGAAACTCCGCGACGTAGCGCGCACGAGGGACCTTGCCTGTGAAGCGGACCGCGGTGTCTACGCCGAGTCGGAAGGCGTAACGATGGAGCGCGCGGTAGTAGTCGGAGGCCGGATCACACGCGCCGACGATGGCGAGCGTGATGTCCCGTCGGACACGACGGCAATAGGCCAGGATCGCGAGGAGATCTTCGACGCGTTTGTTGGGGACGACTCGACCGGCGTAGAGGAGGGTCGCGGGATTGGCGACCGCCTCACCCCGATCGTGCATCGCGTCGGCCCGCAGGACGATCGGGAGCGTGCGGACTTCTCGGAATCCGGCCTCGCGAAGATCTCCCGCGCTGAACTCGGAACGCGCGATCGCGAGCGAGCATAGAGGCGCGATGGTCCGCAGTGCGGCACGACCTCGAGACGTCTCCGCAACCATCGACGGTTCGAACTGCGTGAAGAACTCGGGCGGCGTCACGTTCTGGTAGTCGAGGATCGTGGGGCGCTGAAGCGTCGCCACAAGATCGGCGGCTTCCGACCAGACCGAGTAATGGAGGATCGGCACGTCGTGCGGCGTCAGACGCAGGCGGTGGATCGGCCACGCGCGCGACCCGTGGCCGGCAACGATAGTCCGGCCGTAGATCGGCGCATCGATCCCGGCGCGCTCCAACGCGCGCTGCCAGGCGATCGCATCCTCACTGACCGCGTCGCCGGCAGAAAGGTCGGAAATCAGTTGTACGAGCCTGCCTCCGGCGAGGAGGGATTTCAGGTGACTCCAATCGGGCGGTGTCACGCCGACCTTCATGGTTCGTTGTGGGGCAGCGCGCCGCGGTCCTTCTCAAGGCGATCCACACGCGCCCTCAGGCGCGCGATCTCCGCGTCGGCACTCGCGAGCGCGCTCACCGCTCGGATCAGCCAGGTTGCGATCTCTTCCTGGCGTGCGGCTTGCGCGTCCACGTAATAGCGGATCAGAGAGTGGAATGGACGACGCAGGCGGTCCAGGACCATCCCGTGGAGGCCGCCAGCCCGCACCTGACGGTTCGAGGGCAGGGGGTGAGCCAGAATGCGCTGCGCCCACATGACGAAGTAGGCGGCATCGCCGGTCCCGGGCTGTGAGAGGGGGCCACCGAAGTCCTGCAGAAGCTCCATGGGGTCCGGATCGAGGTTCGGGCGCGCGGCGAGACTTGTCGCGATCCGCGCGACGAACGCTCCCTCGTCGGCGACAAGACCCTCAGGAAGTCGGAGAGTACCCTGCACATCCTCGATC